>SVQA01000012.1 GCA_015065545.1 Oscillospiraceae bacterium
ACACTTTGGTTGGTTTGAAGTCTATTTTTTAGTGTTGCACTTGTTATTATAATCTACCCTCCCTTGTGTAAAGGGAGGGGGACCGCTTGCGGTGGAGGGATTGTAAATTAGGGCGATTCGAGAATTGTACCTACAATTAAAAGGCTCCATCATTGAGGGAGCTGTTGAGCGTAGCGAAACTGAGGGAGTCCGAATCGCCCGCGTAAGCAAAATCATCCCGTAGGGGCGATTCACGAATCGCCCGTAAACATTACCTCTTAATCCAACCTTTTTAGGAAGATTATACCTTCCCCTACATAACTCCTCCCGCCTTTCGTCAGAAGACGAAAGCCACCCTCCTTACAGATTAGGGCTTTTAAACCTCCCTCACCGAGGAAGCAGCATCGCCAAAAACGGCAGCCTTCCCCTTGAGAGGAAGGCTTATTTTCCTCCTTCCTTTTGTTCCAATCCCGTAGGGGCGGATACCATCCGCCCTCAACATTCCCTCTGAACCAAACCTTTAGGTAGGAGATGAAACTCCTCCCATGCAATACATATTGAGTCACTATCGTAAGGGCGGGTCTCCGTGCCCGTCCGTATACAATCTACCCTCTATGTAGGGGCGATTCACGAATCGCCTGTGACCCTTTCCGCAAAACTAAACCTTTCGGGAGGTTCGTGAACCTCCCCTACAAAACTCCTCCCGTCACAGCTTCGCTGTGCCACCCTCCTGGGTGAGGAGGGCTTTTTGGGCTCCTTCATTGAGGGAGCTGTCAGCGTAAGCTGACTGAGGGAGTAATATTACCATTTAATCATAATTTTAATATTTCAACATCACAGAAAAATCCCTATCAACAACATTGGTAAAATTTACATAAAATAAATTTTTCTCTTTATACGAAAAATAAAAGCTTCTGTCGTTTAATTTGTGTTTGACTTCTGTGCCACTTATGAACTCTTGATTGTACTGATAATAGAAAATAAAAAATATAGTTCTTTTCAATGAACTTTCATTGATTATTTTTTGATTTATTTCCTGAAAATCTATATTTGTATACCACTTTATATATTTACTAATTGTTTTTTTAAAACTATTGTAGTATAATTATTTTGGAAACATATAAATGTGAAATCTATATGTAAAGGGAGAAATGATATGAAAAATCTATCCAAAAAATTATTGTCTTTATTTATTGCAGTTATGCTTCTGATGTTTTCCGTACCCTTTGCTTTTGCCGAGGATAAGAATGCAGACGCTGGCTCAACAGTTGAGTACACCTTATCAATTGCTGATTCACAGCAGAAGATTACCGGAATTCACTTTGAACTCTATTTCAATAAAGATGTTCTGAAGGTTAAGGATGTAAATACCGATAATCTTTCCGGCTCTACTGTAAATGCTGACGAGAACAATACAGGCAGAATCACTGTTGTAAACGGACTTATCAACGGCTCAAGAGGTCTTGTTTGTAAGGATAAAACTGCTTTGATTACTGTTACTTTTGAGGTTCTTAAGGCAGGTAACGCAGAGGTTTCTTATTATATTCCTTATATGTACGACTACGATATGGTGAATATCCATACATATACTCTTACAGAGGATATGAGCATCGACGGCACAACTGTGAGCGAAAATGCCGTACCTGTGCTTGCTGATGTTAAAGAGCTTGAAAAGTCTATTCCCGGCTTTGACAGAGGCGATTTTAAGAACACAGCAGACGGCAAGGGCGGTTCTTCTGCTTCAACCGAGCCTGCAACAGAAACAGCAACCCAGAACTCTGAAGAGCCTTCTTCTGTGAACGTTTCCGACAATGCAGAGAAAAAAATTCTTGAGTATAAATTCTCGGTAGCAGATGCAACTCAGGCACTCTCAAACTTCAGAATCATCTACCTTTATAATGTCAATGCTCTTAAGCTTATGGATGTAGAGATTGTGAACTACAGTATGGACAATACAAGCATCAACTATGATAAAGCAGGTACAGGCAAAATCGTAGTCAGCAAGGGCTTTGGCGATAAAGAAGAGCCTCCCGTACTAAAAGACAGAACCGAAATCGTTAAGCTTACCTTTGAGGTAATTGGAGAGGGAAATTACGACATTAGATACTTCATTACAGAGATGAAGGACACAGAGGACGTTTCTCTTTATAAATACACACTTACCGAAACAACTATCCTTGACGGTCAGATTATAAGCGAGAACAAAACTCCTGTTCTTGCAAATATTAACGAAATCCAGAGTGACGGTAATGATATTACCTTTGAGAACAGATCTGACGGTAAAGGCTCAGGCATAAAGCCCACAAAGCCTGCAGGTGAATCAGGTAGCGAGCCCGCAACAAACAGCGGACTTATCATCGGAGTTGCTTGCGGCGGTATTATAATTGTTGCTGTAGTACTCCTTATTGTCTTCAAATCAAAGGGCGATAAAGATAACGACGAGGAATAATACCCGTGATTTACTAATTCTTAAAAGGCAATTACGGCTTTCCTGAAGTATGGAGCCGAGAAATAAAAATAATTTTTTAGGAGGAAAAGAAAATGTCTAAAAAAATCTTAAGCATTGTTTTGGCACTCGTTATGCTTCTCGCAATGGGTACTGTAGCTTTAGTTTCTGTTTCTGCTGATCTGGCAACTCTTCCCGAGCAGCCCGCAGATACATACAGATACTATTTCTACTTGCCCGAGAAGTGGCTTAACGACTCAACAGCAACCACAGGTAATACCGCAGGTATCTACTGGTGGGAAGGCACAGACGCATGTGGCAGTTGGCCTGGCTATCAGGCTAACAAGGCAGACGTAGACGGTATTTACTACTACGATGTACCCACAGATGTTACAACAATTCTCTGGAACAACTTCTTTGATGGCGGCGCAGACGTATATGCTCCCTACTACAAGGATGCTGTTCAGACTCGTAACATCGGTACAGAGTACTACGATGCAGGCGAGAGCGATCTCTATCCCGAAGGCACAGAGAACTTCGACGGTATGATCTACATTGTTGACCGCGGAATCGCTGACTATAGCGATTACAGCGGTAAGATGCAGTTCGGCGGCGAGTGGTTCTACTACTACGGCAACGGCGAGTACGGTACATCCAAGGTTAAGGGCGAGAGCGAAATTCGTACAGATGAGTCTCTTAACTCACACCTCCCCTGGCCTGATGAGGAAATTCCCACAGAGACAACAACAGTTACTGAGCCTGAGACTACAACAACTGAGGCTGCTCCCATTGCTACAACTACAACACAGGCAGCTCCTGTAGTTCCTGAAGGCTGCACAACAGACATCACATTTGCAGGCACAGAGGTTAAGTCCGCTTGTATTGATGAGACAATCACATACACAATGGACCTTACAGCTGCAAGACTCTTCGAAAACATTCAGGCTGTTGTTAATTATGACAGCACAGTTCTCGAGCTCGTTAGAATTAAGTCTGACGATCCCGACGTAGCTGACTGGGAAGTTGAAGGTCCTGTAAGATGCCCCAACCTTGAGGGTGTTATCTTCAATGCAGGTACAGAGGGTCTCGTTAAGTTCAACGCATCCAAGGTTTCCGGCTACAACTTCAAGGAAGCTAAGAACCTCGTAACACTCGAGTTCGTAGTTCTTGCAGAGGGCGCAACAACAATCTCTACAGTAATCGAAGAGATGACAATCAAGGGCGACGGCACAGAGTCCTACTTCACAGGTGGCCAGGCTGTTATCACAGAGGGCATCACAATTGTTGAGGATCTCGAAGTTCCCGTACACATCTTCACAACTACAACAGAAGAGAAGACAACTGTAACAAACACTCCTTCTGCTTCCGAAATTACGGAAACACAGTATATGTATACAGCTCCTTCATTTACTCCTGATCCCACAGTTGTTACAGGAACTACTGTAACAGGCGAGCTTGATGTACCTCCCACAGGTGCAACATCTTATATTTATATTGCGATTTTTGTAATGACATTTATCGCAGGCGGTATAATTGTTCTTCGCAAGAAGGCTAACGACTAATTATTAATAAAAACTTAAAATCTTCGTGATTTATGCTTTTTCGCCCCTTCTTTTTGGAGGGGCGTTTTTGCACTTGTTGTGACAGCTCCATCTGGGAGGGTGACATTAAGCCCTCCTCTTAGAGGAAATTCTATTGTTAGGGGAAATGTCCCGAAGGGACAAAAGGGTTGCCGCTTTCGCAGAAAGGATGGCACAGCGAAGCTGTGGCGGGAGGAGTTTGTAGGGGAGGTTCACGAACCTTCCGAAAGGTTTAGTTTTACGGAAAGGGTTACGGGCGATTCATGAATCGCCCCTACGAGATTGGAACAAAAGGAGGGAGCCATTAAGCCTCTCATTGAGGAAAATTCCCTGTTAGGTGAAATGTCTATGGCAAAATCTGCCTTCGTCTTTTTATCAGTAGATTTTTAATGTACATAGGTAAAATATAATCATCCCGAAAATCTCAGCCTGCAGTTACTAAATAAAAAGTCGGAAAAAGTTTATGCTTGCAAAAAAATAAATATTGCATAATTTGTGGCAAAAAAGATACTTTTTGTAAATGAGAGGTTTAAAATACCTTCTTATACTTGACATTTGCATTAGGTTGAGCTAAAATATATATGCCGAATTCCGTTCGGTAAAATAGTACTATTTTATTAGGAGGAAAAGAAAATGTCCAAAAAAATCTTAAGCATTGTTTTGGCACTCGTTATGGTACTGGCTATGGGTACTGTAGCTTTAGTTTCTGTTTCTGCTGATCTGGCAACTCTTCCCGAGCAGCCTGCAGATACATACAGATACTATTTCTACATGCCTGAGCAGTGGCTTAACGACTCAACAGCAACCACAGGTAATACCGCAGGTATCTACTGGTGGGAAGGCACAGATGCACACGGCGGCTGGCCCGGCGTTGCAGCAAACGAGGCAGACGCACCCGGTGTATACTACTACGACGTACCCACAGATGTTACAACAATCATCTGGAACAACTTCTTCGATGGCGGTGCAGATATTTCTGCTCCTTACTATCCTGATGCTATCCAGACACGTAACATCGGTACAGAGTACTACGATGCAGGCGAGAGCGATCTCTATCCCGAAGGCACAGAGAACTTCGACGGTATGATCTATGTTGTTGACTTCGGTATCTATGATTACAACGATTACAGCAAGAAGATGCAGTTCGGTGGCGAGTGGTTCTACTACTACGGCAACGGCGAGTACGGCACATCCAAGGTTAAGGGTGAGAGCGAAGTACGCACAGAGCGCGTTATGAACGAAGAGCTCGGTATGCCCATTGATAAGGGTGACCCCAACGCAACAACTGAGTCTACAGTAACAGAGCCCCAGCCCACAACTACAACAGAGCCCGCTCCTATTGCTACAACTACAACACAGGCAGCTCCTGTAGTTCCTGATGGCTGCACAACAGACATCACATTTGCTGGCACAGAGGTTAAGTCCGCTTGTATTGATGAGACAATCACTTACACAATGGACCTCACAGCAGCAAGACTCTTCGAAAACATCCAGGCTGTTGTTACTTATGACAGCACAGTTCTCGAGCTCGTTAGAATTAAGTCTGACGATCCTGACGTAGCTGACTGGGAAGTAGAAGGTCCTGTAAGATGCCCCAACCTTGAGGGTGTTATCTTCAACGCAGGCACAGACGGTCTCGTTAAGTTCAACGCATCCAAGGTTTCCGGCTACAACTTCAAGGAAGCTAAGAACCTCGTAACACTCGAGTTCAAGGTAATCGCAGAGGGTGCAACAGCAATCTCTACAGTAATCGAAGAGATGACAATCAAGGGTGACGGCACAGAGTCCTACTTCACAGGTGGCCAGGCTGTTATTACAGAGGGCATCACAATTGTTGAGGATCTCCAGGTTCCTGATCATCCCGTTCCCACAACAACAACTGAGAAGGTAACAACTACAGCAGAAGTTAAGACAACAGTTACAGCTTCTGATGTTAAGACAACAGCTACAGTTGGTGAGCCTATTACTAACCCCACAAACGAGGTTGGTACAACAGGCACAGGTGAAGTTGTTGCTCCTCCCACAGGTGCAGCAGCATACATCTACATTGCAATCGCTATCATGGCTATGGCAGCATGCGCAGTAGTTGTTCTTCGCAAGAAGGCTAACGGCTAATTCTAAATAAAATCAAGAATCCTTGTGATTTATGCTTTTTCGCCCCTCCGTTTCGGAGGGGCGTTTTTCTTTGCTCTTGTTGTGCCAGATTCCTCGGGGAGGGAGCCATTAAGCCCTCCTCTGTGAGGGAGAAATGTTGTAGGGGAAAGTATCATCTTCCCGAAATGATTTGTTTAGAAGGAAGATGTTTTGTAGGGGAGGTTCACGAACCTCCCGAAAGGTTTAGTTTTGCGGAAAGAGTTACGGGCTATTCGTGAATCGCCCCTACATAGAGGGTAGATTGTATACGGACGGGCACGGAGACCCGCTCCTACGGGATTGAAACAAAAGGAGGGAGCCATTAAGCCCTCCTCGTTGAGGAGGGTGGCACAGCGAAGCTGTGACGGGAGGAGTGGGTGAAGTTATAGATAAAAGGGAAGGTGGAAGAAATAATAGGTTTAACTCCCTCCGTCTTTGCCTGTGGCAAATCCAGCAACCTCAATGATGGAGCCATGTTAGGCTTCTCCTTGAGGAGAGGCTCTGCCGAAGGCGATGGTGAGGTGTAGGACACGAATGTGTCTGTTTATGGCTTGTTGTCACTTCATCCGTCTTGCTTCGCAATCCACCTTTCTCTGTGAGAAAACCTTACTTTCAGCGAAAGTTTCTGTGAGAGTTATTCTCCCTATAAAGGTATATCCAAATAATAATCTGCATACTTATAAATGTGATTTCTATTTGGGTGGTGATTTGGTGCTTCGAAGCTTTAAAAACATTTTATGTGTTTTGGTGGCTTTTTTTCTTGTAACCATAGGAATTATGTGCCTGTGGACAAGGATTCGTGACGAGAATTTCTCCGAAAAACAGGTTATGCTTGCCGCAGCAGCACTGACAATGCCCAATGGTAGTGTTGATGGAGCATCTGTGAAGAATAAGGTTCACAATTCCCAGAAGCAGACGGAGAATAATAACAAGGCTTTGCCGGTTATCAAAACTAAAGCTTCTGCTGTTTTTAGCGAAAATCCATCAATTTATGCTGATGAGGCACATTATCCTGTGTTAGAGACTACCTATTCAAATGGTGAATTTGGCTTTAACAATTTCTTTGTGAAAAATACGACGGGCTACGAATTTGATATTGGCAGATACCTTAATCGCTCTTTGGGATTTGATTTTGAAAAAAGCAACAAGGTGCAGGTGCTTATTGTTCATACCCATACAACTGAAAGCTATCTTACATACGACGCCGGTTTCTATCACGAGAGCTTTCATTCCAGAAGTGAAGACCCCGAGAAGAATATGGTTAGAGTGGGAGAGGCTCTGCGGCAGGGTTTGGAAGCACAGGGGATTGGTGTTGTTCACGCAACTGAAGTTCACGACAGCCCACAGTATGACGGAGCTTATTACAGAAGCTATGATACTATAGAAAAGTATCTGAAGATGTATCCGGATATTAAGGTTGTACTGGATTTGCATCGGGATTCTATAGGTTATGGCTCTGAGGGAGGCAAGGTTAAGCCCACATTTACTGCCAACGGAAAGAAAGCTGCACAGATTATGATAATGGCAGGCTATGACCCCGACGGCTATTATGATTTTCCTTTCTGGCAGGATAATCTGACCTTTGCTCTTAAAATTCAGGACACGGCAGAGAATATGTATCCCGGTATGACAAGACCGCTTTATTTTGGAAACTTTGCATATAATATGAATGTTAACAACGGTTCTTTGCTTATTGAGGTGGGAACGGATGCGAATACTCTTGAGGAGGCAGTATATACAGGAGAATTATTATCAAATGTGCTCTCAAAGGTATTGCAAAGCGGTTGACATTTTGGTATACTATATTAGATAATAGGGACGAATTTGGAGTTTTGAAAATGAAATTCAGAAGTATTGCTCAAAACTTGATAATTACAGCCCTTTTAGCTGTTTTGGTGCTTTTAGGGTCGGTATCGGTTTTTGCAGAAACCGAAAGCTATACCGAGATTTTTCCCGAAGAAACCTCACAAATAAGTTCTTCTGAGAGTATTCCTGAAAATACAGAAAGAACCTTGCCCGAGGTAGACCGTGCTGATTTGGAGATACCGAAGGCAATCGGCTCAGTAAGTGAAAAGGATGAGCCTACACTTACGGCAGGCTTTGTGTTATGGATAATTTTAGGTGTAGCTGTAGCGGCCTTGCTTGCTGTTATACTTACATCCAAGACAAAAGCATATCGTTCAGGCGGAAAAAAACGCTACTCCACAGGTAATAAGATGAGCACCAAAACTCACCTTTTAAACGAAAAGTATTATCATAAAAAACGCAAGTAATATGAAAATAGGAAACATTGAGATAAACGGATTTGCTACCCTCGCTCCAATGGCAGGGGTTGCAGACAGAGCATTCAGAGAACTCTCAACATCTTTCGGTGCGGCAATGTGTACATCCGAGATGGTTAGTGCCAAGGGTATTTCTTACCACAGCAAAAAGAGTGCAGAGCTTATGGAAATATCCGAGAAAGAACGCCCCTGCGGTGTTCAGCTTTTCGGCTGTGAGCCTGATACTATGGCTTTTGCCGCAGAGTTTTCTCGGAAATATGAGCCTGATTTTATAGATATTAATATGGGATGCCCTGTGCCAAAGGTGAATTCAATCGGTTGCGGATGTGCGCTGATGAAAAACCCCGAGCTTTGTGCTGATATTGTGGCAGCAGTTAAGAAGGCAGTGGATGTTCCTGTTACAGTTAAAATTCGCAAGGGCATAGATGATGAACACGTAAATGCTGTAGAGGTAGCTCTTGCTTGCGAGAGTGCAGGTGCTGACGCAGTAGCAGTGCACGGCAGAACAAGAGCACAGATGTACAGACCCTATGCGGATTTGGATATAATTAAAAAAGTCAAAAGTGCAGTTAAAATCCCTGTTATCGGGAATGGAGATATATGCAGTGCTCAGGATGCGGCTAAAATGTACGAGGAGACAGGCTGTGACCTTGTGATGATAGGCAGAGGTGCCTGCGGAAATCCTTGGATTTTCTCTCAGATTGACGCATATATGAGAGAGGGCAGAGTCTTGCCTGAGCCTACATTGTGTGAGAGAACGGATATAATGCGCAGACACATCGAAATGCTCTGTAAATACAAGGGCGAGGATGTGGGTATGCGTGAAGCAAGAAAGCACGTTGCCTGGTATATTAAAGGTCTTCGCGGTGCGGCGGCTTTTCGCAATAATGCAGGTACTATGCGTACTCTCAGCGATTTTTATGCTTTGTTAAAACGAGTTTTAGAAACTCAGGAAATATAAGATATTATAAGGATTGGAGTAAATAATATGGACGTTAGAAAAAACATTGAACTCGTAGGTCAGTTTGACTCTGAGGTAGCAAACGCAATGGACCTTGAGTATCAGAGACAGTGCAGAAACATTGAGCTTATTGCTTCTGAGAACATTGCTTCTCCTGCAGTTATGGCTGCTATGGGTACAGTTCTCACCAACAAGTACGCAGAGGGCTACCCCGGCAAGCGTTACTATGGCGGATGCCAGTGTGTTGATATTGTTGAAGATATTGCAAGAAAGCGCGCTTGTGAACTCTTCGGCGCAGAACACGCAAATGTTCAGCCTCACTCCGGTGCACAGGCTAACCTTGCTGTTTACTTTGCTATGCTCGAAGCAGGCGACACAGTTATGGGTATGAGCCTTGCAGAAGGCGGTCACCTTACTCACGGCTCACCTGTTAATATGTCCGGTAAAATTTATAACTTTGTACCCTATGGCGTAGATCCCGAGACTCATGTTATCAACTATGATAAGGTTCTTGAGATTGCAAAAGAGTGCAAACCCAAGCTCATCGTTGCAGGTGCATCTGCATATCCCAGAGTTATCGACTTTAAGAAGTTTAGAGAAATCGCAGATGAGGTTGGCGCATACCTTATGGTAGATATGGCTCACATTGCAGGTCTTGTAGCTGCAGGTGTTCATCCCAGCCCTGTTCCTTACTGCGACTTCGTTACTACTACAACTCACAAAACTCTCAGAGGCCCCAGAGGCGGTCTTATCCTCTGTAAAGAAGAGTACGCAAAGGCAATCGACAAGGCTATTTTCCCCGGCTCTCAGGGCGGCCCTCTTGAGCACGTAATCGCTGCAAAGGCTGTTTGCTTCGGCGAGGCACTTTCTGATGATTTCAAGGCTTACGGTGAGAAGATAGTTTCTAACTGCAAGGTTCTTGCTGATGCTCTTGTTGCTCGCGGTCATAAGCTTGTTAGCGGCGGTACAGACAACCACCTCCTTCTCCTTGACCTTCGTGATTCTGAAATCACAGGTAAAGAGCTTGAGGCAAGACTTGACGAGGTTAACATCACAGTTAACAAGAACACAGTTCCCAACGAGCCCAGAAGTCCCTTTGTTACAAGCGGTATCCGTATCGGTACTGCTGCTGTTACAACAAGAGGCTTCGGTGAGGAAGAGATGATTAAAATCGCAGACCTCATTACAATGGTTATGGAAGATTTCGAGGGTAACAAAGAGAAATGCATCGCAGAGGTTAAGGCTATCTGCGACAAGTTCCCTCTTTACGCTTAAATCTCTTAAAAGTCAAAAGGCTTCCTTTCTTTAAGGGAGCCTTTAACTGAATTTATTATAAGGAGGGACGTTTATGTCTTCACCTCTTGCAGACAGAATCAGACCCCAGAGTCTTGACGAAATAGTAGGGCAGAGGCATTTGCTCGCAGAAGGCAAGCCGTTGAGGAAGATTATCGAAAGCGGCGAAATTCCAAACTTAATATTTTATGGTCCCTCCGGTGTGGGCAAAACTACTCTGGCGACATATATCGCAAAGAAAACCAACAAGACCCTCAAAAAGCTTAACGGAACTACCGCTTCAACGGCGGATATAAGAGCAGTTGTGGAGGAGCTTGGTACCTTTGGCGGTATGGGCGGAATTCTCCTTTATTTAGACGAGATTCAGTATTTTAATAAAAAGCAGCAGCAGACCCTTCTGGAGTTTATTGAGGACGGAAGAATTACGCTTATCGCCTCAACTACCGAGAATCCCTACTTTTATGTATATAACGCAATCCTTTCAAGAAGCACAGTTTTTGAGTTCAAGCCTGTAGAGGCTCAGGAGCTTTATCCTGCAATCAGACGAGCTGTTCATATTCTTTCGCAGGAACGCAAGGTTGAGATTGATATGCCCGAGGAGGCTGTGAGGATTATTGCCTCTTCCTGTGGTGGAGATGTGAGGAAAGCCCTCAATGCTGTAGAACTTTGTGTTGTATCTGCACCCTTTGAGGATGATGTTAAGAAGGTGAGCACAGAGCACGCAAAGGAGCTTTCTCAGCAGAGTGCCTTCAGATATGACAGAGATTCGGACGAGCACTATGATGTTATCTCTGCATATCAGAAGAGTATGCGAGGTTCGGATGCACAAGCAGCTCTTCATTATCTTGCAAGACTTTTAAAGGCAGGGGATCTGGTGTCTGCTTGCAGACGTCTTATGGTTTGTGCCTGCGAGGATGTGGGACTTGCCTATCCACAGATAATTCCCATTGTAAAGTCCTGTGTGGATATTGCCAATGCGGTAGGTCTGCCCGAAGCAAAACTGCCTTTAGCTGATGCGGTTATTCTTGTGTGCTTGGCTCCAAAGTCCAACTCAGCCCACGATGCTATAGCGGCGGCTTTTGCCGATGTGGAGATGGGTAAAGCGGGACCTATTCCCAGAGCATTACAGAATAAGCATTTTGATGGTGCAGATAATACAAATCCGGGTCAGTTTTATCAGTATCCCCACAGCTTTCCCGATCATTTTGTACCTCAGCAATATTTGCCCGATGAGCTTAAAGGTACCGTGTACTATGAATATGGCGACAATAAAAACGAGCAGGCTTTTAAGGCTTACTGGGATAAGATAAAAGGTAAATACGGTTTATAATTAAACTTATCTTTCTAAGGCAAGGTGTTTATTATTTCACCTTGTCTTTTTTTTGAATTTATTTATGCGAAAATAAATTATAAAAGAGAAGAATAAAGGAGATAATCCTTATGAAAAAGAATTTAAGATTATTTTGTTTGACTGTTATTCAGAAGAAGGTTGCAGGACTTGCATAAGATATGGCGATTTTTTATGATTTATTAGTATCAACATAAGCGAAGGAGCAAATCGTGGGTTTTGCTCTTTCTTTGTTTTGTATGCAAACAAAGGAATATATACTCTCAGGATAAAATGAGTACTACTATATGTCTAAAAATTATTATTATCGGAAAATCCCCTTTATAATTGACTTTATCAATGTCATGCTGCTTATGGATTAGTAATCATAGGATAAAAAAAGGCTATATATCCTTAACAAAAAAGGAATAAAAACATTGGTGAGGAATTTACGAAAAATATTCTTTAAAAGAATAATAATTTATTGCCATTTGTATATAATTGATATGAATGGTAGTATGCGATAATGGTATCCTTAGCTACTAAAAAATCTTCTTAAAAAGGAGGAATTTATTATGGTAAGAAGAAAGCATAGACTTCTGTCTCTCCTCTTAAGCTTCATGATGGTTATGTCACTGGTTGCAGTTGCAACTGTTGTGAACACCTCTGCTGCTTCAGGCGACACAGTCTATTGCGAAAACGCTGCCAACTGGGGCGAAGTTTACTGCTATATGTGGAAAGACGGCTCCGGCGACAACGGCGGATGGCCCGGCGTTAAGATGACAAAGGGCGAGGGCAATCTTTGGTCTTATAGTGTAACCGGTGATTGGGATAAGATTATCTTCAATAACGGAAGCGGTACACAGACCTCAGATATGGCCTATCAGGGTAACGGAAGCTGCTTCAACAACCAGACAAACGGTTGGAGTCAGTTAGATGTTCCTACAAATCCTACAACACCTACAACACCCACAACTCCCACAACACCCAATCCCCCTACACCTCCCACTCCTACAGGTAAAAACGTAGTTTACTGTAAGAACGATGCAGGCTGGGGCAAAGTAAGTGTATATATGTGGACAGACGGTGAGGGTGACAACGGCGGATGGCCCGGCACTACTGCTACCAATATCGGCGACGGCGTATGGATGCTCGAGTACGATAAGAGCTACGCAAAGATCATCTTTAACGATGGCGGCGGCACACAGACAAGCGACCTTCCTCATCCCGGTTCAGGTCAGATGTACAACAACAAGACAGGTCAGTGGTCTCTCTACGATACAAAGTCACTCCACATCAAGGGTGTGACAGCAGACCCTGCAGCTCCTCAGTACACAGGTGTTGAGGTTAAGCTTTCCATAAATGCAGGCGGCGGTGAAGGCACACTTCTTTATAAATTCACCGTATCTAATGGTTCAAGCACAACTGTTGTAAACGACTATAGTGCAAACAACACTGCTACATGGACTCCCACAGCTGCTGGTACATACACAATTACTTACACTGTTAAGGACGAAGCAGGTGCAGAAAAGACTCAGACTTCATCATTTAAGGTAAATGATATTAATGCAGAAACAAAGCCCGTTGTGCAGTCTGTAAGTGTTACTCCCACAAACTCTGACAAGAATATGATTCTCAAGGGTAAGGAAGCACTTATTGATGTAACTGCAGGCGGCGGTAATACAGGTACAAAGCTTCTTTTCTACAAGGTTAAGATTACAGATCCCAGTGGAAATGTTGCAAACGTTCCTTATTACACAACAAAGAATCAGTATAAGTTCACTCCTGCAGCTCTCGGTGAGTATCAGATTGAGATTTCTGTTCAGGCAAGTGACAACAATACTGTAACAAAGAACTATAAGTATGAGAGTGTTAACGAGCTTCCCAATCCCGGTGAGCTTACACTTTCAGTCAGCAAGTCAGGCAGCCAGACAGTAGGCTCAACAGTTACTGTTTCTGCTTCTGCTTCAGGCGGTGTTGCTCCCTATACCTATCAGTTTAAACTGAACGGTCAGGTAGTTAAGGCTTACTCTTCTGCAAACTCTTATGCAGTTGCAGTATCTGCAGAAGGCACCTATGCTATCGAGGTATCTGTGAAGGATTCCAAGGGTACTGTTGTAGCAAAGACAACATCCTTCACAGTAGAAAATACTGTTGTACCCGGCCCCGGTCCCGGACCCGGACCTGATTTAGGCAACGTAATGGGTGACGCAGACTGCGACGGCAAGGTAAATGTTAAGGATGCTACAGCAATCCAGAAGCATGTTGCTGACATTATTACACTTTCAACACAAGGACAGAAAAACGCAGAAGTTGACGGTAGCGGTAACCTTACAGTTAAGGACGCTACAATGATTCAGAAGCGTGTTGCAGGTATGGACGTAGGCTGGTAAGGAGGCTAAAAAATGAGTAAATTCAAAAGAATTGCTGCTCTTGTACTTGTTTTTGCTCTTGCAATCTCCATAGGTATCGTTGGAATTTCTGCTTCGGAAACAGAAGTCGCAGAGGTTTCTGCCGATACCACTAATACCGGTATTACTGTATACTTCAAATCAGAAGATACTGTACCCTATATTTACTATTGGAATGCACTTCCCAAGAACCTTGAAACTGATTATCCGGGTGTTAAGATGACACTCGATAACAGTCAGGAAGGCGGAAATTGGTACAAGTACACTTTTAAAGATTCCACAAAAATCAATATGCTGTTCACTTCGGGCAAAAGTGACCTTGAAGGACAGCTTTCAACAGAACTTACAAGAAACACAGGTACCTGGTGGATTAAGAATAACAAATGTTATTCCTACAACCCCGATATTCCCAGAGAGATTACAGATTCAAGGGATTTCCGTGAAGACACAATTTACTTTGTAATCACAACCCGTTTCTACGACGGCGATACAGGTAACAACGTACATTGTTGGGACGATAAGCAGGCAAACAACCCTGACTCCGACCCTGCATGGCGTGGTGACTTCAAGGGTCTTGCCGATAAACTTGATTATATTAAGGCTCTCGGCTTTTCTGCAATCTGGATTACTCCCGTTGTAACAAACGCTTCGGGCTATGACTATCACGGCTATCACGCTATGGATTTTGCTTCCGTTGATGTTCGTTATGAGTCCGATAACTTTACATATCAGGATTTCATTGACGCTTGTCATGAAAAGGATATGAAGGTAGTTCAGGACGTTGTATGGCAGCATACAGGTAACTTCGGTGAGTCTTTCTTCTGTCCTGTTTTTGAGAAGGACACAACAAAAGACCTTGCTAATCTTGAGGAATGTATGGTTCCTACCGATTATCTCCTTGAGGCTTGCGGTGTTTCTACACCTGAAGAGTACTGGGCACTCAAGCCCCAGCAGCAGTATGACACCCGTCTTAATCTGATGAAGAATACTGCTTCTGCTGCAGGTGCAAACAACTCCACAGGTACACACCCTGATACCACCGACTATGGTATGCATAAGGTATCTACAGATCCCAAGTACAATGCAAACAACTACTATCATACAGGTTACTTCCAGTCTCTTAACTGGGACGATTGGACCTGTAAGTATTGTCAGATTGCAGGTGACTGCGTTGACCTTAACACAGAGAATCCTGCAGTTGCAAAGTATCTGACAGATACATACGCAAACTACATCGATATGGGCGTTGATGCGTTCCGTGTTGATACTGTTCGTCATATTTCCAGACTTTCTCTTAATATGATATTCAACGATCCCTTAAACGAAGCCGCACAGGCTATGGGTTACGATGATTTCTATATGTTCGGCGAAATCTGCTGTCGTTACAGTCAGGTTTGGTACAGAGACCACGCTTGTGAGTCTGTTCAGTTCTATACCTGGGATGAAACAGATCCTTCTTACAAGAATAAGTGGAACTTTAATGTAAACGCTACTGCAGAAGAAATCAACGAGAATATGAACCTTACCTTCGATCACTACAAGAAGTACGACGGTGTAGGCAATCAGCCCACTTCTACAAACGCATTCTTAAACGGCATCACATATCACGAGCCCGATTACTCCAAGTCTTCCGGTCTTGGTGCTATCGACTTCCAGATGCACTGGTGCTTCAACGATGCAGGCGGTGCCTTTGGTATTGCTAAGGCAGAGGATAAGTACTTCAATGACTCCACATGGAACGTTGTTTATGTTGAGTCTCACGACTACAGTCCCGACAGAAGCCAGAGCACCCGTTACACAGGCGGTACTCAGGCATGGGCAGAGAACTTGAGCCTTATGTTTACATTCCGCGGAATTCCTTGCCTTTACTACGGCGGTGAGGTTGAGTTCAAGAAGGGCGTAGTTATCGACGTTGGTCCCAACGCACCTCTTGAGAATACAGGCCGTGCATACTTTGGTGACTACCTTGAAGGCTCTGTTACTGCTACAGATTTCAGTGAGTACACAGCAACAGGCGAGGTTGCAAAGACACTTGCTTCTCCTCTTGCAAAGCATATCACAAAGCTTAATGCTGTTCGTCGCGCTATTCCTGCACTCCAGAAGGGTCAGTACACAACAGACAGCAAGTATGTATCAGGTAATATGGCTTACATCCGCCGCTTTACTGATGCTAAAGAGGGTGTAGACAGCTTGGCACTCGTTACAGTTTCCGGCGGTGCAACCTTCAAGAATATCCCCAACGGTAAGTATATTGATGCTATCACAGGTGATGTTCAGAATGTTACAAACGGCACACTGAATGTTCCCTCTATCGGAACAGCTAACGCAAGAGTTTATGTATGCTGTGCATCCGGCTTTACCGGTATCACAGGTGCTGTTGGCGAAACAGGACTTACATATCTCAAGTAATTATTTAAACTTAATATAATCGATACCATCCTGCAGAGGATGGTATCGGTTATACCGAATTTTATTTATAATTATGATTTCTTAGGAAATTGCAGCAACTTATTATATTTAAAGTTTTTGTTATAATTAATTTCGTTTGTTATTTTATGCGGCAAAGAGTTATTTCTTTTCCGATACACCTTTAAGAATTGAGTTAATAATTCTTAAAATATTAAACAGAAAAATAATACTTTGGTATTGATATAATGCAATTCATTGCAAATCTTTTAAGTTAGGAGGTAATACCTATGAAACGTTTAAAGTCAATAGCAGCAATTATTCTTTGCTTAGCTATGTGCCTTGGTGTCGGTGTTTTCACAACCTCTGCAGCAGACGATGTAGAAGTGGCAGAAACTTCGGCAGGCGGTATTACAGTTCATTATTACTATGAGGGCGGAAATCCCTATATTTACTATTGGAATGCTCTGCCCACTAACTTGGAAACAAGTTACCCCGGTGTTAAGATGGCTCAAGACTCCGCATCGGGCAAAAACTGGTATAAATATACCTTCTCCAGTGCTACTAAGGTAAACCTTATGTTTACTGACGGTACCAATACCCTCAAGGGTCAGCTCTCTGCTGAGCTTACTCGTGAAACAGGTGATTGGTACTATAAAGATAACCGTTGGAGCAAGACTCCCAATCCCACACCTAATGAGCGTACAGACTTCAGAGAAGAGTCCGTTTACTTTGTAATCACAACTCGTTTCTACGATGGCGATAAGGGTAACAACGTTCATTGCTGGGACGATAAGCAGGCAAACAACCCTGATTCCGACCCCGCTTGGAGAGGTGACTTCAAGGGTCTTGCCGATAAGCTTGATTACATCAAGGCTCTCGGCTTCTCTGCAATCTGGATTACTCCTGTTGTAGAGAATGCTTCAGGTTACGACTACCACGGCTACCATGCCTTTGATTTTTCAAAGGTTGACCCCAGATATGAGTCTTCTGATTTTACATATCAGGATTTCATTGATGCTTGTCACGAAAAAGGTATGAAGGTAGTACAGGATGTTGTTTGGAACCATACAGGTAACTTTGGCGAGAACTACCTCGGCAAGATGTTCACCAAGGAGTACACCAAGATTCAGGATTTGGCAAATGCTGATGCAACCTTGAAGGTTGTACCCGGCTCTGACCTTGATAAGTCCTACCCCAACTATGCTAATATGGAGCCCGGTGCACAGTTCCAGGCTCGTCTTGATATTCTCAAGAATCTTTCAAACGGCAGCCACGACCCCAACAATTACTATCACAGAGAGAAGAATATGGGCTACGAGTCTTCTATCGAACAGCAGGGCTCAATGGCAGGCGACTGTGTTGACCTTAACACAGAGAACCCTGCAGTAGCAAAGTATCTTACAGATACATATCTTGATTATGTAAATATGGGTGTTGACGCATTCCGTCTTGATACAGAGAAGCACATCAACCGTTGGACTCTCAACAGTGCATACTTCCCTGCATTCAAGAATATTAAGAACTTCTACATTTTCGGTGAGGTTTGTTCCCGTGTTCGTGAAACATGGAATCATAACATCCCCTCCAGCTCTCCCGCATTCTTCACATGGGCAGAGACAAAGTCCGCTTGGATTGGCAACTGGGATACAAAGAGCCCCACAGCTAACATTCAGAAGTCTATCAACCACTATGATGAGCACAGAGACCCCTCGGGTCTTCCCACATCTTCCAATGCATTCCTCAATGGTATCAACTACCATACTCCCGATTACTCCAAGTCTAACGGCACAGGTGTTATCGACTTTACAATGCACTGGAACTTTGAGAATGCTCACAGCGCAGTAAGAGCAGGTTACGCAGAGGATCAGTATATGAACGACTCCACATGGAACGTTATGTATGTTGACTCTCACGACTACGGTCCCGACGGTATGGAAAAAACTCGTTACAGCCTTGGCACTCAGGCTTGGGCAGAGAACCTTAACCTTATCTTCACATTCCGTGGTATTCCTTGTCTTTACTATGGTTCTGAGATTGAGTTTGCAAAGAACCTTCCCATCGATGTAGGTCCCAACGCACCCCTTGCACAGACAGGCCGTGCATACTTCGGTGATTACCTCGAAGGCTCGGTTACAGCAACCGATTTCAGTAAGTACACCGCAACAGGTACAGTTGCAAATACTCTTAATAATCCTCTTGCAAAGCATATCCAGAAGCTTAACGCTATCCGTCGTGCAATTCCTGCACTCCAGAAGGGTCAGTACACACACGACGGCAGATATGTAAGCGGTGGCGAAATCAGCTACATCCGTCGTTATACCAATGCATCCGAGGGTATCGACAGCTTAGCTTGCGTAGCAGTTACAGACGGTGCAACATTCAAGAACCTTCCCAACGGCAAGTACATTGACGCAGTTACAGGTGATGTTCAGAATGTTACAAATGGTACACTCAATGTTCCCTCCACAGGTAAGGGTAATATGAGAGTTTATGTATGCTGTGCATCCGGCTTTACAGGTATCAGTGGCGCAATCGGACCTTCCGGTCAGAGCTACCTCAAATAATAAATTCCGGTAATCTTCAGCACTCCGCTCGCTTGCGGGGTGCTGATTTTGTGTGGCAGTTTTATATGGGAGCGGTATACAGCTTACATAGATACAATATATCCACACAAGACAAATTGCAGGTGGTATTTTTGTGCAAAAAGTAAAGACTAATGTTTACAAAAAGTATTGCAGTTTTGAAACTTTTGTAGTATAATCATTACGACGAGAAGAATCTCGAAAAGTTTTTAGGAGGTAATTACCTATGTTCAAGAAATTCATCAGCCTCGTGCTGACACTGATGGTACTTGCCAGCATGGCAGCCATCGCAATGCCTGCTACTTCTGCAGCAGAAGACACAACAATTTACTTCGAAGTTCCCAGCAACTGGAAGAACTACAAGAAGGTATTCTGCCATGTATGGCTCTATGGCGGTGCATCTCTCGCTTCTTGGCAGTCCAAGAAAGAGGCTTGCACACAGGTTGAGGGTAACATTTACTCTTACGACATCGGCGCTAAGGTTGGCGGCCTTCAGGACGGTCAGCTTTACGGCGTAATCTTCAGCCTTGACACAAGCATGCAGACATACGATCTTCTCATGTCCACAGCTTGCTACGGCGACACTGTTTACTGTGACGGTACTCAGTTCGAGAACCCCGCAGACAGCAACAAGACAGCTACAGCAGCATACTGGAAGAATCAGGATAAGTCCGTATACGGTCCTATCATGGGTATCACATCCATCGGTAACATCGTAGGTACATGTATCGCTCCCGGCGAGACAGCATCCGGTCTCTTCACAAGCTTCATCACAGGCGACAAGCTTGCAAGTGCTCGTACATACTCCAAGAAAGACGACCAGAAGCTTATTGATGACATCGCAACAACTCTCGGTCTTTCTCAGGATCAGGTTGAGAAGCTCATCGCTGATTCCGGTGTAGAAATTGACTGGAAAAAGGCTGAGTCTGAGGCTCCCAAGGAGGAGAAGCCCCTCACACCCCCTGTTAACGGCGGTGTAAGCACAGGTCAGGAAATGACAATCGTTTACGTTGCATCTGCTATGATGATCGCAGCTGCAGGCGTTATCTTCTTCGCTCGCAAGAAGAGAATTGCTGAGTAATTTATAATTACTTGTAAATCTTAAAACAAAAGCCTTCCGATTTTTTCGGAAGGCTTTTTTGTTGTTAATGTTAAATAAAGGGAAGAAGGTTATAAATCGAGTTCTGCAATTACCCTACCACTAATCGCAGATTGCTCATTGATTACTCGAAAGCCTTGTAATTTGGATATAATTACTTGGCATTTGTGCAAAATGAACTATTCAAGATAAAAAATCTTGTGCAGTATTAAAGTGGTAAATTTGCATAAAAGTATTGCACATTATTAAACAATATAGTATAATATAGACACAGAGAAGAGATAAAATAAATCTCAAACTCTAAAATAACAAATCTAATGCAAGGAGGAGATACCGATGATCGAGAGTCAGAACCCTGCGGGTTTGGCTTTTGTAGTGATGGCAAACTCGTCAGCAGAAAATAACATCAGTTTAAATAGTTTTATATCGGAAATCTCTTCCGATGTTCAGTAAGGAAATTTACTGACGAAACGCTTGATGGTTTTAAGATGAAATTACTTACTCCGCTGAATCGCCTGAAAGGATTTGGAACTGAAAACTCCAAGTGCCGCAGCTTAAAATAATCAAGTAATTTAAATTGATAATAATCACTATAAACATATAGTAATTATACATCGGATGCCAAAAGCCTCCGAAATTAAACCAAAAGGTAAAAGCCAATGTACAAATAAAGATTTTTACTCATAACCCTTTAATCTAAGAAATGAGAGGTATAGGCCAATGAGATAAGCAAGACTTATTTCACTGAAAATTTAAGAAATGCGAGGTACAGGCCAACAAGAAATTTAGTTTTTACTTGAGCCGAATATAAACCTTGAATTTTGAGGACAAACCAATGTACAAATAAAATTTTTACTCATAACCCTTTAATCTAAGAAATGAGAGGTACGGACCAAAAGATAACTTAAATGTAATCATAACCAAAAACTAACCCTCCTGTGATGTTTGCAGGAGGGTTAGTCGTTTGTGTTTTATTATTTTGGAATTAGTATGTGTGGTCGCAGATTTCATTTATTTTATCCCGAAGAGTGAGGAAATCCTCAAAAGCTTCGGGCTTGCGTCTGGGGTCGCGAAGTATTGCGGCAGGGTGGAGCATAGGCATCATAAGCACTCCGTTTTTCTCGAAGAATTGACCATGCTCTTTGGTGATTTTTATGTCCTCTTTGATAAGTCTTGCGGCGGCAATTCTGCCGAGGCACACAATAATCTTCGGACGCATAAGCTGTACCTGATTTCTCAACCAGTCAAGGCAGCAGGCAACCTCCTCGGGCTTAGGGTCGCGATTCTTGGGAGGTCTGCATTTGACCATATTTGCAATGTAAATGTTTTTGTTTCGGTCAAGGTCGACGGCGGCAAGCATCTTATCAAGTAGCTGACCGGCTCTGCCTACAAAAGGTTTTGCCAATAAATCCTCGTTTTCTCCGGGACCTTCGCCGATAAACATAACCTCAGCTTCTCTGTATCCTGTACCGAAAACCACGTTTGTTCTTTCTTTGCATAGTTCACATTTTGTACAGTTAAGGCAGCTTTCTTCTAAATCGTTCCAGTTATCAAACATAGTAAAATACACCTCTTTACAGAATATTATACATTTTTGAATCAAAAAAGTCAAAAGTAGTTGAAATTTATTCCTCTCAGGTGTAAAATGATATAGTAAATCAAAAGAATGGTGGTAATTACAATGAAAATTATGGTTGAAACATCTGCGCGTCACATCCACATCACTCAGGAAACTCTTGAGACTCTCTTTGGTAAAGGCGCACAGCTTACAAACAAGAAGGACCTTTCTCAGCCCGGTCAGTTTGCTTGTGCAGAGAAGGTAACAGTTGTTGGCCCCAAGGGTGAGGTTACAATGTCTGTTCTTGGTCCTGTTCGTCCTGCTAATCAGGTAGAGGTTGCTTTTACCGATGCAAGAAAGCTCGGTATCGTTCCTCCTGTTCGTGAGTCCGGTGATGTTGCAGGTGCTCCCGGTTGCAAGCTGGTAGGCCCTATGGGCGAGGTTGAGGCTTCTGATTGCGTTATCGTTGCAAAGCGTCACATTCACCTTACTCCCGAAGCAGCTGCTGAGTTTGGTGTAGAGGACAAGCAGATTGTGTCTGTTAAGGTTGGCGATAAGGGTTGCCGCGAAACAATTTTTGGCGATGTTGTTGTAAGAGTTTCCGACAAATTCTTCCCTGCAATGCACATCGATACAGACGAATCCAACGCAGCAGGCCTTACAGGTACTGTTGACGGCGAGATTATTCTCTGATTAACTTTATATTTTTTGAGCAGATCTTTTATGAGGTCTGCTCTTTTTATACTGATTAGTATTTACTATTACCCGACGTATGCAATAATTCGCAGTATCGGTAGCTACACTTGACAGAATTATACTTTACTTGTATCATAAATTCGGTAATAAATTAGGATTAGGAGTGATTATATTGAAGAAGATTTTTTTATGCGTTTGTGTTTTTGTTTTTCTTTTGATTTCTGCGATAATGATGGTAAATGCTTCTGAAACAGAAGTGACTGACACACCTGAGCTTACAATACTCGATAGCGGACAATGCGGCGAAAGTCTGTATTGGGAGCTTGACAGCGAAGGTCTGTTGAGAATTTTTGGAACAGGTCCTATGTATGATTATAATAAATACTATGAGCCTTCTCCTTGGTATAAATACAGAAATGAACCTTATATAAGTGAAGATGGCAAAAATATACTTGACAGTAACGGGGACATATATCTTTCTGCTGAAGGTTACTATGCCAATAACCCCAATGGTTACAAAGTAAAGGATATTCTCATAGAAGAGGGTATTACATACATTGGCGACTGGGCTTTTTACAGAGTTTGTGTAGACGAAATAACTGTACCCGAAGGCGTAGAGGCAACAGGTATTTTTTGCTTCAGGTATTCTCCTACTCTTAAGGAATTGACATTACCTGATTCTTTGAAAGTTCTGGACGACTATGCCATATCTCGAAATTATGAGCTTGAGGTTGTCAATATAGGAAACTCTCTGGAAACAGTGGGTACTGCAGGATTTAATAATAACCCTTCTTTGAAGCAAATAATTTTGCCCGATACCTGTACAACTATCAATAAACAGTTAAGCCCTGCCTATGCAAGTATTGATTACAGCAAGGTTGGACTTATGGAGAATTGTGAATCTCTTGAGGTTGTATCCTTCGGAAAGGTTACGGATATTCCTCAAAGAACATGTCTCGGTACAGCACTAAAGTCGGTTGTTGTTCCAAATACTGTAAAGAGCATTGGAGATTATGCTTTTTATTCTTGCTCCTCTCTTGGTGAGGTGATTTTTGAAGAGAACTCAGTATGTACAGATATAAGTGTTACGGCTTTTAGCTCGTGTACTTCTTTGGAACGTGTTAAAGGCGGAGTATCTCTAAAGAAAATCGGTTCTTATACAAGCCTAAGCTCCCTTTCGGAATTTGATTTTAGCAGCACAAACACGGAATTGTACGCAAGGCAGTTTTTAGGAACTTCTTTAAAAGAAGTAAGTGTAAGTGATAATATCAGTGTTATTCCGGTTGCATGCTTCAATAGTATGAAGAGCCTTGAGAAAATTTATTTACCCTCTACACTTACAGAAATAATGGCAAGCTCCTTTAATTATTGTGAGTCTTTGAAGGATATATATTTTGGCGGTACACAGGCACAATGGTGGAGTATTAAGAAAGCATCAGGCTGGAGTTATAAGGTAAACCCCGAATGTATGGTTCACTTCTCGGATGATACAAGCCTTTCTCTATCGTATATACCAAAGAAATATACAGTTACATTTTTAGATTACGACGGCACCGTTATTTCTACTCAGCAGGTAATAGAAGGCATCTCTGCTACAGAGCCCGAAAGCCCTGAGCGAGAGGGATATGAATTTACAGGCTGGGACAAAGATTTTACAAATATTACAGAAGATATTGTTGTAACGGCAGAGTACAGCAAAATCCCTAAACCGATAGCAACCGGTAAGCTTCGTGTAGATGTTACCGGTGGAACAGGCTTTAAGATTTCCGTGGATGAGGGAAATCTACGTCCTCAGGGTACAGCTTACATAAACACAAAGATGTTTGTCGGTGCAACTGTAACAGTAGTTGCAAACGCAACAAGCGGTATAGAGTTCATCGGCTGGATGGATGAGTACGGTGCAATCCTCTCACCCACAGATACATACACCTTTGTGGCATCGGGCAACGATTATCTCAAGGCTTGCTATCAGACAGAGGTCGAGGGTGTTAACTCAGTTATCTTTAAAAATGCTAAGGCATCAGGCGGAAACGGTGCAATCCTCGATATGCAGTACTATGCATCAGGTGATGAGATTACCTTTCCCTCTGCACCTTCTCAGGCAGGTTATACCTTCTCAGGCTGGAGTATGACAGCAGAGGATATTCAGCAGAAGCTCACAGCAGGTGAGGGCGTAACAGTTCTTGCTAACTGGGAAGTAGCAAAGGTTTACATCGACGTTACTGTTAACGGCGGCGAAATTTCAACAGCAGCCCAGCCAAACGGTCAGTACCTTGCATACAATGCACTTACAGTAGTAGCAGGTGAAGCTTCCGAAGGACAGAAGTTTGCATACTGGACAGATGCTGACGGCAGAATTATGAGCTATGATGCAGAGTACAAGTTCTATCCCTCAAAGGACACAGAACTCACAGCTGTTTATGTATCAAGCGGTGAAACAGTTGTTAAGAAACCTCTTGCATTCATTGCAGGTGATCCTTCCGATATGGACACAGAGGCAATTATGTACACAATGAGCTGGGATATTGATGAATCTATCGGTACAGTAACAGCGGCAGGTCTTATGTGGATAAACGAAGCAGATTACAATGAAGACACCTTCAAGCACGGCTCAGGAGACGGTAAGCTGTTTGACCGAACATTTGCGGCTCAGTTTATTAAGCAAAAGAATACATACTCCATTAACAAGACAGACAGTCTTTATGGTAACACCTACGTTGCATGTCTCTTTGTAATATACACAGATGCAGTAACAGGTGAGAGTGTTACAATCTACTCCGATTCCGCTGTTATCACAAAGCTTGAACCCTGATTTTGTATAAATAATTATAATGAAAACCCCTGTTCAATTCAAAATTGAACAGGGGTTTTATTGATGGGTATTCTCTTTGTCTGCTTTATTCTCAGATTAAATGTCGGGAATTATTATTTTTACTGCTTTTTTAAAGTTTTGAGGTTTTCGGGATTATCATAATCCTTAGCAAAACCATCATCGGTATAAAGCACATACTCTTTGCCGTTTCCGATAAGCTCAAGAGTATTAAGGTCAAGCTCTTCAACACATTTTGCCGGATTGCAAAGGGGAATTGCCTTGTCACTGCGAATGAAGAACACAACTTCGTTTTCGGGAATTTCTACGAAGTGATGACCCTTTTTCATATCTGTAAATGTAAGCTCACCGCCTTGCATACGAACAGCAGTCATATCCTCGGGGAGATATACATATCTGCCCAGAGCATTTTGTGTATAAACAGGTGCAATCATAATTTCGTTACCCACAATAAGCTGATCCTCGGTACACTTTGCAACAAGGTCATCGGGATATTCAAAGGCAAGAGGCTTGAACATCATCTCGCCGTTTTTAGCAGCCTTCATATATTCGCTGTAAAGATAGGGGATAAGGCGGTAACGAAGATCAATGATGTGCTTGAAATCCTCAGGCTTTTCAAACTGATAACACTCCTGATTGCGAGTTGCACAAGCGGCATGGTTACGCATAAGAGGTGTGAAAATACCGAGAGAAAGCCAACGAAGTAGCAGGTCGCGGCTACAGTCATAACCGAAACCGCCAAGGTCTGCACCTACATAGAGGAAGCCGCACATATTGAGTCCGGGGAGAACCTTTAGCTCGGTAAGAATGTGTGACCACCAAGAGAAGTTATCACCTGTCCAGATACCGCTGTAGCGGTGCATTCCGATGTAGGATGCACGGGAAAAGAGAAGGAATCGCTTGTCAGGATCTGCTTTAAGCAATCCTGCTGCGGCACTTCTTGTCATATTATAGCCGAAGAGGTTGTGTACATCCTTGTGGCAGTATTTACCCTGGGGAGTGTTGTGGTAAATTGAGCTGTAGTCTTCGTCGCAGTTCTGACGGCTGCCGAAATAGTTTTTTATATCCTCAAAGCCCTGAAGCGTGAGAGTATCTTCCTTTGCATATTCCTTTATGAGTTTAAGGGCATTGTCTACACTTTTTTGCGAGTAGAAAATTGCAGGCTCATTCATATCGTTCCAGAAGCCCTCGATACCCATATCGGTGAGAATCTTATATTTCTCACCGAACCAGAGTCGAGCCTCGGGATTGAGAAAGTCGGGGAAGTGGGTCATACCGGGCCATACGCAAGCCTCAAAGGGTTTGCCGTCCTTGTCGGTGCAGAAGTAGTTGTTTTTTATACCCTCTTCATAAACGTCATAGCCTTCTTCAATTTTAACACCTGCATCAATAATGGGAACGAGGCGGATATTCTCAGCCTTCATTTCGTCAGCGAAAACCTTAAGGTCTCCAAAAGCTTTTTCATCTACTGTAAAGTCCTTGTATCTTTCCATATAGTCGATGTCAAGGTACACGGCATCAAGTGGAATATCCAAATCACGATAGCCTTTAACAACATTTCTTACACTGTCACGGTCAGCATAGCTCCAGCGGCTTTGGGTGTAACCAAATGCCCACATAGGAGGAATGTAGCTCATACCTATGGCGATTCTGAATTCTCGTATAATGTCATAGATGCTGTCGCCGTCGATAATATAAACGTACATATTTGTGTTATCAGAGCTTATAACAAGCTTATCGTAGTAGGTGAAGGCAATATCAAAGGTTACTGTTGAAGGACAATCAAAGAAAACACCAAAGGTTTTGTCCTTTGTGCTTATAACAATAAAGTTGTGAGCACCATAAAGAGAGTGAGTACCTTCAGTCTGATTGGGATCATCAGAGCAGAAACTGCGATAGATGTAGCCGCGCTTGTTGATACCTCTTACAGATTCCCCCAAGCCGTAAACAGCATCTTCTTTTGAAAGAGGCAGTGTGAATTTAAGTCCCTCTGTGGTGTCTGTTTCGAAATAAGGAAGAGAACTACTTTCGAGAGGGATACTTTTTACAACCGCATCTGTTTCAAAAGGTGTACCGAATTTGAATTTTTTGATCATATTTATCATACCTTTCGCTAAAGACTTGAAAAATTCATAAAATTAAGATATAATCAATATTATAGTACAAGTATAGCATAGATTATATATGTTTACAACAATAAAATCTGTATGTAAATACTGTTAAAAGGAGATTTAATTATGGAAAATAAAGTTCTTTTATTTGCAGACAGCTCTGTTGATCTTACCAAGGAATTATGTGAGAGATACAGTGTGCATACTGTTCCTATACATGTTATTCTTAATGATAAAACCTATGAAGATGGTGTGGATATTACCTCCGAAGAGATCTTCGATAATTACTACAAAACAAAGCAGCTTCCCAAAACAGCCGCAATCAATATAGACGATATTGTAACTGCACTCAAGCCTTATGTTGAAGATGGCTACGAGATTGTTTACGTTAGCCTTGGCTCAGGACTTTCCAGCAGCTACCGTAACAGTTGTCTTGCGGCAGAAGAGCTTGACGGTAAGGTTTATCCTATTGATTCCTGCTCTCTCAGCACAGGTGCAGGTCTGCTTGTTATTGAAGCGGCAGAAAGAATTGCAAAGGGTATGTCTGCTAAGCAGGTAGCAGAAGAGGTTCAGGCTTTGAGCCTTAAGAGTCAGGCAAGCTTTGTGCTTGATACACTTGAGTTCCTTAAGGCAGGTGGTCGTTGCTCTGCTCTTGCGGCTTTCGGTGCAAATCTTCTTGGACTCAAGCCATGCATCAAGGTTAATAATGAAGAACACGGTGCTATGGGTGTGGGCAAAAAGTATCGCGGTAAATACGAGAAGGTTCTTCTCGATTATGTTGACGACACTCTTGCAGCTTATGATAACATCAAGAAAGACCGTGTGTTTATTACCTATTCTTCCATTGATAATGATCTTGATAAAAAGGTTTATGAGCACGTTAAGGCAAAGGGTATTTTCAAAGAAATTTTCATCACCCGTGCCAGCGGCACAATTTCCAGCCATTGCGGTCCCAACACCTTGGGTATTCTCTTTATGACAGAATAAAATTAAGCAGCCCTCTTCGGAAGGCTGCTTTTTTTAGTTAAGTGCGATTTTTAAAGTGTCTGTGTTTTTTTGCATAAGAGATAAATAGGTTTCTCCCTTTTCAAAATCTTCTTTTGAAATGTTATGGCAGGAGTAGAATGTAAGAAGTTCTGCTCCTGTTTCTTTGCAGATTGTTTTACCGATTGAGTCACTGCTGAGCTCAATTTTAAGAATAGCGGATACATTTTCTTCTTTTACTTCGTCGATAAGCTCTGCTACAATGTGAGCGGAAGGCTCAGTGTCCTCAGAGCAACCTGAGAATGCGGCGTGGTAAGAAAGACCATATTCCTCAGCAAAATATTTAAGAGGGAATCTGTCGGCAAAAATAAAGGTTTTATGCAGAGAGTTTTTTGTAATTGTACGAAACTCGGTGTCAAGAGTAAGGAGTTCTTCCTTATAGTTCTCGAAATTATTCTTATAAAAATCTGCATTGTCGGGGTCTTTTTTTATGAGATCATCGCAGATTTTTTCACAAATTGAAACAGCATTTACAGGGGAAGTCCATACGTGTTCGTCAATATGGCTGTGATTGTGATTGTGTTCATTTTTGTGCTCGTGGCTGTCGTCAAAATTATGAATATCCACACAGCTCATAAGGGAGATTACGGTCATATTTTTATTTTCAGAGGTCTCAAGCAGGGAGTTAATCCAGGTATCCGATTCTCCGCCGGTATAAATAAAAATATCGCAGTTGTTAATAGCAATAATGTCGGAAACCGTTGGCTCAAAGCTGTGACTCTCGCCGCCGGGGGGCAAGAGCATCGTAACCTCTGCCTTGTCACCTGCAAGTTCTCGGGCAAAATCGAACTGTGGGAAGATGGTTGCAACTATATTGAGTTTTTGGTTGTCTTTTTGAATGCTTTTACTGCAGGCTGAAAGAGAAAGTATAACTAAAACTGCAAGTAAAAGTGATAATAATCGTTTCATTTATCTTGCTCCTGATTAAGCTGAACATTAATTGATAACAATTATAATAGCACAGCTTTTAAAGAAAAGAAAGACTAAAAGGATAAAAATTCTTCCGTAAGCTCAGGGATGTGTATTGGAAGAGCACAGTTGCGAGAAAGCATAAAAGCAAAATCCAGAGCTTTGGTTTTATCTTCTGAAAAGTCTTTAATTTCACAGCTGTGATTTTTGCACTTTGAATTTTTATATCCTTCCAGATAGACGCTTATATCATAAGCATTTTGATTTTTGCTCACCTCATAACAGATTATGGGGGAGCGGTAAATAACACTTTCTTCCATATTTTCTACCTTCTTACTTTTTGCAGAATGTTGTATTGACCGAGACCTGCGATGCTATTATAATATAAATATATTTGAAACAGAGGCGTATTATGGAGATAAAAGCACCATGGCTCAAATACTATACTGATATTAAACCCAGCCTTGAGTACCCTGAGTATACTCTTTACGAGGCTGTGCTTTCGGCTGCAAAAAAATCACCCGAGAGCATTGCACTTATATATATGGGAACAAGCTTTACATACAAAGATATGATAGAGCGGATTTATAAGGTAAGAGTTGCTCTTGAAAAATTAGGCGTAAAGCAGGGCGACAGGATAATGGTATGTCTTCCGAATATTCCGCAGGCGGTTTATCTTCTGTATGCGGCAGACTCTATGGGTGCTGTTGTAAGCTTTATTCATCCCTTGTCTGCTGTTGGAGAATATGCGAAATATCTGGAGCTGTTAGAAGCTGAGGTTATTATTACACTTGATATTTTCTATCCTAAATTTTTAAAGGTGTTTGAAAAGACAGGAGAGAAAAAGCTTATTCTCACAGGTGCGGCAGATGAATTGGGAATATTAAAGCAAAAAATCTATAGATTCTCTCAAAAGAAAAAACAAATTGATTTCTTTGAAGCTTCGAATGTATACTTATGGAAGAAATTACTCAAAGAAGCAGTAGCACAACATCCAAAGGAAAATATAAAAAGCTGTGACGATGTATCGGTAGTGCTTTTTTCGGGAGGCACAACTGGAGAGCCAAAGGGTGTAATGCTTTCGGCAAAGGGACTTAACGCTATGGCAATGCAAACTATTGAAATGAGCCATTGTGATGTAAGGGGCAAGCTGATGCTTGCGGCTATGCCTATGTTTCACGGCTTTGGACTTGGAGTTTGCGTGCATACTGCCCTTCTGGGCGGGGCGGCTTGTATTCTTGTACCACGCTTTACCGTGAGAGAATATGCAAAACTCATAAAAAAATACCGTCCAAACTTCATTGCAGGTGTCCCGACCTTGTTTGAAGCTCTCTTGAGAGAAGAGGAGTTTTCCAAAACAGATTTGAGTTGTTTATCGGGAGTTTTCAGTGGCGGAGATACCTTGCCGCCTAAGCTTAAAAGTGAGTTTGACGGATTTTTAAAGGACCATGGTGCTGCTGTAAGAATAAGGGAGGGCTATGGTGCAACCGAATGTGTTACAGCCAGTTGTCTCACTCCCTATAACGTTGAGCGCGAGGGCAGTATCGGAATACCTTTTCCCGATACTTTCTATAAAATTTGCGAGATTGGTAGTAGCAGAGAGTTGCCTTTTGGCAAGGAAGGCGAAATTTGCATTCACGGCCCTGCCATAATGAAGGGCTATCTGGGTGACCCACAGGAAACAGAGAAGGTTTTGAAGGTCCACGAAGACGGACTTGTGTGGCTTCATACCGGTGACGTGGGACTTATAGACGAAGATGGATTTGTGTATTTTAAAAGCCGTATTAAGCGGGTTATTGTTACAAGGGGATATAATGTGTATCCGGCAAATATTGAGCGAATACTCGAGGAAAATCCCCTTGTAAAGAAAAGCTGTGTTGTGGGAGTAAGCGATTCCTACAAAATGCAGAGCATAAAGGCATATATAGTGCTTTACTCTGACAGGCAGGATAAAGAAAAACTGAAGGAAGAAATCTTAGATTACTGCAAAATGCATATTGCAAAATTTGCAATTCCTTCTTTTGTTGAATTTGTAAATGCTCTTCCTGTAACAAAGGCGGGCAAGATTGACTATCGGGCACTTGAGGCTGAAGCGAACAAGGAAACAAAGTAATTATTTGATACCTGCAAGGCTTCGTATCTTCTTTGCTTCTTTAAGGTCTTGACCATTGAGACGTTTGATTTCATCTCTTTGCTCTTTTATAGCACTTCGCTTAAAGAAAACCACATAAAAAACTCGTCTTATCCAGCAGACGGGTAAAAGGACAGGCGCTTTCTCAAGTATGGGATAGCGTCTTTTCATTACCTTTACACCGGGGAACCAGTTTGTAAGAAGGTAACTGACTTTGTCGCCGAAGGTGAGTTTTGCAGATTTGCTGGAAGAAATCCAGGAAAGTCTTTTAAGATTTTGGTCACCGTATTCTCCGCTTTTAAAAATAAAATCGGCAATCATAGATAATTCTTCGGAATATTCATTACCTTCAAAGAAACAGGTGTTGAGTTTGAGCACGGTATTGTGAAAATCAAGGAGACCACAGTCATTGAGAGTGTTGTTTATAAAAGTTGTGTCTATGTTACCACATTTTTTGCGAAAAAGATAAATATCACTGAAAAGCCGTAAGCCACATCCTTCGGATATAAAGTGCTTGTAAAGATGAATGACAAGATTTAAGTAAAAGTATTCATTTGAAAGCACCATCGCAGAGGGTGTTGATTTATCGGGGATTGCCTTCTCCAGAGGATTTATAAAAAGCGGATATAGCTCTGAGCGGGGAGACATAATATCGGAGTGGATTTCGTAAATAAAGAAGTCATCCTTTGAATACTCATCGTGGTAATCAATACTGCTATCAAGTTTATATCCGAGACTTTCCATAATCGGTTTTGCTTTATCGCGGTTTTCCTTTGACATACATATATCTACATCCGAGGCTGAACGCATGTGAGGAAGCGGATATAAATTTTTGATAACGATTCCTTTGAGTTTAATGAAGTTAATGTTGTTTTTTGCAAGTTCAGAGAAAACCCGGTGGGATTCAAGCTCTTGTCTGGCTTCTCTTGCTAAATGGCGGTGGTTGGTGTATTCGAATTTTTCTCTTATCTCATAGGGAATGGATAGGGTGGAAACAGCAGGATATATAAGAGCTGTTACATTATGGTATGCTGAGAGTTTATATAGTTTTTCCCAACTGATTTCCTTTGAAGGCTCTGTGGGAGCAGTGTCCTTTAAGCTATGTCCGATGAGTGACGCAAGGTACCGTCCGTGTGCAGATAATTCGCTTTTTATCAAGTTTTCCACCACCTTTTATTTACAAATATGATTATATCATAATGAACTTTGTAAATCAATGAAAGTTGTAATAATTACAAGGTTTTTGTAAAAATGACGTTTTTACAAGAAAGAGCTCCGATTTTGCATCGGAGCTCTTAATTTGCGTTATTTTATTTGTTAAGAAGCTCACCTATGGGAGCGGAAACCTCAATACCTGCAACAAACTTTTGAACAGCAGTTGCGTCCTTAACGTTTACTGTACCGTTTCGGTCAGCGTCACCACACTCAAGGGCAAGGTCTGTGAGTGTGTTAATGCCTGCTGTGTGCTTCTGGATAAGAGTAGCGTCCTTAACGTTTACAGTAAGGTTTAAGTCTGCATCACCGATAAGGGCATTTTCGGGGGTAACATCGGGAGCAGAGGGCTTATAGGAGGCATAGAACTGAGCACTGAGCCAAGCAACACGGGTGTTGAGCCAATCAATTGTGTAAGCATACTGGTCAGCAAAAGATGTGATGTCGTATTTTGTAAGTGCTTTGTCCTGTGTAAATGTACCTGTTGCACTGTTGAAAGAACCTAAAAGAAGCTCTGAGTGGTCGCAAATCCAATCACCTGTGGTCATAAGCCAGCCCATTGTGTAGTTCATATCTGCAGAACCTTCGAGATAGGAGTAGTAAACATCCTGAGAATAAAGCTCGCCTGAGTCTATGCCTGTGGAGTTGAATATGTCAATAGCGGGAACGAACTCATCAAACCAAACCTGTGCTGCGTGAGCCATAATGGTCTTGTTTCTTGCGGCATAGCCGAGGATTGTGTATTTGGATGATTTCTTGGATGTATCTGCACCGGGCTTGTGCTGAACCCACCAGCCTGTAGGCTCTTCGTAATCGGTAACGCCCATTCTTCTCAGATCACCTGCAACACCTGTACAGTTACCAAGGGAGTTATCGTAGTCCCATACGGGAGAAGCAAAGAATTTCCAGTTGCCCGAAGCATCCTGCTTATAAACAAAGTAAAGAGAGGATACGCCTACATCCCAGTTCTTGCCCAGTTCGTTTATGAGCATAATCTTTGTGAGGGAGTCGATGTCTACAAGCTCTGCCATGTTAGCGGAGTTAGTGCGGACTGCATTGTACATATTATCAAATTTTGTTTTTGCAATCTGGAGCACTTCGTCGTGATAAGAGTCGCCGTCGTCGATTTCAGGTCCCTTGAGTGTGAGCTTGCAACGAGCAGAGGAGGTACGGATATAGTAGTCACCATCTCCTGCAGAAGCATCTACCTCGCAGATAAAGGGGAACTCTTCTTTGAGAGTACCGTCTTCGTTAAGATGTGTATCGTCGTCAATTTCGGGAATAAGGTTATTCTTGCCGAAGTCTACTTTCTGGGTAATCTGGTAGGAGCCCAGATATACACCGTTCATATATACATCAACAAATCTGGAGTCGGAAGCATAGGGCATACCAACTGCATCGGAAAGGTCCTGAAGGAAACGGTTACGGATAAGTGCGCTGTCCTGATAGTTTGCAAGAAGAGAGAGCTTCTTTGTTTTCTGCATACCGTCAATGGAAACTGCACTGTCGTAAGTTACGTTAAAGGGCTTTTTCTGTTTGAGCCAGGTTGTGTTACCTCTGCCCTTGATTTTTTTGATGGGGGTGTTGTCTACGTTACCCTCGTTGTCAACAATTGCACCTGTTGCTTTTGCGTCATTCTCTTTGTCTTCGCAGAGGTAAGAGAAAAGGTCTGTGCCGTTGCCATCTGCATCGGGATTATTGATAAACACAGAAGCCTCGGCTGTGGATACCTTGAAATAAAGTTTCTCTGTTTTACCGCCTGCCTGTACAGAATACTCTTTGTCGGTTTCGAAGGTGAACTCTTTGGTTTCGCCTGCGGAGATAGATGTACCGTCAATTTTCACCTCTGAATCAAAAGTATTAAGAAGGATAACCTTGTTATCCTTAACACTTGAGGGCAGGAAGAAATATTTTTCTTCAGAGATGCCTTCGCCTTTTACAAGACCAAGTTCCTCGTGGTCTTCGTCGTCGTAGTCGATGTACGCATCTCTGTGCTGCCAATGGTGCCAGCTTTCTGTTTCTTCGCTGTCTTTGACGGCGTGAGCATAAAGCATATCGTCCTTTATGTATTCGGGTAAGTCCTGTGCCAAGGCAGAAGCGTTGAGAGTGAAAACACCCATACTTGCTACCATAATAATACACAGTAAGAGGGAAAGCAGTTTTTTCATAAAATAACCTCCTTTATGGTTAATTCTATTTTATCATATTATTTGGTTGAGTGCAATCCTTTGGGGTATAAATATAAGGATATTATTGCAACTTTTTTACATTAGTGGTATACTATATTTGTAAATTTATATACAGAGGATGTGTAAATATGTTCCTTTACGAAAAGTCAGTTGTTCTTCAGGATATGGAGGAGCTTACCGCTCGCAGTTATATTCCCTTTGAGAAGCTTCAGGGTAAAGCTGTGCTAATAACAGGTGCCACAGGTATGCTTGCATATTACTTTACAATGGCACTGATGCATCTTAATCTAACCCGTGATTATAAGACAAAGGTTATAGCTCTTGTGCGTAATAAGGGGAAGGCACAGGCAAAGTTTAAAGGCTTTCTTGAAAATCCTTATTTTGAGATTTTGGCTCAGGATGTTTGTGAGCCTATAAACTATGAGGGAGATATTGACTATATTTTCCATGCCGCAGGTGCTTGCAGTCCTTATTTTATCAAGCACAATCCTACAGGTATTATTGCGGCTAACACTCAGGGTACAGTCAATGTGTTGGAGCTTGCAAAAAGGAAGAATGTTACAAATATCATCTATCCTTCTACCCGTGAGATTTATGGCAAGGTTGAGGGCGTTGAATTTATTAAGGAAACGGATATGGGCGTTTTTGACCCCATTGATGCTCGTTCCTGCTATCCCGAAAGCAAGAGAATTGCAGAGACAATCCTTAAGAGCTATCTTGTGCAGTTTGGTGTTCCCTTTACTGTTTTGAGAATTGCTCACTCCTATGGCCCGGGTATGATTATTGACAGCGACGGCAGAGTAATGTCTGACTTTATAAGTGATGCTGTAAACAAAAGAAATATCATTCTCAAGAGCGAAGGTCTTGCTCTTCGTGCTTTTTGTTATGTTACAGATGCAGTAGCAGCTATTTTCCTTGCTATGCTTAATGGTGAGTGCGGCGGTGTTTATAATCTTGCTAACGAAACTGAGCCTACCGCAATCCGTGATGTAGCACAGATGCTCTGCGACCTGTTCCCCGAGAGAAATATAAAGGTTATCTTTGAGCTTTCGGGCGACAAGGGTGCATACTGCAACTATGCTCGTGTCGGTCTTGATACCGCAAAGCTTGAGGCTCTGGGCTGGAAGCCCGAGATAAAGCTTATCGACGGACTTAAGAGAACAGTTGTAAGCTTTGATTAAAGTTCATTAAATATATTTCGGAGGTGATTGCTGTGAAGATTATGAGAAAAGTAAAGAGAAAGTTTTGTCCCAATGCCCCTGAATTTCAGCGGGAGAAATATGCGAAACAGCAACACCCCGAAGTGAAAGTTCTGGTAACGGGACTTATGCAGTGCAAGAATTTCGGTGATGTTGTAATTTCGGATTGCACATCTTATCTTATAAAGAAAGCGGCAAAGGAAGCAGGTATCAAGAAGCTTAAACTTTCTACTCTTGATATTCGCAGACAGAAAGACAAAGCGAGTCTCAATAAAGTCAGAAACAGCGATTTGGTCGTTTTCCCCGGTGGCGGGTTTATTAAATATAAGCAGGAAAATTTCCCTGTGGAAATGGGTCGGATTACATCAAGAGCGGAGCATTACGGAATACCCGTAATGTACAACGCAATGGGTGTTGAGGATTATGACGATACAAATCCTGCCTGCATTGAAATGCAAAGTATTCTCAATCTGTACTCCAATAAATATATAACATCCCGTGATTTTCACGATTTGCTTAACAGCACATATCTGAAGGAATCTTATCTAAAAGCAAAAAGAGTAGCCGACCCTGCAGTATATAGTCAGGAAGTTTACGGTGTAGTCAAAGACGAGGACTCTGATGTTGTGGGACTTGGAGTAGCAAGACACGGGCTGTTTTCTGACCATGGAATACCTATGAGCGGAGAGGATATGCTCTCAGTTTGGGAGAATATTATTGAAAAGCTTGATGAGGAAGGAATCAAATGGAAGCTGTTTACTAACGGTTTAAGACAAGACGAGGAGTTCTTGTCAGACCTTTTGGTAAGATTGGGCAGAGAAAATGACAGAGAAGCTATATCTCTTAAAGCACCCGAAACAGCAGAAGAGCTTGTTAGGAATATTTCTTCTTTCTCTTCGCTGATTGCTACTCGTATGCATGCAAACATTATTGCTTTTTCGCTGTCTGTTCCGTCTGTTGCTTTTGTTTGGAACGATAAACTCAGATACTTTGGCAACAGTATAGGTTGCGGTCACAGATACCTTGAATATGATAAGATAAAAGATGCGGATTTTGTTATTTCAACCTTGAAAAAAGCAATCAAAGAGGGTTATGACAAGGGCATTTTGGAAAGAGAAAAGCTTTCGGCTTATGAGAGTGTCAAGGATTTCGTTATACCTTTTGCAAAGGATATTGTAAAGAGTCGCAGACGAGATTTGACAGATGTTAAAACTGTTTGCTACGGTCTGCCGAATTTAGAGTCCGAAAAGCTTAACAGAGGCTTTTTTGAGCAGAATGTAGATTATTTTGTTTCTTCTGACGAGGATCTGATAGGTACAACCTGTTTCGGAAAACCTGTTTATAGTTCAAAGAAGCTTAAGAAAAGGTTTTCAAAGAAGCCTTTTGTTATAGTCAGCGAAACGGTGGATTATACTCCTTGTGCAAAGGAGCTTATCTCTTGCGGATACATAGAGAGGTTCGATTTCGTAAATATGCACGCCTACAGACGTTATGTTTTTAAAAAAGGCGATGTATTTATTTATGATACGGTGCCTGCAACCGATAAAAAATAAAAGAGCAGCCTTTTTGATTATACAGAAAGGCTGCTTGCTATTTTATTGTTTTTTTTAGGGAGTGACTTTGTACTCGTTTTTGCGGATGCGCTTTTTATTTATCTTCGGCTTGTAGTCTTCGACGGTAGCACCATCAAAAACAATCTTTTGCAGGTCAACATTGTGGGTAATACGCTCTTCCTCGGGTGGTAATTCCATAAAATCCCCAAACATATGAGTGAGCAGAGTTTTGTATTCTTTCGGAGCCATAACGGATTTCCCCTCAAAGGTAAGCTCGGTTCCGTCTGCCCACCAAAGAGCAGGGGCGATTTCCTTGGGATATCCGTGAAAACCGGAGAAAGAGGCAAGAAGTTTTTTGTTTGCCAGTAAGTTTGAAAGCTTTGTGAGTAAACTGCGAAAAGCTTGGAGAAGAAATTTTGGGGTTATACAGCGGATACATTTTAAGATGAATACAAATAATCCGCTTTTGTTTTTGAAGAGATATTCATCGCTTTTGTCTTTAGAAGAAATAAGTCCTGAAAAAAGTCCGAAGCCTTTGAAAAGTAATTTTTGCAAAAGTTTATTTTCAGGGATATAGTCCAAAGGGAATATGTCCATAAAAATACCCTTGTGAAAGCTTTGGTGTTCAAACTTTTCCTCGCCGAAGTAGGTGCCGTTTTTGCGAAGCTTTGCATAGTGGAATGAGCAATTTTTTTCGGTTTTGTGGGTCTGGAAAAAATATTTCTCTCCAAACTCTGTTTTTGAAAGCTTACAAAGCTTATTAAAATCCTTTCTCGGCATAGAAACATCTATATCATCATCCCAAGGGATAAACCCCTTATGTCGCACAGCACCAATAAGTGTGCCGCCGACAATATAATAATTGAGCTTGTGCTTGCGGCATACGCGGTCAAGTTCTGTCAGGAGACCAAGCTCTTCAAGCTGAAGCTTTTTCAGTATTGAATTGGTATTTTGGTTATCCATTAGAAAAACTCCAATCAAAATCAGACAATGCTCTGTAAATATTTCCGCTTATGCTATTGTATCTTTTTACACATCATAAGTCAATCTAAATATGTAATACAAGTTGTATTGAGTCTTGATCTTTTTTATTCGTTGTAGTAAAATATACATTGAAAAATTATGAGAAAGTAGGGGATGAGATATGTCTTCAGGTTTAAAAAGCGCATTGGTAGAGGGCAGTTTTTTTCTCTCTTTAAGAAAAAAGATAGATTCCGCCATTGGTAAAATGTCCAGAAAGTTTTTTTACCGCAAAGGTCAGGTTAAGAACAATAAATTGTTTGTTATGACTTTTGATAACGGATACAACTGTAATCCCAGATATATTGTTGAGGAGATTTTAAGACAAAATCTTCCTATTGATATTGTTTGGGCAGGCGACAAGAATTCAATTAAATCCGGTGAGTTTCCCTCTAAGGTCAGAGTTGTAAAGTGCAAGAGCTTCGAGATGTATGAGGAGCAGGCAAGCGCAAAAATCTGGCTGGATAACGGACTGAGCTGTATCTGGTATAATATGCCTAAAAAGAAAAATCAGTATTATATCAATACCTGGCACGGAAGTATGGGCATTAAAAAGCTTCATGGAGATGCTCAGTGGATGGCTCTTGCCAAGAAATTCAAAAAGGTTACAGACTATATGGTTGCCAATTCTGCCTTCGAAGAGGAGGTTTATCGTACAACCTTCTGGCCTAAGACACCTATACTTAAGTGCGGTCATGCACGAAACGACGTGCTTTTTGAGAAAGAAAACTTTGCAAAAATGAGAGAAGATGTTGCACAGTACTTTGAAACAGATACAAATAAGAAATTTCTTCTTTATGCACCTACTTTCAGAGATAATGGTGACATTTCCTGCTTTAACATTGATTACGAGAAACTCAAGAAATCTTTGGAAGAAAAGTATGGCGGAGAATGGGTGATTCTTGTGCGTATGCATTTTAAGAATCGTTCAGAAGTTAAAAGTTTCGAGCCAAGTGACTGGCTTAAGGATGCAGGTAAATATCCTGATATGCAGAAGCTTATTGCTGTTGCTGACTTCGGTATTACCGACTACTCCAGCTGGGCTTATGATTATGTGCTCACCCGTCGTCCTATGGTGCTCTATGCTCCTGATGTTAAGAAGTATCAGAAGGGCAGAGGCCTTTATTATCCTTTGGAGGAAACTCCATTCCCAATTGTTCATAACAACAAGGAGCTGGCAGAGGAAATACTTAATTTCGACGAGAATAAGTATCAGTCCGATATTGATAAATTCCTTGAGGCAAGAGGTTGTTACGAAGAGGGAACTGCTGCAAGGCAGGTTGTAGAGCATATCAAAAAGCTTATGAATATTACAGACTAAAGCAAAAATGAACAGGAAGCAAAGTTTTTTCTCTTTGCTTCCTGCTTTTTTGTTTTAAGTTGTTTTATTTAAGAGAATCGAGGATTTCCTCGTAAATTCTCTTGCAGTTATTAAAGTCATCAAATTCAAAGAAATCGTCAGCGCGAAGCTTGTACTCTTGGAGCGGTTGGCAAGAGCTTTCCAAAAAACCGCAGACAGTATCTACAAGGGTTTTGTGGTCTGCACAAATAGGACCGAAACCCTGAGTGTTGTAGTTGATTCCGCCTGATTCGTAATGTGGAGGCAGGGTGTTGGGGTGGTAATAAACAATGGGCTTACGCATATAAGCAAAATCAAATTGTACACCCGAATAGTCTGTTACCATAAGGCTTGCCTGAGTGAGGATTTCCTCATAATTCATATCACCTGAAGCGGCGATAACCTTAACGTAGCCTGTATTGTCAAAGTCTTCGAGCTGAGGACTCATTGCAGGATGGAGAAGATATGTTATTCCATAGCCGTGCTTCTTTGCTGTATCTATAAGCTTCTCATCGTGAATGAGCTCATTATAAAGACGGAAGTATTCGGTAGTTTTGAAAAGTTCGTTGTAGGGCTTTTTCTTATAAGCAATACCCTTTGATACCACATTTCTTCTCCAGGTGGGAGTAATTAGGATTTCTTTTTTGTCGTTATTCTTAAGTCCGTCATATCTTGCAAGACCGTTAAGCTTAAGCATTTCTTCCTTGTAGCCGTAAACGGGATGCATCAGATTTTTCTTTTCATATTTTGATGCAAGGCAGTAGAGGGTGGTGTTGTCGTAGGTTCTGCGCTGATACTGTGCAAGCTGCTGAACTGTAAGTCCGTGCTGAATGCAGATAACCTTTACATTCCAAAGGTCAAGGAAGTAGGGATGCAGATATTTGGGGAATCCGCAGTACTGCATAACCATAGTGTGAGTTGCCACAATTGCCTCTGCATTAAGGGCAAGAAGTCTGCACTTAAGAGAATTGTGTATTACGGTGTGCTTTTTGTCGTATTCTTTAAGACGTTTGCAGTCAAGAGAAGTGTCGGAAATAACATAGTAGGTTTCTATGTTGTCATCTATTGTATTAGCGTATCTCCAGAAGTATTCTCCGTTGTCGCCTGCTTTGTAGAGCTTATCAAAGGTGATGAAGATTCTTTCCTTTTTGAAGAGAGGCTTTGTAAGTCTGTAAATCAGACGCAGAGCAACGCACTGGAAAGCAAAAAAGAGATTCTTTGTATTAAGGAACATAGAAATGTAAAGAGCAATTTCTCGTTTAAAATGCTTAAAGCCTGTGCATTTAAAGATGTTAAGGGTGTAGTTGCCTTTTGCTTCAAGTGCAAGATTATCACTATCACAGAACTTCCAGTATGATTTTCCAAAACGCAGACGGAGTCTTGAGAACTGGGTCTGGAACCGGAAAGAAAGCTTGTGGTATTCTCCGCAAAGATTGTAGCCGAAGGAAATTTCCTTAAGGTCTTCGGTTACGGGAATAAAGAAGTGAACGGGATACTTCTTTGCATAAGGCAGACCGAAACATTTGAGCAGGGGATAGATGGGGTATTCCTCAAGCTTTATCTTTTTGCCTACGAATTCCGCAAAGAGTTCGATTTCGTCTGCAGGGATAAAGTCTTTGCCTGTAAACTCTGCATCAAATTCAAGCATACCGCCTTGGTAATTTATCTGGTTAATAGAGAGCTTTATGTTTTTGAGGGTTGTGATTCGGGCATTTTCGTTGCCGTCACAAGTGAGATATACACTGCGGTCATCAAAGTTAAGCTCGGGATCTTTTTTTACTTCTTCTTCGTTCTGAAGTGCAAGAGTATGAGTAAGACCTGCTTTTTTCATCTTGCCAAAAAGAAGCTGAGCCCATAATGAACGGACTACATATTTACATCTGATTGCAGCTTCTGTGAAAATGCTGTTGTCTATAAATCCGAGTGCTTCACAGGTAGCATCGTAAAACTCATAAGCTTGCTTTTCTGTGAGTACACCTTTGTCGTTTTCATAGTAGTTGTTTGCATATTTTGCAAGGATAAGCTGAGAGAGAGCATATTGCACAAATTTAGGAACTTCCCCGGTTGCTTCTGTTAGATTCTTCATAAAGGGAATCATAAAGTATTTAAGCGAAGGGGTATAGTACCATTCGTTGTACTGGTATGCAAACTGGTCGTTATCGTTTTCCAGAGCATTTTTATGGAATATTGTGTGCTTTTCTATAACATAAACAGAGGGGTTTTTGCAAAGAGCCTCTAAAACAAACTTTTTCTTACATTCCTCAAATATGGTTTCGTCAAAGGTAACGCCCTTAATTTGTGAGGTTATGAATGCAAAGGTAGAGAGTGCGGTGTGACCGAAATAGGGAAGCTCATTAAGATTGATAGCACCATTACGTTCGATAGGGAATCTTGCATATTTTTTCTCTTTTTCTTCTTTTGTAAGAGTGACTGCAGCCATTGTGAGATGGCTTTCGTTATAAAGAGTGCAGGCCGTATCAAGAGCTTTGTGAGATTTTTTGTTGTATATTACACCCTCTTCGGCAAATATGGTATATTCACCGAGAATTTCGGGCAGAGATTTGTTGAAAGCCTGAGCAGCAGTAAGACTCTTGCAATCTATTTTCAAGACCCCGGATAAACCCTCTGTGAGTTTTATAGCGTCTTTTGTTTCGTCGCTGCATACTGTATCGCAGATAATAAGCTGTGTATGGGTAAGCTTTTTTGTTGAAAGAATAATACTTTCGACAGTTTCTCTAAAATGCTCGCCATTTGTAGCCAATGCTATAAAGGTAAATTTGTAATTACTCATAGTTGCCTCCTTTATAATAAAGCAAACTTTAATGCGGTTATGTTGACAATAATAAAAAAATTTGATAAATTATGAATGTTAAATCTAAGAAGAAAGGAAGATATATTTGACTATTGCAAAAAAATCAAGCGAACATTCTGCAGGGGTAAAGCTTGATAGCCGTTATGCTGATGCAAAGGGCAGACTTTACTTTTATGACAATGCAAAATTCATACTTATCTTTTTGGTTGTATTGGCACATGCTATATCACCCTTCAAGGCAAACGGTCCGGGATACCAAGTTTTCCATTATATGTGGAGGTTAATCAATACTCTGCACATGCCTTGCCTCATATTTATTTCAGGCTTTTTTGCCAAGAAGTACATAAGACCTGATGGTTCTATAAACATACAAAGACCGTTTACTTACATTATGTATTATCTTGCAGCTCAGTTTACTGTTGGTGCCTTTGAGGTCTTTGTTCTTGGGGATGCTATCTCAAAATCTGTTTTGGCGCCTCGTTCATCTTTGTGGTTTTTGGTTTGCCTTATCTGGTGGTATATTCTGCTTCCTTTGATTGATAAGATTGACCCTGTTAAAATGATGGTAATTGCCGTGCTTGCGGGACTTTTAATCGGTTACGATGAGAAAGTAAGCAACTTTATGGCAGTATCCAGAATGGTAACGCACTTTCCCTTTTTCTTGTTTGGTTACTATGTAACAGCTGATCAGATGCAGAAACTTGTAACAAAGAAAGCAAAACTCATATCTTTACCGGTTGCTGTAGCTGCACTTGGTTCAATAGTGGTAATTATGTTGCTTTTTGGTGAGGGCGGTCGTTACAGTTTCAGTATTGACAGTTTTATTACCTGCGATAAATCGTATTTTACAATTTTTAAGAACAAGGGGACAAATCCGCTTTTGTGGGCATTGCCGAGAGTTTGGTTTTATGCTTGTGCATCGGCACTGTGCTATTGCTTCCTTGTTTGGGTACCCAGAAAAAAGAATATATTTACCCGCTTTGGTGCAAGAACTCTTGCAGTATATATTCTGCACAGATACCTTTACCTTGCATACCTTGAGTATGAGTGGGCAAGTTTTGACTGGTTCAAGTATGAGTGGTTTGGCTGGAAGAATATACTTGTGCTTCGCCTCGCTATGATGGCAGTAGCCTTCGGTATAACAATCATTCTGTCTTTGTATCCTTGCTATTGGCCCTTTGAGATGTTAGGAAAGATTAAGATTAATCGATTACTGAAGAAAACAAAGGAATAACTCGAATAACCATATATATTAAATTATATCATATTCATATTATCAAATCAAGAATTTTCATTTGGGAGTGCGGAGATTAAGCTCTGCACTCTTTTCATTTTGTAAATATTTGAATAACAAAAACACCTCTGACAATAATAATGTCGGAGGTGTTTTCTGTATGAGAAGATACAGTTATCAGAATAATAAAAAAAGTCGTAAAGAAAAAATAGGATTCTTTACAGCTTTTTCGGTTTGTTTAGTTGCGGTTGGTCTTGCTTTATGGTCAACATATTCAAGTATCGGTGGCTTTGAAAACAGCAATATTGAAGAGTCTACCTATGTTGCATATTATACTCCTACCAAGCAGGTGGACAGTCCCTTGACGGGAGTTACAGTTACGGAGGAGCCTTGGGAGGAAACTCAGCAGTATCCGACAGAATATGTTAGCGAAGATGAAGGTGTTGAAATAAGCAGTTCTTTAGAGAATTCTATACCTGCTTACACTGGCGAAAACGAAAAGTTACAGACCATGCTTCAGGTATCTGCAAGTCTGGATTATCCTATAGTGTCCTCTGAGATTTCAAAAGAATATTCAGAGAAAGCAGTATATAACAGTACAATGGGAGATTATAGAGCCCATACAGGTGTAGATTTTAAGGCATTAGAAAGGTCGCAGGTGGTTGCTATGTGCGACGGAGTTGTGGAGGAAATCTATACTGACAGCCTATATGGTATTGTGGCAAGGGTTGCAAACGGTAATTTTTCTGTATATTATTGCGGCATAGAAGAGGATATGAATATCTCTGAGGGGCAGCGATTAAGCCGAGGAGATGTTATCGGTAAGGTTGGCATTGTTCCCTGTGAATCAAAAGATGGAGCTCATCTTCATATTGAAGTGAAAGTTGGAGATAAGACAATTGACCCGTTGCTTATCATCTCAAGTAATGAATAATTTATTTGTCGGTAATATATATATATATATATATCAGACAGGATGCATTGTAAAGGTATAGTGGTGGTACGAAGTACCCCGCCCCCGTTTCGTTTCAGGGGCAAAAAACAGCGATAACTGTAAATATATCAGTTATCGCTGTTTTGAATTAATCTGCTCTGTCTGTAAATAAACCATGGAATCTGTTAACTTCCATTTCTTTCTTATAATCTTCCAGATATTTTCTGTAATCATACATAGGAGCGTATCCTAACTCGTTTTTGGTTTTTGATATATCCATTACAAAGTTTCTTCCGTTAGGTTTATCGGGACGATAGACAATTTCAGAGCGTTTGCCGTCTTTGCCAAAAACCTCTATGGCGATTTTGATTTGATCCTCCAGAGATATCGGTAAATCTGTTCCGATATTGTAATAGCCTCTGGGGGCACTTTCTGTAAGAATCATCTTTTCTACAATTTGAGCAAAATCTTTTACATATACAATATCTGTTTTTACCGATGGATCTCCCCATACTTCGATGGGTTCACCCTTCATAGCTTTATTGTAAATCTGAAGATACCCGGGAATAATCCTTTCGCCATATTTATACATATATGGACTTTCTGTGTAGCAATACACAGTAGAACATCTTATGAAATAGGGGGTTATTCCATGTCTGAGATAATAATTCTCACACATTTCCCGTACTGCAAGTCGGGATATTATATACATTCCGTAATTACTGCCATGATCGAATTTTGCCGGTAAGTCGGGATCGATCGATGTACCACTTTCCCAATAACCAGACAAATCAGATTCAGTATGTGTTACTATTATTTTTTTGCAGTTTGCTTTAGCACAATATTCCAATACGTTAAGGGAGCCCTTTATATTAATGTCAATATACGGGTATGGATCGTACCCTTTCATACTTGCAGGCATAATTCCGGCTAAATGAATTACAGCATAAGCATCGGATGGCAGTTTTGCAAAATCCTCTTTTTTTGTAATATCAACTTGACAGTACTCTATGCCCATATTTTTTTCAAAAAAATCTACATTTCTGCGTCCTGCAGCAATAAGCTGATACTCATTTGAATTCAGATGTTCTTTCAGATATTGAAGGGTGTAGGCGCCGACATGACCGGTAGCTCCAAGTATAATTATTTTTTTCATAAATAAACCTTTCTGAGTTATTCTGTGTATATGTAATAACCGAATCGAGTAGAACTGTCAGTAACTTCTCTTGTTCCTATTGGTTCTATTTCACTTATTCTGACAATGGAAGAGGGGTTCTCACGTTTGATATCTTCTAACTTTTGCATATCCGTTTCTGTCAGAATGAAACGAACACGAGCCTTTTTTGGCTGATAAAAAACTGTGAAATCAGGAGCTGTATTACAAGCAATATCAGCGACCATTCCTACAAAATCCATACCTGTCGAGAGCTTGACTAAGTCGGTTCCGATGTTATCGCCACCCATACGGGCGCCTATCTCGATAATCCCCAATTTATTACCATCTAAAATTCTAAACTCAACATGAGAAGCTCCGTTTTTTATATCCATTGCGTTGAGGGCTTTTAGAATTAAAGGTGAAAAGTCTTTTATGACAGACTCTTCTATATTGGATGGCTGATTGTGACCGGTTTCTATATAGTGAGGGAATCCTGTTGTTATTTTTTGTGTGAAAGCAAGAATTCTGTGATTACCGTCGAAAGAAATACATTCGCAGCTATATTCAGGCCCCTCCATAAATTCCTCTATAATAGCATCACCGCATAGAGATTCTTTTGTAGCATATTCTACAGCTTTTTTTAGCTCTTCAATATTTCTTGCACAACTTACACCTTTGCTGCTCCATCTGTCAGTTGGCTTTACAATCAAAGGAAAATTTGGAAGTGTGCTCAAATCAAGGGAAGCAAAGTCTGAAACCTTTATGAACCATGGTGTGAATAATCCTGCCTGTTTAAGTGCACATCGCATCATATATTTGTTTCTGGCAACAGAATCTGTTTTTTCACTGTTGCATCTCAGATTGAGATTTCGTGCAACATAATTTACTGTGTTAACGGCAAAATCAGATGTTATGGAGGCTACACCATCAGGTTTGATTTCTTGACATTTTTTGAGGATAGCTTCTTTATCGTCGATGCTTATCGGATAAAAAAAGTCAGCGTTTTCTTCACCGATATCTCCTGACTTCCACGCAAATACATGGGTTTCGTAGCCTTTTGCTTTTGCAGTAATAATAAGATGATTAATTGATTCATTGGCACCTATTATTGCAATCTTTTTTTTCATATAATCTCCCCAATCTTTTAAATGTATTTATTAAGATTGTGTTTGTTTAAAATAGTTTTCTAAAAATAGTAATTCATTTACAGGAGAAAAACTTTCTTCATAGGGTAAATCGCTGTATGGAATGCTTTCTTTCACAAAATCAATATCAAAGTCATCTGCACAAGTAAACTCCTTCATTTGCAGGCTGTTGTAGTGTGGTCGGGAGGATGCTCTTTTACAGTTAGAAATCAGTTTTCTCTTATAGAGAATTGCTTCAGCTGTACGCATAGTAGCACCTTCGGCGTTTTCCTGAGTTATTTCAAGAATACATCTGCTTTTTTGAACGATATCGATTACTTGTTGGTAGGGGATTACATTATCCAGATATTCAAGTCCTTCGCCGGAAATTCTGTCAATTTCGTTGGCTTTTACTATGATAAACTTACATTTCAATCCGTTGGATACGGCTTTTTGATATACGCTGTGAATAAGAGGGAGTCTGTCTTTGGCATAACCTACGAAAAATAAGTCGTATTCAAACATTTCGGGTTCTGTGGTTTCTGCCATGCGGGAGTACACAAAAGATTCAAAATAATATAAATCATACTTTTCGGCTTCTCCCTTATCGTAGGTGTATATCAGGTCAGTTTTTTCTTTTAGCATCTCAAGATGCTTACCTTCACTACGTATAATATCTCTATAATGAAGAACAATTTTGTTATTGGGATTTAGACTTTTTATGTAATCCAGAAGTCGTGGATCGCGAATAGCATACTGGCCGCCAAAAAGGATAAAACAGGTGGGCTTGTTGTTATTGAATCTTCCGTTTGTCATTCTTTTAAACCAAGTTTTTTTGAATGGAAGTTTAATCTTTTCGTTGACTCGGGCAGACCAGTGGAACTTGTGCAACTTGTGCAGAAGAGACTCGTTCATAGGTAAAGCTCCTTTGCACATTCTGACATTATCAAATCGCAAAAGATCCTTATACATTTGCCACTTGTATGCAGTTTCCATATTATAGAGAATATAATTATACTTGAAATCTTTATTTTCCACGGCGGAGCCTCCAAATCAGCATTCTAAATTTTTTTGAGATATAGAAAAAAATTGGAGATTTATGAAATGCTTTGCAGAGTGTTTTGTTGTTTTTTGATGTACCGTTAAGATTAACTTTTGGAAAAAGTGCTCTAAATTCTCTGACTATATTTTTCTGCTCTTTTGAGTAGTTTGCTCTGTCACTTCTCATATCAAAGTAGAGAGTTGTCATCAGATGGAGCATATTAGACATAGCATAGTCGTACAGTTCAGGATATTTTTCTGAGAAGAATGAGTCATAAATAGGAATGAGGTTGACCGCTGTCAACTGACTTGTTCTGAAGTTTCCTCGTACAGCACTGTCTTCACTTTGAACATAGTGGTATAGAGGACGCTTATCAAAATAAACAGAGTCGGCTCTATCGAAAGCGAATCTGCAGAATAAACCATCCTCCCCTCGGCATATCGTTTCATTAAACCATAGGTTTTCGATGCATTTTTTTGAAAAAAGCTTGTTACACGCAAAAGGAAAGTGATGAACAATAATGTTCATTCCGTCTTTTCTGTCAAACTTTCCGTAGACAGAGTCAGGGCAGGTGTGGGTTGTTTCATTGCTTGGCTTTGTTATGAAATGCTCATGTGTAACAATGTCAACGTTATGATTTTTAATTAGTTCCATAAGGTATTCATAGGTATCAAGCTCAATAAAATCATCACTGTCAATAAAGCTGAAGTAATCACCGTGAGCAAGTCTGATACCCTGATTTCTTGTAGCAGATACACCGGAGTTTTCCTTGTGATGAACGATAATTCGATTGTCTTTTGCAGCATATTCATTGCAAAGTGCAAGGCTGTCGTCAGTTGAACCGTCATCAACAAGAATAATCTCAAGATTCTTGTAAGTCTGATTTACAATACTGTCAAGACAAGCCCTCAGGTATTTGCCCGGATTGTATATTGCGATGATTACAGAAATTAAAGGTTCGTTATTATTCATAATTACACCTCAATGTTACATATATATATAATGTAACATAAAACAAAACAAAAGTCTATAATATAATCATAATCAAAAAGAGGACAGTAGCGAGCTGTCCTCTCTTGTTTATATAAGATTATTCTCCTGCACGGATTTTGAGATATGCTTCAATAAGCTCAACAGCTTGATCCTTGGTAAGCTTGGAACTGTCAATGCTCAGATCGTAGTTTTGAGCAAAGCCCCATTTCTGACCGGAATAGAAACCGTAGTAATTAGCTCTTACTTTGTCGGTCTTGTTGATAATCTGTTCTGCTTTATTTTTCTTAACATCGTGAATTTCGATAGCACGCTTTTTGCGATATTCCATATCAGCGTGGATAAAAATATTAACGCAGTTGTCAAAATCCTTAAGAACGTAATCGGCACATCTTCCGACAATTACACAAGGACCTTCAGATGCAAGTTTTTTTATAATCTGATGCTGCAAAATATAAAGTCTGTCGTTTACGGGAAGATCGCTGGATCCCGAAAAATTATTGCCGAAGCTGTAGATACCCATTGAAAGAGAGTACAAGAGGCTGTTGGTAGCACGTTCGTCAACATTGTTGAAAACTTCTGCGTCCATTCCGCTTTCTTTTGCGGCAAGAGAAATCAATTCTTTATCGTAGTAAGGTATATTAAGTTTTTTTGCCAAAGCTTCCCCGATTTCTCGACCGCCGCTGCCGAACTGTCGTCCAATTGTAATAATAAAATTGTTATTCATATTACATCTCTCCTGAATGAATTTAGCTTGTAAAAATATAATAACACAAGTATATAAAAATAATCAATAAAGAATTGAAAAAAATTAAATAAAAACTATGTCTATTGTATATATGGTGTATAATTATTAAATAATTGAATTGAATATCTTGAACAATTTACAATATATAATGTATATGTAGAAAAATTTAGAATATAATTAAAGAGTGGAATTGAGTATTCAACATAAAAATAAAACAATGTGGAAAATCCAGTGTTAATGCGCATTTTAAAGAATGTTGAAAACTTTTTAAAAATTTTTTAAAAAAATGCTTGACATTTTGAACCTGTTGTTGTAGAATAACTCTTGCGCCGCAGGAAACGGCTCACAAAAATGAGACAAATCCTAAGGCCAAAGGACATTGAAAATTGAACAACAAAGAAATGAGAACCCGTAATTTTTTTGAGGAAATAAGTACTCGAACAATTACAGTGAAGATGACACAACAAACATCAAGTAAACACGTCAAGTGTTTTTAAATGAGC
>SVQA01000018.1 GCA_015065545.1 Oscillospiraceae bacterium
TGGTAAAGGGCTTAGCCACCCGGTGGTAAGGAAATATATAAAGCAAGAATTAATAAATATGTTAAAAGCCTCGGATGAGGGGATGAGTGAGGTTAAGTGTTGAATTTGTATGACGTCAGTTGTATAATTGTTTTATAAAATATCAGATATATGGTAGGGGACAGATATGATAAAAGAACTTATGCACGACCCGATTTTCCTTGGTGGAAAGAGTGAGGTCGCAACAATAGATGATTTGCAGATTGCACAGGATTTGCTTGACACCTTAACCGCACACAAAGAATCTTGTGTGGGTATGGCAGCTAATATGATCGGTGTCAGAAAGCGTATAATTGCATTTGATAACGAGGGTAAATATATGGTGATGTTCAACCCCGAGATTATCAAAAAATCAGGTCCTTATGAGACGGAAGAAAGTTGTCTTTCGCTCCTTGGCGGTCCTCGTAAATGCAAACGCTATCAGTCTATAAAAGTGCAGTGGCAGACCGAGAATTTTGAAACCCGAATCAAAACCTTTACAGGCTGGACCGCCCAGATTATCCAACACGAAATCGACCATTGTGATGGTGTGCTGATATAGGTGAATCAGATTGATAAGTGAATATACAAAGTCCAAGATGCCGACTCTTTTTAGAGTCGGCGCATTTTGTTTATTTGAGGAAGTTTCAGAAATATCAATTACACATAAACAAATTTAATTTAGTCAAAACTATGTAAATGAATAAATTGACTTGACAAATGAACAAAATAGTAATATCATAAAAATGTACAATTATAAGTGGTATTGTAAGTATCACAAGGAGAAAGATGAAATGCCAAGAGTATACGATTACAAAGAGAATTGGAAAACGCTTTTGGAACCTGAGATTGTAACAATGCTTTCGCAGATTCACGAGTATAAAGGTGAGCAGAATCTGTTTATAGAAGCAAAAAGTGATGTTCTTACATCTCTTTTGGAGATTGCAAAAATCCAGAGTACAGAAGCATCAAATAAAATAGAAGGTATTTATACATCTGACGAGCGTTTAAGAAGGCTTGTATCAGATAAAGCAATTCCTCAAACCAGAGCAGAGGAGGAAATTGCAGGCTATCGTGATGTGCTTGCAACTATCCACGAAAGCTATGAGTACATTCCTCTTAAGCCTTCGATTATTCTTCAGCTTCACGGTGACCTTTATAAGTTCAGCGGAAAAACTGCAGGCGGCAGATATAAAGTGTCTGACAATGTAATTGCAGAGGAAGATAGTGAAGGTAATCGTTACGTGCGATTCACACCTGTTCCTGCTTGGCAGACGTCAGAGGCAATGGAGCAGATATGTAGAGCCTATGATGAGGCTGTAAATATCGAAGAGGTTGACCCCTTATTGGCGATTCCGATGCTTGTACTGGATTTTCTTTGTATACATCCTTTTAATGACGGCAATGGCAGAATGAGCCGACTTTTGACCTTGCTTCTTCTTTACCGAGCAGGCTTTATAGTTGGCAAATATATCAGTATCGAGAAACTTATAGAAGAAACAAAAGAAACCTACTACGAAACATTGCAGAGTAGTTCGTTTGATTGGCATAACGGAAGTAATGATTATAAACCCTTTGTCCGCTATACGCTGGGTGTAATCCTTGCGGCTTACAGAGAATTTGCAAATCGTGTTACAGTCCTTACTACAAGCGGCATGTCAAAGCCAGAACGTATCCGAGAGGTTATTAAGACTACCCTTGGTAAAATTACAAAAACAGAGATAATGCAAAAATGCCCCGATATAAGTCAGATGACAATTCAGCGAACACTTGCAGAGCTTCTTAAATCTGAAGAAATTATCAAAATCGGTGGCGGACGTTACACATCATATATGTATAATTGGGAGAGAGAAGAATGATTACAGGTGAACTTAAGAATAAAATAGACAGTTTATGGGATGTGTTTGCTGCAGGCGGACTTGTAAATCCCCTTGATGTTATCGAGCAGATAACCTACCTTATGTTTATCCGCGACCTTGACGATACCGATAATTTAAGAGCCAAGGAAAGTGCAATGCTTGGTCTGCCTTACGAGAGCATTTTCGCTGACGAGGTAACTATTGGTGAGCGTAAAGTATCAGGCAAACAGCTTAAATGGTCAGTATTTCACGACTATCCTGCAGGGCAGATGTACTCTGTTGTGCAGGAGCTTGTGTTCCCGTTTATCAAGAACCTTGACGGCAACAAGAACAGCGCATACTCAAAATATATGGGTGACGCTATCTTTAAGCTTCCCACACCTTTGCTTCTCTCAAAGGTAGTAGATGCCCTTGACGAGATTTACACCCTTATGTCAAAGGAAGACGACAAGGATGTAAGGGGTGATACATATGAATACCTCCTCAACAAAATCGCTCAGTCGGGACTTAACGGACAGTTCCGCACACCTCGCCATATTATCCGAATGATGGTTGAGCTTATGAATCCTCAGCCTGACGATGTAATCTGCGACCCTGCTTGCGGTACATCTGGATTCTTGGTGTCGGCAGGCGAATATCTCAAGGAGAACTACAAGGAAGAAATCTTCTTCAATAAAGAGAAGAAAGACCACTATATGAATCACATGTTCTTCGGCTACGATATGGACAGAACAATGCTCCGCATCGGTGCTATGAATATGATGACTCACGGAGTTGACAGTCCCTTTATCGAGTATCGTGACAGCCTCTCTGACCAGAATCCAGACAAAGGCAAGTATAGCCTAATCCTTGCAAACCCTCCATTCAAGGGTAGCCTTGATTATGATACTGTTTCAGCCGACCTTTTAAAGGTATGCAAAACCAAAAAGACAGAACTGCTTTTCCTTGCACTTTTTCTCCGTATGCTTAAAGTTGGCGGAAGATGTGCCTGTATTGTACCCGACGGAGTTCTGTTCGGCTCATCAAAAGCACATAAGGATATCCGAAAAGAGCTTGTAGACGGCAACCGACTTCAGGCTGTTATCTCTATGCCCTCGGGAGTTTTCAAGCCCTATGCAGGAGTTTCCACAGGTATACTTATCTTCACCAAAACAGGCCACGGCGGTACTGATAATGTGTGGTTCTACGATATGCAGGCAGACGGTTTTTCTCTGGATGATAAGAGGACTGCCGTAGCCGATAACGACATTCCCGATATTATTGCTAGATTCAGAAACTTAGATGCCGAAGTAGAGAGAGAACGAACCGAAAAATCCTTCTTTGTGCCTCGTCAGGAGATTGTAGACAACGACTACGACCTCTCCATAAACAAATACAAAAAGGTTGAGTATATCCCCGTAGAGTACCCCTCTACACAGGAAATAATGGCAGACCTGCATGAGCTGGAAATGCAAATCACCGCAAGACTTGCTGAGTTGGAGGAGATGCTATGAGTAATGGATGGAGATATGCAAAAATAGGTGAAGTTTGTGTTGTCGAACGAGGTGGCTCTCCTCGTCCAATAGATAAATACATAACAGACGATCCAAGTGGTATAAATTGGATTAAAATAGGTGATACAAATGATTCTATGTATATCACAGAAACAGCCCAAAAGATTATTCCTGAAGGTATGAAGAAATCTCGGTATGTTCAACCAGGTGATTTTTTACTATCAAATTCGATGAGCTTTGGCAGACCTTATATTTTGAAAATAGATGGTTGTATTCATGACGGATGGTTGGTGTTGAGAGATAAAGATAATCTATTTGATAAAAGATTTTTATATTATTATTTGAGTTCACCTTCTACATATCAAAAATTTAAGAATATGGCTGTAGGCGGAGTAGTAAATAACTTAAATAGTGATATGGTACGAGGAGTACTTGTACCTATTCCAACTCTTGATGAGCAAATAGAGATAGTTACTGTTTTAGATAAATTAAATGAAATTATAGTTAACCGAAAACAACAACTTTCAAAACTTGACGAACTCGTCAAATCTCGGTTTATCGAGATGTTTGGTAATGCAGAAAACAAAATTCCTATTGGTGAATTGTGCAATGTTACAGGTGGATATTCATTTAAGAGCGGTGACATTTCTAACGATGGGGCAATAAAGATTTTGCAGATTGGAAATGTGTATTTGGATAATGTGAGTTGGGAAACAACCAACTATTTGCCTGAAGGATTTGACGAAAAATATTCAAAATTTATGTTAAATGAGGGCGATATTGTTATTGCTCTAACTCGTCCGATAATCCAATCATTAGGAAATGTAAAGGCTTGTATCGTTAAATCACGTGATTTGCCTTGTCTTTTAAACCAACGCGTTGGACGGATTACTGTAAAAGAAGGAAAAAATATTTTTCTTGAGTTTATATATTCTTGCTTGATGACAGATGATTTTACAAAACATGTTGAATCTTGTAGTATCGGTTGTTCACAACCTAATATCAGCACAAAGGATATTGAAAACTATTTGATCCCCAATGCTCCATACGAAGAACAAAAGTTGTTCGCCGAATTTAAGAAACAGACTGAGAAATTAAAATTAGAAATCAAAGAGAGCCTCGAAAAACTCGAAACTCTCAAAAAATCCCTAATGCAAAAATACTTCGGATGAGGTGAAAATATATGAATAAAGAGCAAGAATACATTAAATTTTGGATGAATATCAAAGAGAAAGTTGATGATATTAAAGATGACTACAACAACTTGTCACAAGAGAATAAATTTAGAGTAGATAATGATATAAAAGAGCTGTTTAGAGTTTACGGAATTAAAAATATATCAATTTTCGTAGACAGAATAATTAATGACAAATAATTTGATGTGAAAATATGAGCAAAGTTACAAAAGAGCATTATGTACCATGCTGTTACCTTTGGAATTTTAGTTTTAATAAAAACAATAAATCTCCGCAAAAATCTCCTATATATGTATACGATAAGATAATAAGCAAGCAATTTCATAGAGCTGTCTGTGATGTTGCTAGTGAATATGGTTTTTATGATAATGAAAACTTGGGAGAAAAAAGTCACTTTTTGGAAGACTTTCTTAAACACGTTGAAGGCGACTATTCCTCTTTGCTAAAAGAACTAATACATAGGTTTAGCTATGATGCAAACCATGTTATTACTCAAAAGGAGAAGTCAGAGTTAGCAGCACATTTTGCAATACAATATGTTAGGACTTTGAAACACAGAAATTTTCTATCTTATATTGTGGAAAAATTTAAAACCATTGTCCCCACTAATAATGTTAACTATAAACGTATGGAAAGCAAACATTATGTCAAAGACCTACACAACGAAGAATTAATTAGTCTAGAGTCAGCAAATAATTTTGCAAATTTATTTGAACATAAAAAATGGGCTGTAATCATAAACAAAACATCCCAAAAATTTTGTACATCCGATAATCCAATCTGTGTTATTAATCTTTTTGGTTCGCAAGGATTGTGTTCTCCATTGTGTACTATTTTTGTTCCAATATCTCCTAATATTTTAATTGTTATGGTTGATGGTAAAATGCCTATCTATGATTGTCATGCGGCTGAGATGACAGATTTAAAAATGGTTAATTACTATAATAAAAAACAATACGACAATTGTATAAGGTGTGTTTTTTCAATATCAGATGATTTCAGTTTTTGCAAACCAGATTAATAAATAAAGATACGAGGTGATAATATGACCAACTTTGATTTTTTGAAAAAGGACAGGCAGTTTGCGAGTTTTGCTGATGTTGCTATTGCTGCCGAGAAGGTTCTGCATATTGACCCTGCCTCCTGTGTGTTCAACTGCCGCAGGGCAATGGAGTTTGCTGTTAAGTGGATGTATTCCGTTGACAGCTCTCTGACTATGCCTTGGGATGACAAGTTGGCGGCTCTTATCAATGACGAGGCTTTCCGTGAGATTGTAGGCGTTGACATCTTCGAGCGTATGAAGGTTATCCGTGTGCTTGGCAACAGAACTGCTCACAAAAGCAAGAAAATCACCATAGAGGAAGCTACCCATTGCCTTGAGAATCTTTACATATTCCTGGACTTTGTAGCCTACTGCTATGCTGATGAATACACCGAAAGTCAGTTTGACCCGACGCTTATTGATAAACACGACGAAACCCTACTTGATAATGCTGTTGAGATAAATCTTCAACAGCTTATGGAAGAAAACAAGGCTCTCCGTGAGGAACTTACTGCCCGCCGTGAGGCTCAGCAGCAGACCTATGTTCCCAAACCTCTTGATATTTCAGAGTTTGATACCCGTAAACTTTATATCGACACAATGCTTATAGATGCAGGCTGGGTTGAGGGCAAGGATTGGATTAACGAGTACGAGCTCCCCGGAATGCCCAACAAGTCCGAGCTTGGCTTTGCCGACTATGTGCTTTTCGGTGATGACGGCAAGCCCTTGGCGGTTATTGAGGCAAAGAAAACCTGCAAGGATGTTGCTATCGGCCGTCACCAGGCAAAGCTTTATGCGGATTTGCTTGAGCAGAAGTTTGGTCGCCGTCCTGTGATTTTCCTCACCAACGGCTTCGACACCCGTATCACAGACAACCTCTATCCCGAGCGTAAGTGTGCCTGCATTTATTCAAAGAGGGACTTGGAAAAGCTCTTTAATCTGCAGACTATGCGTACAAGCCTTAAGAATGTGAATGTGGATAAAAACATCGCAGGCAGATACTATCAGGAAGGTGCTATCAAGGCGGTTTGCGAAAGCTTTGGTGTGAAAAACCGCAGAAAGGCTCTGCTTGTTATGGCAACAGGTTCGGGCAAAACAAGAACTGTTATTGCCCTTTGCGATGTACTGCTTCAGCACGGCTGGGTTAAGAATATTCTTTTCCTTGCAGACAGAACTTCCCTTGTCACTCAGGCAAAGCGTAGTTTTGTAAACTTACTGCCCGATTTGTCTGTAACAAACCTCTGTGAGGACAAAGAGAACTACAACGCTCACTGCGTGTTCTCTACATATCAGACAATGATGAACTGCATTGATTCTGTCAAGGATGAGGACGGCAAGCTCTACACCTGCGGTCATTTTGACCTTGTTATCTGTGACGAAGCTCACCGTTCTATTTACAATAAATACAGAGAGATTTTCAATTACTTCGATGCACCTTTAGTAGGACTTACCGCTACTCCCAAGGACGAAATCGACAAGAACACCTATGATGTTTTTGAGCTTCAGAATGGTGTGCCGACCTATGGCTATGAGCTTGCTCAGGCGGTTAAGGATGGTTATCTTGTGGACTTTATGTCTGTGGAAACAAAACTTAAATTTATAGAAGAAGGTATTGTTTACGATGACCTTTCTGACGAGGATAAAGCGGCCTATGAAGCAACCTTTGCCGAAGATGGCGAAGTGCCTGAGAGAATCGGCTCTTCGGCTCTTAACGAGTGGATTTTCAACGAGGATACCATCAGAGAAGTGCTGAATGTTCTTATGACAAACGGTATTCACATCGACTATGGCAACAAGATTGGAAAGACTATCATCTTTGCAAAGAATCACCGCCATGCAGAGAAAATCTTTGAGGTGTTCAATAAGGAGTATCCCCATCTCAAAGGCTATGCTATGGTTATTGATAACTATACAAACTATGCTCAGAGTGCAATTGACGAGTTCTCTGACCCCAAGAAGTTGCCTCAGATTGCTATCTCTGTTGATATGCTTGACACAGGTATTGATGTACCCGAGGTACTGAACCTTGTTTTCTTCAAAAAGGTTATGAGCAAAGCAAAGTTCTGGCAGATGATAGGCCGTGGTACAAGACTTTGCCCTGGGCTTCTTGACGGCGAGGATAAGAAGCTTTTCTATATCTTTGATTTCTGCGGAAACTTTGAGTTTTTCCGTATGGGTGGCAAAAGCAGGTCTGCCAATCAGGTAGCCTTGCAGGGTGCTATATTTAACCTTAAAGCTCAGATTGCCTTCAAGCTTCAGGATCTGGAGTATCAGACCGAGGATTTGATAGAATTCAGAAAATCCCTGGTTGAAGATATGGTGAGAAAAGTAAGAGAGCTTAACAAAGAAAACTTTGCTGTCCGTCAGCATCTGAAGTTTGTTGAACTGTATTCTAATCCCGATAATTATACTACTCTTACATACGAGGACACCCTCTTTATGAAAGAGGAACTGAGCCATCTCATCAACCCTGATGATGACGATGCAAAAGCATTGAGATTTGATGCGTTGATGTACGGTATAGAGCTTGCATATCTTATCGGCAAAAAGTATAGCCGAGCCAGAAGCGACCTTTTTAAGAGAGTTTCAGCGATTGCGAGCATTGCCAATATCCCCGAGATTATGGTGCAGGCACCGCTTATTGATAAGATTCTGCATACAGATTATGTGGACAACGCTGGTATCAATGAGTTTGAGCATATCAGAGAGAAGCTAAGAAATCTTATGAAGTATATCGTTAACGAAAGATATACATACGAAACAAACTTCGACGATCAGATACTTTCCATTGAGTGGAAGGAATCTGAACTTGAAAATGATGACCTGAAAGACTACAAAGCAAAAGCAGAATTTTATGTTCGTCAGCATCAGGATAACATTGTTATAGCAAAGCTCAGGTCCAACATCCCCTTGACTTCTGAGGATATAAAAGCACTTGAACAAATCCTTTGGAGTGAGGTCGGCACAAAGCAGGACTACGAAGCTCAGTACGGACAGAAACCACTCGGTGAATTTGTCCGTGAAATTGTAGGCCTTGATATGAATGCTGCAAAGACAGCTTTTGCTGAGTATCTCAACGATACAAGCCTTGACGCAAGACAGATTTACTTTGTTAACCAGATTGTTGAGTATATTGTTCACAACGGTATGATGAAAGATTTGTCAGTGCTTCAGGAAGCCCCCTTCACAGACAGAGGTAGTATCGTCGAGGTGTTTACAGATATTTCGGTCTGGATGGGAATCAGAAAAATTATAGAGCAAGTAAACTCAAATGCACTTGTGGCATAAAAATTAAATATTCTTCTGGACTTATGGAGGTTTGTGTGGTATTTGTTGTGTTGAAGGAGGTGCTGAGATGGCACAGATGTCAATAGAGCAAATCTACAGCGGAGGTAAGTACAGCGTGATAAGTGCGGCGGTGGAGGAATATATGCGTGACGGTCGTCATCCTGAGTATGACGAGCGGACATGGATTGACCTGCTTATAGTGAAGCATGCACTTATCGTGGCAGACAAAATGAAAACAGAGGGTGACTCGGTATCAGGACTGATTGATGACGAGTCACCCTCTTCTTATGCAGAATATGTGAGGTGGAATGAAAATGACATTAATTGAAAGGCTGTTCTACGCAACAACCACAGGCGAGTGGTACAAGGAAGAACTGAAGGAGACTTACGGAATTCTTGATGCAAATCTGACGGCTCTGGAGAATGCTCTGAATGAGGAGCAGCAGGAGCTCTACGATATGTGCGAGGCGTACATGGATGAGCTGATACATCTGGTGGAGATAGCAAACTTCTCCCACGGATTTGAGCTGGCACTCAAGCTTGCAGGCATAGTCGATGAGAATACGGAAATGTAAAATCAGATAAGAGTAACCGCCGCAGAGTAACATCTGTGGCGGTGCTTTTGTCAGTGGAAGGTAAAGGTTTTATCATTTCGCGGTAAAGAGTAAACAATATAGAAAAAACAATACTATGTATTGTTTTTTCTAATCGCTTGGCGTTATTTGATGTGGGATTTGCTTTTCTCCCCAAACAGATAAAACCCATCGTCAGATGGTAAAGGGCTTAGCCACCCGGTGGTAAGGAAATATATAAAGCAAGAATTAATAAAATATATTAAAAGCCTCAGATTCCCCGAATAAGCCATAAAATTGCCCTGTGTTGGATTTGTTTCGGTAAGCAGGGAATAGAGAACGGATGACATATCAAAACCGACACAGAGGATTTGTAGGGAACTGTTGAGGTTTGAAAAATGGTGTGATATAATCAGCTTGAAAAACATGAATTTGACGGGGTAATTAAGATGATAGATATTACCGCTTGGATGCAAAACTTCTTACAGACATTAAATCAGACTTTTTCGAACCGTGTATGGTTTGTTGGCTTGCAAGGTAGT
>SVQA01000019.1 GCA_015065545.1 Oscillospiraceae bacterium
CAGAGTACAAGTTCTATCCTGCAGCAAATACAGAGCTTACAGCAGTATATGTAGCAGAGAGCGAGACAATCGCTAAGCAGCCTCTCGTATTCATCTCCGGTGACCCCTCTGATATGACCAAGGAAGCTATCATGTACACATTTGTATGGGATATTGATGCTTCTATCGGTACAGTAACAGGTGCAGGTCTTATGCAGATAAACCAGGCTGATTATAAGGAAGAGACCTTCTACCACGGTAGTGGTGACAGCAAGATGTTTGACCGTACATTTGGTGCTGCTCAAATCAAGAACAAGAACACTTACTCCATCAACAAGACAGGTAGCCTTTATGATAACACCTATGTTGCTTGCCTCTTTATAATCTATACAGATGCAGCAACAGGTCAGAGCGTAACAATCTACTCTGATATTCTTGTTACCACAAAGCCTGCTCCCTGATTGAGCTAAGCTTTGAGAACTTATTAAGACACAATAGTTTCTTAATATAAAAGAAAGCCCCGACAGTTTCTGTCGGGGCTGACTTTTTCTTTTGCAAGGGTATCATTGCTATTTAGTTTGGGACATTTCGCCTTATATATATTTCCTTAAGGAGAAGGTGCTGTTTTACTTCCTCAGCTTTACTCCCTCAGTCAGCTTACGCTGACAGCTCTTCTGCGAAGACGACAACCCTTTTGTCTGCTTCGCAGACATTTCCCCTAACAGGGGAATTTCCTCAAAGATGGAGTCTTATTACTTCCGAATCTACTTTCTCTGTTAATGTTTTCTCGTTTTATAATCCCCTTTGTTACAGAGAGAATTTATATAAAAAAAGAGAAGCGCCTCAGGGGCGCTTCTCTTTTTGACTGATTAGATGTAAGGGCAATTACCACTCATCTGAATCGGGGAACTCATATGTCTGCTCAGTTGAAACATCAGCAGAAGCAACGATAACCTCTTCAGCCTCGAACTTAACAACGTTCATCTCGGGAGCTGTGTATTTCATTCTCAATTCACCTCCTTATAAAGTCTACATAAATTTTACCACTGTTTTGTGCAGTTGTCAATATAAAATTGCTTAAGTTTATACTATATTTTATAATGTTGCCTTTGATATAACGATAAGCTTATCGTTATCAAGCATTACGATTGGCATTTTGGTTGTGTATTTTACGATTGACTACCTCTTATGAGCAGAAAACACAACCTGTTGTAATATGTTCTTTATGTCAATAAAATTGTAGTGCGCCTTTAAATATTTGTATTGTTTTTTTGTTGAAAAAGGTAATTTATTGTTGTATGATTATAAATAGGAAAATATGTTTAGGGGTGTCTTTATGAATATTAAGAAATTTGCCTCCCTTTTACTTTGCGGCATAATGATGCTTTCGTTGTTTGCTTGCGGTAAGGGTGACAATCCTAATGAAAATTCTGTTGTAAATAATACAACTACTTCTGTTGTACAGAGTGACGGCGAGAGCACACAGGTGACCAAAACTTCTTCTGCAACAGAGGCTGATGTGAAAATGCCTGTTGATGCATCTTACTTTGATGATGCGGCTTTTGTAGGCGACTCTGTTAGCCTTAAGCTCAGCTACTATGCTATGTCTAACAAGATGCTGGGTGAGGCTCAGTTCTTCACTGCAGGCTCCTTGGGCGCTAATAATGCACTCTGGAGTCTTGATAATCCTGAGTCTGTGCATCCTTCTTACAGAGGAGAAAAGATGCTTGTAGAGGACTGTATTGCAAGCTCGGGTGCAAAAAAAGTTTACCTTATGCTCGGTATGAATGATCTGGGACTTTATGGTGTTGACACCACAATCGAGAGCTACAAGACACTTGTTTCTAATATTCTTGCAAAGTCTCCTGATGTTAAGATTTTTATTCAGTCTATGACTCCTATGACCGACACCAGTTATATCTGGGGAGAGAGCCTTAACAATACCGTTATCGGCGAATACAATCAGCGACTTAAGACTCTTTGTGAAGAAGAGGGCTGGGGCTTCGTTGACGTTGCTTCTGTGATGTATGACGATTACGGCAACCTTGTGCGTGACTACTGCAGCGACCCCGACGATATGGGTGTGCATTTTACCGAGATGGGTTGCGATGTTTGGATTTACTATCTTTACAACCATGCTTGATTTTAAGGGAGAGTTCTAAGATGAAAAAGATTATTGCAGCTTTGCTTATCCTTGTGTGCTTTATGTGTCTTTTTGCCTGCACAGATAAGGAAGAAGCAAATAATAATACAACAAACCAGGCACTAAAGCCTGCAGATACAGAGAATGTAAATCTTGCTGAAATTAAAGAAAGCATTATTGCGGATTGCGCTGTTGAGGGTGCTATGGATATTGATGCCTATATGCTTCTTAACCTTTACGGCATTGAGGAAGCAGACGTTAAGGAGAATGCCTCTTTTACAACTATGGACGGTGTATTCCCCGACGAGATTATTATGATTAAAGCAAGCAGTGAGGATGCAGTTGAGCGTATCATAGCGAAGCTTGAGAATCGTCTTGAGGCTGTGCTTGAGCAGTCAAAGAATTACGACGCAGAAAATTTTGCAATCGCACAGAAGTGCAAGGTACTTACAAAGGGTGATGTTGTTGCTCTCTTTGTATCTGCACAGCACGAGCAGATGCAGGAAATCTTCCTTTCTGCATTTTGATTTATTCCGAGATAAAACGATACCCTGTACACTATGCATTGGCATTTTGTACAGGGTGTTTTATTTATTGTCTGTTTATTCATCAAAAGGATCGTAGTCGTCTACCCACTCTACAACAACTTTATTTTCATCAGGAATTTCATCAATAAAGGGTGCATTGGGCTGAAGAGTCTGGGTGTTTAGCTCTGCTGAAGGTTCGGTTATAAGCACCTCGTCGAAGGTAGCAGGGGTGCTTTTGGGAGCTTCGGTTGTGATTGCTTCAGAGGGTTCATTGTGAGTTTCGGCAGTAGTTGTAGAGGCTTCTTCTTGGCTGTTGCAAGCACAGAGGCAAAGGAGCATTAGAAGTGATGTGAGCAATAATGCTATGGATTTTTTCATATAAATCACCTTTTGTTTTATTATTTCTTTTATTATAACATTCTGTCCGTGTTTCTTCAAGAAAAAGAATTATACTTGATTAATTCTTATGTGTATGATATAATTTAGTAAAATAAAACTTTAAAGGAGAGATTTATTATGAAAAAAGTATTGGCTATTCTCTGTGTAGTTCTTATGGTGTTCTCACTTGTCGCTTGTAATGGTAAGAATAATGTGAGCGGATCACCCGAACTTGAGCAGTATATTTCTGAAAACAAAGCAGAACTCGAAGAGATGATCCGCGACGAAATGGGTATGGGTATGAATGTTGATGACATTAACATCTACGTTGAAGGTAAGGGTATTGTTTTCGACATTAAAACCTCTGATCTGGATGAGATTCCTCAGGAATACAAAGCAGACTTACAGGCAGAATTTTCAGAGGGCGGAGTTGAAGCTTGCGACGAAATGGTCGAGGATATGAAAGATGAAGATCCGCTTCTTAAAGACCTTGAGTTCGTTACAATTACGCTGAGAGATTCAAAGGGCGTGGTTTTTGTAACTATCAGCAACAAATAAGTTGATTATAAAAGCAAATTAAATCTTTAGGGGTAGTTTATTATGAAAAAAGTATTGGCTATTCTCTGTGTAGTTCTTATGCTATTTTCGCTTGCCGCTTGCGGTAATGATAAATTCGAGGCTCCGAATAATTCGTTTAATTCAGCTGAGATTGAGAGCTATGTAAGTGAAAATAAAGCTGAGCTTGCCCAGATGATTAGCGACGAGATGGGCTTTGAAGGCGATATTGATATTAAGGTTCAGGGCAAAGGCATCGTCTTTGATATTAAAACTGCCATATTCGACAATGTAACCGAAGATATTAAACTTCAGCTTCAGGAACAGGCTTCAGAGGTTTCGGAGGATTATGATGAAATCGTTGAAGAAATGAAGGCAGAGGATGAGAGACTCAGTGAACTTGAGTACATTACAATTACTCTCAGGGATTCTGACGGTACGTTCATAGCAACTGCCTCCAACAGATAAATAATTGATAGCACACAGCCGAGGTTAAAGCCTCGGCTTTTCTTTTTTGCTTGCGAAGTTTTTTTGTTTGTGATATAATTCTTTTGCTGAAAGGAGAGGTGACATGAAAAGAATTCTGGTTTTGATATTTGCTACCCTTATGTTGTTTTCGCTTTTTGCCTGCCAAAGAAAATCTGATTTGGAGAAATTTTTAGATAAAAACAAGGATACCATGGTAGGCGAACTTTCGGCACTGTTCGGAGAGGGTGCAGGTGTTTCGGCAAAGGTGGAAGATAACGCCTTTGTATTTGAGGTTACGGCTCCTGAATTCGATTACCTTATTGATGCTCAAAAGTCCGTATTGAAGGAAAGACTCAAGGAGATTATTCCCACCGGGGATATGATAAAACACAGTAATGAGAATAACGAGAAGCTTCGTGACCTTGAGAATTATATCGTTATTGTTAAAGATTCAAAGGGCGAGGTTATCGTTGAAGTTAAGAGTATAGAAGGAGCACCGACCACAGAAGCCGAGGCTCAGGAAGTGCCTGCTACAACGTAATAATACGTAATGAATAGAAAAACCGACGGTTTATTACAGCCGTCGGTTTTTGTGCCTTTAGATATAGATTTTATCTCCTTATCTCTGCTTACTGCCGCAGTTGCCACAGAAGATTGCTTCGGGATGAAGCTGAGCACCGCAGTTTGTGCAGAAAGATTTGCCAATAGGAGCGGATTTGGGAGTAACGGGAGCGGTTACAGGAGCAACAGAAGGAGGTGCGGGAGTTGGGATTTGCTCGGGCCGGGTAGGAGGGGTATAGGAAAGAAACCTCTGAATATTTCGCTCCATACATTCGTAAACATTGCAGACTACCTGCTTGTTTTTGCCCCAGTCGATTACCTGTGTGGGCATACCGCACTCGGATTTGATATGTACGTTTGTGGTGGCAGGGCTTGCAGGAGTAAGGGTGATTGTGATTTTTTCTCCCCAAGAGGTGAAGGACACACCGTGATGAAAACGATACCATACGCCGTTTGGCATAGGATTTTCGGATTTCATTTCGATGTTGAGTTCGTTTGCAAAGGCTCGGTCCCTGAGCAGTGGTACAAGCTGGGCGATTGTTGCGTTAAATATATAATTGTTACTGTAATTTGCAGCCATGGTTTTTCCTCCGTATTGTTTAACTTTATATTCAGTATATCATCAGTGCTTTGAATATTCAACAAAAAGAGGATATTTGCACCCTAAAAAGAGAATTTTAAGGTAACAATGTGTTGAGTGCTTGTTGTACTTTTTTTTCGGAGCCTTTGAAGTAGTACCAGACAAGGTGATCAAACTCAGCGTATGTAATATTTTTTCCGTCTTTCTCTTTGATGCCCTTGATGATTTCGTTTATGAGTTCTCGGTATTTATCGTAACCTTTCGGTTCGTTTTTTGACTTGAGTTTACTGTCAATTTTACTCTCGATTCTGCTCAGCTCAGGTTTACTTTTATTTACGATTTTATAGTATTCCTTTGCTTTTTCTTCGCTGACATAATGGTGAATGTAGAGCGGCAGAACGGACTGTACCACATTATCGTAAATGCAGTATTTATCGTTTGTTTCCAGTGCGAGTTCGCTGACGTATGTGCAGAACTTGGTGGCAAAAGAGAAGTTGTATCTGTTAATTCCTGCACAGGCAATTTCATAAACAACACTTCCGTCGCCATTGAGTAATCTCTCTTTGAGATTTTCCATTTTCTTTATGGTGTCAACGGTCAGCTGAATTCCGTTATAGGCACCAAGGTGGGTGGAGTTTATTTTGTTGATGGATTTTACAACTTCCAGCAAATGCTCATCTGTTTTATTGAAATCAAAAAAATCCGCTTTCATTCTACTCAGAATACCTGCGTAGGACTCCTTGTAATCCGGATGGTTTTCGTCAGTTGTAACACTGTAATTGGAATCATACCTGATGAGTGCATCGACCAGGAGAAGATTTTTGTCTGTAAAGCAAGGCAGGTCGTTTTTTAAATCGAAGGTATAATATTCTTTCAGATTATTTGTATCAGCCATTTGTTTATTCCTCCTCAAAACTCTATCTATATAAGTTTATCATGTGTTTTTGCAAGACTTAAGAAAAGCCAACCCATCTGTTTTATTAAAGGAGTTGGGCTATACCTTATGCTTAAAGAGTGCGTGTTTGTTGCAGTAGGTGTACAGGTAGCCTCTGCCGCGGAGGTTAAGTCTTGTTTCGGCGTTTCCTTCGGGATAGAACTTTACAAACTGCAGTTTGTCGGCAGTAAGATAGGCAACAAATGTGATGTAGTGCTCCTTGGTCATAGGATGATTGAGAATTATAAAATGCTCGTCCTCTACTTTCTCAATTATTACCTTGTGGTTTTCGTCGGCATCCTCTGCCTCCAAAGGCGGCAGGGTTATTCCACAACAGCTTACAACCGCATCGCCCATAGTCCTTATAATATTATTGCAGACAGGACAAACATAAAAATTCGACCTGAGTAGATTGGAACCTATATTTTTGTTGATGACCGTATTTCCCGACATAAGCTCCATAACTGAAACGCCGAGAGCTTTTGCAAGAGGCTCGATTAGTGTAATATCGGGCAGTCCCTTCGCAGTTTCCCATTTGGAAACTGTTTTACTGCTTACGCCCAACATATCCGAAAGCTCTGCCTGAGTAAGACCTTTTTTCTCTCGCAGGGCTTTTATGGTTGTGCCTGTTATAAAGTTATCCATAAAGATTCACTCCTTTGTGATTTTATTATAGTCCCTAAATGTAAAATCAGCAACCTACTCTGCGTAGAAAAGTCCATTCTCAAAAAGTTTCAGAAAATCTTGAAAGCAGATTGCTTGTTCTGACATTGGTGCTGCATCAATACATACTTTTGTATGTGGATTAAGCGTAATTGCACTATGGGTAGATCCTTTCATTGCAAAGTATGGTCTATGCAACATTGCATAACCCGAGTTGCTGAGCAAACGAATGTTTACCGTATCTGCTTTTACATAATAGTTTCTGTTAAACTTTTCCGATAATTTAGGCAGCTTTTCTTCGAAGCTTTCACACATAACATTTCCTCCTTTTATTCGTTTTGACATGATTATTATACATCTTACCATGCACTCAATTTGGTGCGTAGATGAATTATTACAACATATATGATAACAAAGATACAGGTAAATACGAGGAGCGTGCTTTTAAGTGGGAACGAGGAAGGGAGAAGACGGTATAGAGAAAGACGCCGCAAAACTCTGCGGCGTCTTTCTTTTAATCTTCTTTCTGATATTCCAGAATATCTCCTGCTTCACATTCCAGAGCATCACAAATAGCGGCAAGGGTAGAGAAGCGGATGGCATTTACTTTATTGTTTTTGATTTTTGAAAGATTGACATTGGTAATGCCTACTTGCTCTGCAAGTTCGTTGAGTGACATTTTTCTTTCCACCATCATTCTGTCCAGTCTAAGTACAATTTTACCCATAATGCTCTCCTTATAAAAGACCGTCTACATCTTCTTGCAGCTCAACACCTTTAGCAAAGTACTGAGTGATGCACAGAACAACAAGACCTATTATGAAACCGCCGATGCTTACAGCAGTTTCGGCAACATCTACGCCTACAGCAAATCTATTAATGGTGCTGAAAATAAGACCGATAACGGGAACACCGAGTGAGAAATAACCGATTTCTTTGAACATACGAACGTTAGCCTTCTGGAAAGGTGTGGTTTCCTTGGACTTCTTAATGATGAGGTAAAGGTTACGGAAAATAAGTGCCATAAGAACAAAAATGAGCGCAGCACCGATGGAATATATTATAAGAGTGGTTGCCTTGGGTGCTGCCATCATATTTTCTGTGCTTACCTCAAAGCCGTAAGTGGAAAGCTGCACAGCGTCAGCACGAAGGATGTGTTTTAAAAACTGAGGTACGGGAGCTTTGCAAATTCCTACTGCCACAGTAAGAGCTGCTGCAAGCCAATGGAAAATCTCTGCGGTCTTTGTTAATATAAGTGTTGCCTTGTTAATAAATTTCATAATTGATTCCTCCAAAAATTTTTATAAATATTCATAGCATGCTTTGATGATACGAGTATAGCATTAAATTTTATGTTTGTCAATACATTTTTATCGAAAAACATTAAAAAGTATTCAAAAAACGTTAAAATCTATACGAAACACATTAAAATGTTTTTGTGACGCATAAAAACTCCCCACCGACTTTATAGCCGATGGGGATGATTTTATATCTTAGATATATTATTGTATAGGTCTACCCTTACGGATTAGCCCTTGATAGCTGCCTGAGCTGCTATCAGCAAAAGTGGGAAATCAATTTAGGAAAAAGGAGATAATAATAAAAATAATAATTACAGAGTACAGTAATCCAAACAAGCGCGGAATCGCTTGTTCGCTCTCAGTGAAAGAAACATATTTCTTCTTGTTCAACCTATCCGACAGTGCTGCCCACTCTGCATCGAACAAAGATAATGGTAATTGTTTCTCTATGCTTGAAATGATTTTCATTTTTGAACTGTTCAAATTACCATAACAGGATAAACTCTTAGACCAGGAAACCGATAAGATGATTCCAACTATACAAAAAGCAAATCCTATAATCAGTTCAGACATATGTCCAAAATCCATAGCAAATAATACACCCATTATTGCCACTAATGCAGAACTAATCGAAATGTAAAAACTGTTAACATTCTGACGTCTGGTTACCAAATCTTCAGAGGTTTGCAAAAAAAGTTTATATTGTTCTAAAAGCGCTTCTTGATTCAACTCGCTCGGCATGCCGTTAAAAAGCCCATAATCTCCTGCATTATAACTTTTTATCACATTAGAGATTTCCTCAACTGTTACAACTTTTCCGTAATTCTTCCTTTCCTTAGAAAAAGTATCCTCAACAAATAACGCATTGTGCAGTTGGTTCTTGTCATTTAGTTTTAATATATAAATGGGCTTTCTGAACTTAATAGCCTCTTTAATCTCCCAAGCAATATACGGACTTTGATGAGACTTCTCTCCAACAACAAAAAGCACCATTTGAGATTTCTTGATTTTTTGTGATGCGTCGATTTTCCAAAAGCAAGAACCATTTTTCAGAATCAGCGTGTTTAAAGAATACTCTTTTTTCTTTAGTGTGGAAATAATGCTACTTGTCGCATCATAATCTGCGCCAGAGTGAATAACAAAAACATTCATTATATTTATCCCCCTTATTTTCACAGTATATCATAAATTCAACCTATTGTGCAACCTTTCGCAAAAAATCCGCCCGAATTTCTTCGGGCGGATAATTATGCATTATAAAGTCAGCAATTACTTGCTTTCTTTGATTGCTGCCTGAGCTGCTGCAAGTCTTGCGATGGGAACGCGGAAGGGAGAGCAAGATACATAGTCGAGGCCGATCTTGTGGCAGAACTCAACGGATACGGGGTCGCCGCCGTGCTCACCGCAGATACCGCAGTGAATGCTTGCGCGAGTTGCCTTACCCTTAGCGATAGCCATCTCCATGAGCTGACCAACACCTGTCTGGTCGAGCTTTGCGAAGGGATCGTTCTC
>SVQA01000001.1 GCA_015065545.1 Oscillospiraceae bacterium
TTTGGTTGGTTTGAAGTCTATTTTTTAGTGTTGCACTTGTTATTATAATCTACCCTCCCTTGTGTAAAGGGAGCTGGCAGCGAAGCTGACAGAGGGATTGACAACCCCTCCGCTCCTGCGGGCCGTCGTACGTCTTCCGTTAGCAAAAATCGGAGGGAGAGAAAAAATAAAGATACAATGCAACGCTATATGCACGAAAAAAGACCTCCGTCAAGGAGGTCTTTTTATATCTTTATTCTTTCATTTCTTGTGTAACTGAGTTTTATATTCGTTACATCCTTGTTGTGCAGTCTAACACTCTGTACAAGTCCAAGTCCGAAATACAGACACATAGCCGAAGATCCGCCTGCACTGAAGAAGGGGAGTGTAATGCCGATAACAGGCAGCATACCAATTACCATTGCAATATTAATGATAGTCTGTGATGCAAGCAGTGCAAACATACCGTAACAAAGGTAAGAACCCAGCTCATCTCTTGCCTTAAGTGCATTTGTAAAAACTTTAATAATCAGTACAAGCAAGATAAGAAGCACAAGTATTGTGCCGAAAAATCCGCATTCTTCACCTGCAACAGAGAAGATAAAGTCGTTTTCCTGCTCGGGTACTGTGCCAAGTCCCGTTCTGTAACCCTCTCCGAGTCCGTAGCCGTCAATACCGCCCGATGCAATAGAAACCTTACTCTGATATTGCTGATAACCATAGTCTGTAAGAGCATTTCCGTCAAGGTCAGCCAAAGCGAGAATTCTGCTTCGGTGTTCCTCGTTCATAATCACATTCCATAAAATCGGAATACTTACAGACAGCAAGCATATAAGAATTATAAAGTATCTGGCTTGAACCCCTGCAACAAACATCATAATGATTGCAATGAAAAGGAAGATTAGCGCAGAACCGTCGTCACCCTGAAAATGAATAATGGCAACGGGGAAGAGTGCATGAGCGAGTAAGCTGAGAACTGATGTAAGCTTTTCAAGTTTACCGTTTTTCTTAAGGTGGTCAAGATGTGTTGCAAAGGTTAGTATAAAACAAATCTTAACAAGCTCCGAGGGCTGGAAGGTAAGTCCGCCGGGGAGCCTTATCCATGCAGTATCGTCAGTACCGGTAACAGTAAATCCGAAAAGGAATACCGCCGCAAACATCAAAACAGAAATAATCGCCGCTATATACCAATATCTCGCTAAGTATTCATAGTCAATCATTGAGATGATAATGGATACACCATATCCGATTATGGCCGCCAATATCTGTGTTCGTACAAAAACACCGCCTGCTCTTTCTACACTCGAAAGCAAGAGAGCGCTGTAGACGGTGGCAACCAGGGAGAATAACCAGATGGTTTTATCGGAGTTTACGATGTAATCTCCGATTCCGCCAAAAAATCGTTTCACCTGTATTCGCCTCTCAATCTAATTTATTATATAAAACAAAAAAGAAAATATCAAGTCAAAAGAGAAAAGTTGTCAAAATACTTGAAGATGAGTTGAGATAATGCTATAATTATTATGAAATAATATTAATTGATTTAAAAGGAGCGATATTATGCTTTCCGACATCCAGATTGCCCAGCAAACAAAACTTACTCCAATTACCGAAATTGCCGAGAAAATCGGTGTCTCCTTCGAGGAATTAGAGCTTTACGGCAGATATAAAGCAAAGCTCAGCGACGAGCTTTCTTTAAGACTTCAGGACAAACCCGACGGCAAGCTCATCCTTGTCACCGCCATCAATCCCACTCCTGCAGGTGAGGGTAAAACTACAACAACCTGTGGTCTCGGTCAGGCAATGGCTAAAATCGGCAAGAAAGCAATTATTGCCCTTCGTGAGCCTTCTCTCGGCCCTGTATTCGGAGTTAAAGGCGGTGCTGCAGGCGGCGGCTATAGTCAGGTGCTTCCTATGGAAGATATAAATCTCCATTTCACAGGCGATATGCACGCAATCACATCTGCTAATAACCTCCTTTGTGCACTTCTCGATAATCATCTTCAGCAGGGTAATGTACTTGGTATCGATCAGCGCAGAATTCTTGTTAAGCGTTGTCTTGATATGAACGACAGAGCTTTACGTTTTGTTAACGTTGGTCTCGGCGGCAAGGTTAACGGTATTCCTCGTGAGGATGGCTTTATCATTACAGTTGCTACCGAGGTTATGGCAATTCTTTGCCTTGCAAGCGACATAGACGATTTAAAGCGCAGACTCGGCAATATCCTTGTTGCTTATAACTTTAGCGGTGAGCCTGTATATGCCCGTGACCTTAAAGCAGAAGGTGCTATGACGGCTCTCCTCAAAGATGCTCTCAAGCCTAATCTTGTTCAGACAATCGAGGCGACTCCTGCTGTTATGCACGGTGGTCCTTTTGCAAATATTGCCCATGGCTGTAACTCCGTCCGTGCTACAAAGCTATCACTCAAGCTTGCTGATTACTGTATTACCGAAGCAGGCTTTGGCTCTGACCTTGGTGCAGAAAAATTCTTCGATATCAAGTGTCGCTATGCAGGGCTTAAGCCATCAGCTGTTGTTCTTGTTGCAACTTGTCGTGCTCTTAAATATAATGGCGGTGTGCCTAAAGCAGAAACTGCAAACGAAAATCTCGAAGCACTTAAAGAAGGCATTGTAAATCTCGGTGCTCATATTGAGAATATGAGAAAATACGGTGTGCCTGTAGTTGTTGCAATCAACCGATTCCTTACCGATTCTCAGGCAGAGCTTGATTTTATTAAGGAATATTGCATAGAGAAGGGTGCTGACTTCGCTCTCTCCGATGTTTTTGCAAACGGCGGCGATGGCGGCGTAGAGCTCGCAAAGAAGGTTGTAGAAGCTTGCGAAAAGTCTTCTGAATTTAAGCTCCTTTATCCCGATACTATGACAATCAGAGAAAAAGTAGAAACAATTGCAAAAGAAATTTACAGAGCAGATTCTGTTAACTTTACCGCACAGGCAGAGAAGGCTATGAAAGAAATCTCTTCTCTCGGTGGCGACAAATATCCCGTTTGTGTGGCAAAGACTCAGTATTCGCTTTCCGATGATCCCACAAAGCTCGGTGCTCCCACAGGTCACACAATCACAGTACGTGACCTTAAACTCTCAAACGGTGCAGGCTTCGTAGTTGTTTATACAGGCGATATTATGACTATGCCCGGTCTTCCCAAGGTACCTGCCGCAGAGAGAATTGATGTTGATGCTGACGGCATTATCAGTGGACTTTTCTAAGCTATGACAGAGTATATTTCACGCAGTTTAGAAGATACAGAACGCATCGCAAAAGAAATTGCGAGTACACTTGAGGGCAAAGAAGTAGTAGCATTCTTAGGCGGTTTAGGTGCAGGAAAAACCACCTTTACCCGCGGACTTGTTTCCCACTTTGGTGTGGATAACGGAGTGCACAGTCCTACCTTTGCAATCGTCAACGAGTATCAGGGTACGGTCCCTGTATATCATTTCGATATGTACAGAGTGGCAGATGAAGATGATCTCTATTCAACAGGTTTTTATGATTATCTCGGAAAAGGACTTGTTATTATTGAATGGAGTGAGAACGTTCTGGATTTTTTACCACAGGATACAATTTTTATCGAGCTTTCTTATGGGGAAGAAGAAAACACAAGGATCATCAGAAGGAAGTAAATAAATGTTAATTTTATCAATCGATTCCTCTGCATCTGCCGCTTCTGCGGCTTTGATGGAGGATTCAAAGTTAATCGGTGAGTTTTTCACCAATACAGATTTTACCCATAGTCGGACACTTGCACCTATGATTGAAAATCTTTTGACTGTTTGCGGAAAAGAAACAGGTGATATAGACCTTATTTCCGTCAGCAATGGTCCGGGCTCTTTCACAGGAGTACGAATCGGAGTATCTGTTGCAAAGGGTATTGCCTTTGCCGATGACCTGCCTTGTATGGCAGTGTCTACCCTTGAATCTATGGCATATAATCTTACTCTTACAGATTGTATCGTCTGTGCGGTAATGGATGCCAGACGCAATCAGGTTTACAATGCAATGTTTCGCATTCGCTTCGGCGAGGTTGAGCGTCTTTGTGAAGACAGAGCAATTGCAATCTCTGAACTTAAAGAAGAGATAAGAGAACAATATTTGGGCGAGCGAGTAATTCTTGTGGGTGATGGCTCAACCGTTACAATGAGAGAAGTTATGGATTTACCCAAATCTGTAGAAATGGCACCTTCCAATCTTCTTTTTCAGCGTGCATCCTCTGTAGCTCTGGCAACTTTATCCAAGCTTAATGCAGGCGAAAAGCCAAAGAGTGGTGCAGAGCTTCTGCCCTCATACCTTCGACTTTCCCAAGCAGAGCGTGAACGACAGGAAAAGGAATCTGTAAAAAATATTGTAGGGGCGATTAACGAATCGCCTGAAAATAAACAATAAGGAGAATATAAAATGATAGCAATAGGATGTGACCATGGCGGTCTTGATATTAAAAACGCAATCGTAGAATATTTTAAAACAGCAGGAGTAGATTACAAGGATTTCGGTACATACACTCCCGATAGTGTGGATTATCCCGAGTATGCCTATAAGGTAGCAAAGGCAGTATCCGAGGGCAAGTGCGAAAAAGGTATAATTTGCTGTGGTACAGGTATTGGTGTTGCAATTGTTGCAAACAAGGTGAAGGGTATCCGTGCAGCAACAGTTACCAACGAATTTTGTGCAGAAATGACCCGCCGTCACAATGATTCCAACATCGTTACAATGGGCGGCAGAGTTATCGACGAAGTTACCGCAGTGCGTCTTGCAGAAATATTTATCAACACTCCCTTTGATGGCGACCGTCATACAAAGCGTGTAGATATGATTTCCGCTATTGAAAACGGCGAATTTTAATCAAAAAAGAAAACAACCGACCTTTACTAAGGTTGGTTGTTTTTTATACATAAGCTTTTAATTTTACAATAAAACAAAAAGCCACCTTTAATCAAGGTGGCTTTGGTGCCGGTAGTGGGACTCGAACCCACACGGTATCGCTACCAACGGATTTTGAGTCCGTCACGTCTGCCAATTCCATCATACCGGCGTATGCAAAGTATTATACACTATGTGTTTTCAAATTGCAAGATTTTTATAATATTTTTTACAGGGTACAAATATGAGTTTAGATTTTATGTTTTTTATAAACACCATACTTCTCGGAGTAGGTCTTGCTATGGATGCCTTCTCAGTATCATTGGCAAATGGTCTCTCTGAACCATTGATGCGAAAAAGAAAGCTGTTTGCAATTGCAGGAGTATTCGGTTTTTTTCAGGCCTTGATGCCTCTTGTAGGTTGGGCTTGTGTACATTTGTTTCTAAGTTTTTTCTCTTCATTTCAAAAGTACATTCCTTGGATTGCATTAGCTCTGCTTTTGTATATCGGAGGTAATATGATTTTTGAAGCGCGAAAGGGAAGCGGTGAAGAAGAAAAAACAGCAAAGCTCGGTTTTGCAACCTTGCTGATGCAGGGTATTGCAACCTCAATCGATGCTCTGTCTGTGGGCTTCACAATTTCTGATTATAATCCGATTATGGCTCTGTTTGCCGCAATTATTATAGCTGTGGTTACTTTTATCATTTGTATAGCGGGTGTAATCATCGGTAAAAAGTTTGGAACAAAGCTTTCGGGCAAAGCAAATATTCTCGGTGGCTTAATTCTTATAGCAATCGGTATTGAAATTTTCATCACAGGTGTGTTTTAATACCGTTTATGTGTATTTTTTACATATTTTTACGAAGTTTCTGCTACTATTTTTCTGCATATTTTTAAAGCTTTATACTTGAAATTAAAAATACATTGAACTATAATATTTATAATATTTTTTTAAGAGGTGTTGTATATGGAAAATAACAAGCGTCCCGAAACAATGCAGCGTATTACAACAGCCAAACTGGCAGAAGAATTTATCAATGATCAGATTGCTCAGGTTCGTGCACAGGTAGGCGACAAGAAGGTACTCCTCGCCCTTTCAGGCGGTGTAGATTCTTCTGTTGTTGCCGCTCTTCTTATCAAAGCAATCGGTAAGCAGCTTGTGTGTGTTCATGTTAACCATGGACTTATGCGTAAAGGCGAGAGCGAAGCTGTTATCGAAATGTTCGGAAACGAGCTTGATGCAAACCTTATATATGTAGATGCAACCGACCGTTTCCTCAATCTTCTTGCAGGTGTCAGCGACCCCGAGAGTAAGAGAAAGATTATCGGCGCAGAATTTATTAACGTGTTTGCTGACGAAGCAAGAAAGCTTGAAGGTGTTGCATTCCTTGCACAGGGCACAATTTATCCCGATATTCTCGAAAGCTTCAAGCAGGCAGAGGGCAAGAAGGCAGTTAAATCCCATCACAATGTTGGCGGTCTTCCTGAGGATCTTCAGTTCGAGCTTGTTGAGCCTATCAAGCTTCTCTTCAAGGACGAGGTTCGTGTAGTGGGCGAGGCACTCGGTCTTCCTCACGCAATGGTTTATCGTCAGCCATTCCCGGGTCCCGGTCTTGGTGTTCGTTGCCTTGGCGCAATCACACGTGACAGACTTCACGCACTCCGCGAAGCAGATGCAATTCTTCGTGAGGAATTCAATCTTAACGGTCTTGCAGAAAAGGTATGGCAGTATTTTATTGCTGTTCCCGATATTAAGAGCGTTGGTGTAAAGGACGAAAGCCGCTACGAAGGCTGGCCTGCAATCATCCGTGCTGTTAATACAACAGACGCAATGAGCGCAACAATCGAGGAAATCCCTTACGAAATCCTCCACAAAATCACCTACAGAATCACTCACGAGGTAGAGGGCATCAACCGTGTCCTCCTCGATCTCACTCCCAAGCCCATCGGCACAATAGAGTGGGAATAATACCAAATGTCACCAGACAAACTAGTTTATCCCCAAAAGAACAAACTTGATTATCCTGGTTAAATTACAAAACCGCCTTTCAGTTTACACTGATTGGCGGTTTTTTTTTACTTGTACCCCCTCGATTGTGCCGATGTGCTTGGGAGTGCGGAGAGTTGTTTTAGCCAGTATTTATCTGTGTATTATGGGTTTCTGAATAGTTTGTTTGTACTGTATGCCTTTACTTACTTTGGGATACTTGATTGTTTACTGATATATATTTATTGGTTTACTGTAGAGGATAAAGAAGATTGTTCTTTTCAGGCTACTAACAATAGTAATTCGATGTTTTTAGTTGACTTGTTATCTGTTTCTGTAGTACCCTAAGTTTACACATATTTTATATGGGGGGATTATTTGTGGAATTGTTTGATAATACATCAGAAAGAGATGCATATATTGAAAATCTAATTGCTATTGGATATGTTACTGGTGTTGCTGGTATAGATAACATAGGTGAAGCGCAGTTGTTTGTTGATAAAAAGAATTATCGTATTGTTATTCGTGCTAAATATGACAAGAACATGAATAATTATTCAGATGATTATGAAATCTGTTATAACATCGATGGCATTACAGAGTTTAAATATGAAGGATGCAACACTCAAAACTTCATTAATCGAACAGATATTAGAGATTTCTTTAAACTTATTATTTCTGATACACATAGTATTGATTTCTATGTAGAAAAAAGATTTTCGAATACAGATGCTAATAAGGATAAACATCTTCGCCTAAATCTGATTTTTGCTTTTATACACTTGATAGAAGACGAAGCAACAATCTCCTGGGTCAATGAATTCTGTGAGAATAATGACTTATTACCGCTTTTCGATGAAACAGGGGAAGTATCTGTTAAAAATATGAAAGAGAATGCAAGACTAATAAATATATGAGAATTAGTTGATTTTTAGGTTATGACTCGTTATAATACTTACAAAAGGCGTTCTATGTCACCAGACAAACTTGGGTTACCCCAAAAGAACAAACTTAAATATCCTGGTTAAATCACAAAACAGCCTTTCAGTTTACACTGATTGGCGGTTATTTTTTTTACCTGCATCCCACTCAATTGTGCCGATGGGCTTGGGAGTGCGGAGACTTATTTTAGCCTGTATTCATCTATGTTTTATGGGTTTCTGAATAGTTTGTTTGTACTGTATGCCTTTACTTACTTTGGGACACTTGAGTGTTTACTGATATATATTTATTGGTTTACTGTAGAGAATAAAGAAGATTGTTCTTTTTAGGCTATTTTACTTTGTTCTCTAATAATTAAGATTGATAGCAGAAGTTTTTATATGCACCCCAAGAGTTAGACACTTTTGGTGGTGCATATTTTTATGTCAAAAATATTAGATTTTTGTTAATTTATCTTGAAAATAAATTATTGTTGTACTATAATGAATATATGTATAATTTTGTCGAGGTGGTATTGTGCAGCTTCTTAAGGAGAGAATTATTAAAGACGGACAATTGTTTCCCGGAAACATTCTCAAAGTAGACAGCTTTCTAAATCATCAGGTTGATATTTCTCTGCTTAATGAAATCGGTCTTGAGTTTAAGAGACGCTTTGCTGATTGTGATATTAACAAGATTCTCACTATCGAAGCTTCCGGTATCGGTATTGCCTGTATCGTTGCACAGTATTTCGATTGTCCAGTGGTATTTGCCAAGAAGTCAAAGTCTATTAACATCAGCAACGATTTTTATCAGAGCGATGTTATGAGTTATACTCATGGAAATCTGAATCACGTTATTGTCTCCAAGGATTTTATCGGCAGTGGCGATAAGGTTCTTGTTATTGATGATTTCCTTGCTCATGGTTGTGCTCTTCGCGGACTTATCGATATTATCGAATCCTCAGGTGCAGAGCTTAAAGGTTGCGGCATTGTTATCGAAAAAGGCTTTCAGTCAGGCGGCGATGACCTTCGCAACCGCGGTATTAAAGTTGAATCTCTCGCAATTGTAGAATCAATGAACGCTGAAAACGGCGAGATTGTATTCAGATAAATTTTCTTACCCAAGTAGTTATAGGGTGTGATCCCTATGATATAAAAATTTTTAGGAGGAAAAAGAAAATGAAAATCAAAAGAATTCTTTGCGTGCTTTTTGCTGCTCTTATGGTGTTCTCACTTGCAGCTTGCGGTGGCGACACAGGTTCTGACGACGCAGTTAAGGTAGGTTTCATCTTCCTTCATGATGAAAACTCAACTTACGACAAGAACTTTATGGATGCAGCTAAGGCAGCGTGCGAAGAGATGGGCGTTGAATACGCACAGAAGACTCAGATCCCCGAAGATAACCAGTGCTACGAAGCAGCTGTAGAGCTTATCGAAGTTGATGAGTGTAACATCATCTTTGCAGACAGCTTCGGTCACGAGTCCTTCCTTATGAAGGCAGCAGAAGAGTATCCTGATGTACAGTTCTGTCACGCAACAGGTAATCAGGCTCACACATCCGACCTTGACAACTTCCACAATGCATTTGCTTCTATCTATCAGGGCAGATATCTTGCAGGTGTTGCAGCAGGCATGAAGCTCAACGAGATGATCGCTGACGGCAAAATCACAGCAGAGCAGGCTAAGATGGGCTATGTTGGTGCATTCACATTCGCAGAAGTTATGTCTGGTTACACATCCTTCTATCTTGGTGCAAAGAGTGTTTGTCCCACAGTAACAATGGATGTTAAGTTCACAGGCAGCTGGTATGACGAGACACTTGAGAAGGAAGCAGCTCTTGCTCTTATCAACGGTGGTTGCGTTCTTATTTCCCAGCATGCTGACTCCATGGGTGCTCCCACAGCTTGTGAGACCGCAGGCGTTCCCAACGTTTCCTACAATGGTTCCACAGTAGCAGCTTGTCCCAATACCTTCATTGTTTCTTCTCGTATCAACTGGCAGCCCTATTTCGAGTATATGATCGAGTGTGTTGAGAACGATAAGGCTATCGACACCGACTGGACAGGTACAATTGAAACAGGTTCTGTTGTTCTTACAGATGTAAACGAGAAGGCTGCAGCTGCAGGCACAGCTGAGAAGATTGAAGAAGTTAAGGCTCAGCTCCTTGACGGCACAATCGAAGTATTCGATACAGCTAACTTCACAGTTGGCGGCGAGACTCTGACATCTTATATGGCAGACGTTGATTTTGACGCTAACTACGAGAAGGATACCGAGGCTATTGAGAATGGTATCTTTGAGGAGTCTAAGTTCAGATCTGCTCCTTACTTTGATCTTAGAATCGACGGCATTACTCTCCTTGACGAGAATTACGGCTAATATTTTGTTTATCAGAGGCGGGGCTTCTTGCCCCGCCTGTATCTTATTATATTTATTTTTGAAGAAAGCATTATTTTTGCTAATGCTTTCTTCAGAAATAAAGAAGGGGGATATGTATGCAAAAAATTCCTGCTATTGAGCTCAATAATATTACCAAGACCTTTGGTAAAGTTGTTGCTAACAAGAATGTTTGCTTAACAGCTTACAGAGGAGAAATTCTCTCTGTTCTCGGTGAAAACGGCTCAGGCAAAACCACTCTTATGAATATGATTTCAGGTATCTATTTTCCTGATGAAGGTCAGATTTATATTGATGGCAAAGAAGCTGTTATTGCATCACCAAAAGATGCTTTTAAATATAAAATCGGTATGATACATCAGCATTTTAAGCTTGTTGATGTTTTTACCGCTGCAGAAAATATCGTTCTTGGCATTAAGGATGGCAAGTATAATCTCAAGGCTTCTATCGAAAAGATTAAAGCTATCTGTGATCAGTATGGCTTTGAGCTTGACCCTAATAAAAAAATATACACTATGTCTGTTTCTGAAAAGCAAACCGTTGAAATTGTTAAGGTTTTATATAGAGGTGCAGACATCTTAATTCTTGATGAGCCTACTGCTGTTCTTACCCCTCAGGAAATCGAAGTTCTTTTCAAGGTTCTTCGCAGAATGAAGGAAGCAGGCAAATCCATTATTATCATTACTCATAAACTTAACGAGGTTATGGAGCTTTCTGATAGAGTTGCTGTACTTCGTAAGGGTGAATACATCGGTTGTGTAAATACAGTCGATACCAATGAATCACAGCTTACCGAGATGATGGTTGGCGAAAAAATCTCTCTTAATATAGATAGATCCGAGCCAAAGAACTCTAAGGACAGACTGACTGTTAAGAATCTTGAGTGTCTTGACAGAACTGGTGTCAAGGTTTTGAGTGATGTTTCATTCACTGCCAGAAGCGGCGAAATCCTCGGTATTGCAGGTATTGCTGGCAGTGGTCAGCGAGAGCTCCTTGAAGCAATCGCTGGACTTCAGAAGGTAAACGCAGGTGAGATTATTTATATCAATCCCAAGACAGACTCGGTTGAAGACCTCAGGGACAAAACTCCCAAGCAGATCCGAGATTTAGGTGTGCGTCTTTCCTTTGTTCCTGAAGACAGACTTGGTATGGGTCTTGTGGCAAATATGGACATCACCGATAATATGATGCTCAGAAGCTACAAAAAAGGCCGCTCCTTCTTCCTACAGAGAAAAGCTCCCAAAGATTTGGCAGAGAAAATCATAGAGGAACTCTCTGTTGTAACTCCCGGTGTATCAACTCCTGTCAGACAGCTTTCGGGCGGTAATATCCAGAAGGTTCTTGTCGGCAGAGAAATAGCTGCTTCTCCAAAACTTCTTATGGTTGCTTATCCGGTTCGAGGCTTAGATATTAATTCTTCTTATACAATCTTTAATCTGCTTAATCAGCAGAAAGAGAAGGGTGTAGCCGTTATTTTTGTCGGCGAAGACCTTGATACTCTTGTTGAGCTTTGCGACAGAATTATGGTTATCGGTTCAGGTAAGGTTAAGGGTGTTGTAGATGCACGCACAACCACCAAGGAAGAACTTGGTCTTATGATGCTTAAATCTGATTTCGAAAGCGAGGGTGGTACCGATGAGTGAAACAAATGCTGTTAAAACTAAAAGGGAACCCTTGTTCCACCTTGTAAAACGTGATGATATGAAGTGGTGGTCAGCTTGGCTTATCCGTATCGGTACTATCATCATAGGTTTTCTTCTTTTGTGTTTTATTTCAATGATGCTTACAAAGGAATCCTTTGGCAGTATTGTTGAAACTATGTACCGCGGTGTTTTCGGTAAGCTTGAGCAGGGTAAAACAAAAATGCTCTGGAGCTATCTGCAGAAAACCGCAATTCTCCTCGGTTTATCAATTGCCGTAACTCCCGCATTTAAAATGAAATTCTGGAACTGCGGTGCAGAAGGTCAGGCTCTTGCAGGCGGTATGGCATCAATGATATGTATGATTGAGCTTGGCGATAAGCTTCCTTATCCCGTGCTTATTCTTGTCATTGTTTTTACAAGCATCCTCGCAGGTGCTGTCTGGGGTGTTATTCCTGCTATCTTTAAAGCTCAGTATAACACCAACGAAACTCTTTTTACTCTTATGATGAACTATGTTGCCACCCAGATTGTTAAGTATTATCTCTACATCGAAGGCGGCGGCTCAAATAAAATCAACCCCGTGTCCGAAGGTAATCTTCCTATTATCGGCGGTAATGAGTATTTGCTCAATATCATTATTGTACTTGTACTTACAGTTCTAATCTTTATCTATCTTAATTACAGTAAGCATGGTTATGAAATTACTGTTGTAGGTGAAAGTCAGAATACTGCACGATACATCGGTATCAACGTTAAGAAGGTGTTTATCCGTACAATGATTGTTTCGGGTGCTCTGTGCGGTGTTATCGGTATGCTTCTTGTTTCGGGTACAAACCATTCTATCGATACTACAACTGTTGGTGGTCAGGGCTTTACTGCTATTATGGTGTCTTGGCTTGGTCAGTTTAATCCGTTCATTATGGTATTGATGTCTGCTCTTGTAATCTTCCTTCAGCTCGGTTCAGGCAAGGTTGCAGACAGCTGCCACCTTAATTCTTCTTACGCAGATATTGCTGTAGGATTGGTTATTCTTTTAGTAGTTGGCTGTGAATTCTTTATTCGTTATTCAGTAAAATTCCGCGGCTCAAAGAAGGAGGATAACAAATGATTGGATATATTGTTCGTTCTATTTTCTTGGGTGTGCCAATGCTTTATGGTGCAACCGGTGAAATCCTTACAGAAAAATCAGGTCATCTGAATCTCGGTATTCCCGGTATTATGTATGTTGGTGCTATAAGCGGTGTATCAGGTGCCTTTATTTACGAGAATGCCTGCGGTAATGTGCTGGAGAATATGAATCCCTTTTTGGCAATTATTATTCCTCTGATTTGCTCAATTTTAGGTTCTGCTATAATGGGACTTCTTTACAGCTTCTTTACTGTTACTCTCAGAGCCAATCAGAATGTTACAGGTCTTGCAATCACCACCTTTGGTATTGGTCTTGGTAACTTCTTCGGTGCATCTCTTATTAAACTTGTAAAGAGTGATATGCCTTCTATCGCACTTACAAAAACCAGCGGTTTCTTCTGTCAAAAGTTACCCTTTGCCGACGATTTGGGCTGGTTTGGTGAGCTTTTCTTATCCTTTGATTTTCTTACTTATTTTGCTGTTCTATCAGCTGTTGTGCTTTCCTTTGTTCTTAACAGAACCCGAATTGGTCTTAACCTCAGAGCAGTAGGAGAAAGCCCTGCAACAGCCGATGCAGCAGGTATCAATGTAACAAGATATAAGTATCTGTCAACTATTATCGGTAGTGCAATTGCAGGTCTTGGCGGTCTTCAGTATGTTATGGCTTATGCAAACGGATGCTGGTCCAACGATGCCTTTGGCGACAGAGGTTGGATGGCTATTGCACTGGTTATCTTTGCTCTTTGGAAGCCCAATATGGCAATTCTCGGTGCATTCCTGTTCGGTGCACTGTGCAATGCAAATGTATATGCAGAAGGTTTGGGTGTAGAAACTCAGGAGCTCTTCAAGATGCTTCCTTATATTGTAACTATCATTGTTCTTGTATTTACAAGTATGAGAAAAAAGAGAGAGCATCAGCCTCCCGCACATCTCGGCTTACCTTACTTCCGCGAAGAAAGATAAGATTATATTAATTTATAAACACCGTAACTTTTAAGTTGCGGTGTTTTTTTGCTTGTAAATATTTGTCGAATAATATATAATTACTTGGAACGAGGTGAGATGATTTGAATAATAACTTTGACAAAAGTATTCGTAAGCGTAAAATTTTTTCTGTAATTTCAATTATAGTTTTGCTTGCAGTTACAGGATGGCTCACAATATTTGTCTGGAAATGGCTTTCTGAGTTTTCTCAGGAGGGCTTCCGTGATTATATAAATTCCTTTGGTGTTTGGGGTTGGCTTGTGCTTTTAGGTCTTCAGATTCTTCAGGTTTTTGTAGCACTTATACCCGGTGAACTTCTTGAGTCAGCCGCAGGCTTTGCTTTTGGTCCCTTTTTAGGTACTGTTATTTGTTATGTCGGTGTTGCAATCGGTTCAGCAATAATCTTCTTTTTAACAAGGAGATTTGGTATTAAGCTTGTCGAAATTTTTGTTGCTCGAGAAAAGATTAATGAACTTCGATTCTTAAAAACTCCCCAAAGGCGTAATCTGTTTATTTTTCTTGTATTCTTTATACCGGGAACTCCCAAGGATTTACTCACTTATTTTGTTGGATTGACCGATATTAAGTTTATATCATTTCTTTCGATTTCTCTATTTGCAAGAATCCCCTCGGTTTTATCTTCGACCTTTGGCGGACATCTTATTGGTGAAGAAAAATATATCGGTGCAATCGCACTGTATACTATAACAGGAATTATCAGTTTAGCCGGACTTATGATTTATAATAAAACACTCAAGAAGAAAAATCTCGCAGATTCAAAGGATAGTGAATTATCGTAATATGAAAAGCTTTAATAGAGGTCTTAAAGCAGGGGTGCCGATAGGTCTCGGTTATTTATCTGTTTCTTTTTCTTTTGGAATAATTGCAATTTCTTATGGACTTGAATGGTGGCAGGCGGTTCTTATCTCTACGACCACCTTAACCTCTGCCGGTCAGCTAGCAGGTGTAAGCCTAATGGTAAACCCCGGTCTTTACGTTGATATGTTTTTATCCCAGATAACAGTTAATATACGATATTCCTTTATGTCAGTATCTTTATCACAAAAAACTTCAAAAGAATTTAGGGGTATAAGAAGACTTATATTTGGCTTCTTTATTACAGATGAAATATTTGCTGTTGCATCAAACGAAAAAGAAGTTTCCACAAAATTTTTCGCAGGACTTACCGTGTTTCCTTATGTAGGCTGGGCCTTAGGTACACTTCTCGGTACACTTATGGGGAATGTATTGCCCGAGGCTGTGATGAATGCTCTATGCATAGCTATTTATGGTATGTTTGTAGCTATAGTTGTGCCCAAGGTAAGAGATTCCTCAAAGCTTCTTGCTGTTGTACTTTTTGCTGTGGCTTTGAGTTCACTCTTTTTCTATCTTCCTACGCTCAGCGGGATTTCACAGGGGCTTTCTATCAGTATATGTGCAGTAGCTGCAGCGATTTTCGGTGCTCTGTTATTTCCTGTTAAGGAGGATGATTCTTGTGAGTGATTACTGGATTTATCTTCTTATTATTGTATTATCAACCTATTTAATAAGAGCAATACCCTTTGTAGCCGTACGCAATAAAATAAATAATCTTTTTATTAAATCCTTTTTGTATTACATACCATATACCGTTTTGAGTGCTATGACTTTTCCTGCTGCTTTATATGCTACCGATAATATATTTGCAGCAGTTGCAGGGCTTTGCATTGCGGTGCTTCTTGCTTTTTTCAGGCACAGTCTTACCACTGTTGCAGTTGCTTCTTGTGTTACTGTATTTGTTTTTGATTTTCTTATTGTGTGAAAATAGATTGACCTCTATTCAATGTTGCAATTTTGATTTTTAAAGGGTATAATTGTAAAAGTCAATATTTGTAATTCTTTGGAGAAGATACTATGTGCGAGAATGATTATTCACCATTAAAGCTTGAAAATCAGCTCTGTTTTCCTTTATATGCTGCATCAAGAGAGATGATTAAACTCTACAGACCCTTTCTTGAGCCCTTAGATTTAACATACACCCAGTATGTTGCCATGATGGTATTCTGGGAGGTTAAGAAGTTAAGTGTAAAGGAGCTTGGCAAAAGACTTTACCTTGATTCCGGTACACTTACACCTGTGCTTAAATCTCTTGAAGCAAAAGGATATGTGGACAGATATCGTTCTGCAGAGGATGAAAGAGTGCTTCTTGTTGAGATAACTCAAAAGGGTATTGAGCTTAAAGAGAAGGCTATGAATATCCCCTTTGAAATGACAAAAAATGTTAATCTTGAGCCTGAAGAGAGAAGAGAGCTTTACAGACTTATTTATAAAATGCTTGATATTATCAAGGATAAATACTGATTTTTTAGGTGACGTTTATTCGTCACCTTTTATTTTTTTGTTGCATTACAATGCAGTATAATTTATAATAGTATTAAAATGGGAAGGAGTGGTATTATGTCTCAGGACAATGCTCATGACGGGCACAGAGCCAGAATGAGAAATCGTTACCTTCAGAGCGGTTTCGATGGGTTTGAAGATCACGAGATTCTCGAGATGATTCTTTATAACTGCTACAGACGTAGAAATACTAACGACATAGCCCACAAACTTCTCGATCATTTCGGTTCATTAAGCGCGGTTTTTGAGGCACCCCTTGATTCTCTTATTGAGGTCGGAATTTCCGAGAGTGTTGCGGTATCTCTTAAGATGATACCGGATATTTGCAGAGTTTATTATGATGATCGCAATAATTCCAAGAGCAAGATACTTTCACTTGATGCTCTGGGTGAATATTTTGTGCATAAATTTATTGGAAGAAACGATGAGTCGGTTTATCTGCTTTTGCTTGATTCCAAGTGTAAAGAGATTTATTGCGGCGTTGTTGCAACAGGCTCAAGCATTACCTCAGATGTTCCGATTCGAAAAATTGTAGATTTAGCCCTCAGATACAATGCCTCTCTTGCGGTAATTTCCCATAATCATCCCAGTGGGGTAGCGTTGCCGAGTAAAGCGGATTTAAACGTTACTAATGTTTTATTTAATACTCTCGCTACAGTAGGTGTTCGTTTGGTTGACCATATAATTGTAGCAGACGATGACTATGTATCTCTGAGAGATTCAGAGCTTTGTTCAACACTCCTTATCGGTGAATAAATTTTAAAGGTGATTTATATGGCAGATGTAAATTTTAAAAATAACGGTAAACTTAAGCTCCTTATAATCGTTGGTACAAGACCCGAGATTATCAGGCTTTCCGAGGTTATCAAGAAGTGCAGAACTTATTTTGATACACTTCTTGCACACACGGGACAAAATTATGATTATAACTTAAATGGAGTGTTTTTTAAGGATTTGGAACTTGACCCTCCCGAAATTTATATGGATGCAGTAGGTGATACCCTTGGAGATACGATGGGTAATATAATTGCAAAGTCATATAATCTTATGTCAGAAATAAAGCCCGATGCTGTTCTTGTTCTCGGCGATACAAACTCTTGCCTTAGCGTTATCGGTGCAAAGCGTCTGCATATTCCCATCTTCCACATGGAAGCTGGTAATCGTTGCAAGGACGAGTGCCTGCCCGAAGAAACAAACCGCAGAATAGTTGATATTATTTCTGATGTGAACCTTGCATATTCTGAGCACGCAAGACGTTATCTTGCAGATTGCGGACTTCCCAAGGAGCGTACCTATGTTACAGGAAGCCCTATGGCAGAGGTTTTAAATGCTAATCTTGAGTCTATTTTAAAAAGCAATATACTGGAAAAACTAAATTTAGAGAAGGAAAGATACATTCTTCTTTCCGCGCATAGAGAAGAGAATATCGACACAGAAAAGAATTTCACCTCTCTCTTTACAGCTATCAATAAAATGGCAGAAAAGTACGATATGCCTATCCTTTATTCCTGCCATCCCAGAAGCAAAAAGAGACTCGTAGAGAGCGATTTTAAGCTTGACAGCAGGGTTATCTGTCACGAACCTATGGGATTTCACGACTACAATTGTCTCCAGCTTAATGCATTTGCTGTTGTGTCCGACAGCGGTACTCTTCCTGAAGAAGCTAATTTCTTTGATACTTATGGTATGGGATTCCCAGCAGTGTGTATTCGTACCTCCACAGAGCGTCCCGAAGCAATGGAAGCTGCAGGATTTATCCTTGCGGGTATAGATGAAGCTTCACTCTTACAAGCGGTTGATACAGCAGTGAATCTTGTGAAGAACGAAGAAGAGGTCTCTACTGTTTCCGATTATTTTGACCAGAATGTTTCTACAAAGGTTGTAAAGATAATCCAGTCCTATACAGGTGTGGTTAATAAAATGGTCTGGAGAAAATTCTGATTTTACTCAGGTGTTAAAATGAATAAAAGATTATTTGAATTTATAGAAAAATCTCCAACAGCTTTTCATACAGTAGCAAATATTTGTGATACTCTTATCTCAAAAGGATATGAAAGACTTTATGAAGGTAGTAAATGGAAAATAAACAAAGGTGGCAAGTACTTTGTTACCCGCAACGATTCTTCTGTTGTTGCATTTAGAATTCCGGCAGATGACTTTGGCGGCTTTATGATTGCTGCTTCTCACAGCGACAGCCCCTGCTTTAAGCTTAAAGAGAATCCTGTTTTTACAGATAGCGGATACACTAAATTCTCCTGCGAGAAATACGGCGGAATGATTAACTCAACCTGGCTCGACAGACCCTTATCTGTAGCAGGCAGAGTTGTATATAAAGACGAGGATAGCATTAAATCTGTACTTGTGGATTTTAAGGAACCCGTCGCTCTTATACCAAATGTTGCAATTCATCTCAACAGAAAAGCCAACGAGGAATCATCCCTCAATGCTGCGGTAGATCTTGTACCTCTTGTTAGTCTTGAGGATAGCACAGCTTCCTTTAAAGCCTCTGTAGCAGAGCTTTCGGGTACTCACGAGGATAATATCCTCTCAAGTGATTTGTTCCTTTATAACGCAGATAAAGGGGTCTGTTGGTCTGATTTTATATCAGCTCCCAGACTTGACGATTTACAATGTGTCTTTGCAGCTTTAGATGCATTTGTATCTGCTAAAGCAAAGACGAGCATACCTGTCCTTGCAGTTTTTGATAACGAAGAAGTAGGCAGCAGTACAAAGCAGGGAGCAGATTCTGATTTCCTTTACAATGTACTTCTTAAAGTATCTTCTTCTCTCGGTTTTTCCAATGTAGATTTTGCAGATTTTCTTGCAAAAAGCTTTATGCTTTCCTGTGATAACGGTCACGCAGTTCACCCCAATCATCCCGAGCTTACAGATAAGAATAATTCTGTTAAGATGAACGGCGGTATTGTCATAAAGTATAATGCAAACCAGAGGTATTGTACCGATGCAGTTTCCTCTGCAATTGTCAAGACACTTTGCAGACGAGCAGAGATTCCATTCCAAGCTTATGCGAACAGAAGCGACATCGCAGGTGGCTCAACTCTGGGCAATATAGCAAACACACATCTTTCGATGATAACAGCTGATATAGGTCTCGCTCAGCTTTCAATGCATTCCTCATTCGAAACAGCAGGCAAAGATGATACCGAGTATATGCAAAAATTCCTTTTTGAGTTTTTCTCCTCATCTTTAAATTTCCCTGAGAATAACTCATACACAATCTGATAAATATATTACAAAGAGAGTCGATTTTATCGGCTCTCTTATTTACTTTTCATATAAGTTGTGTTATAGTAATATAAATATGCTTTATATTGTGGTATTCTATGCCCATTTGTATATATTATTCTTGAAGGAGGTTTGTTATGGAACGCTTTAAACTTGTGTCAGACTATAGTGCAACCGGCGATCAGCCTCAAGCTATTGATAAGCTTGTGGAAAGTATAAAAAGCGGTAACCGTGAACAAACTCTCCTTGGTGTTACAGGTTCTGGTAAAACCTTCACAATGGCAAATATCATCGAACGCTTAAATCGTCCTACATTAGTACTTGCACATAATAAAACCCTTGCGGCACAGCTTTGCACAGAGTTCAAAGAATTCTTCCCTGAAAACGCAGTTGAATACTTTGTATCCTATTATGACTATTATCAACCTGAAGCCTATATCCCCAACACAGATACTTATATCGAAAAGGACTCATCTATTAATGACGAGATAGATAAACTTCGCCACAGTGCTACACTTGCTCTTTCAGAACGCAGAGATGTAATTATTGTTGCATCGGTTTCCTGTATCTATACTTTAGGCGATCCCATAGATTACCGTGCTATGGTTATATCACTGCGACTTGGTATGACTATGGACAGAGATGCTCTGCTTCGTAAGCTTGTTACTCTTCAGTATGAGCGAAATGATGTTAATCTGATACGTAATAAATTTCGTGTGCGTGGAGATGTAGTTGAGATTTATCCTGCTTATTCAGCCGGTAAAGTTATCAGAGTAGAATTCTTCGGTGATGAAATTGATCGTATATCGGAGATTGATCCTTTAACCGGTGAGCTCCTTGGAAATGTCAGACATGTCGCAATTTATCCCGCTTCTCATTATATTGTATCTTCAGACAAAATTCAGAAGGCAACCATTGAACTTGAAGAAGAGCTGGAGGAGCGTATTGCTTACTTTACAGATAAAGGAAAGCTTATTGAAGCTCAGCGCATTGAACAGCGTACACGCTACGATATTGAGATGCTCCGTGAAGTTGGATTCTGCTCAGGTATAGAAAATTACTCCCGAGTTCTTTCAGGCAGAGCACCCGGAAGCATTCCAACGACTTTACTTGATTATTTTCCGGATGACTTTCTTCTTTTTGTGGACGAATCCCATGTATCGCTTCCACAGGTGAGAGGCATGTATGCAGGTGACAGAGCAAGAAAGCAAGTCCTTGTTGACTATGGCTTTCGTCTTCCTTCGGCTTTTGATAACAGACCTTTGAATTTTAATGAGTTTTATGACCATATTAATCAAGCTGTGTTTGTCAGTGCTACTCCCGGTGACCTTGAGTTTGAGAAGAGTGCAGTGATAGCCGAGCAGATCATACGTCCTACAGGACTTTTGGATCCTGAAATTTCAGTTCGTCCCGTTGATGGGCAGATTGATGACCTCGTTAGCGAGATTAACGAGAGAGTTGCAAAAAAACAAAGAGTTCTCGTAACTACTCTCACAAAGAAAATGGCTGAGGACCTTACCTCATATCTTGAAAATTTAGGGATAAAGGTTCGATATATGCATCATGATATCGATACAGTAGAGCGTATGGAAATTGTCCGTGATTTGCGTCTTGGTAAGTTTGATGTGCTTGTTGGTATCAATCTTCTTCGCGAAGGACTTGATATTCCCGAAGTTTCTTTGGTTGCAATTCTTGATGCAGATAAAGAAGGGTTCCTTCGTTCCGAACGTTCTCTTATCCAGACCATAGGCAGAGCGGCTCGAAACTCTGAGGGATATGTTATAATGTACGCAGATTCGGTTACTGATTCTATGAAAAGAGCGATTACCGAAACCAACAGACGTCGTGAAATTCAGATGCAGTATAACAAAGAACACGGAATCATCCCTAAAACTATTGTAAAAAAAGTTGCTGATATTCTTGAAATTTCTACTCACGAGGATGAATCGGAAGATGACTTCAGAAATCTTACAAAAGTACAGCGGTTGGAACTTATCGAGGCTTTAACAAAAGAAATGAAAGCGGCCGCTAAATTACTTGAATTTGAACATGCAGCATTTTTAAGAGATAAAATCAATAAGTTAAAGGATAGGAAATAAGTATGGCACAGAATTTAAAGAATGAATATGGTAACGAAAGTATATCTACCCTGAAGGGTGCTGATAGAGTTCGTAAACGTCCTGCTGTTATTTTTGGTTCAGATGGTATCGAGGGCTGTCAGCACTCTGCTTTTGAGATTATTTCCAACTCAATCGACGAAGCCAGAGAAGGATATGGTAAAGAGATTACTGTTACTCTCTTTTCTGACCACTCCATTCAAGTAGAGGACCATGGCAGAGGTCTGCCTGTTGACTATAATACAAAAGAAAAGAAATATAACTGGGAGATTGTTTTCTGCGAGCTTTACGGCGGCAGTAAGTATAACAATAACGACGGGGGCAGCTATGAGTATTCTCTGGGACTTAACGGTCTTGGCCTTTGCTCAACCCAGTATGCTTCTGAGTATATGACAGCCGACATAAGACGTGATGGCTTCCGCTATACTCTTAACTTCAAAAAGGGCAAAATATCCGGCAAAATGGGCAAAGAAGAGTACACAAAAAAAGACACAGGTACTATCATCCGCTGGAAACCTGACCTTGAAGTTTTTACCGATATTGATATTGCACCCGACTATTTTCTCGATATTTTAAAGCGTCAGGCTATTGTTAACGAGGGCATTCGTTTTGTTTTCAAATATCAGATAGGTACAAATAAGTTTGAAATAAAAGAATTTCTTTATCAGAACGGTATTCTTGACCACGTTAAAGAAATGATAGGAGAGGAGTCTTTAACTCTTCCTCAGCATTGGCAGACCGAGCGTATGGCTCGCGATAGAGCAGATAAGCCTGAGTATAAGTGCAAAATGAACTTTGCCTTTGCTTTCTCCAACAAGCATTCCTGCGCAGAATATTATCATAACTCAAGCTGGCTTGAGCACGGCGGTGCACCGGAAAAAGCTGTAAGAAATGCTTTTGTATATCAGATTGACTCATGGCTCAAGGCTAACTCAAAGTACACAAAGAATGAATCAAAAGTTCTTTTTGCCGATGTTGAGGATTGCCTTGTAGTAGTTATTTCTTCTTTCTCCAGCGTTACATCTTACGAAAACCAGACCAAGAAATCAATTACCAATAAAGGCATTCAAGAAGCGATGACCGAGTTTCTACGTCATCAGCTGGAGATATATTTTATCGAAAATCCTCTCGATGCAGAAAAAATCTGTAATCAGGTACTTATCAATAAACGCAGTCGTGAAAATGCAGAGAAAACTCGTCAGAATTTAAAGAAAAAACTTACAGTTACAATGGATATGACCAACCGTGTAGCAAAGTTTGTTGACTGCAGAAGCAAGGATAGTTCAGAGCGAGAGCTTTTCATCGTTGAGGGTGACTCTGCTCTCGGTTCCTGTAAGCAGGCTCGTGACCCGTATTTTCAGGCTGTTATGCCTATCCGAGGTAAAATCCTCAATTGCTTAAAGGCTGACTATGCAAGAATTTTCAAAAGCGATATTATTACCGATCTTATTAAAGTTCTCGGTTGCGGTGTTGAGGTAAGTTCAAAATCCAACAAAGACCTGTCAGCCTTCAGTCTTGATAACCTCAGATATAATAAGGTTATCATCTGTACCGATGCCGACGTAGACGGATACCAGATCAGAACTTTGCTTCTCACAATGCTTTACAGACTTACACCCACTCTTATTGACGAGGGCAAGGTTTATATTGCGGAGTCTCCGCTTTACGAGATAACCTCAAAAGATAAAACTTATTTTGCATACACAGAGCAAGAAAAAGAAAAGTACATTGAAGAAATCGGTTCTGCTAAATTCACAATTCAACGCAGCAAGGGTCTTGGTGAAAACCAGGCAGATATGATGAACTTCACAACCATGAATCCTGCAACAAGACGACTTATTAAAGTGGTTCCCGATGATATTGAGCGTACTGCAGAAATGTTCGATATTCTCCTTGGCGACAATCTTCAGGGCAGAAAAGACTATATCGTTCAGTACGGCGAAAATTACATCGATAACCTTGATTTGAGCTGAGAAGGGGGAGAAAAAAGTGGCAAAAAAGAAAAATGAGCGAGCAGTTATCACACCTACCGTGTCAGGTGTGATTGATAAAGCGGGCGAGATCGTTGAGCAGAAAATTGTAGAAACTCTGGAAACCAACTATATGCCTTACGCAATGAGCGTAATCCTCTCCCGAGCAATTCCCGAGATTGACGGCTTCAAGCCCTCTCACAGAAAGCTTCTTTATACTATGTATAAGAAGGGACTTCTCACAGGTAATCTCACAAAGTCAGCCAATATTGTTGGCGATACAATGAAGCTTAATCCTCACGGAGATGCAGCTATCTATGATACTATGGTTCGTCTGTCCCGAGGCTACGAGGCTCTTCTTCATCCTTTTGTGCTCTCAAAGGGAAATTTCGGTAAGTTCTATTCTCGTGATATGGCCTGGGCTGCTCCCAGATATACAGAAGCAAAGCTTGAGCCTCTCTGCAACGAGCTTTTTCGAGATATTGACAAGGATACTGTAGATTTTGTAGATAACTATGATAACACTATGAAGGAGCCTACACTTCTGCCAGTTACTTTTCCATCTGTGCTTGTTAATGCCAATACAGGTATCGCAGTTGGTATGGCTTCTTCCGTATGTTCCTTTAACCTCCGTGAAATTTGTGAAACCACAGCGGCACTTATCCGTGACGAAAACCACGATATTTTCTCCACCTTGCCTGCACCTGATTTTTGCGGCGGCGGTCAGATTATTTATAACGAGCAGGCGTTAAAGGATATTTACGAAACCGGCAGAGGCAGTATAAAAGTTCGCAGTGAATATACTTATGACAAAGCTAATAACTGTATTGATATTTCTTCAATTGCTCCTTCAACCACAATCGAGGCTATAATCGAAAAGGTTATTGATTTGGTTAAGGCAGGTAAAATTAAAGAAATTGCCGATATACGTGACGAAACAGGTCTGCATGGTCTGCGTATCACAATTGACTTAAAGCGTGGTACAGACCCCGATCTTCTTATGAAAAAGCTGTATAAGCTCACACCCTTAGAGGATTCCTTCTCCTGCAACTTTAATATCCTTATCGGCGGTACACCCATGGTGCTTGGTGTTAAAGCACTTCTTGAAGAATGGATTGCTTTCAGAATCGAGTGCGTACGCAGAAGAACTCACTATGATTTAAGGAAGAAGCAGGAAAAGCTTCACCTTCTCTATGGTCTTAAAGAGATCCTTCTTGATATTGACAAGGCAGTCAAGATTGTTCGTGAAACCGAGCAAGAAAAAGAGGTTGTACCTAATCTTATGATTGGCTTCGGTATTGATGAAATTCAGGCTGAATATGTGGCTGAAATAAAGCTTCGCCATTTAAACCGCGAGTATATCCTCAAGCGTATTGAAGATATTGAATCTCTCGAAGAAGAAATCAAAGAGCTTGAAGCCATCCTTGCAAGTAAGGCACGTATTAAGACTATTATTGTAAAAGAGCTTAAAGAGGTTGCAAATAAGCACGGACAAGACAGAAGGTCAAAGATCCTTTATGTAGAGGATGAGGCTTTTGAGGAAGTAGTGGAAGAAATCCCCGATTATCCCGTAAACCTCTTCTTTACTAAGGATGGCTACTTCAAGAAGATTACTCCTCAATCCCTGCGTATGAGCGGCGAGCATAAACTCAAAGAAGGAGATACTATAATTACATCTCTTGAAACAACCAACAATATAGATTTGTTGTTCTTCAGTGATAAAGCTCAGGTTTATAAGGCGAAAGCATCAGATTTTGCAGACACAAAGACAAGTGTTCTTGGTGACTATATCCCTGCGAAGCTGGGTATGGATGAGGGAGAGCAGGCTGTTTCTATGATAGCTACAAAGGATTACGAGGGACTTGTGATATTTGCCTTTGAAAATGGTAAGGTTGCAAAAATTCCCCTCAATTCTTATGCTACAAAAACAAATCGTAAGCGTCTGACCAACGCATATTCCGATAAATCATCTCTTGTAGGTGTAGAGTATACAGCCGAGGATTCAGAGTTTCTGCTTGTTTCTTCCTCCGACAGAATGCTGCTTCTTCATACAGGTGCTATTAATCTTAAAACATCCCGTACAACACAGGGCGTTGCTGTTATGAAGCTTAAGAAGGGTCAGCGTCTTATGAACATCAAGCCTTATATTGAAGGCACATTCTCCAAGCCCTCTCGTTATCGTACCCGTTCGCTTCCTGCTTTAGGTGCGTTACCTGCAGCAGAAGACACAGCAGAACAGCTTTCTATTATTTAAAAAGCTTCGATTTTATAATTATTTTTTGCATATAGTAAAAAAATGCTTGCATTCTTTTATCTTATGTGATAATATTACAATGTTATACAGTTTATGATTAAACCTCTCACAGAAAGGAGTGTTATAGATGGCTTGGTATTATTACCTGATTGGCGCAATTACTCTTGTTGCTGCTATCGCACTTATTATTGTTGTTATTCTTCAGGAAGGTAACTCAAAGGGTGTCGGCGTTGTTAGCGGCGGTGCAGATACTTTCTTCTCCAAGAACAAGGCTCGTTCTATCGATGCTTTCCTTGCTCGTTGGACAAAGTACTTTGCAATCGCTTTCTTCGTTCTTGTTCTTGCAATGAACGTTATTGCTTGGTAACATAAGGTATTGCATAATTTTTTGTATCATTGCATACATTGGACTGTGGGTTTGTCCCACAGTCCTTATTTTTTTTAAAAGGAATGTATGCAATGCTAAAATATGTATTGATTATATTTGGTTCTTTTATTATTTACGGACATATCTATAAGTGTGCAAAAAAGAAAAAGCCCTTTAAAAGAGCTTTTCTTACAATGCTTATTGGTTTTTTAGTATTGATAGCAGTTGATATAGCGGGTATATTTACAGGTGTATATTTGCCGTTTTCGATGCTGTCCGTAACAATTTCAGCGTGTCTTGGTATTCCCGGTGTTGCAGGAATGATAGTGCTTTGTTGGCTTTTGTAGTGTTTAACTTAATGCTTTCAAGTCCTCCAAAGTGTCTTTTATAAGACTGTTGTTTCTTGTCATAGAGGCAAGCATAACCTTGTAGAAGAGCTGTGGATTTTTATAGAAGTTCTTTTTTACGATTCGTGCCTGCTCATAGTCAGCAAGGAATAAGGATACAGACATCAGCTCAATATCGCCTCCTGATATAGTGCATTTAACGTTGTAGCCACTCTCGAGCTTTTCTATTGTAACCTTGTTTTCTTTTTCGTTCTTTTCTTTTTCTAGCAGACCCATTGCACATTCAATTGCTCTTTCTTTAACGGTTAAAGCAATGTTATCCTCCAATTGTTCAGATATTAGCTTTCCGTTGGTAGTTGCAATGTATAGCTTTGAGTTTTCCTCTAAAGGTGCAAGGTTACCGCTTTTTACAAGGTCGTCAAAGCAAGAGCTTGCCTCAAAATAGTTTGTAAGACCTTTTTCAAGAAGTGCCTCCATAACTGTTTCTTTAGACATAGGCTCTTTAACAGATGTAAAAAGATAGCAAATTAGTATTCTTACCTCTGTTTTACTTCTGATTCCACCGAGGCTTATGCCCTCATCAAATGTATCAAATGCCATAAAATCACGACCGTTCATAGATTATGAAAATATTATAACATAAATTTAACATAAAGTGTAGTATAAATTTAATTGACTTTAAATTTTTTACGAGTTATTATATTTGTGAGGGGATAAAACAGTAACTCTCGCAGAATATCATAGAAAATGGGGTGTTTATATGGCGGAAATGTTACCTTATATATGGATCGGCATTGCAGTTTTGCTTGGAATAGTAGAAATCTCAACCACTCAGCTTGTCTCTATATGGTTTGTTATTGCGGCTATAGTAACTGCAGTTTCTTCAGCCACGTTTCTTTATGACTGTCTTTTGTGGCAAATCGTTCTATTTGTTGCTGTGTCAGGAATTTGCCTTATCGCAACAAGACCTCTTGTCAAAAAACTAAAAAGTAATAAAGGAACAAGAACAAACGCAGATAAATATATTGGCAGAGTGGGTAAAGTTATTTCTGATATTGGGTATAATACATACACAGGTCAGGTAGAGGTTGACGGTTCAAAGTGGACTGCTGTATCAGCCGACAACTCTGTTATTGTAGCCGGTACCACCATAAAAGTATTAGAGATCAAGGGTGTTAAGCTTATAGTAACACCTGTAGAAAATTAAGGAGATGTATATTTATGACAACAGGTATTGTAATTTTGATAATCGTTGCAGCGCTTTTACTGCTTATTATCCGTAATATTAAAATTGTTCCTCAGGCACATGCTTATGTAATCGAACGTCTTGGTGCATATCACGGCACTTGGAGCACAGGTATTCATTTTAAAATTCCTTTTATCGATAAGGTAGCTAAGAAGGTATCTCTTAAAGAGAAGGTTGTTGATTTTCCTCCTCAGCCTGTTATTACAAGAGATAACGTAACAATGCAGATTGATACGGTTGTTTATTACGAAATAACTGACCCCAAGCTGTATACTTACGGTGTTGAGCATCCATTGGCTGCTATAGAGAATCTTACTGCAACAACGCTCCGTAATATTATCGGTGAGCTGGAGCTTGACAGCACTCTCACATCAAGAGATACAATCAACGATAAAATCCGTATAATTCTTGATGAAGCAACAGATGCATGGGGCATCCGTGTTATCCGAGTTGAGCTTAAGAACATTCTGCCTCCTCGAGAAATTCAGGATGCTATGGAAAAACAGATGAAGGCTGAGCGTGAACGTCGTGCAAGAATTCTTGATGCAGAAGGCGAGAAGCGCAGTCAGATTCTTGTTGCCGAAGGTTTAAAGGAATCAGCAATTCTTAAGGCAGACGCTGTTAAAGAATCAAAAATCCGTGAAGCAGCAGGTGAAGCCGAAGCTATCCTTGCTGTTCAGAAGGCTTATGCAGATGCTCTCAAAATGCTTAATGAAGCAGCACCTACAAAAGAGGTTATCGCTCTCAAGAGCTTAGAGGCATTTGAGAAGGCTGCTGACGGTAAAGCAACAAAGATTATTATCCCTTCAGAAATTCAGGGCCTTGCAGGTCTTGCAACCTCGGTTAAAGAGGTCTTTGCAACAGATACTCCTGCAGATGCAACTGATAACCAATAATTATTAAGTATCAGATATAAGAAAGGAGACGCGTGATTGCGTCTCCTTTTTTGTTTATTCAATGCTAATGAACTTGTAGCCTGCGTTTTCAATTGCGTTTTTAATCGATTCATTGTCAACGCTGTCATTGATAATCGCAGTACCTTTTGTGTGGTCAACCACAACATTTTCATCAAAAGGTTTAAGTGTTTCTGTAACACGTGCCTGGCAGTGAGGGCAAGCCATACCCTGAATATTTACTGTTTTCATTTTTTGTATTTCCTTTCTGTTATCATCATTATAATCTTTTTTTATTCTTTTTAGTCTCAGTGCATTAGATATTACGCAGATTGAACTTAAGCTCATTGCTATAGTACCAATCATAGGAGAAAGCTTAAGTCCCAGCGGATAGTATAAAGCACCTGCGGCAATTGGTATGCATATCGTGTTGTACATCAAAGCCCAGAACAGATTTTCTTTAATATTCTGCATAACCTTCTTGCAAATTCTGAGTGCTGTATGAACATCTCTTAAATCATTTTTTATAAGCACAAGGTCTGCAGATTCCATTGCAATATCTGTACCGGCACCGAGAGCAATTCCAACATCAGCGGCGGCAAGGGCAGGGGAGTCGTTAATTCCGTCACCGACCATGGCTGTAGGATGCTTTTCCTGATATTCTCGTATGATTCTGTTTTTATCGGCAGGCATCAGGCTCGAGAATGTTTCCTTGATTCCGGTTTCCATACTTATGTGTCTTGCAGTTGCTTCATTGTCACCGGTCAGCATAATGGTGTTAATGTCATGTTCATTGAGTAATTTTATTGCTTCTTTGGATGATTCCTTCACCTTATCTGAAATACCAATAACAGCCACAACTTCTGAATTGTTACTTACGAATACTATTGTTTTACCGACTTCAGATAATTTTTCACTTGCTTCATTTAAAGAATGAGAAATGCTTGTACCTGCAAAAGCTTTTTTACCGATTAAGTATAAATCCCCGTCCGCTTTAGCTGATACACCTTCGGATTGATAAACCTTAAAATCTGTAATCTCAACGTCAATTGCATCAGATGAATAAGATGAAATTGCTTTTGCAAGCGGATGTTCGCTCATACTCTCAATCTTTGAGCAGATTTTTATGAGTTTATTTTTATCAGCCTTATCTGTTATAAAATCTGTGACCTGTGGTTTCCCGATTGTTAGAGTACCGGTCTTGTCCAGCATAACAGTTTTAACTTTTGCACCTGCTTCAAAAACTTCGGCAGATTTTACAAGTATACCCAGCTCGGCTGCTTTGCCTGTACCCACCATAATAGCTGTGGGTGTTGCAAGTCCTAAAGCACATGGGCAGGAGATTACAAGTACTGATATTCCAAAGTTCAAAGCGGTTTCAAAACTTTCAGTTGTAACATACCAGATGATTGCAGTCAAAAGTGCAATTGTAATGACTGCAGGTACAAAAATTCTGCTGATTTTGTCAGCAAGTTTTGCGATTTTAGGTTTTGTAAGCGTTGCATCTTCAACAAGCTTAATAATACCTGAGAGTACAGTTTCTTCTCCAACTTTCAAAGCTTTGAATTTAATAAAGCCTGAGCTTAATATGGTTCCTCCTGTTACATTAGAACCACATTGTTTTTTTACAGGCATACTTTCTCCGGTAATGGCAGATTCATCTGCACTGCCGTTTCCTTCTGTAACAACGCCGTCAGCAGGGAAGGACATACCGCTTTTTACAATTACTATGTCTCCTTTTTGAATATCCTTCGAATCAATCTCGGTTTCAATGCCATCTCTGATTACTATTGAAGTTTTAGGCGAAAGATTAATAAGCTTGTTTACAGCTTCTGTTGTTTTAGCTTTGGATTTACTCTCAAGATATTTTCCTATGGTTATGAAGGTAAGTATCATACCTGCGGACTCAAAATAATAATGCGAGGTGTTTGTAAGGAGTAACTGCCATACGCTGTATATTACAGATGCAGCAGCACCTATAGCAATAAGAGAATCCATATTAGGATTAAGCCGAATAAGTGCCTTGAAGCCTGAAGAAAAATATTTAAAATTCAGAACAAGAATGGGAGTTACCAGTAAAAGCTCTGTTATACCTTTCACTATGTGGTTTTCAGAAGGTATAAGGTTGATGCCAACCATGTGTCCCATACTTACTATCATTAAGAGAATAAGTAATACAGAAGAAATAATAAGTCTTTTGAGAATCCTATCAGCAAGCTTTGCTTGTTTATCTGTGTTTTGAGTTTTATTCTCTTTATCACGTAGTTCTGCTTTGTATCCTGCGTCTTCGACAGCTTTAATTATTTTATCTTCAGATAGAATTTTATCATCGAAACTTACAATCATCGAATTAGTAAGAAGGTTTACCTGAACATCCTTAATACCATCAAGATTATTTACCGCTTTGGAAACAGCAGCACTGCAAGCGGAGCAAGACATTCCGATTATATTAAATATTTGTTTTTTCATATAACCCTCCTTTTAAAAAATTATATCATATTTTTATAAAACAAGTCAATCAAAAGAAATAACCTCTGCCCAAAAGAAAGGGACAGAGGTTACGTTTTAACTTGCGTTTCTAAGTTGCAGTCTTAGCTTATCTGCTATCATTGCTATAAATTCAGAGTTGGTTGGCTTACCTCTGCTAATGTGGATTGTGTATCCGAAGTACGAGTTCAGTACATCTACATCTCCTCGATCCCATGCAACCTCAATTGCATGTCGGATAGCTCTTTCCACTCTTGAAGAGGTGGTTTCGAATTTCTTTGCAACAGAAGGATAGAGCTGTTTTGTAACAGCATTGATGATTTCAGGATGCTCAATAGACATTATAATAGAATCTCTGAGATAGTGATACCCTTTAATGTGAGCAGGAACACCAATCTGATGCAGTATTTCGGTTACCTTAACCTCCATACCCACAGATGAATCGAGTTTGTGAATAGAGCCTTCTTTTTGCTCGCTGTTAAGAATCCCCTTGAGGTTATCAAGAAGATTTATAATGTCATAAGGTCTTATTACAAAGTAAGATGCACCCTGACTCATAACCTCTCTCTCAAGTGCAGGACTGTCAAAAGAGGATAGAACTACAAAAACAGGAGAACTTGTACTATTATCTTTTCTAATCGCTTTCATGATGCCAATACTGTCAATTTTTGGCATAAAGAGGTCAATCATTACAATCTGAGGTGACTCTGCTTTTATCCTTCGCAGTACTTCCTCTCCGTCTTTTTGTGCGAAAATTGGCTCGAAGCCTGCCTTTTCAATTAAGCTCAGACATTCAGAGTTTAATTCATCTCGATTTTCTGTGATTAAGAATTTAATTTTGCTGTCCATGGTAAATCCCCCAAAAATATTATTTGTTGGTGAAATAATACCACACTTTACCAAAAATAGCAATAGTTAGCAAATAAATTTTTAAAAATTTTTTTAGATTTTTGCTATATCACAATAAAATACATTCTGACAAATTATTCGCAGGTTATCATTTTTTCATACATAGTTTCTGCAAAAATTGCATATCCTGTTTTTACATCATCAATCAACACATGAGTTATAACTCCTACAAGCTTATTGTTCTGTATAATAGGTGAGCCTGACATACCCTGAACTATACCACCTGCACAATTAAGAAGATTGTCGTCTGTTATTTCAATAACCATATTTGTATCCTCTGTGTTTCTTTTAATTTTCTTTATTTTTATATCAAACTTTTCACATCGGTTTCCTTCGACTGTCGTCAGGATATACGCTTTTCCTTTTTCGACTTCATCTTTGTTTGCGATCTTAATTGGTGTTTTATCATCTGGAATATACTCTGCTTCTCCATATATTCCTATATCGCAGTTGTGTTCTGCTGTTCCAATCATCTCATTTGTAAAATATCCGTTAAGCGTGCCAACTTTACCGCAGGAGCTTTTTGTAACTGATGTTATAGTTGCACTTTCAACCTCTCCAAAGTCTATAGGCATCAGCTTTCCCGTATCCAAATCGCATATTCCGTGTCCAAGTCCGCAAAAGCTTTCATGTTCTTGGCTGTAGAACGATATTGTTCCCAAGCCTGCTGCACTGTCTTTAATCCACATTCCTGCTTTGTAATTGCTATTGCTGTCTTTTTGTGGTACAAGCGTAGTGGATATTTCCTTATTATCTCTCATAAGCTTTATTTCAATTGCCTGACCATTATTTTTCTCAATGATTTCTTTAAACTCTTTACTTGAGTTTAATACCTCTTCGTTTGCAGATACTATAATATCGTTTACTTCAATTCCTGCTATCTTAGCAGGACAAACATTTAAACCCTCTGATTCAAATCCTTCAATCTTTGTTACTATCAAACCTTTTGAAAACATTTTTATTCCAAATGCTTCTCCGCCCGGTATTACAATTCTTTTATCTGTGGTGTTTTCTGATTCTGCAGAAATCATCGTGGGCGAAATCATTAAAAGTAACAAATTTATAATTAAAAACAGCTTGGATGCATTTTTCATATTTCACCTCCTTACATTTATATTTTCTTCATTTTTGTTTCGTTTAGATTGGAAAGCTTTTATTTTATGTATTTTTTTCATATAATCTGCTTGTTATTTCGCTCAATTGATGAAAAACACCATTATTTATATTTACTTTATTTTTTTAACTTGATATGTTAAAATAAGCTTTGAGGTGGATTTTGTGATAAAAATACCTGATAAATGCAACTTTATTTTTGATAAACTTGAGAATAGCGGATTTGAGGTGTATGCAGTAGGCGGATGTGTACGTGATTCCCTTATGGGTAAAGAGCCGCAGGATTGGGACTTCACAACTAATGCAACACCTAATGAAATCTGTAAAGTTTTTGAAAATTATAAATTTTATGATGTAGGCAGAAAATATGGCACAATAAGCATTGTAAACAATAAAGAAACCTATGAAATAACAACATTCAGAGGTGACGGTTCATATTCTGATGCCAGACATCCTGATTCTGTCTTTTTTTGCAGTAATGTGGAAGAGGATTTAAGTCGCCGTGATTTTACCGTAAATTCAATTGCTTATTCAAGAAAACGTGGTATTGTCGATCCTTTTGGTGGGGTCAAAGATATTCAAAAAAAAATAATCCGCTGTACAGGTGAGCCTGTAAGCAGATTTTCTGAGGATGCCTTAAGAATTATGCGGGCAATCCGTTTCTCTTCTGTGCTTGCTTTTTCGGTAGATAACACTACAAAAGAAGCGATATTTAAGCATAAAGATAGTCTTACATTTGTTCATCCCAATAGAATGAATAAAGAATTTGTAAAACTGCTAACCGGTCAGAATGTAACAGAAGTATTATCCGAATATGCCGAAGTTCTGGCTGTTATTATTCCCGAAATAAAGCCGATGTTCGATTGCGCGCAGAACAATCCTCATCATAAGTATAGTGTTTGGAATCATACAATAAAAACCTTTGAGTATGCACCGAAGGATGAGGTTATACGTCTTGCTTTATTTTTTCACGATATTGGTAAACCTTATGTAAAAACTACTGACAAAAAAGGAATTGATCATTTCAAAACACACCAGATAAAAAGCACAGAAATTGCAGAGTGTGTAATGCGTAGATTCGGATTTTCTGTATCTTTAATCAGAGATGTAACTCTTCTTGTGAAGTTTCACGATGAAAGGTTCAGGAATAAATCTGTAAGTGTAAAGTCTGTACTTAAAGAGACGGGTACTGATTTGTTTTATAAGCTTCTTATTATTGCAAAATGTGATATGTTTGCTCAGAGTAATTTCAAAAGAGAAGAAAAGATATTACTTTTAAAAGAAGTTGAAGCTATTTTTGAAATGGTTACTTCAGAAAATCAATGCTACTCTCTTTCTCAGCTTGAAGTTAATGGAAACGATATAATGAATCTTGGTTATACGGGGGAAGAAATAGGGCATATACTCAATGCATTGCTTAAAGCTGTGATTGAAGATAAAATACAAAACAAAAAAGAAGTTTTGCTCAATGCAGTGGTTGAAGGGAATGTCATTTGTCCTAATTGACAAATTACAATTTATGGTTTAGAATAACCCTTGCGAGCGGATTGAGCAGTTGCGGGTATAAGCCGAAAGGCTGTATCCGAGGAAAGTCCGAGCTCCACAGAGCGAGAATAACGGCTAACGGCCGCCGGGGGCGACCCTAGGGAAAGTGCAACAGAGATATACCGCCTGCTTTGCAGGTAAGGGTGGAAAGGCGAGGTAAGAGCTCACCGGAGCCAAGGAGACTTGGCTGCCCTGTAAACCCTATTCGGAGCAACACCGCGGAGGGACATATACGCTTGCTCGGCGTGTCCCGGGGAGGTGGCGTTGAGCAGCGATGGTAACATCCTGCCAAGATAGATGACTGCTTACAACAGAACTCGGCTTATAGATTCGGTCGCATTAAAAAAGCCCGTCCAATCCGGACGGGCTTTTTTCTGTGTATTGTTATTTTTTGCCTTTATTAAGTAATTCGTTTTTAATATCCCAAAGCTTTTGAGAAAGGTCTACATAGTAGGTATGAGGATTCTCAAATCTGATTACCTCATCCCAAAGAGTTTCCATCTGTCTTTGGCAGTACTTCTTAATTGTAGTAATATCTGGCATTTCTTCTATAAGCTTGCCGTTTTCGATGTATTTTTTTCTGATGTCTACTGCCTTGAAGTTTTCAATAGTTTTACGCTTCCAAGTGTTCTGAGGATCGAATATTTCATAAGGCTTTGTATCATCAATCACTTCATCGTTTAAAGTGATAACATCTGCAATGGATTTGCCTGTTTCCAAATCATAAAGTCTGTAAAGCTTTTTGAAACAAGGGGTTGTAATCTTACCTACATTTTCGCTGATTTTAATTTTTGGCGTAATATTTCCATCTTTTTCTGTAGCAACAAGCTTATAAACACCACCGAAAACGGGGGAGGAAGAAGAGGTTATTAATCTTTCGCCAACGCCGTAAAGGTCGACTCTTGCACCCTGAATCTGCATATCACGGATGATATATTCATCAAGGGAATTTGATGCACAAATCTTACAATCCTCATAGCCTGCTTCGTCGAGAAGCTTTCTTGCTTTCTTTGAAAGGTATGTAATATCACCGCTGTCGATTCTGATACCCTTAGGTCTTATTCCCATAGGCTTGAGTACATCATCAAATACCTTTATAGCATTTGGAACGCCGCTTTTAAGTGTGTTATATGTATCAACAAGAAGGGTGCAGTTATTAGGATAAAGTTTAGCGTAAGCGGCAAAAGCTTCGTATTCTGTGTCAAATGACTGAATCCAAGAGTGAGCCATAGTTCCCAGTGCAGGTACTCCGAAATCTCTTTCGCAGATTGTGCAGGCTGTACCGCAACATCCGCCGATATATGCTGCTCTTGCACCGTAAATTGCACCGTCAAAGCCCTGTGCACGACGAGAGCCGAATTCCATAACAGATCTGCCTTCAGCAGCTCGAGCAAGTCTGTTGGCCTTTGTTGCAATAAGGCTCTGATGATTTATTGAGAGTAGAATCATTGTTTCTATAAACTGTGCCTGAATAAGAGGACCTTTAACAGTTACAATTGGTTCACCCGGAAAAATAGGTGTTCCTTCAGGAACAGCCCATACATCGCATTCAAGCTTAAAATTCCTGAGGTATTCAAGGAATGCTTCAGAGAATATACCTTTAGTTCTTAAAAATTCAATATCTTCATCTGTGAATTTAAGGTTGGTAAGGTATTCAACCATCTGTTCAACACCAGCCATAATTGCATAGCCGCCTTTGTCGGGGTTTGTGCGGTAGAACATATCAAAATAGGCAATTCGATCCTTGTGGTCACATTCGAAGTATCCGCCTGCCATTGTAAGCTCATAAAAATCAGTTAGCAGAGTCAAGTTTCTGCCTTTTAAATTATTGCTCATGGTAATTCCTCCTGTGGTTGGATTAGTATAATAATTACAATTATATATAATATACCTAATATATCAATTTGTCAAACTAAAGTGAAAAATTATTTTTTACTTATTTGTAACAGTGATTAACAAAATATTTCAATTTTTTAATTTTATTTACAAAAAAGGCTTGTTTTTTTTCGAATATGGTATTATAATGGTTTCACGCAAAAAAAATAATGTCACTTTGGAATTCTAATTCAGAATTATAAATCCCTTGTTTTTTAATATATTTTGTTGGGAGAATTGGTATGAGACTTCGTAAACAAGAACTCGGCGACCGAAATCTTATCGGTGCAAGAGTTGAGGCAGCAAGAAAAAAACGCGGTATGAAGCAGAAGGAACTTTTAGCTCAGCTTCAGGTAAACGGCGTTGATATGAACGCTTCAGGACTTTCAAAACTTGAAGGTCAGATTCGTTATGTAACTGACGTTGAGTTGGTTGCACTTGCAGATATTCTTGAAGTTTCTGTTGATTATCTTCTTGGCAGAACCAAGTGATAGCTTATATTTCGCTTTTTAGCAGACGGTATATAGCCGTCTGCTTTTTGTTTTTATAAATATTTTCTTTTATTATTGAATTTTAAGCAAAAGAATAGTATTATATTATAGTTTAAAGTTAATCTGTAAAATTTTTCGGTTGGAGGATTTTATATGACAAATAAAATTCAGGAATATTTCGACTCTGTTCGCGGTAAAAAAATCGCTTTTATCGGTCTGGGTCGAACCAATCTTCCTCTTATAAAAATGTTCTGTGATGCAGGTGCGAATGTCTATGCCTGCGATTCAAAGTCTGCATTACAGCTTGGTGAATGTGCAGAAGCTGCAAAGGGCTACGGTGCTATTCTTTCTCTTGGAGAGGATTATCTTTCGTCATTGAATGTGGATGTAGTCTTTCGCACACCCGGAATGAATTATAATCACCCTGAGCTTGTTAAAATGCGTGAAAACGGTGTTGTTGTAACTTCCGAAATGGAGCTTTTCTTTGAGCTTTGCCCTTGTAAGATTGTTGCTGTAACAGGCTCCGATGGCAAAACTACAACTACAACCATTATTTCTGAGCTTTTAAAGAAGCAGGGATATAACGTTCATCTTGGCGGTAACATCGGTAATCCTCTTGTTCCGGAAATTTTTGATATTAAGAAAAATGATTTTGCTGTAGTTGAGCTTTCCAGCTTCCAGCTTATTTCTATGAAGAATAGCCCAGATGTTTCTGTAGTTACAAATGTTACTCCCAATCATCTTGATGTTCATAAAGATATGCAGGAATATATAGATGCAAAGAAAAACATTGTTTTGTATCAAAACTTTGAGAATCGTACGGTTTTGAATTTAGCTGATGAGATTTCATCTTCATTTGAAAAATATACAGAAGCTCAAGTGTTTAAGTTCTCTCGTACACAAAAGGTAACAAAGGGAACGTATTTAGAAAACGGTGTTATCTGCTTTACAGACGGCAATGTTTCTGAAGAAGTGCTGGATTTAAAGGATATTGTTATTCCGGGACTTCACAATGTCGAAAATTTTATGGCGGCTATCTGTGCTGTTAAAGAATTTGTTAATAATGATACAATTCGCTATGTTGCTCGGACATTTCAGGGTGTAGCTCACAGGGCTCAGTTTGTCCGTGAGCTTGAAGGAGTAAGGTATTATAACGATTCTATCGCGTCTTCTCCGACTCGTACTGCCCGAGGTATGCTCTCTTTGTTTGAGCAGAAGATAATACTCATTTGTGGCGGATATGATAAGAATATTCCTTATGAGCCCTTAGGTCCTGTGATTTGCTCAAAGGTTAAAACTCTTATACTTATAGGCAAAACTGCTCCAAAAATTGAAGCTGCTGTAAAAAGTTCCGAGAATTATGCAGAGAATTCTCCCGAGATCTATAATGCCAAGACTATGGAAGAAGCAGTAAATCTTGCTCATTCTTTATCAGTATCAGGTGATATAGTTTCTCTTTCTCCTGCTTCCGCAAGCTTTGATATGTACAAGGATTTTGAGGCAAGAGGAAATCACTTTATGTCCCTTGTAAACAGCCTTTGATGTATGATCAGCTTATGTAATGATAAAATAGTCTTGCTGAACAGTTTGGATTGTTTTAAGGATTCTGCTTTTATCCGTGAAAATATTAGATTGTATCTGCTTTCTTATGGAACAAAATATGATTTCTGTCAGTTTTTTCTTCAGTATTGTGATGAAAATAATTCTGTGACTTCTGTAGTAATGCGATATAATTCTCAGGTTTATGCATTGCTTGGAGATAAGTGCATTGATGAATCGGTATCTTTTATCAGCGGTTTTACAGATTGTGAGATTATCGTTGATAATTCGCTATTCAATGAGTACTTCAAGGCTGAAACCTGCTATGTGATGCATAAACGTGGCATTAAGAGTAAGAATGATTGTGTTAAAATTAAACTTGCAGAAAGTGCAAGTTCTGTCGCAAAACTTGTAACTAAAGACTACGAAAAAGAAAAGGCAGACGATTTCTTTTTGAATACCGCTCATCAGATGCGTCATGGTTTTCTGTCTGTAGCAGGTTTTTATGAAGACGATAAGCTTGTTTCTGTAGTTTCTTTTTCTGATTCTTCCTTGGAATTTTCTCTTGTGCCTTTTGTTTTTACAGATAATTATTTCCGCGGAAAAGGTATTGCATCAAAGCTCTTATCTTTTGTATGTCAGGATTCAAAGAAAAACTATGTTTTGCTTTGCCAAAAGCACAACGTAGAATTTTATAAAAAATGCGGATTTGAGCAGAAGGAACTCTGCTACAGATTTATATTGTGAGGTTAAAAATGTATAGATTTTTTAATGTTGACCATCGTATAAGATCAGCTTCCGAAAAAGCTCTTGAAATGTGTCGTGAACAATTCGAGAGAATTGACAGCATCCGTGAATATAATCAAATTAAAATGCTCAAAGCTTTTCAAGAAGCAAGGGTAAGTGAATCTATGTTTGGTGGCAGTAGCGGATATGGTTACGATGATAGGGGCAGAGATGCTCTTGATGCAGTATATGCCTATGCTTTCGATGCGGAGGACGCCCTTGTACGTCATAATTTTGTAAGTGGAACCCACGCGCTTGCTGTTGCACTTTTTGCTGTTTTACGTCCCGGTGATACTATGCTTTCGGTAGCGTCAACTCCCTATGATACTATTCGAGGTACAATCGGTATTAATTCTAATTATTCGGGTTCGCTCAAGGATTTCGGTATAAATTATGAAGAAGTTGATTTGAAGGAAGACGGTTCTCTTGATTTTGATGCAATAGAGAAGAAGCTTTCAGAAAAACCCCGTATGGTTTATATTCAGCGTTCACGCGGCTATGAGCTTCGTCCTTCACTCTTATATGCTGATATAAAGAAAATTTGTGATTTATCAAAGAGGATTACTCCGGAATCTGTTATTATGCTCGATAACTGTTATGGTGAATTTGTTGAACTGGAATCGCCTCATAAATGCGGCGTTGACCTTATGGGAGGTTCTATGATTAAGAATCCGGGTGGAGCAATTGCCAGAACAGGCGGCTATATCAGCGGAAGAAGAGATTTGGTTGAGATGGCGGCATTCCGTCTTACAACTCCCGGTACAGGCAAAGAACTGGGAGCAACCCTTGATACTCTTCGAGAGATGTTCTTAGGTGCATACAATGCTCCACACATTACCGGCGAAGCTGTTAAAACAGCTGTATTTTCGGCGGCATTGTTTGAGCTTCTCGGCTTTGGTACAACTCCTGCTTATAATGAGGAGAGGGGAGATATTATTCAAGTTCTTAAGCTTTCTTCAGCAGATGAGCTTGTTGAATTTTGTCGTGGAATACAGGCGGCTTCACCTGTTGACAGTTTTGTTGTTCCCGAACCCTCCGATATGCCCGGCTATGATTGCAAGGTTGTTATGGCTTCGGGTTCCTTCACACTCGGCTCTTCAATTGAGCTTTCCTGTGATGCTCCACTGCGTCCTCCTTACGCTGTTTGGCTTCAAGGTGCACACGATTTTGATGCGGGAAAACTTGGAATTATGCTTGCGGCTCAGAGGGTTATTGACCATAAATAAAAAAACGGAGTGCAAAAAACACTCCGTTTTTTATGTTCTAATTCAATTTTTTCGAATGCTTTTAAAGAAATCTGTTAATAGTTTTCTGCATTCATCTTCCATAATACCGCCGTAACATTCGGGACTATGTATGTTTTTGAGCATAAAAAGCCTTGTTGCTGAGTCGCAAGCACCATAGTTAAGGTCGTAAGCGCCGAAAACAACCTTATCGATTTTTGCATTGATAATTGCTCCTGCACACATGGGACAAGGCTCTAAGGTAACATATAAATCACAACCGGTAAGATTATTGCTTTTAAGTTCTTTTGATGCATTTTCTATTGCAACAATTTCTGCATGTCGGGTAGGGGATTTTAGTTCTTCTGTGAAGTTCCTGCCTCCTGCTATGATTTTATTATCCTTAACTATAACACAGCCTACAGGGATTTCTCCTTTTTTTAAACCTTCTTCTGCAAGGAGTAAGGCTTCTTTCATATAATCGTATCTGTCCATAATTCACAAATCAAAAAATATAGTTTATTGCTGTTTCTGCACATAAAAGTGTAATAGCGCCAATCATTATCGGGCTTTTAAAAATTGTTTTACAGATTATACTTGATGATACATTTCCGTTATATCTGTTCAGTGATAAGAAACTGTGGTCTTTTCTGGAAATTTTCATCGCAGATATGAATGCCAAAATTGCAATTCCGACAATAAAAACAGTTGAAAACATTACAGTTATGGCGGAATTTAATTCCCAAAGCTCTGTGTTTGTAGATAAAATACTGCTTATAACACTGTAAGCATTATTGATGAAATGAATAAGTATAGCAGGAAGCATTGAGTTTGTGTATACTACAGCCCAGCCAAGCACAAGTCCCACAATAAATGCAAAAGGAATTTGAACAAGATTTGCATGGAACAAGCCAAAAATAAGGGCAGATACAAACACAGCTATACCATCACCGTATTTTCTTAGTGTTGACAAAATGGCACCGCGGAATAAAATTTCTTCGGATACAGCAGGTACTACAGCAACAGATATGAAATATACAAGAATTTCTAAATATGTACTGCTTTTTGATTCGCCTGCTGAAAAATTAAAATCAAAACCAAGGGTCTGAGTTGTTTCCATAAACAGATTTGTCAAAAGATTTGAAACCATACATACAGAAAAACCTATGGCAATAATAGAAAATAGGGTGGATTTCTGAACTTTAGTAAAGGGAAGCTGATAGGATGTGCTCTCTTTTTTTATTAAAATAAAAAGCATTCCCGTAACACCGATTCCAATAAGGTTAATAAGTCCGCTGTATATGTTGTTTACAAGTGAGTCTGCACCTTGAAGTGAGTTGCTGCTTTGTACAAACAGTTTTAGAATATATGATAATCCGAGAGAAGTTGCAAAGAAGCTGAATGTAGCTATAATTGACATAAATCCTACAATATTTGCTTTATGTTTTAATCTTGTTAATTCTTCTTTGGAATCATCTGTAAATGTATTTGTGTTAAAATCATCCATACATAAACACTCCGTTATATTTTTCTCAATATTATATCATTTGTTATATGATTTTTCAATGAAATTTAGAAAATATCAAAAAAACCTTGACAAATAAAAAGTTAGGGTATATAATCTTTTGCGTACAATAAAGCAAGGCATAAAGCTTTCACCTGTGGGGTGTCGTCTGCACGGGTCAATATTTTCACAAATAATCATCTTTTGATTTAAGTGTAGTATTGTTATGCGGACGGAAGCTTTCTGTCCGCATTATTTTATATCATTTCTGGAGGTGCTTTAACATTAGCAAGAAAGAAAAAGAAACCCTCATCAATGAGGATATCAGATGCGAAGAACTCAGAGTAATCGGTGCTGACGGATCACAGCTTGGAATTATGCCTACTGACAAAGCACAGAATCTCGCTATCGAGCAGAATCTCGATCTCGTACTTATTGCAGCACAGGCACAGCCTCCTGTTGCAAAGATTATGGACTTTGGTAAGTATCGTTTTGAGCAGGCCAAGCGTGAAAAAGAAGCTAAAAAAAATCAGAAGGTTATCAACATCAAGGAAATTCAGCTTTCACTGAATATCGACACTCATGATTTTGATACCAAGCGTAACGCAGCAATTAAGTTCTTATCCAAAGGTGATAAGGTCAAGGTTTCTATTCGCTTCCGTGGTAGAGAAATGGGCCATTCACAATATGGTTACGATCTGATGGAGCGTTTTGCAGAAGGTTGTTCTGATGTTTCCAATATCGAGAAACCCGCAAAACTCGAGGGTCGCAATATGCTTATGTTCTTAGCCCCAAAACCGGTAAAATCATAATAGGAGGATTTTTAACATGCCTAAAATTAAGACACACAGTGGTGCAAAAAAGCGTTTCAAGCTTTCCAAGAACGGTAAGGTAATCCGTGCTCATGCTAACAAGAGCCACATCCTTAACAAGAAGACAACAAAGCGTAAGAGAGGTCTTCGTAAGACAGCTGTTACTGATGTAACAAATGCACGTCAGGCAAAGCGTCTCATCCCTTACAAGTAATTAAACTACAACTATTCGGAGGTAACATACAATGGCAAGAGTAAAAGGCGCGATGATGACTCGCAAAAGAAGAAACAAGATATTAAAACTTGCTAAAGGCTACTATGGTGCAAAGAGCAGACACTTCAAGATGGCTAAACAGGCTGTTATGAAGTCCGGCAACTATGCATACATCGGCAGAAAGCAGAGAAAGAGAGATTTCCGTCGTCTTTGGATCACTCGTATTTCTGCTGCTTGCAAACTTAACGGCACAAACTATTCTACATTTATGAATGGTCTCAAGAAGGCAAACATCACTCTCAACCGTAAGATGCTTGCAGAGATCGCAGTATCTGATGCTGCAGCATTCACAAAGCTCGTAGAGCAGGTAGTATCTAAGTAAAAATCTAAAACTGCGTCTGTTTTTGCGGACGCAGTTTTGTTTTTATAATATATTTATTAGGATTTTTGAAATGAAAGAAATATTAAGCAAAGATAATAAACTTATAAAATATATCAGCAAGCTTCAGACAAGCGCAAAATTTCGCAGGGAAGAAGGCTGCTTTATAGCTGAAGGCCTGCGTGTTTGCGTTGAAGCGGCTTTGAGTAACGCAAAGGTTTTGTCTGTTCTTGTTACTGATAATGCTTTGCAAAGGCACAGTGAAGAGCTTAAACCCCTTCTTGATTGTGCCGAAGAGGTGTATCTAACAAGCGAAAAGGCAATGTCTGCAGCCTGCGATACAAAATCTCCACAGGGTGTTATTTGTGTAATAAAAACTCTTGACAATATTATTGATTTAGATACAATTAATAATAAGTATATTTTGCTTGAAAACGTGCAGGACCCCAGTAATCTCGGAACGATTCTTAGAACAGCCGATGCTCTGGGGATAAACGGCGTTATAATGACTTCTGATTGCTGTGATGTTTACAGCCCAAAGGTTTGCAGGGGTGCTATGGGTGCTCTTTACAGAGTACCTTTTATGATTATCGATAACGCACCCTCGTTTATTAAAGAGTTTAATCTTAAAGGCAAATCTTTTGCCGCTGTTGTTAAAGATGCTTATTCTGTAACAGACGCAGACTTCAGTTCCAATGTTCTTGTTGCTGTCGGTAATGAGGGCAACGGTCTTACGAAGGAAACCATAGAAGCCTGTACATCAAAAATCACAATAAAAATGTGCAACAATGCCGAGTCACTTAATGCAAGCATTGCGGCTTCAATTCTTATGTGGGAAATGATAAAATGACCGACAGAACTCGTTATTGGATTTGGCTTTCACAAGCTCTTGGCTATGCAAGCGTGAAGCCTAAGCGAATTAGTATGCTTTACAATGATGTGAAAATGCTGTATGAGGGCGGCGAACAGGAGTTTCGCTATTGCGGTATTTTTACAGAAAATGAGATTTCAAAACTTTTGAGCATAGATTTAAAAGTTGCTGATGATATTATAAACGATTGCAAAGCATTGGGTTATAATATCTTTGATATATCCGAGGACTCCTACCCGAAAAAGCTCAGAGAAATTGACGATCCTCCTGCTGTGCTTTATGTATCGGGTACTTTACCTTCTGTCGATAACTTGAATTGTGTCTCAATTATCGGCACAAGGAAAGCAACGGTTTACGGAATCCGAACAGCCTTTGAACTCGGTGCAGCTCTATCTAAAAAAGGTTTTGTTGTAATAAGCGGCGGTGCTCTGGGTATCGACTGTGCCGCTCACAGAGGTGTTCTTCAGGCTGACGGAGTTACAATTTGCGTTCTCGGATGCGGAATTAACTTTGATTATCTTAAAGAAAATAAAGGGATGCGTGAACAGATAACTTTAAAAGGTGCTGTTATTTCAGAATATCCTCCTGGCACCTCTGCATCCTCAAGAAACTTTCCTCAAAGGAATAGAATCATCTCAGCTCTTTGCGAAGGACTTGTAGTAGTTGAGGCTCCCAAAGCAAGCGGTTCTATGATAACTGTTAACTGTGCTTTGGCACAAAATAAAGATATTTTTTCTGTAATGGGTAATGTGGATTCTCCTTATTCTGAAGGTACCAATGCTCTCATTAAAGACGGAGCAATTCCTGTCACCTCTTATAAAGATATTCTGGAGTTTTATACCGGTGTATCCGCTGACGAATCAGTGCAAAACTATAAGGCAGAAGACATCGCAGCGGTTCCCACAAAGCTTTCAAGGCGAAAAGATACAACTGCAACAGACAATAAACCTGTTGCAACGCATAAAACAAACTTATCAATTTCTGATATGGAAAGAGATATTTATTATTTACTCGGTCTGGAGCCTATGCATATAGACTCAATTGCCGAAAAATCAGGTTTACCCGTGCATATTGTTACAAGAGTATTATCTGCTTTAGAGATGAACGATTTGGTAGAAAATGTCGGCAGCAGATATTATTCTATTAAATAACCTAAATAACCGGAGGTTTATTATGTCAAAACTCGTTATCGTTGAGTCGCCTGCCAAGGCAAAAACAATCAAAAAATACCTTGGTAAAGATTATGAGGTTGTTGCCTCAATGGGTCATGTAAGGGATTTGCCTCAGGCAAGACTCTCTGTTGATATCAATAACAATTTTAACCCCAGATACGAAATTATTAAAGGCAAGGAGAAATTGGTAGAGGAACTCATTGAATTATCAAAGAACTCCGATGCTGTTTATCTCGCAACTGACCCTGACCGCGAGGGTGAAGCAATTTCTTGGCATCTTGCATATATTCTGAATCTTAATCTTGCAGATGCCAACAGAGTTGAGTTTAACGAAATCACCAAGTATGGTGTTGATAATGGTATGAGTGCTCCCAGAGCAATTAATCTTGACCTTGTTAATGCTCAGCAGGCACGTCGTATTCTTGACAGACTTGTGGGCTATAAGCTCAGCCCCTTTGTATCCCAGAAAATTCGTCGCGGTCTTTCTGCAGGCAGAGTACAGTCTGTTGCCGTAAGAATTATTGTTGACCGTGAGAATGAAATAAGAAATTTCAATCCTGTTGAGTACTGGAGTATCGATGCCAAGTTCTCTCCCAAGGGAAGCCGTAAGGTATTCTCTGCATTCCTCTATGGCAATCAGGATGGTAAAATTGAGCTTACCTCCAAGGAAGAAACAGATAAGATTCTTGCAGACCTCGAGGGTGCCGAATACAGAGTTTCCAAAGTTAAAACAGGTACAAGAAAAAAATCTCCTGCACCTCCATTTATAACTTCAACTCTTCAGCAGGAAGCATCAAGAAAACTCGGCTTTCAGTCAAGAAGAACTATGCGTGTAGCTCAGGAACTCTATGAAGGTATTGATGTTGACGGTATCGGTCCCACCGGTCTTATCACATATATGAGAACCGACTCTCTGAGAATCTCCACCGACGCAATGAATGAGGCGGCATCTTATATTAAATCTACATTCGGCGATGCATATCTTCCTGCAAAGCCCAGACATTATAAATCCCGTTCCAATGCACAGGACGGTCACGAGGCTATTCGTCCTACCTCTGTAATGCTCACACCTGACAGAGTAAAGGCAAATCTCACAACCGACCAGTATAAGCTGTATAAACTCATCTGGGAACGCTTTACAGCTTCACAGATGGCAGATTGCATCCAGAAGACAACACAAATAGATATCGAAGCTAACGGATATATCTTCAAGGCAAACGGTTACCGTGTAGATTTCGACGGTTTCACACAGCTTTATGTTGAGTCAAAGGATGAGGAAGAGGCAAAGGAAAATTCATTGCCTGCAGTTGAGAAGGATATGCTTCTCAAACTCAAAGAACTTACAGGTAATCAGCACTTCACCCAGCCTCCTTCAAGATTCACAGAAGCTTCTCTGATTAAAGCTCTGGAGGAATTCGGTATCGGCAGACCTTCTACTTATGCCGCAACGATTTCCACAATTGTAAACCGCGAATATGTAAAGCGAGTTGGCAAGCTTCTTCATCCCACAGAGCTTGGTGAGACTATGGCTCAGCTTATGAAGGAAAGATTCCCAAAGATTGTGAACGTTAAGTTTACAGCTCAAATGGAGCAAGATCTGGATACAGTTGAAGAAGGCTCTGTAGAATGGCGAGAGCTCCTTTCTCAGTTCTACAGCGATTTTGAAAAGACCCTTAAAAAAGCAAAGGCAGATATGGACGGTGTAAAGATACATCTTAAAGAAGATGAAACCGACATTATCTGCGAAAAATGCGGACAGAAAATGGTAATCAAAGTCGGCAGATTCGGTAAGTTTATTGCTTGCCCCGGTTATCCTGAATGTAAGAATGTAAAGAGATATGTTGAAAATGTAGGCGTAAAATGTCCCGATTGCGGCAGCGATGTTATTGTTCGTCGCACAAAGACAGGCAAGACCTTCTATGGCTGTGCTTCATATCCTAAATGTAACTTTATGTCATGGAATGAGCCTACAAACGAAAAATGTCCTCAGTGCGGACAGATTCTTTTTAAGAAAAAAGGTAAGAAGCCCTCTCTCTATTGTGCAAAAGAGGGATGCGGTTATGAGAAAAAGTAATGATAAATAATTACATCAATGTTATAGGTGCAGGACTTGCCGGTTGTGAGGCTGCTTATCAGATTGCAAAATGCGGCATTCCTGTTCATCTGTACGAAATGAAACCTCACAAAAAATCACCTGCACATCATAGCAATAATTTTGCAGAGCTTGTTTGTTCCAATTCTTTAAAGGCACAGAGAACTTCCTCTGCAGCAGGTCTTTTAAAGGAAGAAATGCGTCAGCTTGACTCGCTTCTTCTTAAATGTGCCGATAAGTGTATGGTACCTGCAGGCGGTGCTTTGGCAGTTGACAGATATATTTTTTCTAATCTTGTAACAGATGCTATACGCTCTATGGATAATATTGAGATTATATCCGAGGAGATTAAAGAAATCCCTACAGATGCAATCACCGTTATTGCAACAGGTCCTCTTACAGCGGATGATTTGTGTAAAAACATAATTGATATGTTCGGCGGTTCGTTATCTTTTTTTGATGCAGCGGCTCCTATAGTTACTGCAGATAGCATTGATAAAGAAGCCTCATTCTTCCAGTCCCGATATGATAAAGGGGATGGGGATGATTATATCAATTGCCCCTTGAATAAAGAAGAGTATGAGTTGTTTTATAAGGAACTTATTAGTGCCGAGAGAGCTCCTCTTCATGAGTTTGATGTAGCAGATCCTAAGGTTTACGAAGGATGTATGCCTATCGAGGTTATGGCACAAAGAGGCGAGGATACTATCCGATTCGGTCCTATGAAGCCGGTTGGTCTCAGAGACCCCAGAACAGGTCATCGTCCCTGGGCTTGTCTTCAGCTTCGTCGTGAAAACGCAGAAGGTACAATGTATAATCTTGTGGGTTTTCAGACCAATCTTAAATTTGCAGAACAAAAACGCGTTTTCGGTCTTATTCCTGCTCTGAAAAATGCAGAATATGTCAGATACGGAGTTATGCATAGAAATACATTTATTGATAGTCCGCGAGTGTTAAACTCGGATTTTAGTGCAAAGTGTAATCCTGATTTGTTTTTTGCAGGTCAGTTTACAGGGGTAGAGGGATATATGGAATCTGCATCCTCGGGTCTTATGGCAGGTATAAATGCCGTCAGAAGATTCAAAGGCAAAGAAACTCTTACGTTGCCCAAAGAAACGATGATAGGTGCTCTTTCAAGGTATATTACAGACGAAAGTATTGTAAAGTTTCAGCCTATGGGTGCAAGCTTTGGTTTGCTTCCTGAGCTTTCAGACAGACCCAGAGATAAAAAACTTCGAGGAGAAAAGTATGCTCAAAGATCCCTTGAGGTACTCGATTCCTTTAAATTGGAAAGGTTGTGAATGTATGAGAATCATAGTTGATGCTTTTGGCGGAGATAATGCACCACTTGAAATAATCAAAGGTTCTGCACAGGCAATCAAAGAATATAACATTGATATTACCCTCGTTGGCAACGAGGATACAATCAAAAAGGTTTGTGCAGAAGAAGGCATAGATGTAGACCAGTTCAAAATCGTCCATGCTGATTCTGTTATATCTATGAATGAAGCAGGAACAGATGTTATGAAGTCAAAGTCTGATTCTTCAATGGCAGTTGGTCTTAAGCTTCTGGCAGAGGGTGAGGGAGACGGCTTTGTTACAGCCGGTAACAGTGGCGCAGTCTGTGTTGGTGCAACTCTTATTGTTAAGAGAATAAAGGGCATTTCTCGTCCCGGTTTTGCTCCCATACTTCCCGGAATGAACGGATATTTTATGATTCTTGATGCAGGTGCAAACCTTCAGTGCAGACCTGAAATGCTCCGTCAGTTCGGTCTTATGGGATCTGTTTATATGGAAAAGGTAATGGGTGTTGATAATCCTCGCGTAGCACTTGCAAATGTAGGCACTGAAGAACATAAAGGAACCGAAGTTCAGCAGGAATCCTATAAACTTCTGTCTGAAGCCCCTGTTAATTTCATTGGCAACGTTGAGGGCAGAGATATTCCCGAAAATGCTTGTGATGTCCTTGTTTGCGACGGCTTTACAGGCAATCTTATCCTCAAAACCTACGAGGGTGTTGCTATGTCTTTCCTCAAAAAGATTAAAGGAATTCTCTATAAAAACACAAAAAATAAAATCGGTGCTCTTCTTATGAAAAAAGATTTAAGTAATATGAAGGCACAGTTTAATTATAACGATTACGGCGGTGCACCCATTCTTGGTGTCAGAAAATCGGTATTCAAAGCACACGGCAATGCTGATGCAGAAACCTTTATGAACGCAATTCGTCTGACAGTCCAGTACATAGAACGTGATGTTATAGGCGAAATCAGTAACTCTCTTACAAATCTTAAGGCAGAGGATTAAAATGACAGATCTGGAATCTAAAATCGGATATAAATTTAAAGACAGTTCTTTACTTCAGGTAGCACTTACTCATTCATCCTACTCATATGAAATGGGAAAGAATATAGTGTGTAATGAAAGAATGGAATTTTTGGGTGATTCTGTGCTTTCTTTAATTGTTACGAGCTTTATTTTTCTTAACTTTTCTCATTTTCCCGAGGGTGATCTTACCCAGCTTCGTGCTTCTCTTGTGTGTGAAAAATCTCTTTATAAATTTGCAAAGCAGATTGACCTTGGTGCTTTCATAAAGCTCAGCAAAGGTGAACGTCATGGCGGCGGTGCAGACAGACCTTCAATTCTTTCTGATGCATTCGAGGCTCTAATCGCTGCTATTTTTCTTGATGGAGGCTACGATAAAGCCAGTGATTTTGTAATGACCTTTATTGTGCCCGAAATTAAGAATATCAAGAAGAAACCCACAAAAGATTACAAAACAACTCTGCAGGAGATTGTTCAGAAAAATCCGGGCGAAAAGCTTGAGTACCGTATGGTTAGCGAAAGCGGTCCTGATCACGACAAACACTTTGTTGCAGAGGTGCTTCTTAATTCCAACACTATCGGCAGAGGTGGCGGAAGAAGTAAAAAAGAAGCGGAACAGCAGGCTGCTCGTGAAGCTTTGGAGTTGATGGGTTATTAAACGCTCAAATGTTTCCATTTTTATTCCTTTTGCGGGGTGTCCCAATAAGTGCAGCTTTTGTGACCAGCATAAGATCACAGGGCAGATTACACCCACTACAGCAGAGGATGTAAAATCTATTATTGAAACAGCTCTTAAGTCTGGTGGTATTGATGCCAAAAACTCGGAAATTGCTTTTTTTGGCGGCAGTTTTACTGCAATCGAAAGAGAGTATATGATTTCGTTGCTCAGTGCGGCTAAAGAATTTATTGATAAATTCAAGGGTATCCGTATATCCACCAGACCCGATTGCATAGATACTGAAGTGTTGAAAATCTTAAAAGACTTTGGTGTAACCTCAATCGAACTTGGAGCACAATCTATGGACGATAGGGTTTTGTTACTTAACAACAGAGGTCATAACAGCGAGTCTGTAAGAAAATCATCAAAGCTTATTAAGGCTTCCGGATTTTCTCTTGGGCTTCAGATGATGACCGGACTTTACGGAAGCTCTGACGAATCAGATATATTTACTGCACAGGAATTTATTAAACTTAAATGTGATACAGTAAGAATATATCCGACTGTACTTTTAAAGAATACATATCTCGAAGAGCTTTTTTATTGCGGTGAATATGAACCTCAAAGTGTAGAGGCTGCTGTAAACATTTGCAGTAAACTCATTCCAATGTTTGAGCAGGCAGATGTTTCTGTAATAAGAGTTGGTCTTCATAGCAGCGATACACTGGAAGAGAATATTGTTGCAGGCGCTTATCATCCTGCTTTCAGAGAACTTTGCGAAAATAAGATTTATCTTAATTATATTTTAGATTTGATTAAAACCGATAATTTCAGAAAAGGAAGAATCAATGTTTTCGTTTCACCTTCTTCACTTTCTAAGGCAATCGGTCAGAATAAAACAAATTTCAACGTTCTATTAAATTTAGGCTATGAGCCTAAGTTTATAGAGGACTCAAAGCTAATGAATCGTCAGATTTATTTACAGGAAGGTTAATTTATGCTTCTTAAATCATTAGAGCTGCAAGGCTTCAAAACTTTTCCCGATAAAACTAAATTAACATTTAATACAGGTATTACTGCTGTTGTTGGTCCTAACGGTTCAGGCAAGAGTAATATCAGCGATGCTATCCGCTGGGTACTTGGTGAGCAAGCCCCTAAAAGTCTTCGTTGCAGCCGTATGGAAGATGTGGTTTTCAACGGTACAACAAGCAGAAAACAGCAGGGCTTTGCCGAAGTTACACTCACAATTGACAATAGCGACAGAGCACTTCGCTTTGACGGAGATGTTGTATCTGTAACCCGTCGCTTTTATCGCAGCGGCGAAAGCGAGTATCTTATAAATAAAACACAGGTAAGACTTAAGGATATAAACGAACTTTTTATGGATACAGGTCTTGGCCGTGACGGTTACTCTATGATTGGTCAGGGTAAGATTGACAGCATCGTATCCTCAAAAAGTGATGACAGACGAGAGATTTTTGAGGAAGCTGCAGGTATTTCTCGTTACAGATACAGAAAAACCGAAGCAGAGAGAAAGCTTGCCCGTACAGAAGATAATCTTGTACGCCTTCGTGATATTGTAACAGAGCTTGAATCTCGTATTAAACCTCTTAAAATACAATCAGCAAAAGCCCAGAGTTTCCTCGAGTATTCCGAAGAAAAACGTGGACTTGAAATTGCTCTCTGGCTTGATACTCTCAATAAATCCTCAGGCGAAATTAAAAGTCATGAGGATAAAATCTCAATCTGTGAAAATCAGCTTTTTGAAGCAGACAAGGTTATAAGCGAGGTTTCCGAGAAAACCGATCATCTTTATAACGAAAGCGGTCAGTTAGCTGTTAAAACAGAAGAACTCAGAAATATGATTTCTGATTGTGAAGCACAGATTTTCGAGAAGAAATCTATGCTCTCTGTTGCTCAAAACGATATTCTTCATAATAACGAAAACATCAATCGTATCAATGTTGATTTGGAGCAAATTGATGTTTTTGCAAAGGATATTGTAAGAGAAATCGATGAAAAACTCTTAAAAATCGATGAAATAAAGTCAGAAATAGTAAATAAGAATAAAGAGTATGACGAAACTGCAGATACTCTTAATAATATTAACGTAAATGCCAGCAGAAGCTCTGATGCCTTGCAGGAGATAACAGCCAAAATTGCCGCTTTAAGCTCAAAGCAGGCTGATGCAAGGGTTGTACTTATGACCAGTGCGTCTTCAATAGCAGAGGTTGAAAGCAGACTTGTTGCTTTGGATGAAACCAAAACAAAACGCACAGAACAAGTTACAACTCTTGAAGAGATGCTTATTAACTATAAAAATCAACTTGAAGGTGCAAATAAAAAGGTTTTACAGTATACAAACTCAATCAAGGGTCTTGAGCTTAAGCTTTCTTCAAAGGAAGAACGTTTAACTGAATTACAAGAAAAAGCAGATAAACTTCTTCTTGATGCTGGTGAAAAAGCCCGTAGAGCAAAGGTGCTTCAAGATCTTGAGCAGAATATGGATGGTTTCAGCCATAGTGTTAAGGATATAATTCAAGCTTCTAAAAACGGAAATCTTAAAGGTATTCGTGGCCCTGTGTCCAGAATTATTACTGTTCCAACAGACTATGCAGTTGCTATTGAAACTGCTCTCGGTTATGCATTGCAGAATATTGTAACAGCAACCGAAAAGGATGCTAAGAGAGCTATTGCATATCTTAAGCAGAATAGAGCTGGTCGTGCAACCTTCTTGCCTGTAAATACAATCAAGGGCAAAAAACTTTCTGAAAATGGTCTTGATGATTGCTATGGCTTCATCGGTATAGCGAGTGACCTTTGTAAATGCGAGAGTCAGTATAATGATATTCTTATTTCACTTCTTGGCAGAATCGCTATCTTCGAAGATCTTAACAGTGCCACAACAGCCGCAAAGAAGTTTGGATATAAATTTAAGGTTGTTACTTTAGACGGTCAGGTTGTTAATGCAGGAGGTTCACTTACAGGTGGCTCATTTGCAAAGAACTCAGGTCTTCTCAGCCGTTCTTCCGAAATTGCTAAAATCAAAGAAGAAGCAGATGCACTTATGAAGAAAGCAGATAACGCCAAAGCGGAGTTTAATAATGCTAAAGGAGAGGTTGCTTCTATTGAGGCAGATATTCTGGGCTTCAGAGCTGATCTTTCAACTGCATCTCAGGAGCTTGTTCGTATTGAAACAGAAACAAAATCCTGCGAGAACGAGCTTGCAACTACCAAGACTTCTCTTGAGGAAATCGAGGCAGAAACCGCTAAATGCAACAGCCGAATTAACACTTTGAAGCATGACAAAGAAAATGCTGATATTGTTATCAAGCAGTTTACCGAAGAAATCAATGTTCAGGAATCAAAAGCAGCAGACATAAGCGGTGACAGAGCTAATCTTAAGGAAAGAAGAGAAGAACTCTCCGAGAAGTTGCAGACTTTGCGTCTTGAAATTGTTACTTTAGAAAAGGATATAGAAAATCTTGAGTCCGATATAGAGTCCTCAAAGGCTGTAGGAAACAATCAAGAATCAAGAAAAGCAGAACTTTCTAAAGAGATTGAGGATTTAGAAACCCTTAATAAAGAAAAGTGTGAGCAGATTGCTTTGCTCAACACGGAAATTTCTGATCTTGAAAACAGTATTAATACAACAAGAGCAGAAATTGATAAATTCTCTGTACGCAGAGATGAGATTGAAAAAGAAAATATCAAACTCCGCCAACTTGAAAAGGACAAAATGTCAGAGCGTGAGCTTGCTTCTTCCGAGCTTGCTCGTTTGCAGGAGAGAAAGCTCAATATGCAGAATCGCTATGATTCAATCATCTCAAAACTTTGGGAAGAATATGAGCTTACTCGACTTGAAGCAGAAGCTCATGCCGCAGAGGTTGAGGATATTCCTGCCGCCCAGCGCAGGCTTAATGAGCTTAAGCAGAAGATAAAAGCCTTAGGCTCTGTTAACGTAGGTGCCATTGAAGAGTATAAAGAAGTATCCGAAAGATATGAATTTATGTCTGTACAGGTAAATGATGTCGAAAAATCCAAGAAAGAGATTATTGCTCTTATAAGTGAACTTACAAAGAAAATGAAGGAATCATTTATTGAGAGCTTTGCTCTTATCAATAAGCATTTCGGCAGTACCTTCACAGAGCTTTTTGGTGGCGGTAATGCAAAGCTTATTCTTACAGACCCCGAGGATACTCTCAACAGCGGTATTGATATTTCTGTTCATCCTCCCGGAAAGATTGTTACAAATCTTGATGCTCTTTCAGGTGGTGAAAAAGCACTTGTTGCTATAGCACTATATTTTGCTATTATGAAGGTAAGGCCCTCGCTCTTCTGCGTAATGGACGAAATAGAAGCGGCTCTTGATGAGGTAAATGTAACCCGATTTGCAAGATACCTGCGTAATCTTACCGACTCCACACAGTTTATTACAATTACACACAGACGAGGAACCATGGAAGAAGCTGACGTACTCTATGGTGTTACAATGCAGGAGGAAGGTATCTCAAAGCTTCTTGAACTTCGTGCAACCGAGGTAGCAGAAAAGCTTAAAATGAATGCAAACTAACTTAAAAGGAAGATATTATGGGATTTTTCAGTAAAATTAAAGAGGGTCTTAAAAAGACCCGTAATGCAGTTGTGGGTCAGATTGACTCAATGCTTAAATCCTTCAAGAAAATTGACGAGGAACTTTTCGAGGAGCTTGAGGAGCTTTTGGTAATGGGTGATGTCGGTGTACCCACAGCAAGTAAAATTTGTGATGAGCTCAGAGAAAGAGTTAAAGAAGCCGGTATCAAAGATCCGGAAGAAATCAGCAAACTTTTAAAAGAAATAACAGCTGACCTTCTTCGCGGTGATCAACAGCTTAATATTTCCACAAAACCTTCTATAATTCTTGTTATCGGTGTTAACGGTGTAGGCAAGACCACAACAATCGGTAAGCTTGCTCACGACCTAAAATCCAAGGGTAACAAGGTAACTCTTGCCGCTGCCGATACTTTCCGTGCAGCCGCAATTGATCAGCTTCAGGTTTGGGCTGAAAGAAGCGGCGCTGATATTATCAAGCAGAACGAGGGCAGCGACCCTGCAGCTGTTGTTTTTGATGCTATTTCATCTGCAAAAGCTAAGGGAAGCGACGTCATTATCTGTGATACAGCAGGCAGACTTCATAATAAAAAGCATCTTATGGATGAGCTCGCAAAAATCAATAGAATTATTGATAGAGAACTTCCTGATTCCGACAAAGAGATTCTTCTTGTTCTTGATGCAACAACAGGTCAGAATGCTGTTAATCAGGCAGTAGAATTCAGAAAAGCAACAGGTATTACCGGTATTGTTCTTACAAAGCTTGACGGCACAGCCAAGGGCGGAGTAGTTCTTGCAATTCGTGACGGTCTTGGTATTCCTGTTAAATATATCGGTGTCGGAGAACAGATTGATGATCTTCAGCCTTTTGATCCCGATGAATTTGCAAAGGCTCTCTTCGACAGAGGTGAGTCTGATGACTGATTTCCTAATTGCTACCAATAACAGTCATAAGGTAGAAGAGTTCAAACGTATTCTCAACCCTCTCGGTATTAACGTGCTTTCTGCAAAAGAAGCAGGTGTTGATTTGGGTGAGGTACTTGAGAACGGTACAAACTTTGCAGAAAATGCAAATATCAAGGCATTATCTGCATATAAGATTTCATCTATGCCGACAATTGCCGATGATTCCGGTCTTTGTGTCGATGCCCTCGGCGGTGCACCCGGTCTTTATACAGCCCGTTATGGCGGTGAAGGGTTAACACAGACAGAACGTAATGCTCTTCTTCTTAAAAACCTTGAGTCTGTTACTAAAGAAAACAGAACCGCAAGATTTGTTTGCAGTATATGTTGTATAATAGACGAAGACAACGTTATAGAAGTTGAAGGTATATGTGAAGGATATATTGCGAATTCGCCTTCAGGTACAGATGGCTTTGGCTATGACCCTGTATTTCTTTATAAAGACGGTCGTTGCTTTGGTCAGATCATCGGTGAAGAAAAAGACATTGTCAGTCACAGAGGTGTGGCATTAAGAAAATTAAAAGAAGCTTTAGAAATTAGAAAGGATGTGCTTTAATGCTTACAAGCAAACAGCGTGCATATCTTCGCGGACTTGCCAACACCTACGATACAATTCTTATTGTAGGCAAGGGCGGTTTAGGTGATACAATTTATAAGCAGGCGGATGACGCTCTCAGAGCAAGAGAGCTTATTAAAGGTAAAGTGCTCGAAAACTGCGAGTTTTCTGCAAGAGAAGCAGCAGATACCATTGCAGAAAACATCGGTGCAGATGTAGTTCAGGTTATCGGTTTTAAGTTTGTTCTTTATAAGAGAAATCCCGATGAACCCAAGATTCAATTGCCTAAGGCTAATAAAAAATGAGCAGAGTAGGGGTATTTGGCGGTAGCTTTAATCCTATTCATCTTGGCCATACAGGTATAGTTAAGCGGATGATTAAAGCTTATGAACTTTCGAGGGTCGTGGTTATCCCAACCTTTAATACTCCTTTAAAGGATAACACTCCAATGCTTTCACCGATGCATAGATTCAGAATGTGTGAGCTTGCCTTTGAGGATATTGAGAATGTAACAATAAGCAGCATTGAAATCGAACGTGAAGGCAAAAGCTATACTGTAGATACTCTGAAAGAACTCAAAAGGATTTATCCTGATGATGAGCTGTTTCTGATAATAGGTGCTGATTCTTTTTTGCAGTTAAGACTTTGGCGGGATGTTTCTACTATTTTTAAGCTTACATCCATTCTTACGGTTGTAAGGGGAGAGGTCTTCCTCAAAGAGCTTATAACCTGCAAAGAATTTTATGAAAAAGAATATGATGCTAAAATTTTTATTTCAGAAGAGCCTATCTGCAGGATTTCTTCAACTGAAGTACGAAATTCTATATTAAATAATAAACCTTTTACACACTTTCTGCCAAAGAAAGTCAGTGATTACATTATAGAAAAGGGTTTGTATGGATATGAAGAATGATATTAAAGAATATTACGAGCTTGCAAAAAGCAGACTAAGTGAGAGAAGATATACACACAGCGTCAATGTTGCAAAAGCGGCAGTGAAGCTCGCCGTGAAATATGGCGAGGATGTAGTTAAGGCAGAAACAGCAGGTATACTCCACGATATTACCAAAGAAGAGAAAACTGAAAACCAGTTGCAAATACTCAAATCAGGTGGTATAATACTCGACGATGTTTCCAAAAATTCTCCATCTCTGCTTCACGCAATCACAGGTATGGTTTATTCAAGAGATGCTTTATCTATTAAAGATGAGGATATTCTTAATGCCATAAGATACCACACAACCGGTCGTGCAAATATGTCTTTGCTCGAAAAAATAATATTTATTGCTGATTTTATCAGTGATGAAAGAGATTACGACGATGTGGATGTTATGCGGGCAGAATGCGAAAAATCACTGGAGGATGGTATGGTTTACGGATTAGGATTCGTTATTCCGGACCTTGTTGCTCGTAAAAAGGCAATTCATCCCGATGCTTTGGCAGCATACAACGAGTTAGTTTTAAATAAGTAACCGAAAGGATTTTCTTTATGACAACTTTTGAACAAGCAATTGAATCTGCAAAGATTCTATCTGATAAAAAGGCGGTTAATCTCAGCGTTATCAAAATCACCGAGCTTTCTTCTCTCGGTGACTATATGGTACTTGCTACAGGTAACAATTCAACTCACGTAAAAGCTCTTGCTGATGAGCTTGAATTTCAGCTTAAGGGTATGGGTGTACCTGTGCATCATATTGAGGGTCATCGCAGTGACACTTGGATTCTTATGGACTATACAGATGTTATCGTTCATATTTTCTCCGATGATGCACGTGAGTATTATGGTCTTGACAGACTTTGGCAGGATGGCGAGATTGTAGATTTAACCCCATATATAGAAGACTAAAACTGTAAATTATTGATGAGGAGGACTCATTTTGAGATACGAACATAAGAACGTAGAAACCAAATGGCAACAGATTTGGGAAGAAAAAGGTGTATTCGAAGCAAAAGATAACTCCCAAAAAGAGAAGTTTTATGCTCTTGTAGAATTCCCTTATCCTTCAGGTGCAGGTATGCACGTTGGTCATATTAAAGCATATTCAGGTCTTGAGGTTGTTTCAAGAAAAAGAAGAATGCAAGGCTTTAATGTACTTTTCCCAATAGGCTTCGATGCTTACGGACTTCCCACAGAAAACTATGCTATCAAAACTCATATTCATCCCAGACAGGTAACAGATACAAACATCGCAAAATTTACAAGCCAGCTTAAAAAGGTAGGTTTTTCTTTTGATTGGAATCGTGTAATTGATACAACTGAAGAGGATTACTACAAGTGGACACAGTGGATCTTCCTCAAAATGTTTGAGAACGGTCTTGCTTTCCGTGATAAAACACTCGTAAACTATTGCCCTTCCTGTAAGGTTGTTCTTTCTAACGAAGATTCTCAGGGCGGTAAGTGTGATATTTGCCACAGTGATATTGTTCAGAAATCCAAGGATGTTTGGTACCTTCGTATTACAGAGTATGCCGACAAGCTTCTTGAGGGACTTAAGGATGTTGACTATCTGCCCAATGTAAAGCTTCAGCAGGAAAACTGGATTGGTAAATCCTCAGGTGCTTTTGTAAACTTTACTGTTAAAGATACAGATGAAACTTTAAGAATCTATACAACCCGTCCCGATACTCTCTTTGGCGTAACCTTTATGGTTATGGCTCCCGAGCATCCTATGCTTGATAAGTATAAGGATATGATAACAAACTTCAATGAAGTCGAGGATTACAGAACAGAGTGTTCAAAGAAAACCGAGTTTGAAAGAACACAGCTTGTTAAAGATAAAACAGGTGTTAAGCTTCAGGGCTTCTCAGCTATTAATCCTGTTAATGGTAAAGAAATCCCCATCTTTATTTCCGACTATGTAATGATGGGTTATGGTACAGGTGCAATTATGGCTGTACCTGCACACGACCAGAGAGACTACGATTTCGCAAAGAAATTCGGTGTTGATATTATTGAGGTTATTAAGGGCGGCGACATCGCTTTGGAAGCCTACACAGGTGACGGCGAAATGGTCAACTCTGATTTTCTCAACGGTTTTAAGGATAAAAAATCCTCTATCGCAAAAATGCTTGAGAAGCTCGAAGAGCTTGGTATAGGCGAGAAGGGTGTACAGTATAAGATGAAGGACTGGGCATTCAACCGTCAGCGTTATTGGGGCGAGCCTATTCCTATTGTTCACTGCGAAAAGTGCGGTATGGTTGCAGTACCCTACGATGAGCTTCCCTTAAAGCTTCCTAAGGTTGAAAATTTCGAACCCGGTCAGGATGGTGAAAGCCCTCTTGCAAAAATTGATGATTTTTTAAACTGCACTTGTCCCAAGTGTGGAGGTAAGGCAAAAAGAGAAACAGATACAATGCCTCAGTGGGCAGGCTCCTCTTGGTATTTCCTTCGCTACATCGATCCTCATAATGACAATGAGCTTGCTAATATGGACAAGCTTAAATATTGGATGCCTGTTGATTGGTACAACGGCGGTATGGAGCACGTTACCCGTCACCTTATTTATTCACGTTTCTGGCATAAATTCCTATACGATATGGGTCTTGTACCTTGTGCAGAGCCTTATGCAAAGAGAACAGCTCAGGGTCTTATTCTTGGTCCTGACGGTGTTAAGATGAGTAAATCAAGAGGCAATGTCGTAGATCCCAACGAAGTTGTTGACGTTTACGGTGCTGACGTTCTGCGTACATACGTACTCTTTATGGGTGACTACGAGCAGGCTGCTCCTTGGTCAGAAAGTTCTATGAAGGGTTGCAAGAGATTTATTGACAGAATCTGGAATCTTCAGGAGATTCTTGTGGATGGCAACGAGTACTCTGATGACCTTTTAAGTGCCTTCCATAAAACAATCAAAAAAGTTTCCGAAGATATTGAAGGTCTAAAGTTTAACACAGCTATCGCAGCACTTATGACTCTTATTAATGATATTTATGCCAAGGGCTCTATCAACAAGGCAGAACTTAAGACATTCTTACTCCTTGTAAATCCCTTTGCTCCTCATGTAACTGAGGAGATTTACAGCATAGTTTATGGCTGTGATACAATACTTGCAGAAACACAGTGGCCTGAGTTTGATGAAGCTAAGTGTAAGGATGATACTATTGAGATTGCTGTTCAGGTTAACGGCAAAATTAAAGCAAGACTCAATGTTCCCGCTGAAGCACAGCAGGATGAAGTGCTTGAGATGTGTCATAATGACGAAAGTGTTAAGGTTGCCATCGGCACTATGAATATCATCAAAGAGTTCTATGTTAAGGGAAAACTTGTTAATATTGTAGTTAAACCTTAAGTTTTTCGACATTTTTAATTATTTCTTCTGTTTTTCTCTTGACATACTATGTTTATTTATGTATAATCTATAAAGTATTTGTGATAATCCCGTAATTCAGATGGGAGGGAAGAAAGATGGCAGAAGTCAGATTAAAAGAGAATGAGTCCCTTGAAAATGCTTTGAGAAGATTCAAGAAGCAGTGTGCAAGAGCTGGTGTTATTGCCGAGGTACGCAAGAGAGAGGCTTATGAGAAGCCCTCTGTAAAGCGTAAGAAGAAATCCGAAGCAGCTCGCAAGCGCAAGTATAGGTAATCTCTTAGGCGGACAGCTTTGTGTTGTCCGCCTTTTCATTTTAACAAAAAGGAGATTTATTATGTCAGTTTTCTTAAATCGAATTGATAAGATTGCAAATATTCTCAAAAAAGATGAGGCAGCACTTGTTACCTCTGATATCAGTATCACTTATCTCACAGGATTTCGTCATTCAGAAGGCTATGTGCTTGTTACAAAGAATGCAAGCTATTTTCTTATAGACTTCAGATATGTGGAAGCTGTGCAGAATGCCGTTAAACATATTGATGTTGTTATGTTCAGCAATTCGTTTGACACCATAAATGAGTTGCTTCAAAAACACGATATAAAAGCTGTAGCTGTTGAGGATGGCACAGTTACACTTTCTCAGTATAAAGCCTTTAAGGAAAAATTTAATGCAGAAATTCTTGATAACTCTGAGCTTACAAAAGTTATTTCTGATTCAAGAATCGTAAAAACCTCTGATGAAATCCAGAAGCTCTATACTGCTCAGAAGATTGCAGAGAAGGCTTATCTTGAAGTTCTTAATTTTGTTAAGCCCGGTGTTACAGAGAAAGAAATTGCTGCTCGACTTGAATTTCTTATGAAGATGAACGGAGCAGAGGGCATCGCTTTTGACCTTATTACAGTAACAGGTAAGAAAACTTCTCTTCCTCATGGTGTACCCGGTGATGTAAAAGTTCAGGAGGGTGATTTCTTTACATTCGACATTGGTGCTGTATTTGACGGTTATCACAGCGATATGACCCGCACTGTTGCAGTTGGTTCTGTATCTGATGAGCAAAGAAGAATTTACGATATTGTACTCAAAGCACATCTCGCAGGTTTAGCTGCTACAAAAGCAGGTGTTACCGGCTTTGATGTTGATAAGGTTTGCCGTGATATAATCAAAGCTGAAGGCTACGGAGATTTCTTTGGCCATGGCACAGGTCACGGTGTAGGTCTTGAAATTCACGAAGCACCCTATGCTAATACAAGATATAATGAAGTTTTAAAAGAGAATATGACTTTAACAGTAGAGCCCGGAATCTATCTGCCTGATAAATTCGGTGTAAGAATAGAAGACACTGTTTTGGTAACAACAGAAGGCTTCGAGTCCTTTGCTACTTTACCTAAAGATTTAATTATTCTTTAATACCTATTGACAATATATTGGTTTTTTATGTATAATATTTAAGGAAATTTGCGGTTTATCCGTATAAACAATAATTTTGGAGGAATCATTTATGATATCTGCAGGCGATTTTAGAAACGGCGTTACTTTCGAAATGGACGGTCAGGTAGTTTCTATCGTTGAGTTCCAGCATGTTAAGCCCGGTAAAGGTGCGGCATTCGTTAGAACAAAGATCAGAAACGTTATCACCGGCTCCGTAGTTGAAAAGACTTTCAATCCCAACGATAAGTATCCCACAGCTTTCATTGAGAGAAGAGATATGGAGTACAGCTACAACGATGGCGACCTCTATTATTTTATGGACACAGAGACTTGGGAGCAGGTTCCTATCAACAAGGACATCCTCTCCGACTCTTTCAAGTTTGTTAAAGAGAACATGGTTTGTAAGGTTCTTTCTTACAAGGGCAATGTTTTCGGTGTAGAGCCTCCCAACTTTGTTGAGCTTGTAGTTGCTCAGACCGACCCCGGTTTTGCAGGCAACACAGCTACCAATGCTCTTAAACCCGCTACTCTCGAAACAGGCGCAGAAATTAAAGTTCCCCTCTTCATTGAAGAAGGCGAGCTTCTTCAGATCGATACTCGTACAGGCGAGTACATCGGTCGTGCATAATAAGTGAGGTAGTTAATTATGACATTAACTGAGAGAATTTCTTACATCCGTGGTCTCGCTGAGGGTCTTAACCTTGACGAGAGCAAGGCTGAAGTTAAAGTTCTTAATGCTATTATGGAGCTTCTTGATGATATGGCAGAGACTGTAACAGACCTCGGCGAGCTCTATGATGAGATGGCAGACGTTGTAGACGAAATCGACGAGGATCTTTCTTTACTCGAAGAAGACGTGTATGACGACGATTGCGATTGCTGCTGTGATTGCGACTGTGGTGACGATGAGTGCACTTGCGGTTGCCATGATGATGATTGCGATTGTGAATGCGTTTATTATGAAGTTGTTTGTCCCACATGCAATAAGGAAATCAACGTTGAAGAGGACATTCTCCTCGAAGGCGAAATTATCTGTCCTTCCTGCGGCGAAACTCTCGAGTTTGATTTTAGTGATCTCGATTGCTGCTGTGATTGTGGTTGCGAAGACGAAGAGTAATTATTAAGCTCAAAATTTTATCAAGGACAACACCTCTTGTGTATGATACACAGGAGGTGTTTTTTTGTTTAAAAAGATTATAAGAAATAAATTTATCTTAATTCTGATTCGTATTTTATGCTTAAACTTTATTGTTATTATTATGTTTTTTATTTTATTTGAGTGCAAAGCAAGAGATTTAGTACATAATCTGGTAGATAATGAACTGGAAATTCACGCAATGAACGCAATTGATGAGGCTGTATATGACGTTTTATCAGAATATCCTGTAGAGTATACAAGTCTGATTAAATCCGAAAAGAGTGAAAATGGTAGTGTTAATGCACTTTATACAAACACTATATCAATGAATCGTCTTAAATCTCAGATGTCTTTAATGATTAATGAAAATATCAGCAATACTCATAATGCGAGGGTAGGAGTGCCAGCAGGTGCATTTACAGGTCTTGTTTTGTTATCAAATTTCGGGCCTGATATTTATGTCGCATTAACACTTGATGGAAGTGTTAATACTACTATTAAATCAGAATTCATATCGGCAGGCATCAATCAGACAATGCACAGGGTTTATATGGAAGTAGAGGCAAATGTCAGTCTAACATGTCCCATAATAAATTACGAAACGGAATTCACATCTGAATATGAACTTTGTCAGACCGTAATTGTTGGTAATACACCTCAACTTTTTGCGTCAATGAATTAGGCCATATATTGTATAAAACTTAAAGTATATACTTGAAATTTGTAATATGTTGTGGTATATTATAAAGAACGATACTATAACATTGGGGGAGTATGCCCTGTCAAATTTCTATCAGTATAAAGAAATGCCTCAAAAGAGGCTTGAATACCTTAACATAATAAGTGATATTATGAATGTCAGAAAAAGAGGCGACAAGCCAATGGCATTCATAAATACCTACGGCTGTCAGCAAAATGTAGCCGATAGCGAGAAAATCAAAGGTATGCTTAGTGTTGCCGGTTTTGATTTTACCGAAAAGGCTGAGGATGCGGATTTTATCCTCTTTAATACCTGTGCTATCCGTGAGCATGCCGAAGACAGAGTTTTCGGCAATGTTGGAGCTCTTAAGAATATTAAACGCAGACATCCGTCGGTTATTATTGCTCTTTGCGGATGTATGATGGAGCAAAAGGCGGTTGCAGACAGAATCTATAAAAGCTATCCTTTTGTAAATCTTGTCTTTGGTACTCACTCAATTGCTCGTTTTCCTGAGCTGTTTTATAATTTACTCGTTAATTCAAAGCGAGTATTTGGCTCCTGCGATGATAATACTATCTACGAGGATATTCCTATTCTTAGAGATAAAGATTTCAAGGGCTGGCTCTCTATAATGTATGGTTGCGACAATTTCTGTTCCTATTGTATTGTACCTTATGTAAGAGGCAGAGAACGTTCAAGAAGCAGTGATGCCATTATTGCTGAAGCAAAAGCAATGATAGAAGCTGGTTATAAGGAAATCACTTTGCTCGGTCAGAATGTCAATTCTTACGGCAAAGGACTTAAGGAGGATATTTCTTTTTCAGAGCTCTTGCGTCGTATAGATGCGATAGAGGGTGATTATCTTATCCGTTTTATGACTTCACATCCCAAGGATTGCACCCGAGAGCTCATTGATACAATTGCAGAGTCTACTCATATCTCTAAGCATCTTCATCTGCCTTGCCAGTCGGGAAGCAGTAAGATTCTTAAAGCTATGAATCGAAGATACACTCGTGAAAAATATCTGGATATTATAAATTATGCTAAAGAACGTATACCGGATGTTTCAATCACAAGCGACATAATCGTAGGTTTCCCCGGAGAAACTTATGAGGATTTCTGCGAGACTGTGTCACTTATAAGGGAAGTCGGATTCACCTCTCTATTCACCTTTATTTATTCACGCAGACCCGGCACACCTGCCGCTAAAATGCCAGATGTAGCAACAGAAGAAGAGAAGGGTAAGTGGTTTACCGAACTTCTTAAAGTGCAAGAAGAAATTGCCGCAAGCAGATGCAAATCTATGGTTGGCACTACAGAGCGTGTACTTGTAGAAGAAGTAAACAAAAAAAACGGCTTACTTTCAGCAAGGACTTCAGGAAACATTATTGTTGAAGTACCCGGCGATGAATCAATGATTGGTTCATTCAGAGAAGTTAAAATAACAGAAGCTCGTAACTGGATACTCAGAGGCGAGTTTATATAAATTAAAATTTTTAAGGAGATTTAAATTATGGATATTATCGAACTTTCAAGAGAACTTGGCAGAAAAATTCAGCAGGAAGAATCTTATGTTGCAATGATGGATGCAAACAAAGCTGTAGAAGCAGACGAGGCTCTTCAGGCACTTATCGGTGAGTTTAACCTTTATAAGCTTCAGCTCAACGAAAAGCTCACAGCAGCAGAGCGTGATGAAGAAGCTATCAAAGAGGTTAATACAAAGATGCGTACTCTTTATGCAGATATTATGGTTAACCCCTCTATGATTAAGCTCAATGAATCCAAAAATGCATTTGATGCTTTGATGAATCGTGTAATGGCAATTATTTCCAACAGTGCAAATGGTGAGGACCCCAACACAACAGATTATCATGCTTGCACAGGTTCTTGCAGCACTTGCGGTGGATGCCACTAATTATTTAATTTTAAAAATAGGCGAGGAGTGTAATCAATGGCCGAGCTGTCTCCTATGATGAAGCAGTATTTAGAAATAAAAGATAATAACAAGGACAGTATCCTCTTCTTCAGATTGGGCGACTTTTACGAAATGTTCTTTGATGATGCAAAGCTTGCATCCAAAGAGCTCGGTCTTACTCTGACAGGCCGTGATTGCGGACAGGAAGAAAGAGCACCCATGTGCGGTGTTCCTTTTCACTCCTGCGATACATACATCGCAAAGCTTGTAGCAAAAGGATACAAGGTTGCAATTTGCGAACAAACTGAAGATCCCTCAAAGGCAAAGGGTATAGTAAGGCGAGATGTAGTCAGAGTTATTACATCAGGCACACTTGTTGAAGAAACAATGCTTGACGAAAGCAGAAATAATTACATTTGCTCGGCTTACTCTCAGGATTCTTCTGTTGGAGTCAGCTTTTGCGATATTTCAACAGGACAACTTTATGTAAGCGAAATTGATGCAGATAATCTCAAAGACCAGCTCGTATCTTTTTCTCCCAAAGAAATTCTCTTGGGCGGAGACCTCGCTACCAAAAATGAATTTATTTCTTTTATTAAAGAACGACTTAATTCCAGCATTGAAGTGTTGGGAGTAGCGGATTTTGATTACTTTGATTGTTTAGAATCCGTTGCTACTCAATTTTCTTCAGATCAAGTTGTTTCGATTAAAGAAAAAACCTCTGTTATCGGCTCTTTAGGTGCTCTTTTGAAATACCTCAAAAGGACCCAGATGACAGGTCTTGAGCGTATTCGTACAATTGATTTTTATAAAAATGACCAGTATATGCGTCTTGATTTTAATACAAGACGCAATCTTGAGCTCACACAAACAATGATTACAAAAGAGAAAAAAGGTTCTCTATTGTGGGTTCTTGATCACACAAAAACTGCAATGGGTAAACGAATGCTTCGCTCCTGGATAGAGAAGCCCTTGCTCAATTTAGCCGCTATTCAACGTCGTCAGTCTGCTGTTGCAGAGCTTGTTGATAATACTGTTAAGCGGCTGGAGCTTACCGCAATGCTTAGCGGTGTGCTTGACGTACAGCGTATTATGACAAAAATTGTTTACGGCTCAGCAAACGCAAGAGAACTTCGTTCACTTTGCAGTGCTACTATAAACCTTCCACAGATTAAAGATATTCTTAAAGATAGTACCAGCTCTTATCTTAAGGATTTATATAATTCAATCGACACATTGCAGGATATTCAATTGCTTATCGATGCATCTATTATAGATGACCCGCCTTTCAGCACAAAGGAGGGCGGAATGATCAGGCAAGGATATAATGCAGAACTTGATGAGATTAATCTTATTATGACTGATTCAACCTCGCTCCTTGCTCAGATTGAATCTTCTCAAAGAGAAGCTACAGGTATTCCAAAGCTTAAAGTCGGCTATAGCCGTGTGTTTGGTTATTTTATTGAGGTTACCAATTCCTATAAGGAGCTTGTACCTGATACTTATGTAAGAAAACAAACCCTTGCAAATTGCGAAAGATACATTACCCAGGAGCTTAAAGAGCTTGAGGGTAAAATACTCGGTGCAAAAGACAAGGCTGTAGCTCTTGAATATGAGATTTTTACTGCCGTCAGACTAAAAATTGCCGAGAACCTACAGAGGATTGAAGCAACAACAGACGCCCTTTCACAGCTTGATGTACTTTGTTCCTTGGCTACAGTTGCATCGGATAACAGATATACAAGACCCGAAATGGATATGTCGTCTGTTATAAGTCTTAAGGCTTCCCGTCATCCTGTTGTTGAAACACTTATCGATAACCCTCGTTTTGTTTCAAACGATGTATATCTTGATGATAGAGAGAACAGAGTCGCTATTATCACAGGTCCCAATATGGCAGGTAAATCCACATATATGCGTCAGACCGCTCTCATTGTGTTAATGGCACAAATAGGCAGCTTTGTTCCTTGCGATTATGCAAGAATCGGCATTGTTGATGCAGTATTTACAAGAGTAGGTGCTTCCGATGACTTAGCGTCTGGTCAGTCTACTTTTATGGTTGAAATGAGCGAGGTTGCCAATATTGTAAAGAGTGCCACCTCAAAAAGCCTTCTCATCTTTGATGAAATCGGCAGAGGCACTTCAACCTACGATGGTATGAGTATTGCTCGTGCTGTACTTGAGTTTATAGCGGATAAAAAGAAGCTGGGGGCTAAATCCCTTTTTGCTACTCATTATCACGAGCTTACTGTTCTTGAGGAACTTTTAGACGGAGTTCGGAACTATAATGTAGCTGTAAAAAAACGTGGAGATGATATTACCTTTCTTCGCAGAATCGTTCCCGGAGGAGCAGATGACAGCTATGGTATTGAGGTAGCAAAGCTTGCAGGTGTACCTGATTGGATAATAAACAGAGCTAAACAGATACTCAAAGAGCTTTCATCCAATCCTCATTCAGAATCTATAAATAATCAGCGTAAAATATCTGTTTCTGAAACAGATGATCTTCAGCTTTCAATGATTCCTGCAGGCGATAACGCAGTTTCAGAGAAACTGAGAAACACAGATATTGATACACTCACACCAATCGAGGCTATCAATTTGCTTTACGAATTAAAGAAATTATTATAATAGGGAGGTGACACAATGGGTAGAATCAATGTACTTGAGAAGCATGTAGCGGAACTTATTGCCGCAGGTGAGGTAGTTGAAAGACCTTCTTCTGTTATTAAGGAATTGGTCGAGAATGCGATAGATGCAGGTGCAACAACTATAACTGTTGAGATAAAAAACGGCGGTACTACCTTTATGCGTGTCACCGATAACGGTCACGGAATAATGCGTGAGGATATTCGTAACGCTTTTCTTCGTCACGCTACAAGTAAGGTTGCAAACGAAAACGACCTTGACAGTATTTCTACCTTGGGCTTCCGAGGTGAAGCTCTTGCTTCCGTTTCTGCAGTTGCCAAGGTTGAGCTTATTACCTGCTCCGACAATGAGGAGGTAGGCTCCTGCTATGTTATCGAAGGCGGGGATGAGATTTCTTTTAACGATGCGGGCTGTCCTGTAGGTACAACTATAATCGTAAGAGATTTATTCTATAATATTCCCGCAAGACAAAAGTTTCTAAAAAAAGATGTAGCCGAGGGTAACGCTGTTTCTTTAGTTATTGACCGTATTGCACTCTCTCATCCCGAGATTTCTTTTACATTTATCCGTGACTCTAAACAAACACTTAAAACCGCAGGCGATTCACAGCTTCGCTCTGCTATATATGCAGTTTACGGAAGAGATTTTTCAAGTTCTCTTATCGAGGTTGACTATGAATTAGAGGGCATTTCTGTTAAAGGCTATATTTCACAGCCTATCAACGCTAGACCCAATAGAAATATGCAGACCTTCTTTGTTAACAACAGATATGTTAAAAGCCGCACAGCAGGTGCCGCTGTTGATGAAGCAGCAAAAGGCTCGGTGATGGTTGGCAAGTTTCTCTCTTGTGTTCTTAATATTTCAATGTCCTTCAATGCAGTAGACGTCAATGTTCATCCTGCAAAGATTGAAGTTCGCTTTGTAAACGAGCGTCCTTTGTTCAATGCAGTTTATCATGCTGTTAAATCTGCACTTATTAAGGGCGATAAACGAAAAGAAGCTTTATTTAATACTCCTGCAAGGAATGCAAGCGAGAATCCTTTTGCTCAGTTTGATTTACGCTCAAAAGCTGAATCAAAAAAAGAAGATACCAAGGCTCCTGCAGCCGCTGCTGTTCAAAAGGCACAGCCGGTATCTTATGTACCTGATGCTGTATCAAATCCTTCATCAGCTTCTAAACCTAAAATAACTCCTTTATTCAATCGAAACATTTCTGTTTCTGACAGTAAGTCTGTCGATGATTATTTGAAAGGATTAAATATAATTAAAGAAACTCAAGAAGAAGCTTCTTTTGCTACCCCTCAGATAATTGAGAACACTTCTATTATTGAAACAACAACAGAAGAGTCAAAAAAAATTGAAGATACTGTAGAAATAACTGAGGAGATTTCAACTGGTCCAAACACTAAAATGAATATAACAGAGCCTCAAGAACCTGTATCTTTGTTTAAAAACGAAAATACAGAGCCTGAATTTAAATTTATCGGTGAGGCTTTCCGTACATATATTATAATCGAATTTGATAAAGAACTTATTTTTATTGATAAGCACGCATTACACGAAAGAATTATTTACGAAAAACTTAAAGAAAATGCTGAGAACTTCTCTCAATTGCTCTTGGTACCCAAAACCATTGTTTTGGATAAGACAATCTATGCATCTGTTATAGAGAATCTTGATATGTTTAAAGATTGCGGTTTTGATGTAGAAGATTTTGGTTTTCCAACTCTTTTAGTCAGATCAGCTCCTCAGTATATTACCGATGAAGATATTGAGGATACCATTCTTGAAATGGCTGATTATATTTCACAGAATAAGAAGGACATACGTACCGATAAAATGGATTGGATTTTTCATAACATTGCCTGCAGAGCCGCTGTTAAAGCGGGTAATAAAAGCACAGTGCCTGAACTTAAGAACTTGGCTCTCAAGCTTTTAAAGGATGATTCACTTCGTTATTGTCCTCATGGCAGACCGGTATGTATTGTATTTAAAAAATCAGAAATAGAGAAACAGTTTGGCAGGATGTGATACCTTTGGTTGACAACAAAATTAAAGTTTTGTCTATAGCCGGGCCTACCGCTTCAGGCAAAACCGCACTGTCGGTATCTTTAGCAATGCAATACGATGGTGAAATTGTTTCTGCCGATTCAATGCAAATATACAAGGGTATGAATATTGCCACAGCCAAACCTTCTTTGGAAGAAAGATGTAATATTCCGCATCATCTTATGGATTTCCTCGAAGTTGACGAAATCTACAGTGTAGCCCGATATATAAATGATGCCTCTTTTGCAATTAAAGATATTTTCGCAAGGGGAAAGCTTCCGATATTAGTCGGCGGTACAGGTTTATATATAGACAGCCTTCTGAATGGTTTGACATTTACAGAAGGTGAGGTTGACCTTGAACTCAGAAAAACACTTATGCAGCAACTCGACGATAAGGGTCTTGACTATTTGCTTGATGTATTAGCTTCTGTTGATCCTAAAAGTGCAGAAAAAATGAAATTAGAAAGAAATCCCAAGAGAATAATCAGAGCACTCGAGATTTTTTACACAACGGGTATTACAATGACCGAACAGAACCTTAGGTCAAAAAGTACCGAATCGATATTTAACCCAGTTAAAATAGCTCTGAATTTTCGCAATAGAGAAAAACTTTACGAGAGAATAAATCTTCGTGTGGATTTAATGTTGGAAATGGGACTTCTCAAGGAAGCTGAAGATTATTTTAAAATGAATCAGGGGGATACATCAAAACAAGCAATTGGATATAAGGAGCTTAAACCTTATTTTGATAATGAGAAAACTCTTGATGAATGCATCGAAACCTTGAAACGTTCAACCAGAAGATATGCAAAAAGACAGCTTACCTGGTTTTCTCGTGACCCTGATATCCGGTGGTTTTTTGTTGATGACTACAGCAGTTCTGAAGAACTGCTTACTTCTGTAAGATCCTACTTAAATACTAAAGGATTTGATAAAAATGAAAGAACCTGAAAAAAAGCAAAAGAATAAGAACTGGAAGAAATACATTATCATTATTGTTTGTGTTTTACTTGTGGGTTATTTCTTATTCGCTTTTATCAATTCAAATATTAATAACTCTAACGTAGTAAGCACAGAAATTGCCCAGAAGTATTCATATAATGAAGAAATCACAGCCGATGCTTTTATAGTCAGAGATGAAACTCTCTTGAATTACAATGGCAGTAAAGTGCTTTATTACACTGTTAACGATGGCGATATTGTTGCATCAGGCTCTGATGTTGCTCTTGTGTTTTCTAATGAAGAAGATGCACTCAATTTTAATAAATACAACGAAATTCAAAACCAAATCAAAGTTCTGGAAAGCATCAACACCTCACATGAGAGTGTTACTATAGATTATACAGCAGTAGATAAACAAATCGAGCTTGATCTTTTAAATATTATTTCTTCTGTTAACACAAACTCTCACTCGAAAATAAGCGAATCAGCTGATGACCTTATTTATTCTATCAATCAAAGGCACATAATCACTGGTAAGGTTACAAACTTTGATAAGCGTATAGCTGAGCTTAAAGCAGAAGCTGAAGAATATATGAGAGCTCAGTATTCTTATGTCGATACAGTTACTTTAAACAGCAGTACTCCCGGAGGCTATTTTGTAGCAAGTGCAGACGGATACGAGAAAAGCTTTGATTATGATAATATAAATAATCTTACAATAGATTCTTTTGATTTTGATATTAAGCCCGACGCTGTCAGCGATAATACAATCGGTAAGATTGTAAGCGGACTTGATTGGTATATTGTTTGTAAAATTTCTGCCGATGATGCATTGACCCTTTCTCATGCCACATCCTCTTCAACCGCGACCTTTCTCAATACAACCTGCAGAAATTTACCCATATCCTTGGTTACTTTGAATCAGCAAACAAAGCAGTCGGATGCAATTGCTGTTTTTAAATGTAATTATATGAATGCGGCAATAAGCCACCTTCGTAACGAGACTGTTCAGATTACAGTAAATAATTACGACGGTATTAAAATCAGCAAGGATGCAATTCATAATGATTATGTTGTAAATTCTAAGACTGAAGAAAAAGAAAAAGTACTTGGTGTTTATGTAACCTACGGAAGCAAGCTGGAATTCCGAGAAATCTCAATTCTTTATTCTGATGACGATTTTGTTATTGTTGACGATAATCCTGCAGAGGGCGTTCTTGTCAGCGGAGAAACCATTGAGTTTAATGATGAAATTGTTGTAAAAGGTGATAACTTATATGCAGGAAAAAACATTAAAAAGCGTTAAAGAAAACTACGAGGAAATTGTTGCTAGAATTGCCGAAGCCGCAATCAAAAGTGGCAGAAGACCCGAGGATATAACTTTTCTTGCTGCAACAAAAACAGTAGATGCTGAAATAATAAACTACGCAATCTCTCTCGGACTTAAATATATAGGTGAAAACAAAGTACAGGAGCTTCTTTCTAAATATGAACAATATGATTTAAAAAACTCCCGGCTTCATTTTATCGGTCATTTGCAAACCAATAAGGTCAGACAGATTGTAGGCAAGGTAAGTATGATTCAGTCGGTAGATTCCTTTAAGCTTGCCAATGAAATTTCTAAACAAAGTTTAAAGCACGGACTTAAAACCGATATTTTAGTTGAAGTTAACATCGGAAGGGAAGAAAACAAGTCTGGTGTTATGCCTGAGGAACTTGAAAATTTACTCAGAGAAATATCAGTTTTAGAGGGTATTTCTGTCAAAGGACTAATGGCAATACCTCCGATTTGTGAAAATGAACAGAAAATTCGCGGATATTTTGCAAATATGCGTAATCTGTTTCTTGACATATCGGAGAAAAAGATAGATAATATTAAAATGGGTATTCTTTCTATGGGAATGTCCTCTGATTATTACGAAGCTATTTTAGAGGGTGCAAACCTTGTCCGTATAGGATCTTCGTTATTCGGTGCAAGAAATTATAATTAACATATTGTGGAGGTAATTAAAATGGCAGGATTTGTTGATAAGTTTAAGCGTATGTGGGATGCTCCTGATGATGAGTATCAGTACGATGAGTATGGTTACGGCGAAGATCAAAATGACGATTTTGATGAAGATGTAACCGTAAGAGATAATACATCCAGAAAGAGCAAGGTTGTTAATATCAACGCAACTGCTAAGCTCGCTGTTGCACTCTTTAAGCCCGAGCGTTTTGGCGAGGAAACAAGAGCAATTGCTGATGAACTTATTAAGACACATACTGTTGTTCTTAATCTTGAGAACACAAACAAGGATATGTCAAGAAGAATCATCGACTTCCTTTCCGGTGTTGCTTATGCAAACCGCGGTAAAATCAAGAAGGTTGCTTCCAGCACCTTTATTATCATTCCCAATCACGTTGACCTTACAGGTGATGATCTTCTTGACGAGCTTGAGAACAGCGGCGTTTATTTCTAAGCAGTGGACGAATCACAACTTTTGATTTCCAGACTCGAAGATCTTATATACAGTAGCGAATTTAACATTAGCAGCTTTCTTGGGTTTCTTAACGAAAAGGAAGCTGCCTTGGCATGTTCATATCTTTCTAACAAGAATATCAGCTATAATGTATATGGCGGATATGATAACGCAGACAGAGTATATATTTGCTTATCTTCAGATTGTTCCGAGTCCTCGTATCCCATAACCGCTATATCTGTTCGTTCAAAAGGCAAGAAAGCCCTTTCTCATAGGGATTATCTCGGCTCTTTAATGGGAATTGGTTTAAAGCGTGAATGTATTGGTGATATAATAATTTTAAATGATACAAATGCAGTTGTATTTGTCAGGGATGAAATTTCGTCTTATGTTATAAGTGAACTTACAAAGGTAGGAAATGAATCGGTAGTGGTTTCTGAGTTTTATGGAAATACCGATGAATTTTCAAACCGAATAATTGAGGAGCAGTGTATTGTAACTTCTATGAGGGTCGATAATATCATAAGCTCAATAGTTAACTGTTCTCGTTCACAAGCTACAGATTTAATTAGTAATAAAATGGTTTTTGTAAATCATTGTCAGGTTATTAAACCATCTCTTATTCTTGCCGATTCAGACATTGTCAGTATTAGGGGAAAGGGTAAGTTTATCATTGGAAATATATTAGGAAAGACTAAACGAGAAAGACTTATTTTAAGTATATCTCGTTATGTTTAAGGGGGATTAATATGCTTTCTATCGAAGAAATCAAGAATATCAGCTTCAGAAAGGCCAGCCTTGGCGGCTACAGACCCGAAGATGTAGATAACTTTATTGATCAGGTTCTCATCACTATGGAGCAGCTCCGTAAAGAGAAATCTGATCTTATCAAAAAAATGGATATTCTTGCAACGAGAGTTGAGGAGTATAGGGCAGACGAGGATGCTGTCAGAAACGCTATGCTTTCAGCTCAAAGAGTTGCTGATACAACAATCAAAGAAGCTCGTGCAAAAGCAGCAAAAATTTTAGAAGAAGCTGAAAATATTGCTAAAGCAAAACTTTATGATCTTAACGTACAGATCAAACAGCAAAAAAAGCAGTATGCTTTGTTGCTTGCGGAGTATAATCACACACGTGACGATATTATAAATCATTGTAATAAACATATTGCTCTTCTTAAAGAGATTCCCTCTGAAGACCGAATCAAGCAGATGGAAAAATCTATTAACGATAGATTTCCTACAGAGAAAACAGACGATTATGAAAGAGCAGAGGAAATAGCAGCTCCTTCTTTGACTGCAGATAAACCTGCAGAAAAACAGGAGGTTTTAAAGGCTGCAGATGAACCTGCTGCAACACACACAGAGTCTTTTGCGGACGTTGTTGACACTATTGATGTTTATGATGATATTAATCTTGTAAACGACATCAGCGGTATGGATGCAAAGCCTTATCAGAAAAAGACTGACAATTCATTCACATCTCTCAGACTTGGAGAGGATGCAGATTCAGACGATCCAAACGGCGATGCCGATTCAGATAAACTTTAATTGGAGTGAAAAACATGGCTCAGGATTACAACAAAACTTTAAATTTACCAAATACCGAATTCCCTATGAGAGCAGGACTTCCTCAGAGTGAACCTGTTACTCTTAAGAAATGGGAAGAAAATGATATTTATGGAAAGCTTATGGAGAAAAATGCAGGCAAACCTATGTTTATTCTCCACGATGGCCCTCCTTATGCAAACGGCAATATCCATCTTGGCACCGCTCTTAACAAAGTGCTCAAGGATTTCATTGTTAAGTATAAGAATATGGCAGGCTTCTGTGCTCCCTTTGTACCCGGCTGGGATACACACGGTCTTCCCACAGAGCTTAAGGCTCGTGCAAAGGCAGGCGTTTCCAGCTCAGATGCAATCTCTGATGTAGAGCTTCGTCAGATTTGCCGTGACTTTGCTCTTGGTTATCTCGATGACCAGCGTAATCAGTTCAGACGTCTTGGTGCTATTGGTGATTGGGAGAATCCTTATATTACTCTTACAAAAGATTTCGAGGCAACTCAGATTGAAATTTTCTCCGAAATGGCACAGAAGGGCTATATCTATAAGGGGCTCAAGCCTGTTTATTGGTGTCCCGAGTGTAAGACTGCTCTTGCTGAAGCAGAGATTGAGTATGCAGAGGATCCTTGTTTCTCAATCTACGTAAAATTCCCTGTATGTGATGATCTTGGTAAGATTTCTGCTCTCGGTGTTGATCCTGCGAAGACTTACTTTGTAATCTGGACAACTACAACATGGACACTGCCCGGTAACGTTGCGGTTTGTGTTGGTCCCGAATTCAACTATTGCATCATTAAATCCGGCGAAGAGTTCTATATAATGGCAGAAGAACTCTACAAGAGTGCTTTTGAAGCAGCAGGTATTACCGATTATGAAGTTGTTGCCGAAATCAAGGGAAGCGAGCTTGAATATATCAAGACAAGACACCCCTTCCTCCAGCGTGAATCTCTTGTTATCGTTGGTGATCACGTTACACTTGAGAGCGGTACAGGTTGTGTTCATACAGCTCCCGGTCACGGTGTTGAGGACTATGACGTATGTCGTAATTATCCTGAAATTCCCATCATCGTTCCTGTTGATGCTGACGGCAGACTTACAGAAGAAGCAGGTCAGTTTGCAGGTCTTCTTACAGATGATGCTAATAAACCCATTGCACAGCATCTTGACAGCATCGGTCTTCTCTTTGGCCTTAAAAAAATTATTCACCAATATCCTCATTGCTGGAGATGTAAACAGCCCGTTCTCTTCAGAGCAACAAACCAGTGGTTCTGTTCTGTTGATGACTTTAAAGATACAGCTGTAGATGCCATCAATGATGTTGAGTGGATTCCCGGTTGGGGTAAAGACCGCATCACATCAATGGTAAAAGACCGTAAAGATTGGTGTATCTCTCGTCAGAGAAGATGGGGAGTTCCTATTCCGATCTTCTTCTGCAAGGATTGCGGTGAGCCTTACATCGATAAGGATGCTATGGCAGCTGTTGCTGCCCTCTTCAGAGAAGAAGGTGCAGATGCTTGGTTTGCACGTTCTGCAGAGGAAATTCTGCCTGAGGGTGCAAAGTGTGCAAAGTGTGGCAACACATCCTTCGAAAAAGAAAGAGACATTATGGACGTATGGTTTGACAGCGGTGTAACTCATGCTGCTGTTTGCAAAGCAAGACCTAACCTTACTTGGCCTGCTGACCTTTATCTTGAAGGTGCAGACCAGTACAGAGGTTGGTTCCAGTCTTCACTTCTTACATCTGTAGCTGTTTTCGGCACAGCACCCTATAAGAGTGTTCTTACTCACGGCTGGGTTGTTGACGGTGAAGGCAAAAAGATGAGTAAATCTCTCGGTAATGGTATCGATCCTCAGGAAGTAGTCGATCAGTATGGTGCAGATGTGCTTCGTCTTTGGGTAGCTTCCTCCGATTATCATGTTGACATCCGAATTTCCAAGGAGATTCTTAAGCAGCTTTCCGAAGCATACAGAAAGATTCGTAACACAGCAAGATACATTCTCGGCTGTATCAATGATTTTAATCCTGATACAGACTCAGTTGCAATCAATGACCTTATGCCTATTGATAAATGGGCAATCAATAAACTCAATGAGCTCATCGTAAAGGTTAAAGCAGGCTACGATTCTTACGAATTCCATCAGGTTTATCATGCAATCCACAATTTCTGTGTTGTTGATATGTCTAACTTCTACCTCGATGTACTCAAAGACAGACTATACACAGAAAAGGCTGATTCTCATACACGCCGTGCAGCTCAGACTGCTATCTATATCATTCTTGACGCTATGACAAGAATGATCGCTCCTATCCTTGCGTACACATCTGATGAAATCTGGAAATATATGCCTCATCGTGCAGACCACGATGCAGAGTGCGTACTCTTTAACAGTATGCCCGAGGTAATTGATATTGCTTTAGACGAGAATTTTATCAGCAATTGGGATAAGATTCACGAGCTTCGTGATACCGTTAAGAAGCACCTTGAGGTTGCGGTTAAAGATAAGATGATCAAAGCATCTCTTGAAGCATCCGTAACCCTTAAAGCAACTGGTACAGAGCTTGAATTTATCCGCTCTGTTGAAAATGAACTTGCAGCAGCATTCATTGTTTCCGAAGTTGTAATTGAAGAGGCTGAAGGTGAGCTTCAGGTAGAAGTTCAGAAAGCAGGCGGCGAAAAGTGTGAGCGTTGCTGGTGCTACAGTAAGACTGTAGGCGAAAACGCAGAGCATCCCACACTTTGTGCAAGATGTGCTGAAGTAATTAAATAATTATATAACATAAGCGGTGTATAGTTTATGCACCGCTTAATGTTTCTTTTGGAGGGTAAGCTATGGTATTAGCTTTAATACTTGCTGTTGTTTTCATAATTATAGATCAGGTATCAAAATATCTTATTGCCTCAAATATGAAGTTAGGGGAGAGCACAACTATAATTCCAGGTATACTTGATTTTACCTATACTCACAACGATGGTATGGCATTTGGAATCGGGTCTGAAGCATTTCGCTGGATTTTTATTTTTATAACCTTGGTTGTTTGTGCAATTCTTGTTTACCTAATGTTCAAAAAAGATTTTAATCATAAGCTGTATTTTATGGCGGTTTCCTGTATTGTAAGCGGTGGCATAGGCAACCTCATAGACAGATTGTTTAATGGTTATGTGGTCGACTTTCTTGCACTTTCGTTCTTTCCTCCTATTTGCAACTTTGCAGATTATTGCATAACTGCAGGTACAATTATGCTTGTTGTTTATATTCTTTTTTATTTTAATACAAAACCCCAAAAACAAAAAAACTAAAAATATAACCGAAGATTGATATGGAATATTTATTTACTGTTTCAGACGATTCAAAAGGCAAGAGAATAGATAAATTTCTCTCTGAGAATATCGAGGATATTTCTCGAAGCCAGCTTGCAACACTTATAGAAGAAAAATCAATATTTGTAAACAATAACCCTGTTTCTAAAAGTTATAAACTTAATATTAACGATTATATTATGGTTTCTGTTCCTGAACCTGTTGAGCTGGAAGCTTTGCCTGAGGATATCCCTCTTGATATAATTTTTGAAGATGAGGATATTATTGTTATCAATAAGCCAAAAGGGATGGTCGTTCATCCTGCTGCAGGAAACTACACCGGCACTTTGGTGAATGCTTTACTATTTCATTGCAAAGGCAATCTTTCCGGAATCAATGGTGTTCTGCGCCCCGGCATTGTACATCGTATTGATAAAAACACAAGCGGGCTGCTTGTTATTGCAAAAACAGATTTAGCACACAAATCGCTTTCTGAACAAATTAAAGAACACAGTATGACCAGAGAATACCGTGCTATTATCTACGGTCATCTTAAAGATATCGAAGGAATGGTTGATGCACCGATTGGCAGATCTTCCATTGACAGAAAGAAAATGTGTGTTACCGATAAGAACTCAAAGCATGCTGTAACCCATTACACCGTACTGGAAGAATTTAAAGATTATTCTTATGTAAGCTGTAAGCTTGAAACCGGCAGAACACATCAGATAAGAGTCCACATGGCATATATAGGACATCCCTTGGCAGGGGATGATGTATACGGACCCAAAAAGGTTATAACTGAGCTTTCCGGTCAGTGCTTACACGCAATTAAACTCGGATTTCTGCATCCTAAAACTCAGGAGTATATGGAGTTTAACTCTGAATTGCCGGAATATTTTAAAAAATTTTTAAATAAAATCAAAAAAACATATAATTATTAAATATTATAGTAAAAAACTCTTGCAAAATAAAATTTTATATGTTATTATACTGTAGTATTTGAATTTCCGTCGTACTCTGCGACGAGTTCAATTAGCGGTAAAACCGCACATTGATATGGATAGTCCTCTGCCGAAAGGTATGAATTTCCGAAAAAATATTTGGAGGTCATAAAAATGGACGCATTAAAAACAATTTCCGCAAGTTCGGTAAAGGCTGAAAAGCCCCAGTTCTCTGTTGGTGATACAGTAAGAGTTGCTGTTAACATCCGTGAAGGTGACAGAGAGAGAATTCAGATGTTTGAAGGTACTGTTATTGCAAAGCGCGGAAGCGGTGTTTCCGAGACATTTACAGTTAGACGTGTTTCCTACGGCGTAGGCGTAGAGAGAGTTTTCCCTGTAAATTCCCCCAACGTAACAGATGTTAAGATCATCAGATACGGTAAGGTTCGCAGAAGCAAGCTCTACTATCTCCGTGATAGAGTTGGTAAGGCTGCTAAGGTTAAGGAAGCTATCAAAAAGTAATTAACTAATATCTTCAAAAAAGGGACCTTTCGTCCCTTTTTTTACTATCATTCAGGTGATAATATGAGAAAAATTGATCTTGATGAATATGATGTAGACATATACGACGAAAATTTTGGACTCGATGAAGAGGAAGTTACCAAAGTCGAGCCCAATAAATCTTCTTTCGTTACAAATGTTTACGAGTGGACTCACTCAATTATTGTTGCTGTTGTTATCGTTGTATTACTTTTGACTTTTGTTTTCAGACTTATCAATATCAAAGGTACTTCAATGGAGAACACCTTGCTTGACAGTGATAAGGTGATCATTACAAATTTTATGTATGAACCTGCTGTGGGGGATATTGTAGTTATTCCTGAAGACAATAAGTACCACAACGAACCAATTATCAAGAGGATTATTGCTCTTGAGGGACAAGAAGTTTATATTAACTATTCAACTCGTGAAGTTTACGTAGATGGTATTCTTCTTGAGGAAGATTACATTTCTTCAGATACAATTAACAATGCCAATACAGATAAGGAGCTTTCTCTTACTGTTGGTGATGGAGAAGTTTTTGTACTCGGTGATAATCGTAGCGTATCCCTTGATAGCCGTGCGTTCGGCTGTGTAAAAGTAGAAGATATTATCGGTAAAGCACAGTTTGTTGTTTTCCCCTTTAGTAATTTCGGTTACTTGTATTAAATTCGGCTTAAAGTCTGCATCTTTTTGATGTGGACTTTTTGTTTTATGAGGTGATTTTATGAGTGCTAACCAGAACATTCAATGGTTTCCGGGGCACATGACCAAAACTAAACGTATGATTGAAGCGTCACTTAAACTGGTTGATGCAGTTATAGAAATTAAGGATGCAAGAATACCTGTGTCGTCTACAAATCCAGATATTGATGGCATTATCGGTGCAAAGCCCAGACTTATCCTTCTTAATAAATGTGATGTTGCTGATAAAAATTCTACTAATCGATGGATAGATTATTATAAGCAAAAAGGTATAAAAGCTCTTGCCATTGATTGCAGAAGCGGCAAAGGTCTCAATCTTGTTGTACCCGAATGCCGTAAGCTACTTAAAAGCTATATTGAAAAAAAGCAAGCAAGAGGTATCAAAAATCCTTCGATCAGAGTTATGATTGTAGGTATTCCCAATGTTGGTAAATCTTCATTCATCAATAAAGTCGTAAAGCAAAACAGAGCAAAGGTTGAAGATAGACCTGGTGTTACAAGGGGTAACCAGTGGTTCACTCTCGACAGAGGTTTTGAGCTTTTAGATACTCCCGGTGTACTATGGCCTAAGTTTGAAGATCAGACAGTGGGTGAGAGGCTTGCATTCACCGGTGCAGTTAAAGATCAGATTCTTGACACAGAGCTTCTTGCTGTAAGACTTCTTGACTTGCTTAAAGAACTTAAACCTCCTATGTTTCTTGAACGTTTTTCTTTGAACGCAGACACAGTTGCAGATATGGAGTCATTTGAATTATTAGAGCTCATTGGCAGAAAAAGAGGTATGCTTATAAGCGGCGGAGAGGTCAATACAGAGCGAGCTTCCGCTATGCTTCTGGATGAATTCAGAGCGGCTAAACTTGGCAAAATTACTCTTGAACTTCCTGAAGAATAAGAGGTGAATTAAATGGATTGGTTAGAATTTGAAAACGTAGCATATTTAAATGGTTATCAAAATGTCTGCGGTGTTGATGAAGCAGGCAGAGGTCCTCTTGCCGGTCCTGTGTGTGCGGCTGCCGTCATACTGCCAAAGGGTATGATTATAGAAGGTGTTAACGATTCAAAGAAACTCTCTGAAAAAAAGAGAGAAGCATTATTTGATGTTGTAAAAGAATCTGCTGTTGCATATAATATTGCATTTGCAACTGTTGAAGAAATAGAAGAATACAATATTTTAAACGCAACAATGCTTGCCATGAAGCGTGCTGTTGAGGGTCTTTCTATAGCAGCTGATTTTGCATATATTGACGGCAATAGAACACCGACTCTCAATATTCCTGCTGAATATATTATTAAAGGTGATGCCAGATGTATGTCTGTTGCAGCTGCGTCCATTCTTGCAAAAGTTGCCAGAGACCGACTTATGCTTCAGTTTGCAGATGAATATCCTCAGTATTTTTTTGAAAAACACAAGGGATATGGTACGAAAGTTCATATTGATGCTATTCGCGAATTTGGACCTTGTCCTATTCACAGACCCAGTTTCTTAACAAAAATCAAGTGATATGAGTTTATTTTCAACGGTATCAAAAGGTAAAGCAGGTGAAAAATTCGTCTGCAAATTCCTTAAAAAAAAGAGATATAAAATAATCCAAGTTAATATGAGAAATAAATATTCGGAAATTGATATAATCGCAGAAAATAGAGATTATATTGTTTTTGTTGAAGTAAAAACCCGCACATCTGATTTTCCGATAAGACCTCTTGAAGCAGTAAATTCACAGAAGCAACAGAAGATTATGCTTGCTGCGAATTACTTTTTGACTTGCTGTTATAATACTTCGAAGCAACCAAGATTTGATGTTGCCGAAGTTTTTATGACGCAGAAGGGAAAGCTTAAAAGTATAAATTATATTGAAAACGCTTTCATCCAAGGAGGTAATTATGCAGTACTTTGATCTGCATTGCGATACTTTATACGAAGCTGTTACTAAGAAAACCGACATTAGTAATCTATTTTTAGAAGCTAATGTCAGTAGCGGAAAAAAGTTTGATAAATGGTGTCAATGTATGGCAATCTGGATTCCTGATGGAATCCGTCAGTCTGCTCGATTATCCTTATTTAAAAAGGCTTATAATCAATTAAAAACTGATGCTGAGCGTTTCAGATTAAAACAGTTTAACAGCATAGGAAATAATGATAACTACAACTATATTTTCACCATAGAAAATGCTTCAATATTAGATGGCAATATTGATAATATCAAACTTTTAACAGAGTACGGTATTAAAATGGCTACTCTTACTTGGAATGATAAAAATTCTATCGGCGGCGGTGCTGATACCCAAGAGTTGGGATTATCTGATTTTGGAAGAATATGCGTAAAGGAGTTCGAAAAAAACGGCATAATCATCGATATTTCTCACGCTTCAGATAAAACCTTTTTTGACGTCTTAGAATGTAGCTCCTTACCTTTTTGTGCATCACACTCAAATTCTCGTTTTCTTTGCTCTCACAGACGTAATATTACTGATGAACAGTTCCTTGAGATTGCAAGAAGAAAAGGTGTTGTAGGTATTAATTTCCACAAGGATTTTCTGAATGATAATAGAGAAAGAGCTTCTATAACCGATGTACTTAAACACATAGAACATTTCTTATCTTTAGGCGGAGAAGATACCGTATGTTTCGGTTCTGATTTTGATGGAGCTGACCCTGTTGACGAGCTTTCAAATTTAGATAAAATCTCAAATTTATACGAATCCTTGCTTAAACTCGGATATAATGAGCAACTTGTACAAAAAATCATGTATAATAACGCCTATAATTTCTTTAGCAGATTTTGACTTTTTAAATAAAATAGTGTACAATAATATATTATTCGATATGAAAGGTTGGTTTGGTTAAAGTGTTATATACCAGCACACAGAATAATAACGAAGCTGTTTCATCAGCACAGGCTATTGCACAGGGAATTTCTCGCGACGGCGGTCTTTTTGTGCCCGAGTCGTTTCCTCAGTATGATGGCGTAACTTTTGAAGCTTTACTTCGTCTTGACTACAGAGAGAGAGCAAAAAAAATCCTCTCAGATTATCTTACTGATTTCACACAAGAAGAGATCAACGATTGCGTTGATAAGGCATACACATCCGAGAAGTTCGGCGGTGAAAATCCTGCACCAATTGCTTCTGTAAAGCATAGTGACGCAGAACTTAATCTTCTGGAGCTTTGGCATGGTCCTACATGTGCTTTTAAAGATATGGCTCTGCAGATTCTTCCTCATCTGCTTACAAAATCATTAAAGAAAACAGCAGATGGTAAAAAAGCAGTAATTCTTGTTGCAACATCCGGTGATACAGGTAAAGCTGCACTTGAAGGATTTAAAGATGTTGACAACACAAGTATTATCGTTTTTTATCCCAGCGATGGTGTAAGCCCTATGCAGAAGCATCAGATGAACACCACAACAGGTGAAAACGTAGGTGTTTGCGCAATCAAGGGCAACTTTGACGATGCTCAGACAGGTGTTAAAAAAATATTTACCACAGATGAAGTTATCAAGGCTTTAGAGAATAACGGCTTAATGTTCTCCAGTGCTAACTCTATCAACTGGGGCAGACTTCTTCCTCAGATTGTTTACTATGTATCTGCTTACTGCGATATGGTGAACGCAGGCAAGATTAACCTTGGCGATAAAATTAACATTGTTGTTCCTACCGGAAACTTCGGTAATATCCTTGCTGCATACTTTGCTTATAAAATGGGTATGCCTGTAAATAAGCTTATCTGTGCATCCAACTCAAACAATGTTCTTACAGATTTTATTAAAACAGGTACATACGATAAAAACAGAAGCTTTATTACAACAGTTTCTCCTTCAATGGATATTCTTGTTTCCAGCAATCTTGAGAGACTTCTTTATATCCTTTCTGACAGAAATGATGTACTCACAAGAGAGTATATGACAGACCTTAAGACAAAGGGTGTTTATACTGTAAATGACAGCATCAAGAAAGTTGTTTCCAATATGTTCAGCGGAGGTTTCTGCAGCGAAGAAGAAACAATAGAAACAATTGCTTCACTTTACAACAAGAGCGGATATCTTTGCGATACACATACAGCGGTTGCTGTTAATGTATATGAAAAATATCTTAAAGAAACAGGGGATAGCACTCCTGCTGTTATTGCTTCAACAGCAAGTCCTTATAAATTCTCCCGTGCAGTTCTCTCTGCTATTGAAGGCAAAGAGATCGAAACAGAGGATGAATTTGAAATCGTAGATACAATGACAGCTAAAACAGGCGTAGAGATTCCTGCACCTTTGGAGGCTACAAGAACAATGCAGGATAGATTCAGTGATGTTATAAGTCCTGATGATATGCCTCAGTATGTTCTCAAATCCCTAGGGCTTTAATTATGGCTGTTTTTGCTATTGCTGACCTGCATCTTTCACTTGGCACCGACAAACCTATGGATATATTCTCAGGGTGGACTGATTATGTGTCCAAGCTTGAAACCAACTGGCGTAAAATCATTACTGATGAGGATACAGTCGTAATTGCAGGGGATATTTCATGGGCAATGAAACTCGAAGAATGCGATAACGATTTTGCATTCATCAATTCATTGCCGGGCAAGAAACTTTTTATCAAGGGCAATCATGATTATTGGTGGGCAACCAAAAAGAAGATTGACGAGTATCTTGAAGAAAAAGGTTTTAATACAATAAAAATCATCTTCAACAATGCCTACATAGCCGATGGAATAGCTATATGCGGTACTCGCGGCTGGAACTATGAATCATCAGGCGACAAGGATATGCGTATTCTCAATAGAGAAGTAGGCAGGCTTCAAATGTCTATTAACGAAGCTAAGAAAACCGAGCTTGAGCCTGTGGTCTTTCTTCATTATCCTCCGGTCTATGATACAATAGTCTGTGAGGAAATAATCGAAGCCCTCAAATCTAACGGTGTCAAACGCTGTTATTATGGTCATTTGCACGGCAGTGCAACTCATAAACATGCCTACATCGGAGATTATGAAGGAATTAAACTTAATTTGATTTCATGCGATTACACAGGATTTTTTCCTGTACCAATCGTTTGAATATACCAAAAAACTATCTAATTTTGGAGGAATTTAAAATGGCACTTAAATCATCTACACTCAAAGAGACAAACAAGTACGAGCTGGAAGTTACAGTTGATGCTGAAACTTTTGAGAAAGCAGTTCAGAAATCCTACAACAAGAACAAGGGTCAGGTTCGTCTTCAGGGCTTCCGTCCCGGAAAAGCTCCCAGACAGATGATCGAAAAAATGTATGGCAAAGATGTATTTTATCCCGATGCAATCGAGTTTTGCTATCCTGACGCACTTGATGCTGCTATCAAAGAAGCAGGTCTCAAAGTTGTTGGTGTTGAGTCTGTTGAAGAAGTTAGTGCAGACAGCAACGGCTTTGAGTTTAAAGCAATCGTTATTGTTGAGCCTGAACTTGAAATTGAAGGCTACAAGGGTCTTGAAATTAAGTCCAAGGGCGTTCGTGTAACAGAAAAAATGATTGGTGAAGAAATCGATAAAATCCGTGACAGAAACAGCAGAATGGTTACTGTTGAGGATAGACCTGCAGCTGACGGCGATACAGCAGTTATCGATTTCGAAGGATTCCTCGGCGAAGTTGCTTTTGAGGGCGGTAAGGCTGAGAATTATAACCTTGCTCTTGGTAGCGGTTCTTTCATCCCCGGCTTTGAGGAGCAGATTGTAGGTCATAATGCCGGCGAAGAGTTTACAATCACTGTTAAGTTCCCTGAGGATTACCAGGCAGAAGAACTTAAGGGTCAGGATGCACAGTTCAAGATAAAGCTCCATGAAATCAAGGCAAAAGAGCTCCCCGAGCTTGACGATGAATTTGTTAAGGATGTAAGCGATAAGGAAACTGTAGACGAGTACAAGGCTGAAATCAAGGAAACTATTACAAAGAGACTCAAGGAAGAAAGAGAAAACGACATCAACACACAGATTACAGATAAACTTATTGAACTTGTACAGGGTGATATTCCCGAGGTTATGTTTGATAACGAGGTAAATTCCATGGTTCGTGATTTTGACGCACGTCTTCGTTCACAGGGTATGGAAATGAATATGTATCTCGGATATATGGGTATGGATATTGATGCTCTCAAGAATATGTATCGTAAGGATGCAGAGAAGAGAGTTAAGCTTCGCCTTGCTCTTAAGAAGATAGCAAAGCTTGAGAACATCGTTGTTACCGACGAAGATGTTGAAGCTGAGTTTGCTAGACTTGCTGAAACCTACAAGGTAGAGGTTGATCATGTAAAAACTATTGTTGATGCAGAAGATCAGCGCGATGACATTGCTGTACAGCGTGCAATGGATATTGTAAAAAAAGAAGCAGCTGTTAAATAATTTAATAAAGAATTGAATAACCCTCATATTTTTTGTTAAGTATTTATTCTGAAAGGATGATTTTATGAGCTTAGTACCTTATGTTATTGAGCAGACCAGCAGAGGAGAAAGATCTTACGATATTTTCTCAAGACTTCTTAATGATAGAATTATCATTTTAAACGAAGAGGTTAACTCCGTATCTGCAGGTATTGTTGTTGCACAGCTTTTATATCTTGAAGGACAGGATCCTTCCAAGGATATCAGCCTTTATATCAACAGCCCCGGCGGTTCTGTTACTGACGGCTTGTCTATTTACGATACTATGCAGTATATTAAGTGTGATGTTTCAACAATATGTATGGGTATGGCGGCATCTATGGGTGCATTCCTTCTTGCAGCAGGTACACCCGGCAAGAGATATGCTCTTCCTAATGCAGATATTATGATTCATCAGCCCAGCGGCGGTGCTCAGGGTCAGGCTACTGACATTGAGATTCACACCAAGCATATTCTTCACACAAAGCAGAAGCTTAACGAGATTCTTGCAAAGAACACCGGTAAGCCCATTGATGTTATTGCAAGAGACACAGAAAGAGATAACTTTATGACTGCACAGCAGGCTCTTGAGTACGGTCTCATTGATAAGGTAATTGAAAGAAGATAAGAGGAACCTTATGCCTAACAACAAAGATACCAATGATGTAGTTTGTTCATTTTGCGGTAAACCTCAGGGGATGGTCGGAAAGCTTATCGCCGGTAACGGCGTATATATCTGTGACGCTTGTGTTGAGCTTTGTATGTCTATTCTTGAAGAAGGCGATTTTGTAAAATCTCCCGATACTGAGCCTATAGATGCTTCTTTACTTTTAAAGCCTCACGAAATAAAAGCTATACTTGACGAGTATGTCATCGGTCAGGATGCCGCAAAAATCACTTTGAGTGTTGCTGTTTACAATCATTATAAACGTGTTTTCAACGAGGATGATGACGTTGAGTTTTCAAAAAGTAACGTCCTTCTTCTCGGTCCTACCGGTGTGGGTAAGACTCTCCTTGCACAAACTCTTGCAAAAGCTCTGGATGTTCCCTTTGCTATTGCTGACGCAACCACTCTTACCGAAGCAGGATACGTAGGCGAAGATGTTGAGAACATTCTTCTTAAGCTTATTCAAGCTGCAGACTACGATATAGAAAAAGCGCAGAATGGTATTATCTACATCGATGAAATTGATAAAATTTCCAGGAAATCCGAAAATCCTTCAATTACCCGTGACGTAAGCGGTGAAGGCGTACAGCAAGCACTACTTAAAATGATTGAGGGTACCGTTGCTAACGTCCCACCTCAGGGAGGCAGAAAGCACCCTCAGCAAGAATTTATAAGTATTGATACTAAGAATATCCTTTTTATTTGCGGCGGTGCTTTTGATGGATTAGAAAAGGCAGTTGAAAAGCGAATCGGCTCATCTGCAATGGGGTTTGAAGCTAACGTTGTTGATAAAAAAACTCTCAACGAGACCTATTGGATGGAAAAGGTTGTGTCTCACGATCTGGTCAGGTTTGGTCTGATTCCTGAGCTTGTAGGCAGACTTCCTGTTATTACTGCTCTTTCCGGTCTTGATGAGGACGCTCTTGTTAAAATACTCACAGAGCCGAAGAATTCGCTCTATAAGCAGTATGTCAAGCTTTTTGCATTTGATAATGTTAAGCTTGAATTTACAGACAATGCCCTGCGTGCTGTAGCCAAAAAGGCTCTTGAACAGCAAACAGGTGCAAGAGGACTCAGAGGCATTATGGAAAACACACTTTCACAGCTTATGTTTGATGTTCCCTCTGATTCTTCAATTAACAAAGTTGTTATCGATACAAATGGCGATAATGAATTGATACCTACAGTATATCGTGACAATGATTGATTAAGTGTTTACTTTATAAATTATGCCGTACGCTTAAAACACAGCGTACGGCAATTGCAATTTTATGTAAGAGGTATTTTTATGGTGGAAAATAATACCCTTGTTTCAAATATTCCCGTACTGCCTTTACGCGGTGTGGTTTTATTTCCTAAAATGATGCTGCATCTCGATGTAGCAAGAAAAAAATCTGTTAATGCCATAAACTATGCAATGAATAATGAGCAATATATTTTTGTTTCAGCTCAGTTTGATGCATCAGTAAGCAATCCGACAGTTAATGATTTATACCAAATGGGTACAGTTGCACGAGTTGTTCAGGTGGTAAAACAACCCGATAACTCCTTGCGTATACTTTTAGAGGGTGTATATAGAGCAGAAATAAAATTCATTGTTGAGAATAAAAGCTTTCTTATGGCTGATGTTATGAAGGCAGAAACAGAACCCTGTGATGATGAAATTGCACAGCAGGCTCTTATCAGATCCCTCAAATCAACTTTTGAAAATTATATGGAGATAAATCCTAAACTCCCTTCAGATATAATGTTCAAGGTAGGTCTCTGTAACAAATGTGATGAATTAAGTGACTACATAGCAGGTCATATTCCGCTTGATTACAGAAACAAACAGATTATCCTTGAAATTACTGATGCGCAGGAACGTACAGAGAACCTTATAAATCTTATCAACAATGACCTTGCTGTTATTGAAATGGAAAGAGAAATTGTTGAAAGAACCAAGGTTAATATTGAACGCAGCCAGCGCGAAATCTTCCTACGTGAAGAATTAAGAGCAATTCAGGAAGAGCTTGGCGATAAAGAAGATCCCGATATGGAAGGGGACAACCTTCGAGCAGCAATTCTTGAAAAGAATATGGATAAAGATGCAGAAGAGCTTTTGCTTAAAGAATGCAGCAAGCTTGAAAGACTTCCCTTTGGCAGTCAGGAAGCTGCCCTCATAAGATCTTACATAGAAACCTGCGTTGAACTTCCTTGGAATATTTATACAGAAGAAATCATCGATTTAAAGAAGGTTCGTAACGCTCTTGACAAAAAACATTACGGTCTTGATAAAGTTAAGGATAGAATCATAGAATCCCTCGCTGTCAGAAAACTCAACCCTGATTCCAAGGGCAATATTATATGTCTTGTAGGACCTCCGGGTGTGGGAAAAACATCAATTGCGCTTTCTATAGCAGAAGATATCAATAGGAAATCTGTGCGTATTTCTCTTGGTGGCGTAAAGGACGAAGCTGAAATCCGAGGACATCGAAAGACCTATCTCGGCTCTATGCCCGGCAGAATCATTTCAGGTATGAAGCGAGCAGGCTCTATGAATCCTCTTATGGTGCTTGATGAGATTGATAAACTCTCAAACGACTATAAAGGTGATCCCACATCTGCACTTTTAGAGGTTCTTGACAGTGAACAAAACTTTGCTTTTGTTGACCATTTTCTTGATATACCTTTCGACCTTTCGTCTGTAATGTTCATAACAACCGCCAATGATTTAAATTCTATTTCTGAACCCTTGAGAGATAGAATGGATGTTATAGAGCTTTCCAGCTATACAAGAGAGGAAAAATTCAATATTGCAAAGCGTCATCTTGTAAAGAAACAACTCATAAACAATGGTTTAAATACAAAGAACTTTAAAATTACCGACAGTGCACTTTATGCCCTAATTGACAGTTATACCAAGGAAGCAGGTGTTCGTTCATTAGAACGCATTATTGCAAAACTTATGCGTAAAGCTGCTGTTATGATAATCAACGACGATGTCACTGTGCGTATTTCTGCAAAAGATTTGCCTAATTATCTGGGACCTGCAAAGTTTTGCGGAGAATATTTTTCCGAAAAGGATCAGGTTGGTGTAGCAAATGGTCTTGCTTGGACTTCTGTAGGCGGTGAGATTCTTCCTATTGAAGTTGCTGTTATGGACGGCACAGGTAAAATCGAGCTTACAGGCTCTCTCGGTGATGTAATGCAGGAATCCGCAAAAACTGCCATTACTTGTATCCGTAGCAGGTGCAAGGAGTTTAATATCGAACCTGATTTTTACAAAAACAAGGATATACATATCCACGCACCCGAAGGTGCAATTCCAAAGGATGGACCTTCTGCAGGTATAACTATGGCAACAGCTATATGCTCCGCCTTAACAGGAATAAAAGTCAAGCATAGCATTGCTATGACAGGTGAAATTACTCTCAGAGGCAGGGTGCTTCCTATAGGCGGACTTAAAGAGAAATCCATTGCTGCCTATAAAAACGGTATTAAAACCGTTCTGATTCCGTCAAAAAGTGTTCCCGATATAAACGAAGTTGATCCTGTTGTTCGAAATAATGTACAGTTTATTTCTGTTGATACAATTGACGAGGTTTTAAAATACGCTTTGGTAAATAGCGAAAAACTCAAGAAATTAAAAGCTAAAGCCTCAAATATCAAAAGAGTTAACCAAACGGTATAATGGTGAAGCTATGGATATAAATAATGTTAAATTTGAGATGTCCTGTGGAATATCCTCGCAGCTTCCTGAATCTTCACTCCCTGAAGTTGTTTTTTCTGGAAGATCCAATGTAGGAAAATCATCTCTAATAAATAAAATAACCAATCGAAAAAACCTTGCAAGAGTCAGTGCAACTCCCGGAAAAACTGCAACTATCAATTTCTTTTCCTTAAAGGATTTTATGCTTGTCGATTTACCGGGTTACGGCTATGCAAAGGTTTCTCCTACGGAAAAAGAAAGATGGGCAGAGCTCGTTGAAGGATATTTTGCAGCGGATAGAAATTTTGCCCTTGTTATTCAAATCTGTGATATTCGCCATAAACCTATTGCAGACGATTTACAGATGATCAATTTCTTATCTGAACTTGGTTTTCCTTTTGTTGTGGTGCTTACTAAGAAAGACAAGCTCAATAAATCTGAGCTTGCAAAACAACTGCAATATTACAGCGAACTGTTAGCTGATTATAATACAGAATTCGTTGCGTTTTCTGCTCTCAACGGTGACGGAGTAGAGGATGTACGAGCTATTATCGATAAATATTTAGAAAGGGGAGAGTAAAACTTATGCTTACTCCCGGACTTGAATTCGGTACAAACGAACATCTCTTTATTGAAGGCTGTGATGTAGCAGAGCTTGTAAAAGAGTACTCCACACCTCTTTATGTAATGAATGAAAATCTCATCAGAAGTAACTGCAAGAGATACACCAAATTTATCTCTGAAAATTTCAAAGACGGAAGCTTTCCTTGCTTTGCAAGCAAAGCACTATCCTGTCTTGAAATATACAGAATTATGAAAGAAGAGGGAATGGGTGTAGATGTTGTGTCAGGCGGAGAGCTTTACACAGCACTTAAAGCAGGTTTTCCGGCTGATAGAATATTCTTCCACGGCAATAATAAGACATCTGACGAACTTGAATTTGCCCTCAAAAACGGCATAGGTCGAATTATTGTTGATAACCTTACAGAGCTTCATACACTTAACAAAATCGCAACAGAGAATAATTTAAAGGTCAAAATCGGTCTTCGTATCAAGCCCGGCATAGATGCACACACACACGACTACATCCGCACAGGCCAGATTGACTCAAAGTTTGGTTTTGCTATAGAAAATGGCGAGGCTATGGAGGCTGTTAAGATAGCTTTGACTTATAACAATCTGGTACTTACACAGCTTCATTGTCACATTGGTTCTCAGATCTTTGATAAAACTCCCTTCTGCGATGCTGTAAAAGTAATGTTGGGCTTCATTTCTGATATTCACAATGAAACAGGTATGTGGATTTCTGAACTTAATATAGGTGGGGGACTTGGAGCAAAATACACTGATGCAGACACTCCTTTAGAAATTGAGGATTATCTTGCACCGGTAGCAGATACTCTTCATAATTTCTGCAAAGAAAACAATATTCCAGAGCCTGATTTTCATATTGAGCCGGGTCGTTCAATTGTTGGCGAAGCAGGCACCACGCTTTATACCTTGGGTGCAATTAAAGATATAAAGGATGTAAGAACATACATTTCTGTTGATGGAGGTATGGCTGATAACATCAGATATGCCTTGTATAATGCTGAATATACTGTTATCAACGCATCAAGGAACACCGGAAAAGTAATGGATAACATCACCATCGCAGGCAAATGCTGTGAAAGCGGTGATTTAATTCAAGAGGGAATATCTTTAGTAAATCCTCAAGTAGGCGATATATTGGCTGTACTTACTACAGGTGCATATAATTATTCTATGGCTTCCAACTATAATAGAATAACAAAACCCGCTATGATAATGGTTAAAGACAACACACACAGACTTGTTATCAAAAGAGAAAGCTACGATGATTTAATTAAAAATGATATTTAAAGTAAAAAGCAAGCGTGAAAAAATACGCTTGCTTTTACTATTTTATACGTTCTTCTTTTTTATTTTAGATAAAGGGTTTGCCTTCGCAGCATCTTCCTTTTGCTTTGTGTTAAGGTGTGTATATATCTGTGTTGTACCAAGATTGGCATGTCCCAAAATATCCTGCAGAACAAGCACATCAACATTACCATGCTGATACATAAGAGTAGCAGCTGTATGTCGTAGTTTATGGCAGGAATATCCTTGTGCACTTAAACCAATCTTTTCTATGTATTTATAAACAAGTTTCTGTACCATACTTGTGCTCATTCGCTTTTTATGAGCACTTATAAAGAGCGCGTTTCTATCCTCAAGTCCTTCAGCAGGTCTAACTCGCAGGTAATCATTTATAGCAGAAACGCACGCTTCATTAAGATATATTATTCGTTCTTTATTACCTTTTCCAAGCACTCTTATGAAATTATCGGGGTTTATATCAGTAACATTAAGTCCAACCAGTTCAGATAATCGTAATCCGCAATTTAAGAATAGAGTAATAATACAATAATCTCTTTCTCTGTGTTTACCGTCAACAGCTTCCAACAACTGAACAGATTGCTCAAGAGTTAAAAATTTTGGCTTTGATTTCTTTTGCTGGGGTGTTTCCAGTTCTTTGAGAGGGTTTTCATCAAGAATATGTTTCTTTAGTGTGAGAAAGTTAAAGAAGCCACGCAGGGAAGAGGTCTTACGGAGTCGGGTAGAGCTGTTGTTATTTCGCTCATCAACAAGATATGTCATAAACTCGTATGCATCCGCAAGAGACACAGATTTAATAAGGTCCGTACCAATATCATCAATGGGTATCTCATCAAAAGGAAGCTCGGAAGAAACTAAATCTCTATGAATTTTAAGAAATCTGAAGAAGGTACGTATATCTATAAAATATTCTTCGATAGTTTTTTCAGATTTTGATTTAATAACACGCAAGTGAATAAGATACTCGCGAAGCAAAGGAAATGCTAAATCCTTATAATCCTTTGATAGCATACCACAAATCACACCTTTAAAAGAAATTAAATACATAAGAAATAATAGGGGAATTCTTTATATGTATTATATCATATTATTTTGTGCTGTATATTCCTATATAGAAAATTACGCAAAATGAATATTTTGTGTAATTAAGGGGAGGCTTCAAATTAACTTTATACAGTCTGTATATATACAAATTGTAATATTTCGAACATATTTAGTTATTCGATTTATTATCATATCTTTATAAACCTATAATTATACTCATAATACTCAACTTAAAGTTTTTAAAATTTTTATATTCTTATTAAAACTATAAATTGATTTATTTGTCATTCTATTTTGTCTATAGTCTATCTATACAAAATAATTAAAATTATTCTGAGAGTTTTTTCTGATTAATATCTTTCTGCAAAATACTAATTAAATATTTATGTATTCATATATAATGTATTGACTGCAAAAAACAATATAGAATTCTTTTTGATTCTATATTGTTTACTTATGAATTATAGTATATACATAAAATAATTAGCTTTTTAATATGATTTTTGCCTTTCAAATGTCACACGCTTTATAACCATAATAATATAAATAATAGATTCATTTAATTTAATAATTTCAACCTACGCTTATTTGTTAATTATTTAACAAATAAAAAAGGAGCGATTCTTCGCTCCTAAATTGCTATATTTTCTACATTATATTGCCACAAAACCGCCAATATCCCTCAAAATCCCGTCACACAACGAATGATACTCCATTCCTTCGCATTTTATAAAATCGATTATTACTTTATAATCCGGATGTGTTTTTATATCTCCGAAAAAAAGTACTGTATCCCCTATCACTCCGCTTGCACCGCCTATAAACCCGTAATTCTTCTCATCAAGATAAATGCTTCCTGACGAAATGAGAAGCGTTTTTAATCCTATAGACGTTGCCGATTTATATATTGATGGATCTGATGTAATAATTGCACCTGAGTTTAATGGCAAAGCAGAACATCTGCTGTAACCTTGTTTTGTATTTACTATTTTAATGTCATTATCCAAAGCATATTTAATTATCTGCGGTGCGGTGGAATCTTCTTTACATATAAGCTTACCTGATATATACAGAGCATTAAGTAATACGTTACCGGGATATTCTTTATAAAGATAATTAACAACCACTACATTATACTTATCCTTCAGATAAGGCTGTAAATATATAGAATCTCGAGAAATAAAAGCTGTATCATCAATAGTCAACAGTTGCATATCTGCGTGATTTTTTTCATATTCAATCAGATGTTCGATCGGGTTGCACCTGATTATATCAACATCAAGCTCTCGAAGTTTATCTATTAGTATCTCATCAATTGGAGAAATCAATACTTTGTTACCTTTAAGTGAGTGCATCGAGAGCCTCTCTTACATTTCTAACGCCATAAAGTTTAACCCCATCAGGTGCTGTTACATTTTTAAGATTATGATACGGGAGAACAATTTTTGTAAACCCAAGTCTTGAAGCTTCGTTTATGCGTTCCTGAGCATGTGATACACTACGGATTTCACCTGCTAATCCAATTTCACCAAATGCTATTGCATCCTCAGAAACAGATACATCCTTAAGGCTTGAGACAAGCGACATAGCAACTGCCAGATCAGTAGCAGGCTCGTCCAATCTTAAACCGCCTATAACATTTACATATACATCGGTATTAGAGAAAAAGTAGCCAGCTCTTTTTTCGAGAACTGCAACAATTAGTGACATTCTGCTATAGTCAAATCCTGTACACATTCTCCTTGGATTTCCGAAGGCAGTGGCAGATGCAAGTCCCTGCACTTCTGCAAGAATGGGTCTTGTGCCTTCCATAGTGCAAGCAACACAGGTACCTGACACATTTTTCGGTCTGCCAGAAAGCAACATCAGCGAAGGATTTTCTACTTCAGAGAGGCCTTTTTCTGTCATCTGGAACACACCGATTTCGTTAGTAGATCCAAATCTGTTTTTTACTGCTCGTAAAATCCTATACGACATTTGCTTGTCGCCCTCAAAATAAAGAACAGCATCAACAATATGCTCAAGTACCTTGGGACCGGCAATAGAGCCCTCTTTGTTCACGTGGCCTACAACAAACATTGGAATGTCCAGTCCCTTGGCAACACGCATAAGGAAATTAGTACACTCTCTTACCTGTGTCACACTTCCGGGAGATGAATTAAGTTCAGATATAGCCATGGTCTGTATTGAGTCAATCATAACCAAATCAGGCTTTTCTGTGTTAATAACCTCTGCTACAACCTGAGCATCAGTTTCTGTGAGCACAAGTAAATTCTCACTTTCAGCATCAAGCCTTGCAGCACGAAGTTTGATCTGACGTTTTGATTCTTCGCCCGATACATAAAGTACCTTAAGGCTTCGGCAAAGCTGACGGCAAATCTGCAAAAGGATTGTTGATTTACCTATACCGGGATCACCGCCAAGAAGTATAAGACTGCCTTTTACGATACCTCCGCCAAGCACTCTGTCAAGCTCAGATATTTCTGTCACATATCGATGTTCATCTTTTGTAGATATTTCTGTAACACTTATAGGCTTTGTGTAAACAGCAGATTTCTTTGCAGACGAAGATGTATTATCAGATTTACTGATAATTTCTTCATTCATTGTATTCCATTCACCGCAAGACGGACATTTACCGTACCACTTAGGTGATTCATAACCGCACTCACTGCATATAAAAGCACTTTTAACTTTAGCCATTATCTCACATCCTTAATTTTCTATAACGCATAATAATATTCAAGAAAGCCTGAATATATTGAATAAGCAAGCTGATTTCTATATTCATCTGTTAACAATTTCTGCGTTTCTTCATAATTTGAAAGAAAGCCGCATTCTACAATCACTGCAGGAACCTGAGCATTATCAAGCACGTAAATATCCTTTGTAGCTTCTTTACACTTTCTTTCGTTTTCATTCTGCAGTAATCCTTTAACAGCTGCTCTGATGCATTCTGCAAGCTCTTTGCTTTCAGGATTATTCTTTGAATAAAACACTTGTGTTCCATAATACTTGCTATCTTCAAATTTATTCTGATGGATACTTATATATATATTACGAGAATCACTATTGCAGATTTCTGCTCGCTTATGCAAATCAGAAACCTTCTTTTCGCGCAATGTTTCGGCACTATCATCGTAAACAGAAATATCTTCTCTTCTGATCATTCTAACCTTAAATCCACCTTGAAGAAAGAACTTTTCAAGCACAAGACCAATCTTTAAATTAATATCCTTTTCCAATACGCCATCACTCGATACCGCTCCGCCATCCTCCCCTCCGTGTCCACAGTCAATCACAATAACAGGTTTAGCATCAAGAGTTGCGTCAACAGCAAGGGGTTTACTATTTTTTCCATTAGAAAGCGGAATCGAAAAGCATAAGAACAAAATTAAACATAAAGATAGAAAAACCACATAAGTTCGTTTTTGCATATATACCACCAATGATATATATGTTTTTGTTTACTTAATTATAATATCACAATTTGTAAAAAAATAAAAGATAATTATTTTCAGCAAAAGCAGAATGTCAGCATAGTATAATTAACGAATACAGCAAAGTGAGATTCCATTATGAAACACAAAACTCTCGATAATATTCCTTTAGGTAAACCTGCAGTAATCGTAGATATTTCCGATAGTTCAAAATGTAAGTTAAGACTTTACGAAATAGGAATTACACCTGAATCTAAAATAATCGGTTTATTTGAAAGTCCTCTCAAAAACCCGAAAGCTTATTTAATCAACGGAACAGTAATTGCAATAAGAAATGAAGAAGCAAAAAATATCAAAGTGATTATTGAATAGGTTGTGATTCAAACGAAAGAAACCAACAGCAAACACTATAAAGTAGCCCTTGCAGGTAATCCGAATGTAGGCAAAAGTACTTTATTTAATGTTCTTACGAATCAACAGCAACACACAGGCAACTGGAGCGGGAAAACCGTAGCCTTGGCAAACGGCACCTGCAAACATAAAGATGATATATTAGAAATCATTGATTTACCGGGCACCTATTCTCTGCATTCTGACTCAGAAGAAGAATCAGTAACGACAGAACATATACTAAATAAGGATTTTGATGTACTGATAATTGTAGTAAATACATTGCTGTTAAGCAGAAATCTTCTTCTAACATTACAGATACTAATGCATACACAAAAGACTGTTCTATGCCTCAATATGAAAGATGAAGCGGAAAATCAAAACATCTTAATTGATTACGATGAACTTAGTTTACAGCTTGGAATACCTGTTGTCGGTATTTCTGCAAGAAATAATACTAATCTTCAGAAACTTTTAGATACGGCTGTTTCCGTCGCTGATAAAAAAATAAAAACGTTTTCACTTTCTTCACTCGATAAAATTAAGAATGATAATCTTTCTGTAGAAGATGAAACGATAGAACTAAACAAATTAAAAGATAATATAGTGAAACATTCAATAATTTCAACCACAGTACCTTACTCAAAAAAAGATAGAATATTAGACAAAATATTCACTTCAAGAGTAAGCGGTATTCCCTTAACCATTTTATTTTTTGCTATAATATTTTGGCTTACAGCATTCGGGGCAAATTATCCAAGTGAACTTTTATCCCGCTTATCCTCGTATATTGTTACGAAAACAAAGATTATTTTGACCGAATTAAATCTAAGCAATATGTTTATTAGTATAATTACGGATGGAATCATGACAACAGTAGGTTGGGTTGTTTCGGTTATGCTTCCTCCTGCACTTATTTTCTTTCCTCTGTTTGCTTTACTTGAAGAATCCGGTTATTTACCAAGAATCGCTTTTAATCTGGATAGAATTTTTAGATTTGCCGGTGTTAACGGAAAATTATCGATAACTATGCTAATGGGTTTCGGATGTAATTCCTGCGGAGTAATGGGCTGCAGGATAATGAGGTCAAAAAACGAAAGACTTATTGGCATATTAACCAACAGCTTCATACCCTGCAACGGAAGATTACCAACGCTTATAGCTATTTCATCCTTGCTATTCGCAACAAATGTCAAAGGAATAATGAAATCTGTTATTGTAGCAATTGTATTATTAAGTTTGTTATTTGTTTCTTTTGCAGTAACATTGCTGGTCACTTGTTTTTTATCAAGAACCGGATTAAAAACAACAGACTCTTCCTTTGTTTTTGAATTACCATCATATAGAAAACCTCAGATAATCAAAACAATATATAATTCTATAAAAGAAAAAGTTATTTATGTACTATCACGAGCTGTTTTAGTTTCTATCCCTGCAGGCATGTTAATATGGATTTTAGCAAATTTTCACATCGGAAACTCATCAGTCGTAAGTTGCTTTTCCGATTTTTTAAATCCGTTTGGAATTTTTATAGGTTTGAACGGTACGATAATTACTTCGTTTATTTTAGGCTTTCCAGCAAATGAAATAGTACTTCCTATTATTTTGATGATATACACAGGAACAGGAACACTTGCAGAATACACCAGTCTTTCTGAACTCAACACACTGCTTCAAGCAAACGGTTGGACCATTGTTACATCTTTATGCTTTTTGATATTTACAATGTTTCATTTTCCCTGTTCAACTACCTGCCTTACTATTCATAAGGAAACAAAAAGCGTTAAATGGACTATACTCTCAATATTACTACCCTTAGTTGTAGGAATTATTTTATGCTATATAATAAAGCTTACAGCAAGCTTTATAATTTAACTATTTTCATATTTTTTTCTTAGCTGTGAAAGTGCCTTTTTTTCTATACGAGATATGTAAGATCTTGATATTTTTAATCTTTCGGCAACTTCTCTTTGTGTCAAAGGATCGCGCCCATCAAGACCATATCTCATAACAATAACTTTTCTTTCCCTATCATTAAGCTCACTTTTTAGATAAGCAGACAGCTTTTCGGATTTTATTTTCAAATCAAGTTCATCAGCAAAGTCAACTTCAAAGGAAAGAATATCAATTAAAGTTAACGGATTCCCATCTTTATCTGTATCTATTGCTTCATTTAAAGATACATCCTGTGCTGTTTTCTTAGAGCTTCTGAAATGCATAAGTATTTCGTTTTCAATACACCTGGAAGCATAACTTGAAAGTTTTATGTTCTTTTCACTGTCAAATGTGTTGATGGCTTTGATGAGACCGATAGTTCCTATTGATACTAAATCATCATGATCGGTTTGTGTTGCGTAATATTTCTTGATAATATGAGCGACTAAACGGAGATTGTGCTCAACCAGTTTGTTTCTAGCCTTAATATCTCCTTCTTTAACTCTTTTGAGATATTCCGTTTCTTCCTGCTTTGTAAGAGGTTTCGGAAACGAACCGCTTTTGCAAACATGAAGAACAAAGAAATAACAGTAATTTATGAGCATCATGAGAAGTTGAAACATAAAAAGCACTCCCTGAATGATATATATAATCATATTCGGGGAGTGTTTAATATTTGCGTGTCCTATTATATTTTATCAGGAGTTTCTGCCAAATTCTTCAAGAATCAAGCCTTTGTTGTGGTCAAGTGCCCAATCTATACTCCATTCGCTTGTAAAGAGTAAAAGATGATTTCCTTTTAAATCCTGAATTCTCTTTGTATCAGAAGCAAGATCAAGAGTTTTAGGATCTAAATCTTCATTCCCAATCCAACGAATAAACTGATAAGGAAGAGATGTCATAATAATATCTACATTGTATTCAGTTTCAAGCCTATGCTTAAGAACATCAAACTGAAGTGTACCAACAACACCAACAATCACTTCTTCCATACCTGCGTCAAGTTCCTGAAATATCTGAATTGCACCTTCTTGAGCAATCTGAGAAGTACCTTTGATGAATTGTTTACGCTTCATTGTATCCTTTTGTCTTACAAGAGCAAAATGCTCTGGCGCAAAGGTAGGAATACCTTTGAATTTCACCTTATGTCCAAGTGAGCATATAGTATCGCCGATTGAAAAAATACCGGGATCAAAGATACCGATAATATCACCTGCACAGGCTTCTTCAATCATCTCTCGGTCAGAAGCCATCATCTGCTGAGGCTGAGAAAGTTTAATTTTTCTGCCTGCCTGCACATGAGAAACTTCCATATCTCTTGTAAACTTACCGGAACAAATACGCATAAATGCGATTCTGTCTCGGTGCATCTTATTCATATTCGCCTGAATTTTAAACACAAATGCCGACATAAAATCCGAATCAGGCTCAACAATGCCATCCTCAGTTTCTCTGGGAAGAGGCGGAGTTGTAAATTCAAGGAAGTCTTTAAGGAAAGGTTCGACACCAAAGTTATTGAGAGCAGAGCCAAAGAATACGGGTGTAAGTTTACCTGCTCTTACTAAATCAAGATTAAGCTCATCGCCCGCACCTTCAAGAAGCTCGATTTCAGAAAGAAAATCATCAATCATATACTTGCCGACAGTATCAACGAGTTCAGGACTGTCAATGGGAATTACCTTTTCCTCAACTTCTCTCTGACCATTATTGGCAGTATAAGCAAGAACACTTTTACTTGCTCTGTCATAAACACCTTTAAAGTCTCTGCCTGCACCGATAGGCCAGTTTACAGGACAAGTGTTAATTCCGAGCACCTGCTCGATTTCATCAAGAAGATCAAAAGGGTTCTTTGACTCGTGGTCCATCTTATTAATAAAAGTGATAATCGGGATGTTGCGCATTACACAAACTTTAAAAAGTTTGATTGTCTGACGTTCAACACCCTTCGAAGCATCAATTACCATTACCGCCGAGTCAGCAGCCATAAGTGTACGGTAAGTATCTTCTGAGAAATCCTGGTGACCGGGAGTATCAAGAATATTGATACAATAGCCATTGTATTTAAACTGCATTACAGAGGATGTAACAGAAATACCCCTCTGCTTTTCAATTTCCATCCAGTCAGAAACTGCATGTTTAGCGGTTCTTTTTCCTTTAACAGAACCGGCAAGATTAATTGCTCCGCCGTAAAGAAGGAGCTTTTCGGTAAGTGTTGTTTTACCTGCGTCAGGGTGAGAGATAATCGCAAAGGTTCTGCGCTTACTAATTTCTTCCTTAAAATTACTCACAAAAATATCTCCAATACATTAAATTCCAATTTATTATTATACTTTTTACACTATATAATGTCAAGATTATGCTGATCTTACAATTGGGTTTATTAAAACAATGTAGAAAACTTGTTCATATACTTGACATATTTTAGTTATTTTGATAAAATATCATCATAATATAAATCTTTCCTATTTTTCATATACCTTCCAAATGAGGCAGAGACCATCGGGTTTCTGCCTCAACCCTTATACGCATACTTATGAAAGAAAGTGAAAACCATTGAAACAACTCGGACTATATATACACATTCCATTTTGTGTAAGAAAATGCAATTATTGCGATTTTTATAGTGTAGAAATCAATCATGAATCTATAGATAAGTATATAAGCAATACCTTAAACGCTCTCGAGTATTGGAAAAATAAAATTGATAACAATATAATAGTTGATACCATTTATTTTGGTGGCGGTACACCAAGTGTCTTAAGTGACTCTCAAATTTTAATCCTTCTTGAAGGCATCTATAACAACTTTAAAATTGCCAATAACCCTGAAATAACAATTGAAGTTAATCCAAAATCTGTTACTAAACTTAACTTAAAAAGTTTAAAACACAACGGAATTAACAGAATATCTATGGGACTGCAATCTTCAATTGATGAAGAACTAATAATACTTGGCAGACTCCACACAAAATACGATGCACAAAAAGCAATAGATTATATAAACAAATCAGGTATATTCAATTATTCACTAGATGTGATGACAGGCATCCCTCTACAGACCATAGAATCATTAAACAAAACTATAGACTTTTGTATAAATAACAAAGCGCCTCACATAAGCACCTATATGCTTAAAATAGAAAAAAACACACCATTCTATGAAAATAAAGATAAGTATCCCTTTGCAAGCGAAGACACACAAGCTGATTATTACGAGTTCATATCCAAAAAGCTTTCAGATAACGGATACCGACATTACGAAATATCCAATTTTTGTAAGAATGACTTGATAAGTCGCCACAATACAAAATACTGGTTGCTGGAAGACTATCTCGGCATTGGTCCCTCTGCACATTCTATGATAAACGGTAAAAGGTTTTATTATCCTCGAAGCTTAAAAGAATTTACACCGGATAATATTATTTTCGAATCAGAAGGCAAAACAGCTTATGAATATATTATGTTATCTCTCAGAACTGACTTCGGATTTAAGTATGATAATTATTTTAAAGAGCACAATAAAATACCGTCAAAACGTTTTATGAACACAATCAAAATTCTATCTGAAGCAGGTTTTATAATATGTAACCAAGATGGCTTTAAATTAACCGACAAAGGTTTTCTGCTTTCAAATTCCATTATATCTATTCTTTTAGATGAAGAATGTTTATAACGAAATCACACAGGACCTCTAACTCTTCAGAGGTCCTGTGTGATTTAATATAAGAATCTTATAAATTTAATATTGTAAAAATCGCATACTGTTATGTCATTTGTTCCAATTTCGTTCATCAAAATATAATTGGAGCCAACACCCAGCAAATACCCATCTTTTTCTATAAGTTCTGCATTACCGATAAGAAATTCTATCTGAACTCTTCTCCCAATCTGTGTTCTTATAAACCCGTTCATATATTGTATGCTTTCTGAAGTTACAGGAAACGGATTGCTGTAATCTGTAATTTCCTGCATTAAAGTTTGATTGTTCATAGACATTACCATATTATTCATATTATCATTTGACTGCGGCATAAGAATACCTGTAATATCAGTCGGCATATTTCCAATAGTAGTAGCAGGTGTCGAAGGTAAGTCAATGCTATTCATATTCTGATTATCAGTCTGCGTTGTATTTACAGGTCTTTGATTTGAAAGTTGCTGATTTGCCAGATTATAAGCGGCTATCTGTTCAAGAGAGGGCAAATTTTTGAGAAACAAATCATCAGGATTATCCTCGCTATATTTTGCAGGCGGTATCCCATAAATACTCATTAAATCCAAATTGTTAGCCATAACATAACCTCGTTTAAGTTTTTAAATAAGCATTGGTCGGAGCGTAAAAACAATGAGCACCAACTCTGTTATATATAACACCGACATCAGAAGGAAAGAATTTAGGGCAATTAGGACTGTATGGATTGAAGAAAAATAACGAATTACCAACAGAGCTATCTGTATTACCTGCTAAAGCCCAGTCTGCGATGTCATAATGTATTTGTTCAGGTGTAATGTTATATACGTTTTGCGAGTTGTATTCTCCACCTACAAATTCTTTAAGACAAGTAAACTGACACGTTTGTGTTATAACAGCTCGAAAATCTCCGCCATTATTAACTCGTGAAAATTCCCCATCGTTAGTTAACGCGCGATTTGCAATTACAGAAGCCACTGCTCTCATTCCGGTATCCCCCTCGCCTCCTGCTTCGCATTTAATAAGACGCGCAAACAGTTCTCTCGTATCAAGTGCCATAAACTCACCCTTTGCTTATTTCTTACATACTATGCAAGTTTAATGCAAATTGTTATACAAAATATCTGCAAACAAAAAACGTATCGATACCTAAATATCGATACGTTTTATCATTTATATGCTGATTTTTGCTGCAAAGGAAACTTCAATCAGTTCCTTGCGACTACTCACTCCCAGTTTTGAATATATGTTCCTGTTATGATATTTGAGGGTATTGTCTGAAATAGATAAAATTTCCTTTACTTCCTTAATTTGCTTGCCACTAACATATAATTCATAAATCTGCTTTTCAGTCGGAGTAAGAGTATGGAGTTTCGAAACAAGATACTCATATTTTTCTGATAATTCATCGTAGGTTTCCACGCAAGAATTCAGGTTAACTTCATTAGAAACATTTGTCTCTTGAATACTATCGTCAGCAGTAAAAGTAAAAATATTTTGTATTTTTTTATCCTGCAGCAGAAAGCTGATACCGAGTAAGAATAGCTCTGTAACAATATATGAAACAGATAATATCTCAAAGTCTATCTTTACGAATTGCTCCATAAGCCAGACGCCGATATTCACAAACACCGACATAAGCAAAAGCACAGCATGTATGCTGGATTTAACTCTTTTTGTAAAACGGGCATACAATATAGATGCAATCATAGCACCAAAATAGCCTAAAAGATAATATAAGTACAAGCTGTGAAGCATACCATACTTCTTATCAAGCATCGCAACACCGTCTGTAATAACAAGGGAAACTTCTTTATAGTAAATGTTCAGGTATCCGGGACTTGCCGCTATCAAAAACATAGAGCAGCTCAATCCAATCAATATGCCAATAAACCATTTCGGAGGATTAATTCCACAAGCAGTTAAAATAAGTATTAGCATAGAAAGAGGTAAAATAACAGATCCCAGATATGCTACCCGATTAGCAAATAGTGCTTCTTTAAGAGATGAAGATACCGATAGCGAAAGGTAGCCAATATTAACCACCACTACCGCAGAAAACAGAATTACAAACCAAGGTTCTTTTTTCTTAATAAGGAAACAGTATCCTGCAAGCAATATAATCGCCAACAAAGATGTAACAAAATATATACCCGACATTGTGGCAGATTTTTCACCTATCGCCGAACAGCCTGACATAGCGAGAAGCAAAAATATGCTGTCTACCAATATGATATTTTTCTTGAACATAAGAGAGCTCCTTCACATGTAAAGCTTATCGTATTTTGGGAGTTCCCACCCTATTTCCCACCCTTGTTGGTAAGAATTTTTCACTTTCCCACCCTTAATTTATGCGAAAGGGTGGGGACTTTTGTACGATAAACTACTATAATATATATGCAAGTGTTTGAAGGAGGGTATGAGCCTTGTGCTTTATAAAGCGTTAAGGGTACCCTACTCATACAATTCCCCTTTGTATGAAGTATTTGCTTTTTGTAGGAGAAAAACAAATACCGCCCTGCTTTTATAATAAAGTAATTATATTATACTTTATACACTGAGTCAAGAAGAACGCTGAGCAATATTTATCTTTTTTCTAAGTTCTAAAAAACTATCATTTTTTAAAAGGAGTCGATCACTATGGGATATGCGGTGATTGTAATTTCTGCTATTATTATCACCACAATCATTATTGCAGGATACAGACATTCTTAAGATTTGTATTACAAAAATTACAGATTATAATTATTTAATTTCAGGAGGCAAAATTATGAATAAACGAATTTTTAGTTTACTTCTATGCTTTACACTTATGCTGACACTTGTTCCTATGTATGTATTTGCGGAAAACTCCCCTAATACAAATTTAATAAAACAGGTTTCAGTTTCTGGTGTACAGACGCCATATATCGGTGAGCATCCCGATTATTACAGTAAATTGGGAAACACTACTGCTTATACATACGACGACCAGCTTGATGATGACCCCGAAGTTTTTGAGGGCAAATGGTGGTATGATGAAACAACTCAGATGGTTATGATGCCTGACGACACATTCAAAAAGGATCATATTTACACCTTCACTCTACTGCTTGTTGCCAACGAAGGCTATGAGTTCTGGGTTGATAACTACAACACACCTGTTATCAGCGCCTATGTCAACGGTAACGAAGCAAAAGTTTATGATGACCTTACAGGCAAGCATCAGGCTATGATTGAATACACCTTTGAGCCTTGTGACTACAATTATGAAATAAAAAAACTGAATGTAAATGTAACCGAACCTGTACCGGGCGGTTATCCTGATTATAATATTTTCATAGATACAGATGGTGTGGTTAAAGATTCCATCGATTCTCCCTACTACATTTACGGTGTAACATGGTACGACTGCAAAACCCACACATTCATGAATCCCTCCGACCCCTTTGAGGAAGGCGGTGTTTACGAGGCAACCATCGTACTGACCACAATTGGCGACTACTACTTCGCAACCAAGAACGATAAAACCGATGTAATTCCTTACATTAACGGCAACGAGGGCGTTTCGGATGGCGCAGGCAAAAACGACAGATACCATATCCTTGTTTCATACATTTTTGGCGACGCAAGAGAAGAAGTATCCTATGTAGAAATCACAAATATCAAGGAGCCTGCTATTGGTGCAAGACCCGTCTTCACAGCAACTCCTTCAAACAACAAATTCTTCGTAAGCGGTATTTACTGGACCGATGTTACAAATTCCTCGGCAGTCTCTCTCAAAGAAACAGATAAATTCGAGGCAGGTCACACCTACAATCTTGAGGTGTGGATAAGAGCAAACGATAAATACAAATTCTCCACAGACGAGGATGGGTATATTGACATTATGGCTCTTGTAGGCGGCCATCAGGCAGAGGTAATGCTGCCGGGCAGTGAAATTTCCGCAGAGCTTTCCCTCACCTTTACACTCTCCAGAGAAACAATTGTGTCCTTCGTTGATGTTATGTATATCGATGCCCCTGTTGCAGGCAGAACTCCTGACTACGAAGCTTTCTGTGCCACTCGCGGCTGTAACGTATCCGCAGTTGAATGGTACGATATTACCGAGGGCAAAAGCACACTTATGGCAGAAGATGATGTTTTTGAAGAAGGAAGAAGTTACAGAGTTGTTGTCCGTGTAGATGCCGAGGGGAACTACACCTTTGAAACAGATGATATACACGCTAACATAGCTGAGGGCAATATAAACGGACATAAGGCTGTATCTTACAGTTCCTACGATAATACATATCTTGAGTTGGGATTTAATTTTGCAACCTGCGAAAAAGACACATCAAAAATCGTTAAGAAAATCGAGATAGAGAGTATCGACGAACCTGAAACAGGCGACACTCCTGACTATGATGCATTATGCCTTACTCCCGGTTGTGAAATTTTAAGCATAGAATGGTGGCTCGATACTGCCGACGGCCGTACTCTTTTAGAAAGAACCGCTACCTTTGAAGAAGGCAAAGCTTACCGTGTAGTTGTTACAGTAGAAGCAACAGGCGGCTACACCTTCGTTATGTCTGACGGCTATAATGAGGCAGAAGGCTTCATTAACAGCAAAAATGCCGTTGAATACGGATCTCACGATGATAAAGAGCTTGAGCTGGGTCTTATTTTTGAGCCCTGCGAAGGTGCTGTATCCATAGGAACATCAGGTGACGCAGACACAGACGGCAAGGTTAATGTAAAGGATGCAACCGCTATCCAGAAACACACAGCTTCACTTATCTCTCTTTCTGAAACAGGTCTTGTTCTTGCCGATGTAGACAGAAACGGCAATGTAAACGTTAAGGATGCAACAGCTATTCAGAAATGGATTGCAGGTATAGACACAGGCTTTGTTATCGGAGAAGCTGTGTAAATATAAATAATTTTATTTCAAGGAGAAATCATTATGAAAAAAACAATCAAAATTATGGCACTTGTACTCTGTCTTATTTTCACAGCATCTCTTATGGCTGCTTGCGGAAATGATAACAAAACAGAAATAAACAACACAACCGACGCAGTAACCACAGCACAGGTTGAAACTACCGCTGCAGCACTTACAATTGACGAAGCACAAGCAAAAGAAATCGTATGGACTGACCTTTCTATTCAGGAAACAGCAGCAGAAAATCTCACGGTTGAGCTTAAAGATAATTCTTACATTATCGCTTTTCAGTGGAGCGGCTTTGATTATCAGTACACAGTAAACGGAGTTACCGGTGTAATTGATGAAATTCTTTTTGACGGCTCTCCCCTCTGGTAATCAACCAAATACAACTTAATTTAATAAAGTTAAGGGTGATGATAATTCTTCTCATCACCCTTTAAATTAAATAACCCTATTCTATCAGGAGGAATCCTTATGAAAACCAAAAGTATAATTTCACTTTTTCTCTGCCTTATACTTTTAATAAGCTCTGTTTCCTTCGGTACATCTGCAAAGGAAGAGGAAGTAGCAGAAACAGGCAACTACACATATTACATAGAAAACTATGAACAGCTAAGAAATTTAGCTAAAACTTCTCAATCAGATTGCAGATACATCCTAAGTACCGATATTGAACAGGTTGATAATCTGAATGATCTGGAGGTTATAATACCTTCAGGTTCAATCTTTAATCTTGACCTTAATGGTTACAGTATCAAGAGAAGCACCAGTGGTAATGACCTTACACTCTTCCGTATTAAATCCGACGGAGTGATGACCATAAAAGACACCTCCGCTTCTCAGACAGGCTACTGCGCTTTTTCCGAAGGTTATGGCAACCATAACAAGTCGGTTTTTCTCAACGAGGGCGGTGAGCTTGAAATCTTTAACGGCTACTACGAGATTTTCTCACCCTATGAGCAAGGCGACTGCTGTGTAGTTCGCACCAGCAGCGGATACACAAATATCTATGACGGCACCTTCGATTCAAGCTCTTCCAATGGTGGTGACACAATAAAAGCTAACCACGATGCATATCTGTACGATACACCCCATGTTACTATATTCGGTGGTGACTTCTACGGTAAATACCAGAGTATAGATGCCTCTGCTTTTGGAAACTACCTTAATTACGCCAAAGATTATCCCAACGGTGCTCTTCATCCCGCAGTATATGTACTGGGCGGAAACTTTTATATTACCAATGGTGGTAAAGATGGTAAAGATGCAAGCTTTGCCTACTGCAACAACGGCTGGGGCAGGGTTATCGTGGCAGAGGGTACAGTCCTTTACAAATGCCTGAACAGCGGAGATCAGAGATTCTTAAACGGTGTTTCCAAAAAACTCTTCACCGAAACCATAGACGATTATACCGGCGGATACTATGAGGTGACAGCACCTCCTCTTATAATATCTGAGGGTCTTGACTACTATTACAGACTAATCGGACTCTGCCAAAAGGCAGAAGTAAATTCCTACGGTGAATCCATATATAACGTTCTCAAAGAGCAGTTTGACTACATTAACAATCAAATCGACACAATCTATGTACCTGCAGAGGAGAAAATTTCTCCTGAAATTAAACTTGTAAACCGTACAATTGACCATCAGTATATTAACTGGTATATATGCAACGAGTTCTCTTACAACGGCGAAGATACCCAGTGGACTCATCTCGGCGATTACCAAAATGTGAGCCAATGGCAATTTGATGATCGTCCTGAAGAAGGCGGGAATTATCTTATCCGTTGTGTTGTAACAAACTCCGACCTTACAACCTATGAGGATATTGTTCGTCTTGTATACGAGCCTCTCAAAAGTGATACAATTGTTTCTTCTGTTGAGGTTAACGATGTAACCATTCCCGCCTGCGGTGAGAAGGTTGACTTCACTCTCGCTCCTGCTGATGACAGCTTCTATATTAATGCCGTTTACTGGACAGATGTTACAGATTCTAAAAACAGAGTATATCTCAAAGAAAACGACACCTTTGAAGCAGGTCATAAATACGAATTAGAGGTATGGATAAGGGCCAACGAATATTACAAGTTCCAGACCGACTCTGACGGCTGGCTTGAGATTTCGGCAGTTGTAGGAGGGAAAGAAGCTGAGGTTATACTACCCGGCTCATCAATTTCTGCAGAGCTTCTGGTTACATTTGCGGTAGAGGAAAACGAAATTCCCACTCAGTCTTCAAGCTCTGAAAACACCACTCCCTCTAATCTTACCACCCCTTCCTCACCTTCCTATCCTTCCGGTTCGGATAATCCTAATCCAAAAGGAATTTTAGGTGACGCAGACTGCAGCGGCAAGGTAAACGTTAAGGATGCTACCGCTATTCAAAAACACACAGCTTCTCTTATCACTCTTTCTGAAACAGGTCTAATCCTTGCAGATGTTGATGCAAACACAAATGTAAATGTTAAGGACGCTACCGCCATTCAGAAATGGATTGCAGGTATTCCCACATCCTTTCCCATTGGCGAGGCTGTGTAAATATAAATAATTTATTTTTAAAGGAGAAATCATTATGAAAAACACGCTCAAACTTATTGCCCTCATTCTTTGTCTGCTTTTTGTTGCATCCTTAATGGTTGCTTGCAACAAGGATAATGACAAAAAGGCTGAAACACAGGACACAACAGCAATAGTAGAAACCACCACAGAAACACCTAAGGAAGCAGGTCTTGTAGGTTCCTGGGTAAGTGAAGATATGCCTGACTATGTTTATGTTTTCAACGCAGACGGCACAGGTACTTACTCTGTACTCAAATTCACATACGAGGATTTAGGTGAAAAAATCAGCATTCTCTTTGACGGAAACACCGTTGCATCTGAGTTTGAATACACAATCGAAGGCAACAAGCTGACACTTATTGATAGTTTTGGCGAACCCGTAGTTTACATTAAAAAGTAAATTTACATAGTAATAAGCAATAACTTTTAAGCACCGCAATTATTGTAAAACAAAATAGTTGCGGTGCTTTTTATATGATGTGGTATTGACTTTTAGTAAATTTATTAGTAAAATTATTATCAATGTGTATGGAGAGTTGTCCGAGTGGTCGAAGGTGCAGCACTCGAAATGCTGTGTCCCGAAAGGGACCTAGGGTTCGAATCCCTAACTCTCCGCCAACGGGTTGCCTTACTTAATGTTAGTGAGGTAGCCCTTTTTTGTTTGCAAAATCATATCATTGACTAAAATATGGTTATTTAGTATAATGAAAACAAAAGGAGGTTTTATTATGATTTGTAAAAATTGCGGAAACACACTACCTGACACCGCACTTTTCTGTGGAGCTTGCGGTGAAAAGGTAGCAAATGAAACTTCAACTGAAAACATGACAGATGTTAAAGTTGAAAAGAAAAACAGCAAGGAATCTTTAAAGACCGATATTCACACTGAATATTTGGTAGGCAAACAAAAGTTTCTTCTAAAATATTCAAGCAAAAGCACAAAAATTCTTATGTTCATTTCATGGGGCTTAGCCTTCTTATGCACAGCTTTATTAGTGCTCAGTTATTTTGTAACACTAAATAAACCGATTCCAGAAATTTCAGGAGTAAGTTATGCTCTAAATATTGATGAACTGCAAACAGAATATGATGAACTGATAGCAGATTTTCTTGACAGTAGAAATGATTTTAGTATATACAAAGATGTCAACTCAAGCGATAATCCTGTTAACGATGTTGTAAACTCCATGGATAAAGTTATTGATAATCCTTCAATAAAAAACATCGATTCTTTTGCAGAGTCTTTCGATAATTACACATTTAAAGGAATAATACAAGCAAATTACGTTGTAGCTGGAGATCGGGGCACAGAAATATCATTTAAATGGACAGAAGATATGATAGATACAATTAGTCCTGTGCTTTCTATCGCACAGGTAGTTCTCCTTTGTCTTATGGTGCTTTGTTCGCTATTTATGGTTATATCAAGTGCTTTCAGAATTAATGGATTATCTATTGCAGGACTTATTTTCTCGGCTATCTATTCCCTGCTTTTCACAAGTCTGTTCTTTGCAATAATCATAAGTCTGTTTGCTCTGGCTTCATCAACAATCATTATCATTACAAACTTAAAGTACAAAAACTATAAGAAAACATTTTATATTCCTAAAAGTGCTGTAAAAGGAGTTTAATTTATGAATGATTTTAAAACCAATCCTCAGTTAAACGAAATCACACAAGCATCAACAGAACAACCGATAGCTTCCACCTATTCTCCTTCAGAAGCAGATGCAATAAATGCAACACCCAAGGTAAACAAATCTAAAAAATCAGTCGGCGCAATGATTTTAGTTATTATACTGATAATTGTACTTTTGGCAGGTAATGCTGTGTCCGTCTTTCTTCTTACAAGAAAGAGTAAAGGCAATACACTTGCTGATATTGAATTCAACAAAGAATTTACAGATAGTCTCATAAACAGTGCAAATATGTTTGACAGCGAAGGATTATACATAATCGAAGTCGACGAAAAATACGGCTATATAAACAAAAGCGGAAGTGTTGTTATTAAACCTCAATTTGATGATGCCGGTAGATTCTCTGACGGTTTAGCCACTGTAGGTATTGATGGGAAATATGGTGTAATAGACAATAAAGGTAAATATGTTATTTCGCCTCAGTATGATGATATTGACTATTTTTCCTGTGGGTTATGTGCAGTTAGGGTTAATGATAAGTACGGCTATATTGACAAAACAGGAAAAGTTATAATTCCTATTATCTATCGTGAAGCAAACACAATGAGTAACGATGGTTACGCGTCTGTTCTTACAGATAATAAAGAACGAGCAATAATCGATTCCAAGGGTAAAATAATATACTCATTTGATTATTCCGATAACCTCTGCAGAGAGAGCGGTTGTTACAAGCACGTTTACGATGAAGATGAATACTGCTACAATCACGAACCTGCCGAAAAATGTAAGTGGACAGGCTGCGACAAAGAAGGAACTTATGGAAGCGGTTACTGTTTTAACCACTACTATGCTTTAGAGGACTAATAACCTCACAACAGAACTCCTCTTTAACATTTTTGCTAAAATCCTTAAGCAATTGATATTGATTTTTTAACTAATGTCAAGTTGACATTATAAAAAAAATAAAGTATTATAATTATAGGTAGTACATGACTGACGGATTTGCGGAGCACCGCAAGGGAATGTACAACCATATATGCCGACCGTCTGGGCAAAACAGTACTGCTGTTTTGCCCTATTTTTTATGCAATCAGCAGATGAATCAAAGGAGAGATATTTATGGAACACAAAAACTGGACCGGATTCAAAGGCGGAAAATGGCAGGATGAAATCAATGTTCGCGATTTTATCCAGACCAACTATAAAGAATACAAAGGGGACCACACTTTTCTTTCTGAAGCTACTCCCCGTACAAAAGATTTAATGAAAAAGGTACAGAATCTTTTTACTCTTGAAAGACAGTATGGCGGCGTTCTTGATATTGATACAACTACAGTTTCTTCACTTAACAGCTACGCACCCGGATATATTGATAAAGCAAACGAACTTATTGTGGGATTGCAGACGAATCGTCCTTTAAAACGTGGTGTTAATCCCTTTGGCGGAATCAGAATGGCACGTCAGGCTTGCGAAGCTTACGGCTATAAGCTCAGTGATAAAATTGAGGATGAATTCCAGTACAGAACTACACACAATGATGGTGTTTTCAGAGCATACACAGACGAGATGCGTCTTGCAAGAAAGTGCCACGTTATCACAGGTTTGCCTGATGCTTACGGCAGGGGTCGTATCATTGGTGACTACAGAAGAGTTGCACTTTACGGTATAGATAAGCTTATAGAAGAGAAAAAGAAGGACAAAGCAAAACTTGCTAAATCCAACTTCAACACAGAGCAGGTTCGTCTTGATGAAGAGCTTTTCCAGCAGATTAACTTCCTTGGCTTTTTAAAGCAGATGGCATCCATGTACGGTTTCGACATAAGCCAACCTGCACAAAATACAAAAGAAGCAATCCAATGGACTTACTTTGCTTATCTTGCTGCTATCAAAGAGCAGAATGGTGCAGCTATGTCTTTAGGCAGAGTAGCAACATTCTTCGATATTTATATTGAACGAGATATTAAAAACGGTATCCTTACCGAAGAAACAGCACAGGAGCTTATAGACGATTTCGTTATTAAGCTCAGACTTGCAAGACACTTAAGAACTCCCGAATATAACGAGCTTTTCGGCGGTGACCCCATGTGGATTACAGAAGCTGTCGGCGGTATGGGCGAAGACGGAAGAACACTTGTTACAAAATCCAGTTTCCGTATTCTCAATACACTTTATACTCTTGGCTCATCTCCCGAGCCTAACTTGACAGTTCTTTGGTCCACTTCCCTGCCCGACGGCTTTAAAAAGTACTGTGCAAAGGTTTCGTGTGATACCGACTCAATTCAGTACGAAAACGATGACCTTATGCGTCCAATTTATGGTGATGACTATGCCATTGCCTGCTGTGTGTCTGCTATGAAGGTCGGAAAGCAGATGCAGTTCTTCGGTGCAAGATGTAACCTTGCCAAGCTTCTTCTTATTGCTCTCAACGGTGGCTATGATGCCACAAGTAATATCCACATCGGACCTCAGATGCCTGTTATGAATGAAGATAAGCTTGACTATGAAAGTATTATGGAAAGATTCAAAATTTACATTGAATGGCTTGCAAACCTCTATGTAAACACAATGAACGTTATCCATTATATGCACGATAAATATGCTTACGAGAAAACACAGATGGCTCTTCACGACACTTATGTTGATCGTTTTATGGCTTTCGGTATCGCAGGACTTTCTGTTGTAGCTGACTCTCTCTCTGCAATAAAGTTTGCAGATGTTAAGCCTATTGCAAACGAAGAGGGCTTTATTGTTGATTTTGAAACCATCGGCAACTTCCCCAAATATGGTAATGATGATGACAGAGTTGATCTCATCGCAAAAGATATGACTCACCTTATGATTACCGAGCTACGCAAGACTCCCACATACAGAGATGCTATCCATACACTTTCTGTACTTACTATTACATCAAACGTTATGTATGGTAAAAATACAGGGGCTACTCCCGACGGCAGAAAGAATGCAGAACCATTTGCTCCCGGTGCTAACCCTATGCACAACCGAGAAGAAAACGGTGCTCTTGCATCCCTCAACTCTGTTGCAAAAATTAGTTATGATGATTGCCGTGACGGTATTTCCAACACCTTCTCTATAACTCCCGAAGCACTTGGAAGAAGTGAGGACGATAGACATAGCAATCTTGTTGGTATTCTTGACGGCTATTTCACCAAAATGGCTCATCACATCAATGTTAATGTTCTTAATCGTGAAACACTTATGAAGGCTTACGAAGATCCTGATGCATATCCCAACCTCACTATCCGCGTATCAGGCTATGCTGTAAACTTCAACAAACTCTCAAAAGAGCAGCAGAAGGAAGTTATCAGCAGAACCTTCCACGAGGCAATGTAATTATGTGCTCTTCGAATATCAGCGGTCGCATAAATTCAATTCAATCCTTGGGCACCTTGGACGGACCCGGAATAAGATTTGTCGTATTTATGCAAGGATGTAATCTTCGTTGCGGATACTGTCACAATCCTGATACATGGAACCTACAGGAAGGCAGTGTTACAACTCCCGAAGAGCTTATTGACAAAGTGATTCGCTTTAAAAGTTATTTTGGAAAAGACGGCGGCGTTACCGTTTCCGGCGGTGAACCTTTGCTGCAAGCTAAGTTCGTTACCGAGTTCTTTAAACTTTGTCATAAAGAAGGGATTAACACTTGTCTTGATACATCGGGCAGTATTTTAAACTCCGATGCAAAAGAACTTCTTAACCACACTGACAGGGTCTTATTAGATATAAAATTCACAAACGATAATGATTACAAGACCTATACAGGCTGTTCACTGAACACTCCCCTGCTTTTTCTCGAAGAACTAAATTGCTTAAATATTCCAGTTACAATTCGTCAGGTTATTGTACCCACCCTTAATGATAGCAATGAAAATATACTGAAGCTCAAGGACATAGTAAAAAAATACAATTGTATTGATAAAATTGAGCTTTTGCCTTTCAAAAAAATTTGCAAGGTAAAGTATGATAGTTTGGGAATGGATTTTCCATTTGATAAATATGAAACCCCTGATAGCGATTGTTTTTCCAATCTTAATAAAATACTTAATATTTAAAGAAAACGCCCTGAGTTTTTATACTCAAGGCGTTTTCTAAATTTATAGTTCAATATAAAATCTCCAAGGTTTATATCTGAATTCTTCCGATGCATAATCAATTCCGATTCTTGCAGATGTGAGAATTTTCTTTGGAACATAGCCGTCATCAGAAATCCAGATAACATCTGAGTCAATTACATTCAGATTATTAAAGGTTCTATCAATACCCAAATGCTTTGTAAGTTTGCCGGGACCGTTATAGCCCTCAACTCCACGAATAAGCACTCCTTCAGGATGACCCTCTTCGCCGGAAATTATATTCATAAGCGAGTGAATGCCATAGCAAAGATACACGTAAACCCTGCCACCGGCGGAATATAAAATCTCTGTTCTTGGTGTTCTGCCTTTATGAGCATGACAAGCTGTGTCTTCTTCGCCAAAATATGCTTCTGTTTCTGTAATTCTGAGCACAGAAACAACACCATCTTTACTAACACAAAGAAGCTTTCCGAGCAATAAAGGCGCTAACTCAGTAGCAGGCAACTTAAAATAATCAGGATTCAATCTTTTCATCAGTAAACAAATTTATTAACCATATAAGGTGTACCGCTGTTCACACCATCAATAAAGATATATGAGGGTTTCATTGTGCCATCAGTTTCAAAGGTAATAGTGTCAATAGGACCGCCATAAACCTTTCCCTCTTTTGTAACAGCATCATAAACCTGTGAAGCACTAATCTCTATTGTCGTATTCTCTATGTCACTACTGTTTTTTACAGAATCAAGAGGATTTACTGTGCTATTAGGATTGAGTGAACCTAATGCTCCGTAAATAATCATATAAGCATCATAGCCGTAAGCAACAGCAGCAGATATTTCAGACTTGGAAACATTGGTAACATTTGAATAAACATTCATAAAGTCGGTTACATAATGGTTATTCTCATCAAATTCAAATTTACTGAGAAAATATGTATCATCATAAAGTGTATCAGCAAAATCAAAGCTTCTGTACATTTCTGTTAAGAACACAGGTAAATCAGATACAGTTTCTTTAAGAGCTTTTGTAATTTGAGAAGAAAAATCATTGTTTCCAGCCACGAATGCAAACTCCTTGTTTTCTGCAACAGAACCTATATCTGTACCCTCAGAATACTCCACAACTTCAGTTGACACTCCATAAGTATCCTTAAGAAGCGATGCAAAGCTCTCTGCAAAATCTTCATTGTAATCGTTAGTTTCAAAAATTATCGTACCATCTTTAAAGCCTTCATTTGATATATATGATGCCAGCACAGATGCTTTGTATGTAGCAGGAGCAGACAAAGTAAGCGAAGTAGAATTATCCGAAATTTTATCACTGCAAGAATCAATAAACAATAAAGATGTAGCAGAAGACTCAAAAGAATCTATAATTATATTTGTTTTTTCATAATCTGCACCATAACAGATTACTGCGGCAACTTTATCAGAAATAAGTTTTTCTGCAGTTTCTTCTAAATTCTCCTGACAATCATAAACAGATAATTTAATATTGTATCTTTTATCAATGTTAACGGAAGAAGCCATATTATTAGCGAACTCAACACCGCTTAAAACATCATTGCCAACGCTTGCGTTTTCTGAGCTTAAAGGTGCAATCACACCGATTGTAATCTCATCATTCTCATTTATAATATAATCTGTTCTCTCTTTTTCTGAATCTGCAGAATCTTGAGAGCAACCACAGAATGCCAATAAAAGAACCGCAAAAAACAAAGATAAAAATTTTTTCATCTTGCACCTCCAAGAGTTTATATTCTTATTTTACAACAATCATATTATTTTTTCAATAAGATTGATAGAATAGATAAAATAATATATAATGTATTTGGTGATAAAATGTATATTTATATGTTATCAGATTATCTTAAAAAGAACTATAATACTAAACTATATAAATTGATGCTATCCTCAGGCTTTACTTGCCCAAACCGAGACGGAAAATGCGGTACAAAAGGCTGTATTTTTTGTAGCGAATCAGGGGCAGGAGAATTTGCACAAAGTGCTGATTTATCTTTTGAAGAGCAAATCAGAATTGCAAAATTGTCCGCACCTCAATCAAAACAATACATAGCATATTTTCAAAGCTTTACAAATACTTATGCAACACCGGATGAAATTGAAAAACTATACACTCCTGTAGTGCTACGTGATGACATTGCTGTTTTATCTATAGCAACCAGACCGGATTGCTTGTCTGAAGAAATTATTGAGGTATTAAGTAAACTTAATGCTATCAAACCAGTGTGGGTTGAGTTGGGTTTACAAACTATCCATGAGAATACAGCTAATTTTATTAGAAGAGGCTATCCTCTGGCTGTATATACAGATGCAGTGAAAAGGCTAAAATCTGCAGGAATAAAAGTCATCACCCATCTCATATTAGGTTTATCGGGTGAATGTAAAGATGATATGATAAAGTCTGCAGCTTTTGCAGGTAAATTATCAGACGGAATAAAATTTCATTCTTTATACATAACAAAGAATACCGACCTTGCAAAGCTTTATATAGACAGTAAAATAAAATTATTAACACAAGAGGAATATATCGATATTCTATGTGAGTGCATCAGAGTTATTCCTAAAAACGTTGCAATACACAGATTAACCGGAGATCCCAAAAAGAGCACACTCATTGCACCAATATGGACAAGAGATAAGATTAAACTCCTTAAAGAAATAAATAATACCTTTTACGACAGAAACATAACTCAAGGAGAAAAGCTCATATAAAAATTAAAGCACCAAAGTAAAAATACCTTGGTGCTTATGGCGGAGAGAAGGGGATTCGAACCCCTGGTACGGTTTTAGCCGTACACACGATTTCCAATCGTGCTCCTTCGGCCAGCTCGGACATCTCTCCAAACGACGACTTGATTATTATAACTTATATGTTATAAAAAATCAAGTCTTTTTTTATATTTTTTTATTTTATTTGAACTGTTCCATACTTTCTGTAAACATATCAAGTTTAATAATATTATAATTGATTTCAGCATTCAAATGATTCTCAATAGCTTTAAAAAGCAAGGGCAAACCAATATTTTTTGTATTACCTGCAGGCAGAGTGACCGAGACAGTACAAACATCACCCAATATACCCAATGCCATTTCTTTTACATAAGGAAGCATATCCACTTCCTTCATACCTGCTTTGGATTTTTTAAGAATGGTAAGTTTGTCAAGCATGCATAGCTTTTTAATTTCATCCTGAAGCTGTAAGGCGGTCATACCGTCAACTTCAATTTCTGCATAATAACTTGCAAAGCAAATATACTTAGGGTCATACTGAGGGTAGGTCGCATCAAACACCCTGATACCTTCAGGCAAATACTTGTTCATTGCCTCTGCAATAAGAGTAATATCATAAGAATCATCGATGATTCTTACATCCATACATTCACGCTTACCTGCAATACCCAAAGAAATCGGCAAAGGGAATGTTACAAAAGGATGAGGATTAAATCCTTCTGTATACCAAATAGGCAATTGAGCTCTTCTGACAGCTCTGAGCATACATCTGTTTAAATCAAGATGAGAAATATACTTGCATTCTTTTTCTTTTGTAAACCAAATTCTAACGTTTTTCAAAGCATACTCCTCCTTTGTAGCAAGCAGCACCGCAATTAGAACATTTTTCTCGGCAATTGGGTGTTGTTTGGCTATTATATGCTTTCTCACATTCTCTTTTTAGAAACTCTTTGCTCACACCGTAAGACAGAAAATCCCACGGAAGGATCTCATCAAATTCACGCTTTCTGCTTGTATAGAAATCGGGGTCTATATTGCATTCTTTGAAGATTTCCATCCATGCATCAAAGTCAAAGCAATCATTCCAGCCATCAAAACGGAAACCCTTTTCTGCCGCCTTGAGCATAACCCTGCAAAGTTTTCTGTCACCTCTGGCAAATACACCCTCAAGATAGCTTGTTTTTGAATCGTGATAATTAAATGTAATCTTCTTTGTAGTTATAGATTCTTTAAGATGATTCTGCTTCAAAAGAATCTGCTCAATAGAATCCTGTGCTTCCCACTGGAAAGGAGTATGGGGCTTGGGCACAAAGGAGGAAGCAGATACAGTAACATTAACTCCCCTGCCCTTTGTTCTGGTTTCGCATCTGTAATACTCATTTACAACAGCTTGTCCGAGTTTGGCTATACCCTCTACATCCTCTAAGGTTTCGGTAGGTAAACCAATCATAAAGTAAAGCTTTACATTTGTCCAACCGCCCGAAAAAGCAACGTGACAGGTGTTGAGGAGCTCCTCTTCTTTTACATTCTTATTTATTGCATCTCTTAGTCTTTGAGTACCTGCTTCGGGAGCAAATGTGAGACCGCTTTTTCTTACAGTCTTAATCTTACTCATAATATCATCGGTAAAGCCGTCAACACGAAGAGAGGGCAAAGAAAGACTTACTCCATCCTTATCAGACCACTCAGTAAGAGTGTTAAGAAGACCAACTATATCGCTGTAATCACTTGAAGATAAAGAAGAAAGAGAAACTTCATCGTAGCCTGTATTATCACAAAGAAGCTTACACTGAGAAAGAATAGTATCCTTAGATTTTTCTCTCACAGGTCTGGTCATAAAACCTGCCTGACAAAAACGACATCCTCGTATACAACCTCTGAAGATTTCAGAAACAGCTCTGTCGTGCACAATCTCAACCATCGGCACAACAAAGTTTTCAGGATAAAAGCTTTTATCCATATCCAGCATAATTCTCTTTTTAACGGTCTGAGGAGCGTTAACTTTTGCAGTGAAAGATTTAATCGTACCATCTTCGTTATATTCTACATCATAAAGAGCAGGTACATAAACACCTTCAATCTGTGATGCAAGACGTAAAAACTCATCTTTTGATTTGCTGTTCTTTTTGCACTCGCGATAAAGCTCAATAACCTCTAAATCCACCTCTTCGCCTTCGCCGATAAAGAAAATATCGATAAAATCCGCTAATGGCTCGGGGTTACTTGTGCACGCTCCGCCTGCAACAACGATATTATTAAGGTCTTTTCTCTCTTTTGAAAGCAAAGGAATACCGCCGAGAGAAAGCATATTAAGCACATTGGTATAAGATAACTCGTACTGGAGTGTAAAGCCAATAAAATCAAATTCGCTGATAGGATCCCCGCTTTCCAATCCATAGAGAGGAATATTATTCTTACGCATAAGTTCTTCCATATCAACCCAAGGAGCAAAAACTCGCTCACACCAGATATGGTCATAAGAATTAAACTGACTATAAAGTATCTTCATACCAAGATGTGACATTCCTATCTCGTATGTATCAGGAAAACAGAAGGCGAATCTCACATCAACTTTATCCTTATCTTTTATTATACTTCCAAGTTCACCGCCGGTATACCTTCCCGGCTTCTGAACCTTCAGTAATAACTTTTCAACTTCCCTTTTAATCAATTGAGTCACCACAATTTCTTTTAAAATAAATAGATAAAATATATATTGCTATAAATAATAGCGAAAAATTATACTTTGATACAAACAAAACACCAATGCCAAAATAAGCTATGGGTATAACAAATAAAATACTAACAACAAAGGATACTATTGACGATAATTTCTCAGATAAAAAATGAACTAAGAATATTCTCAGCAGTTGCCCGCCATCAAAGGATTCAACAGGAAGAATATTAATAAATCCTATTGCAAGGCTCGCCAAACATATAATCAGCAAAACTTCATAACAAAAGAGCAAATAAAACATATATGCAAATAAACCAAGAATAAGGTTAGCAACTACCCCAAAACAAGTAATCAATACATCTTGTGAAACAGTCAATTCTGATAAGTCTGCATATATCTTAAATTCAAAAGGCTTTAAAATAATCCTTTCGGGTCTGCCACGAAATTTGTAAATCATTATTATATGCCCTGCTTCATGAACAACAGTGCAAAACAAACAAATCAGCAATACCCTTTGTCCTGAAACAGAAGAAACAGTTGCATAAGCCAGAAAAACAAATATCCAAAAAGAAATATAAACATCAATAGAAAAAAGCTTTAACTTTATCATTCATCGAGTTTGAGAACTTCTGAATAATCAATATCTTTAAACTTACCGTCAAAAAACATTGATGCAAATAGTTCATTATCAAAAGCATCTTTTACAGCAGTAAATTTGTCTGTATAAAAAGCATTTGCAAGATAAGAAAATATCAGGACTATTAAGCAAACGATAAGTTGTAGTGTAGCAATGGGACTTAAGACCTTAACTCTAATCTTGTTTGATACAGATTCGTTTGCTTCCATCTCATCCTTATAATCTTCTTTCATATCCACATTTTCATCAAATGATTTTTTATACATAGGAGATGTAAGAGATGTCCAGTTTTCTTCGCTTATGTTATTGTAAGAGAAATCCTCCATAATATCACCCGATTAAATATATGAAGTAAAATATCAAAAGATTAGTTAAGCTTAGAAAAATCTTTTTTCTTGAGATCAAAAAAGAATATCAAAGCAAGAATGGTACAAAAGATTTCTGCAATCGGGAACGCAAACCACATAACATCTATGCTGATTTTAGAAAGGACAAAAGCAACAGGTAAAATTAAAACAAGCTGCCTGAGCACTGACATAAGTAAGCTTCGTATTCCTTTGCCTACAGACTGGAACAATGCCGTCATAATAACGCCAATGGAAGCAGGTAAGAAACAAAGACTAATCTTTCTTATAGCATCAACACCAAGCTCTGTAAGCTCAGGTGATGTGTTGAACATCCCAAGAATTGTTCTTGGGAAAACCTGAAAGACTAAGGTACCGATTCCCATAATAGTCGCAGAAATAAGCAATGCATATTTAAGAGTTGTCATCATTCTCTTTCTGTTTTTTGCACCATAATTATAGCCGATTATAGGTGAAACTCCCTGATTAAGTCCAAACACAGGCATAAAAACAAAGCTCTGAATCTTATAATAAATACCGAAGATTGTTTGTGCGGCAGAGTTCATAGCATCCGGTGCAGGAGAAACAGAAAGAATAATGTTGATACCTGCAACCAAAACAGAACCTATTGCCTGCATAACAATTCCCGATAAACCAACAACATAAATATCTTTGATTCTTCTGAGTCTCAGCTTAAAGCCCTTGAATGAAAATTTAATATCGAACTTTTTAACAAGAATTGTAATAATAAGAAAAATCATCGCAAACCACTGTCCGAGAACAGTAGCAACAGCGGCACCCTTTGCACCAAGTTCCGGAAAAGGTCCAACACCGAAGATAAACAAAGGATCAAGAATAATATTACTTATTGCACCGATAAGATGAGAAATCATTGGGAAAATCATATTACCTGTTGCCTGAATACACTTTTCAAGCATAACCTGAACAAATGCACCAAGAGAGAAAATGAGCACAACAGAAATGTAGTCGACTCCATATTCGATAATTCTCGGATTGCTTGAACCTGCCATTAAACTAATGAAGGGACGCGAAAAGAAGATGCCGATAAAGGCAAAAATTATCCAAGTAAAAAAAGCCAGTATGATTCCTGTAACCGCAACCTTAGAGGCTTCCCTATGTTCTTTTTCGCCTAATCTTCTTGCAATAAGAGAATTAACACCCACACCTGTTCCGACAATAAATGCTATAAGTAAAAGCTGTAATGGATAAACAAGGGATACAGCCGTCAAAGCCTCACTGTTCTCGCCGTAATTGGCAAGAAATACACTGTCAACAACATTATATAGAGCCTGAATAATCATAGAAAACATAGCAGGCAGGCTCATACTCATAATAAGAGGAAAAATCTTCTGAGTTCCCATCTTATTCATTTTAGTATTCAAATCTAAGCACCCCTTTTAAATATTCCTTTACTTTTCAAAAAACAAAATATAATAGCTAATACAAAACCAAATGTTGCACCGCAAATATCGAGCAACATATCCGAAAAACTACAGGCTCGTCCGCTTGAGATAAGCTGAAAGCACTCATCTGATACAGCAACTGCGATATATAGCAAAGGTGTAAAAATACAAGTTATCAAAGTCTTAGGCTCATATCTGATTAAAGCAGAATGCAAAGCAAAGCCCAGAACAGCAAATTCAAAGAAATGTGCAGATTTACGCACAAAATGGCTTGAAAAAGAAAAATCAAAACCAATACTACGGCAAATTAAATTCAAAAATTCAACAATCTTTCCGCTCTCTGCACTTGAAGCTTTTGCAGGCAACAAGGATTGTAGAAATATAAACAACACCCATACAACAGAAAAGCAAGTCCAGAATATTCTTTTTTTATTAGTACTTTTGTTCACACTCATAATAATACACCCTAATCTTTTATATTTTATCTAAAAAACAACTAAAAGTCAATTTTTCTGTTGTAAAAAACAAAATATTATTATATAATTATTTGTAATGTTTTATTATACATATTTATCAATCGGAGGTTACAATGATATCTAAAATTAAAAACATCGCAACCACCATAACAGCAAATGCTGAAGAGCCGGGATTTATAGAAAAAATTGTTCATGGCATGACAGATTTTTTTAGTTTTTTTCCACCTACGCTTGTTGTTTTTATTATATCTTTATTTCCAATTCTTGAATGCAGGGGTGCACTGATTGCCGCAAGCTTATTGGGTGTTAATATGTGGATAGCTGTTCCCATAAGCATCATTGGAAATCTTCTGCCAATCCCATTTATCTTTCTTTTTATAGAAAGAATATTTGCTTTTCTTAAAACAAAAACGAAAAGAATCGGAAAGATTATTGTTAAACTGGAAAACAAGGCAATGAGCAAATCCGAGAAAGTAACAAAATACAAAAGATTCGGACTTCTTCTCTTCGTTGGAATCCCTCTTCCCGGCACAGGTGCATGGACAGGAGCTTTAATTGCTGTACTTCTTAAGCTTAACCTCAAAGACTCTGTTATCAGCATCTTTGTTGGAGTTCTTATGGCAACGGCTATTATGTCTTTAATCTCTTACGGAATTCCTGCACTCTTTTAAATATTGAAATTATAAGGGCATTCATTATTGATTGCCCTTAATTAGTAGGTGTTTATGATGTATAAATCAGTAAAGCACTTTGATGTGCTGATTATAGGCGGTGGAGCGTCAGGCTTGTTCTGTGCGACAATGCTAAAAAAAAATAACCCCACGGTTTCTGTAGCAATAATTGAAAAACAAAAAACTGTCGGAAAAAAACTTCTTGCAACAGGAAACGGCAGATGCAACCTTACAAACCTTAACGCATCAATGAATGCATATCACGGTACTTTTAAAAAACACATTGATGATTTATTAGCAGAATTTTCCCCACAAAAGCTCATAAATATATTTAAGGAATTAGGTCTTCTGACAACGATTGATTCCGAAGGCAGAGTCTATCCCTTATCTAAACATTCATCTTCTGTTTTGGACATACTTTCACTTGCTTGTAAAACCTATAATGTACAAATATTTACAGAAGCTTTTGTCTCAAAAATAATTAAAAACAGCATTTTTTCTGTTATAACCAATGATTGCGAGATTACTTGCGAAAGGCTTATTATTTCCACGGGAAGCAAGGCAACTCCTGAAACAGGAGCAGATGACACAATGCTATCAATACTACAAAGCTTAGGTCATACAGCAACTAATCTTTCCCCTGCCCTTTGCCCCGTACCCGTTAACTCTAAAGTGTTGTTTAACCTTAAAGGTATAAGGGTTAACGGCAAGGCTTCGATATTAAGCGAAGGAATAGTTTTAAAATCAGAATCAGGCGAAATACAATTCACAGATAAAGCTCTGTCAGGTATTTGCTTATTTAACCTCTCAAGAATCGCAAACACTACTGACTCTGCTTACATCTCTATTGATTTACTGCCTGAAATGACAAAAGATGATGTGTTTGGTATTTTGCAAATAAACAAAACCAGACTATCTGATGCATCCTCTGCTGAAGAACTGCTATGCGGAATTTTCCAAAAAAAGCTCTCAAGCACCTTACTCTTAAGTGCAGGAATAAAAAAAGATACCGCCTTAAAACATATCGGCAATAAAGAAATAAACAACTTAGCATCAATAATCAAAGATTGGTGTTTCGAAGTGAAAAAATCTGATGATTTCACAAGAGCTCAGGTTGTGGCAGGTGGAATAATCGCAGATGAAATCAACCATAATACAATGGAAAGTAAAAAAATAAAGAATATGTATCTTATAGGTGAGATTATAGACTGCGATGGAGATTGCGGAGGCTTTAACCTGCATTTTGCATTTGCAACAGCCTATAGAGCAGCAAAGAGTATTGCAATATGATTACTTTAAAAAACTTACGACTTCCTTTAAAATACTCAAAAGAAGAGCTTAAATTTGCTTGCACAAAAGCATTAAGGATTTCTTCAGATGACGTAAAAAGTGTCAGCATTAAAAGACTAAGCATTGACGCAAGAAAAAAGAATGATGTACATTACATAGCTACCTTGAATATAGAAATCTCAGGAAATGAAAAGATAATCGTTTCAAAAAACAAAAACACAGAGATTACTAACGAAAAAAAGTACACATTCAAAGCTTTAAAAAATCTTGACAAAAGACCTGTTATTATCGGTGCAGGCCCTGCAGGGCTTTTCTGTGGTCTTATACTTGCCCGTAACGGTGCAAATCCCATTATAATTGAACGAGGCGAATGCATAGAAAACAGAACAAAAACGATCAACTTATTTTGGGAAGCAAGCATATTCAACAGCAAATCAAACGTTCAGTTTGGTGAAGGCGGTGCAGGTACATTTTCTGATGGTAAGCTGAACACAGGCATTAACGATGTTCGTTCAAGATTCATTTTAGAAGAATTTGTAAATCACGGCGGTCCGGAAGAAATTTTAATATCTGCCAAACCTCATATTGGTACAGATGAGCTAAAGGGTACTATAATAAATATTCGTAAAGAAATTGAAAACTTAGGCGGAACATTTCATTTCAACTCACTTGTAACGGATTTAATTATTAGTGATAATAAAATCAAAGCTGTGTCTTTTGAACAAAACGGTGTAACCAATACCATAACCACAGATAATGTAGTGCTTGCTATCGGACACAGTGCCAGAGATACATTTGAGATGCTTAAAAACAAGAACATTGAAATGCAACAAAAAGCATTTTCAATCGGTGTCAGAGTTGAACATCTGCGCGAAGAAGTGGATGAATGTCAGTATGGCAAAGCAAGACATCTGCTCCCTGCTGCCGATTATAAGCTTAACACACATTTAAAGAACGGCAGAGGTGTATATAGCTTCTGTATGTGTCCGGGTGGTGTGGTTGTAAATGCTTCAAGCGAAGATGGAATGCTGTGTGTAAACGGTATGAGCTACCACGCAAGAGACGGCGTAAATTCAAACAGTGCAATTTTAGTAAGTGTTACTCCGGAAGATTACAACCAGAACGATGTACTTGACGGCGTGAAGCTACAGAGAATGATTGAGGCAAAAACATACAGTGCAATTGGTAATCACATTGCTCCTGTACAATGTTTAGGCAATTTTTTAGGTAAAGACTTTACTATTCACAAAAAAATCGAACCAACAGTAAAACCCGGATTTGACTATTATTGCTTAGATAAGATTTTTCCGAATTTTATCTCAGACTCTTTAAAAGAAGGATTTTACGATTTAGCAAATAAAATGTACGTATTTAACGATATGGCGGCAGTCCTCACTGCAGCAGAAACAAGAAGCTCCTCACCTGTTCGCATTATACGAAACGATAATTTACAGTCAAAAAGTTGTACAGGACTATATCCTTGCGGCGAAGGAGCAGGATATGCAGGAGGAATTATGTCAGCAGCAGTTGACGGAATCAAATGTGCAGAAGCAATACTGTCATAAAATTAAGAAGCGACTCATAAGAGCCGCTTCTTTTTTAATTTATCGGTTGTATCGTTTCAACATCAGATGGTCTGTAAACCCAGCAAATACCGATAATCTTTTTATTGATTTTAACAGAAACAGGAACTTCAGCAACTGATATTTCTGAAGATACAACATCAGTAAAATCATAGGTTACAGAAAAGTTATCGTTATCCAGATCACTCAAAGCTGCAGTTGTGCCCACAACAGTCAATTTAACACTTTCAGGTAAATCATAAGTATCCGCCGAAGATAAACCTATTGTCTCAATATTTGTTGCAGTAAATTGCTTTTTTGATAAAAATGAAAGGTCAAGACTAAATTTAACTTTTTCAGTATTTGTACAAATCAGACCTTCAGGTAACATATCTTTAACATCTAATTCCAATTCTACAAGTTCATTTTGATATTTAGAGATTGAACCCAAATTATACTCAATTTGTTCAATTGCATCCTCACCAAACAGCAACTCCTCGTTTCCGGCAATGCTTAATGTTGCAGGCTCAAAAGAATAGCGATCATGAGGCAAGGTGAAGCCTTCGTTTTCTGTTTTAAGGGTAATCGGAATTTCATCCTTAACCTTAAAGAACTCGAAGTTCACATCAACAAAGCTCTCGTTACTAAGTTTAATAAACTCCGAATGAACATCTTTGCTATCAGGGTCATTGGGATCATCTTTGTCACAAAGATGCACCATTAAAGTTCTTTTGGTAGTGAGGTTTTCCGCTGAAACTGAAATTTCATCAGAAACATACGCCGATTTAACCTCTTTAACAAGAGATTGCGGACCTGTAATAGTGATGGTAGCAGGCATATCGTCTTCTACAAAATAGCCTTCATCAGGTTCAAAATTCAAAAGTTTATGAACATCAATTGTCTTTGTAACCTCTTTGTCAACCATAACGGTTACTCTCAAAGGGTTAGTGCCATCAATGGAAAAGCTCATATTACTTTTGGTAGATACATCAATTTGATAAGATTCAGTAGAAGGTCTCGAAACATTAAACAGATCAACTGAAGCCGTAAAGTCATCAACAGAAAGAGAATCAACAATAAGCCTTTTACCTGAAACATCAACAGATATATACTCGGGACTAACGCTATAAACTTTAAGCCCTTCTTGTTCGGCACTTTCGGACAGTACTGCCTGCAGAGGAACATCAACAATTGTTTTACTTATATTGTCAGAACTGATAATCCAGAAAACAAACGCCAAAACAAAAGACGCTATAAGCATTAACTTCTTATTTTCAAGGAGTCGGCTGAAAAATGATTTATTCTTCATCAGTCTTGTTCTCCTTTCTCTTTTTAAAGCGAGATGTAAGATCTATTTTTTCGTTAGTCTCAGGAAGTAAATACTCTTCTAAAACTTCGACAAGAGATTCCCTGTCATAATCTCGGCTTAAAAGACCATTTCTTGCAATTGAAATCTGACCTGTTTCTTCAGAAACAATTACAACGATTGCATCAGATACCTCGCTTACACCGATGGCTGCACGATGACGGGTTCCGATATCACGTCTGCCATCTTCTTTGCTGTTAAGAGGAAGAATACAACCTGCAGCAAGAATCTTGCCTGCACGAACAATACATGCACCGTCGTGTAAGGGTGCCTTATTAAAGAAAATATTTGCAAAAATAGCCGGAGAAGTATCGCAGTTAAGAATAGTACCTGTGGATGCTATATCAGTAAGCTTTGTTTCTTTTTCAAATACAAAAAGTGCGCCTGTTCTTGTATGGCTGAAAACCATAGCAGAATCTGCTGCATCAGAGATAGCCTTCATCTTTGCATCTCTATCTGCGTTAGACATCAAGCCGCCCTGAAAAATTTTAAGGTAGTTTTTTGAAAACTTCGATCTACCCAATTGCTCCAAGGCTTTTCTGATTTCAGGCTGAAAAATAATAAATACAAGAATAACCGAAAATTCAAGGAAAACCTTAAGAATTGAGGTTACCATAGTAAGATTAAGGAAAGTTGCAATTGTATAGAAAACAAGTATTAAAATAATACCTTTAAGAAGCTGTTCTGCTCTTGTATCTCGAACAAGCTTGAGTGTACTGTAAATAAGCACAGCAACAATTATGATATCCAATATGTCGCCAAATTTTATAGTACTCAGCAATGACATAAAGTCGTTAAACCATTGATATATATACTGCATAAACTTCCTCCGATTTGCATATATATTTAGTTTAACATCATAAACACAATATTGCAATATCAAATGAGGATTTTTTTGTTTTTTGTAACATAATATATTGAATTGATTAACATTTTTATATGACTCATATTTGTAAATAATGAAGGACTTACTCTTAGGGTGCCATTTGCTTCTTTGGCATAATTTTCATGTGCAAGAGGACTGCAATGCAATCCCGCTCTGAGTGATATATTATATTTTGAATCCAAATGAGCTGCCAGTGTGTTACAATCAACATCACTTACATTAAAGGATAATATGGGCACATGGTATTGAGATTCAGGTTTGTTGGTATAAATATTTACAGATTCCATATTTGAAAGTTCATCATATAAATGAGAAATAAGATTCATTTCGTGTTTTTCTATATTGCTGACTTTGTTTCTATTTACAAAATCAATACTAGCAGAAAGTCCGCAGAAGCCGTGGAAATTCACCGTACCACTCTCGTATTTATCGGGTAACATCTGCGGTTGATTGTTATCAAGTGATGAACTGCCTGTACCGCCCTCAATAAGCTGCACCGGACACTTCTCATTATTTATAATAAGGAAACCTGTTCCCATTGGTCCGTAAAGCCCCTTATGCCCCGGTGCACAAAGATAATCCGCACCGATTTCCTCTATATCTATATCACATATACCAATAGTTTGAGCTGTATCAACACAGAACAAAATTCCGTAATAACGACAAAGTGCACCTATCCGTGATATTGGCAGTTTTATTCCGAAAACATTGGAAGCATGGGTACAAATACAAAGCTTTGTGTTATCTTTTATGCATCTTCTGAATGAATCAACTGTTTTATCATTATCCCCTTCAAACACTTCTGCAACATCGTAAGTTATTATTCTTTCATCAGCAAGTTTTTTTATAGGTCTTACTACAGAATTATGCTCTAAAGAAGATATGATTACATGATCACCCTTTTTGAGTGTTCCTTTAATTACAGTATTGAGAGCCATTGTACATGAACTCATAAGGATAACATTTTCCGGTTTATTAAAATTCACAAGCTTACCGATCTTTTCTCTGCATTTAAATAGTAATTCAGATGCATTTATAGATGCTTTATAGCCTGATCTGCCCGGGTTAGCAGTATGAATAAAAGATTTATTCACGGCATCAATAACCATTTTAGGTTTAGGATAAGAGGTAGCTGCATTATCAAGATATATCATATACTGTTACTATCCGTTCTGCCTAATATATTAAAGCCTTTTCGTCTGAGAATCTCAGCCGCCAAATCGGCTTTTTGGGGTACAAACACACTATAACCACACACAGCTTTGTTGCCAATTTTTGGAGTTTTTTGAACATACCCATGGATGCCCGCTTTTTCAAGAATGTTTTTTGCTCTTACCGCAATTGTAATGTTTTGAAACATTATAAGACGGTTTTCCATAAAATTATCACCTCATGTTTTTAATACATAATATGCAAAAAAACATAAGGTGATTATAATAGAAATTATTTGAGCATATCGCTCATATCGTAAATTCCGGGAGAACAAGAAACAATAAATTGTGAAGCAGATACTGCACCTGTTGCAAAGAGTGATTTTGACTGTGCCTGATGAGTAATTGTAAGCACTTCGTCATTACCTGCAAATATTACAGAATGCTCACCCACAATTGTTCCCCCGCGAACACTGTGAATACCGATTTCATTCTTTGTGCGTTTTATTCTGTAGGCGTGTCTGTCATAAACATAACGAGGATCATCATCTCTTACATCGTTAATGCCATCAGCAATCATCAGAGCTGTACCGCTGGGTGCATCAAGCTTAAGATTATGGTGCTTTTCAATAATCTCTACGTCGAAAGCATCGCCAAATACTAAAGAAGCCTTTTTACACAGCTCAATAAGAAGATTGATACCAAGTGACATATTACCTGATGAAAACACGGGAACTGCTTTGGACAAAAGGTTTACTCTTTCCTTCTGCTTATCAATAAGACCGGTTGTGCAAATAACTGCAGGAATCTTTTTGTTTTCTGCGAAATCACAAAGAGAAGAAATAAGAGCAGGATTTGAAAAATCAATTATAACATCAACTTCTTCGTTTACATCTGCAAAGCTCTTGTATACAGGATAATTATAAGAGTTTGTACCGAAAGGATCCACACCACAAGTGATGACAAAACCATTCCTGTCATTCACGGCATTAGTTACTGCCTGACCCATCTTACCGTTACAACCGTGTAAAAGAATTTTAATCATATTAAACACTCCTGATAAAAAAGGCGTGCTGCAGACTAACGCAAGTCCGTCGGCACGCCTTAATTTATATTAAATTACTTGATTTTACCGATAAGGTCATACTTTGCCATACAATCCTTAAGATCATGGTAACCATGATAACTCATAGGAACAAGAGGCAAACGACACTCACCGCAATCAAATCCCATAAGATTCATTGCAGTCTTAACAGGGATAGGATTAACGTCAGAGAACATCATATCCATAAGCTCGATGTATTTGAAGTTCATCTTAGAAGCTTCTGCAAAGTCATTATCAAGACAAAGCTGGCAAATATCATGCATCTCTTTAGGACAGATATTTGCAAATACAGAAATAACACCTAATGCACCCAATGACATAAAGGGAACGGTCTGGTCATCATTACCTGAATAAATATCAAGCTTATCTCCACAAAGAGAGCGGGTCTTGGAAACAGAAGAAATATCACCGTTTGCTTCCTTTGTAGCAACGATGTTATCGTGCTTACAAAGCTCTGCATAAGTCTCGGGCTTGATATTACAGCCTGTTCTGGAAGGTACATTATAAAGAATCATAGGAAGGTCGACAGCATCTGCAATTGCAGTAAAATGTCTGATAAGACCTGTCTGTGATGTTTTATTATAATAAGGAGTTACACTAAGAATAGCATCTGCACCGTAATTCTTTGCAGCCTTTGAAAGAGCAATTGCGGTAGCAGTGTCGTTACTGCCTGCACCGGCGATAACAGGGATTCTGCCGTCAACTTTCTTTGCAACGAATTCAAGAACCTGACAATGTTCCTTCTCAGAAAGAGTTGCAGCTTCACCGGTAGTGCCGCAAGCAATAATCGCATCAGTCCCGCCCTGAATCTGATATTCTATAATCTTTTCAAAAGATTCGTAATTAACGCTACCGTCAGAGTTCATAGGAGTAACAATAGCAACACCTGAACCCTTGTAAATAGGAGTACGCATTATAAAACCTCCAATAAAATAAATAGGTTATGTCAACACAGCAGAATTAGTCAATGTAACCTTCTGCGCAAAGGAGCTCCGCAAGAAGGACCGCACCGCCTGCTGCACCGCGAAGTGTGTTGTGAGACATACATACAAACTTGTAGTCATACTGAGAATCCTCACGAAGTCTGCCAATAGAAACAGCCATACCGCCCTCAAGGTTTCTCTCAGATTTAATCTGGGGACGATCGGGCTCTGTGAAGTAATGGAGAAAGTTCTTGGGTGCACTTGGAAGCTCAAGCTCCTGTGCTCTGCCCTTATACTCGCTCCAGATCTTAATGATTTCATCTACAGAGGGCTTATTAGCAGAATCCTTGAAAGACATAAATACAGCTGCTGTGTGACCATTGGAAACAGGAACACGCAGGCACTGTGCTGTAATCGCAATGTCATTTGTCATCTTGATTTCATCGCCTTCAATTTTACCCCAAATTTTAAGAGGCTCGATTTCAGATTTCTCTTCCTCACCGCCAATGTAAGGAATGATATTATCAACCATCTCAGGCCAACGCTCGAATGTTTTACCTGCACCTGAAATTGCCTGATATGTACAAGCAAGAACCTTATCTACACCAAACTGCATAAGAGGATGGATAGCGGGAACATAGCTCTGGAGAGAACAGTTGGATTTAACTGCAATAAAGCCGCGTTTTGTACCGAGACGCTTTCTCTGGCTCTCAATAATTTTACAATGATCAGCATTGATTTCGGGAACAATCATAGGTACATCGGGTGTAAGACGATGAGCGGAGTTGTTAGAAACAATAGGACACTCTGCCTTAGCATAGGCCTCTTCAAGAGCTTTAATTTCGTCCTTCTTCATATCAACTGCACAGAAGCAGAAGTCAACCTCACTTGCAACCTCCTGTACATTTGCAGCATCCTTGATTACAAGGTCAGCCATTTTCTCAGGGATGGGTGTATCCATAACCCATCTGGGAGCAACAACCTCTTTATAAGTTTTGCCTGCACTGCGTGAACTTGCAGCAAGACAAACAACGTCAAACCAAGGGTGATTTTCAAGAAGACTTGCAAATCTCTGACCAACCATACCGGTTGCACCAATAATACCAACTTTATACTTTTTCATAAAATCCTCCTAAAAAACAAAGAAAAAAGTTGAGTTTTTTCAAAATATATTATATTATAAGTAAAGTAATTTAATTCGCAGATTGCAAACATATACCCACTATCTAAATAATAATAGCACCAGAGTATTTTTTTGTCAATCATATATGTATTATTTTTGCATAATTTATCAATATTTGAGAGGATATGTGTATGAAAAAAAGTGATTTCTTTTATGAACTTCCCGAGGAACTGATTGCTCAGACTCCTCTGGAGAAAAGAGATGATTCCAGACTTCTCATTCTTAGCAAAGAAAGCGGCGAGGTATCTCATTCATATTTTTATAATATACTGGATTTTTTAAAGCCTAATGACTTGCTGGTCATGAACAACTCCCGAGTTATTCCTGCAAGAATTTTCGGAACAAGAACCGATACAGGTGCAACTGTAGAGTTCTTGCTCTTAAAACAAATAGAAAACAACAAATGGGAAACTCTTGTTAAGCCTGGCAAAAAAGCTAAAATCGGAACAGAATTTAATTTTTCTGATATTATGAAGGGTACCGTTGAAGACATAGGAAAAGAAGGAGTGCGTATTGTTAGATTTGAAAGTGACGAGAATATATACACCGCTCTTGACAAAATCGGACAAATGCCTCTTCCCCCTTATATAAAAGAACATCTTAAAGACAACGAAAGATACCAGACAGTTTACAGCGAACCGTTAGGCTCTGCCGCAGCACCGACTGCCGGTCTGCACTTTACGAATGAACTTCTTAAAAAAATAAGAGAAAAAGGAATAAATACAGCTTTTGTAACTCTTCATGTGGGTCTTGGTACATTCAGACCTGTTAAAGAAGATGAAATCACAGATCATATTATGCATAGTGAGCATTATACACTTCCTCAGGAAACAGTTGACCTTATAAACGAAACAAAGGCAAAAGGCGGCAGAGTGATTGCTGTAGGTACAACCACCACAAGAACCCTTGAAAGCGTCGCAAAGAATTACGGCAAGCTCGTTGCCTGTGACGGCTGGACAGAAATATTCATCTATCCTCCTTATGAGTTCAAGGTGCTTGACGGACTTATTACAAATTTCCATTTACCGGAAAGCACCCTTGTAATGCTTGTATCTGCTTTTGCAGGCTATGAGAATACAATGAATGCTTATAATGAAGCTGTTAAAGAACAATACAGATTCTTTTCTTTCGGCGATTCTATGATAATTATTTAAAAGGTGAAATAAATGTTTAAAGTAATAAAGAAAAATCAAAGTGCAAGACTTGGCGAATTCAATACACCCGATGGTTTGGTAAAGACTCCCTGCTTTATGAATGTTGCAACAGCAGGTGCCATCAAGGGTGGTCTTTCTGCATTTGATTTAAAAGAAATTGGATGTCAGGTACAGCTTTGCAATACATACCACCTACACGTCCGTCCCGGTGACGAGATTGTACGAAATATGGGAGGTCTTCATAAATTCACAAGATTTGACGGACCCATTCTTACAGACAGCGGCGGTTTTCAGGTTTTCTCTCTTGCAAAGCTTCGCAATATTAAAGAGGAGGGTGTTACCTTCTCTTCTCACATTGACGGCAGAAAAATTTTTATGGGTCCTGAAGAAAGTATGAAAATTCAGGCTAATCTCGGCTCTACAATTGCAATGGCTTTCGATGAATGTGTTGAAAATCCTGCTGCCTATGATTACGCAAAAAAGTCGTCTCACAGAACAGTAAGATGGCTTGAAAGATGTAAGGTTGAACACGAAAGACTGAAATCAGAAGGTCTTAACACTAATCCCAATCAATTGCTTTTCGGTATCAATCAGGGAGCTACATACCTTGACCTTCGAGTTGAGAATATGAAGATGATAAGAGAGCTTGACCTTCCCGGCTATGCTATCGGCGGACTTGCTGTTGGCGAAGCAGCAGAGGTTATGTATGAGGTTATTGAAGCTGTTGAACCCTTTATGCCTGCCGATAAGCCAAGATACCTAATGGGTGTAGGAACACCTCTCAATATTCTTGAAGGCGTAAGAAGAGGTGTTGACTTATTTGACTGCGTTATGCCCAGCAGAAATGCAAGACACGGTCACCTCTTTACAAGTCAGGGCATTATAAATATTTCAAATGCAAAATATGAGCAAGACAACTCCCCTATTGATCCCGAATGCGATTGCCCTGCTTGCAGAAATTTCAGCCGTGCTTATATCCGTCATCTGCAAAAAGCACAGGAAGCTTTAGGACTTCGTCTTGCGGTTATGCACAACCTGCGCTTCTATAATAAACTGATGGAAGACATAAGAAAAGCACTGGAGGAAGACAGGTTTGAGGAATTCTATCAGGAGAAAAAAGATGTTATTTCAAGAAGAATATAATTCATAAATTATTCACTTGATTTATTTATATGTAAATGATATAATTATAGAAATTGTTTTTGAAAGGATTACATTAATATGGAAATTATTATTATCTATGTGCTTATTTTTGCTGCTCTTTATTTCTTTATGATCAGACCCAACTCAAAGAAAAAAAAGCAGGAAGAAGAGCTTAAAAAAAACATCGACATCGGCGACGATATTACAACAATCGGAGGTATCTGCGGCAGAGTTGTTGCTGTTCGTGACGAAGAAGATGAGATTATCGTTGAGACAGGTGCAGACAGAGTAAAGCTCAGATTCAAGAAATGGTGCATCTACTCCAATAACACAGCAATCGCAAGACAGGAAGAAAACAAAAAACGTCAGGCTGAAGAAATTGCAAAAGCTAAAGCTGAAAAGAAAGCGGCTAAAGGCAAAAAGAAAAACGTTGAGTAATAATTAAATCATCCCCTGAATATAATCAAACAGATTATATTTAGGGGATTTTTATTTTGAAAGCTATTAAAACGACCTTGGCACAATCAGGACCTGCTTTATACATAAAAGCACTTATTGCAGGAATAACAACAGGAAGTATTTGTTTAATAATCTTGCTGATTATATTCAGTACACTTCTGCTTATCTCGGGTACTCTGCCCCATAACTATCTTGTATGGCTTGACATCTTTGCCTGCGCTATCGCATCATTTACGGCCTCGCTTATAACAGCAAGAATAATTAAGCACAGCGGACTTGTGTGGGGACTTATTAGCGGAATGATATTATTCCTTATACAGTTTATAGCAGGTCTGTGTTCAAGTGATACAATCACTTATATTACATTTATAAAGCTTCTGATGTTTCTTTTAACAGGTGCATTGGGTGGAATCAAAGGAGTTAATAAAAAGGAAAAGCTAAGAATAAAATAAAAATGCCGCAGAGTTTTCGCTCTGCGGTTTATTATATCTTGAGTTCAAGTCTTGTTATAAGATTCTTTATATCATCGGGTAAATTCGCCTTAATATTTAAAACTTCATTTGTAAATGGGTGCACAAACTCAACAGATAAGCAATGAAGAGCTTGACGACCGATAAAATCAAGTTTGCCACCATACAAGTCATCACCAAAAAGAGGATGACCGATATAAGACATGTGACATCTTATCTGATGGGTTCTGCCGGTTTCTAAATTTAGTTCAACCAAAGAGGCAATATTATTGCAGGAAATCCTCTTATAATGAGTTACTGCGTTTTGTCCAAGAGGTGTAACGGTACGAAGAATTTTACTTTCTTGTGCAAGACCGATAGGTTCATCAACAGTACCAAATTCATCAGTAACGCCGTGACAAACAGCAATATAATATTTTTTTACATCTGCTTTTTGCATTAAAGAGGCAGTATGCCGGTCTTTTGCAATAATTACGATACCTGTTGTATCTCTATCCAATCTGTTAACTGCACGAAACACAAAATCTGAGGATGTACCTTTATATCTGTAAGCTATGCGGTTTGCAAGGGTATCTCTTTGATGTAATTTAACAGGATGTACGGGCATATTGGAAGGTTTATTAAGAATTAAAAGATATTGGTCCTCAAACAAAATATCCAAATCGCCCTCAATGGCTTCTATGGATTCAGAATTAGATTCACTGGGAAGACTAATCTCAATGACACTTCCCTCTTTAAGCAAATCAATTGTTCTAAGCAATTTACCGTCTGCTAACAATGCACCTTCTGACCTTTTTAAAATTGCAAGTGTACGAGCAGACAATCCGCATACTGTACGGAGATATTTCCCCGCTTTAGTGCCATCATATTCGGCTGTTACAACAAAACGCAGAGTTTTAGCCATAATTACTTCACCATATAATAGATTACTACACAAAGTACCGCCTGTGCTACAACAATCAAGGGAATCCCTATCATAAACCTTTTGTGTCGTGTTTTATGTCCGATAGAAAGCATTATTAAATACATCGCAAGTCCTCCGCCGATAGCAGAAAAGAAAAACAGGGTTTTCTCGCTTATTCTCCTTCTGTGTCTGATTGCAGAGATTTTATCTTTAACCGTAAGAATAACGGATAATAAACTTATAACGAAAATATAAATAACTAATAGAGAAAATATGTTATTCATTATTAAACCTCGGATGTGATGTTATGAAAAGAAGACTGAATATAAGCATTATATTATCACTCATTATACTAATTGGTGTAATCACCATTTCTGCCAATAAGACAGAAAAGCAAAACAACAACATAACAAGAAACACAACTGCAACAGCAAAAGAAGAAATCAAAGAAAAACAAAATGAAGAAATGAGAGGGCTTTGGGTTTCTTATTTATCTCTTGATATGCAAGGAGAAGATAAAAGCTTCGACGCATTCAAGGAAAAGTTTGAAGATATAATAGACAAAGCAAAAGAACTCAAACTAAACACACTAATCGTACAAGTAAGACCCTTTTGTGATGCATTATACGATTCAAAGATATTCCCATATTCGCATATATTATCCGAGGCTCAGGGAATAAGTCCGGGATATGATGCTCTGAAATATATGTGCAATGCCGCCCATGAGAAGAATCTAAAAATTCAGGCTTGGATAAATCCTTTGAGAGTAAAAAATAATTTTTCCACCTTCAGCTTGTCGGAATCAAATCCTTATGTAACTAACAGTGAAATAGGATTTGAAACCAATTCGGGAATATTCCTCAACCCAGCTGATATAAGAGCAAGAGAACTGATAATAAACGGTGTTAAGGAAATAGTTATGAATTATCAAATCGACGGAATTCAGTTTGACGATTACTTTTATCCAGAAGACATCATCGATGAAGACAAATCTTATTACGATAAATATTTACAAAGCATAAACCCTTCAAGCACCCCATTAACCATGGATGAATGGAGAGAAAACAACATAAATCTTTTGATTTCAGAGACATATATGGCAATCAAAGAAATAAACAAAAATGTAAAATTCGGTATATCGCCTCAAGGCAATATAAGCAACAATAAAAATATATATGCCGATGTAAAGAGTTGGTGTGAAATAGAGGGTTATATAGATTATATATGTCCTCAGCTTTATTATTCCATCAACAATCCAACTCTGTCATTTGAAGAAGCTCTTAAAGACTGGAAAGAAATAGAATTTCATAGCCAAATCGAAGTATATATAGGACTTGCCGCTTACAAAGCAGGAAGCGACGAAGATGCTGGTACATGGCAAACAAAAGATAATAATTTAAAAGAAGAGCTTAACCTTTTAAGGAAATACGGTTTTGACGGATTTATAATCTATGAATATCGTTCCTTAAAAGATCACAACACACAAAAAGAGATAGAAAATTTAAAAATTGAAATCTGATAAAACACCGATACAACGGTCATTAGAAACAGAAGTAATCTTAACATTAAGGCACTTACCTTGCAAATCAAGACCTTTTGCGTCAACAGAAACAAGTGTATAGTTACGCGAATATCCTTCAAACAGCCCGTTTTTATCAAGTCTTTCGAACAATACCTCACATTCTTTACCAATCTGTGAAGAAAGAAAATTGATCCTTGATTGTTCTGTTGCTTCAATCATAACTGAAGCTCTCTTTTCCTTTTCAGACTTCGAAAGTTGCATAGGCATTCTGTCGGCAACCGTTCCGCTTCGTCTTGAATAAGGAAAAACGTGAACCTTTGCAAAAGCAATCACAGATACAAATTCGAGCGAATTATTGAATTCCTCCTCGGTTTCTCCGGGGAATCCTACCATTACATCGGTTGTAATTGAACTGTTATCAAAGTTTCTTCTGATTCTGTCTACAATCTCTTTATATTCAGCGTTTGTGTATCTGCGATTCATTCGCTTAAGAGTCTCGGTACAACCGCTCTGTAGCGACAAGTGAAACTGCGGACAGAATTTTTCGCACCTTGAAAGCCGAGCAACAACAGGTTCATCAATAAGCTCAGGCTCTAGTGAACCAAGTCTTATACGAGATATTTTTTCATTCTCTGCAACACATTCAACAGCATCGCAAAGAGTAAGACCTATATCTGTACCATACTTTGAAAGGTTGATACCAACAAGTACTATTTCAAGGTAACCTTTTTCTGCCAAGGCATCAACCTCTTGCCTTAATACCTCAAGAGATTTGGAGCGTACCCTGCCCCTTGCATAAGGAATAATGCAATAAGAACAAAACCTGTCACATCCGTCTTCAATCTTAACAAAAGCTCTTGTTCTCTCGCTAAAATCCTCAACAAAGTATTCCTCAAAACATTCATTCTTTCTGTCGTGATCCTGAATATCAATTATTTGTTCTCCATGTTTTATAAATTCGGAAATGTATTCGGTCACTCTGCTTCTGGTAGTGTTACCAATAACAATATCACATACCTCGAAGTTTTCATATTTCCGTGGAAATGCTTGAGACATACAGCCGCAAAGCATAATAATACAATCCTGATTTTCACGTCTGAGCTTTCTGAGAAGTTTTCGACATTTAGAGTCGCTGACCGCCGTAACAGAACAGGAGTTGACAATAAATATCTGAGCTTTTGTGTCATCCTCTGTATAAGTATATCCGTCGAGTGTCATAATCTGTCGCATATACTCAGACTCGTACTGATTAACTTTGCACCCGAGGGTATAAATCTTAAAAAACATACTTATTGCAACTCCGTCAAGTAAAATATTAAAACATCAAAAATCGCCAAAAAGTGAAATCTGAGAACTTTCGGGCAAACCTTTAAGAGAACCGATTTCTCTTAAAGACTCGATAACAGCCTTTGTAACCTTTGTTTTCTGCTGTAACTCCTCGATTGAGAAATACTCGCCCTTCTTACCGCATTCAGCAAGAGCAATTGCCGCAGACTCACCGATACCTGCAATAGAAGAGAAAGGAAGTCTGAGTTTTCCATCTTCAATCATAAATCGTTTTGAATCAGATTTATATATATCAATAGGCAAAAGCTCAATACCACGGGCAAGCATCTCGTTAATAATCTGAAGTGTGGCATACTCGGTCTTCTCTTTTGCAGTAGCCTCAAAGCCCTTCTGAGTAATCATATTCATCTTATTAACTACCGCCTGCTTACCCTTAAGAGCTGTTACACCATCAAAATCTTCACCGCGAACGGTAAAATAAGCGGCATAATACTCAGCAGGTTTATGCACTTTATACCAACCAAGACGAAGTGCAGCAATCATATAAGCGGCAGCATGAGCTTTCGGGAACATATACTTGATCTTCATACAAGAATCTATGTACCACTGAGGTACGTTGTGATCCTTCATTGCCTGTATATGCTCTTCAGTAAGGAGTTTTGTCGCCTTACCCTTACGAACAATCTCCATAATCTTAAAAGCCATTGAAGGGTCCAGTCCCTTATGCATAAGGTATGTCATAATGGAATCTCGGGTACCGATAACCTCAGAAATTGTACAAACACCGTCACGAATAAGGTCAGCAGCATTGCCGATCCAAACATCGGTACCATGAGAAAGACCTGAAATCTGCAGAAGGTCTGTAAAAGTACGAGGTTGTGCATCAACCAGCATCTGACGTACAAAGGGTGTACCAAGCTCGGGCAAAGAGAATGTGCCTGTAACCGAATCAATATCCTCGGGTGTAACTCCTAAAGCCTCTGTTGAATGAAAAAGTGACATAACCTTAGGATCGCTCATAGGAACCTGCATAACAGGAATACCTGTGAATTCCTCAAGATAATGGTAAATTGTAGGAACATCGTGTCCAAGCTCATCAAGCTTACAGATATTATCGTGAATGGAATGGAAATCAAAGTGCGTTGTGATATTATCGGATTCTGTATCATCCGCAGGATGCTGAACAGGACAGAAATCGTAAATCTCCATTCCTTTAGGAACAACAACCATTCCGCCGGGATGCTGACCGCTTGTTCGTTTTACACCTGTAAAGCCAGAAGCAAGACGTTCTTCCTCTGCTTTTCCAAGATTTATGCCTCTCTCCTGCTCAAATTTCTTAACAAAACCGAATGCAGTTTTATCTTTAAGTGTGGAGATAGTTCCTGCTTTAAAAACATTATCTTTGCCGAAAAGCTCCTCGGTATATCTATGGGAGCTTGACTGGAATTCACCACTGAAGTTAAGGTCAATATCAGGAACCTTATCGCCCTTAAATCCGAGGAAGGTTTCAAAGGGAATTTCGTGACCATCACGATTCATTTCATGACCGCATTCAGGACAATCCTTGGGAGGCAAATCAAAACCTGAACCAACACTGCCGTCAAGAATAAACTCGCTGTGCTTACAATTGGGACAAATATAATGAGGTGCCAAGGGATTAACCTCGGAAATACCTGATATAGTTGCCACGAAGGATGAACCTACACTACCACGGGAACCTACAAGGTAACCGTGTGCCTCGGAGTTTGCAACAAGCTTCTGTGCGGTCATATATAGCACAGAGAAGCCGTAAGTAGTAATAGCACCAAGCTCCTTATCAAGTCGCTGTTTAACAATATCAGGCAACGGATCACCATAGAGTTCTTTAGCTCTGCGCCAAACAATCTCCATAAGCTGTTCTTCTGCGCCATCGATGAAAGGAGGATAGTTTTCCTTGGGGATAGGACGGATTTTCTCTACATTATCCGCTATCATATTTGTGTTTTCAACAACTATCTCGTAAGCCTTTTCTTCGCCAAGATATTTGAACTCCTCAAGCATCTCTGCTGTTGTTCTGAAATACAGAGGAGCCTGATTGTCTACATCGGAATATCCCTGACCGGCTTGTAATATCTTTCTATATTCTGCATCGTGTGGGTCAAGGAAATGAACATCACAGGTTGCTACAACAGGAATATTAAGTTTTTCGCCTAAAGCAACAATCTTTCTGTTAATATCTCTGATTTCCTCAACATCCTTAACCATACCCTTCTGAATCATAAAGGAATCATTTCCTTCGGGCTGAATCTCAAGATAATCGTAATAGGATGCAATCTGCATGATCTCACGCTCGGGCTTCTTCTCAAAAATAGCACGGAAAAGCTCACCTGCTTCACAAGCAGAACCGATAATAAGACCTTCCCTATGTTTATCAAGGGTCGTGCGAAGTATTCTCGGTCTTTTATAGAAGGTATCAAGATGTGAATAAGAAATAAGTTTATAAAGGTTTTTAAGTCCAACCTTATTTTTAACAAGAATAATCTGGTGATAGGAGGGCAAATCTTTATATTTACCGCCAAAGATACCCGCATTAATCTCTGAAATATTCTCGAATTTATAATCAGATTTAAGACGGCTTAAAAGCTCTATGAAAATCTGAGCAAGGATATTTGCATCATCTACAGCTCTGTGATGATTAAAATCAGGTAATCTTAGGTATCTTGCAACTGTATCAAGCTTGCAATTTTCAATATCCTTGAGAATAGTTCTTGAAAGAGCAAGTGTATCAAGGGATGTAAAGTCTTTTTCAATACCCAGTCTTTCGCAAGCTGATGTAAGGAACGACACATCGAAATCTGCATTATGAGCAACCAATACACGATCACCGCAGAAGTCGAGAAAATCTCTCAACGCTTCTGCTTCTAAAGGAGCAGAAGCCACCATACTGCTATCAATACCTGTGATTTCTTTAATCTTTGCAGGAATGGGCTCTTGAGGATTTACAAAAGTTGAGAATGTATCTTCAATCTTGCCGTTCTTTACGAGAACAGCTCCAATTTCTATAATTCTGTTCTTCTTTGCAGAAAGACCTGTTGTTTCAAAATCAAAGCAAATAAACTCACCGTCGAAAGACTCACTGCTTACACCCTTAACAACATTTACAACATCATTTACAAAGTATGCTTCTGTGCCATAAATAATCTTAATATATTTACCTTTATATTCAAGGTCCTCACAAGCATTCATTGCATCAGGAAAAGCCTGAGCTACACCGTGGTCTGTAATTGCAATTGCAGAATGTCCCCACTGAGCAGCACGGTTAATAAGATCTCCTGCAGGAGTTAAGGCATCAAGAGCAGACATATTTGTATGCAGATGAAGCTCGACTCTCTTCTTTGGTGCGTTATCTACAACCTTAAATTTTTCTGCAAGCATTATTGAACAGCAATTTATTACATAAGCCTTCATAAAAGGGTCAAACTCATAATCGCCCTTTGCGATTATGGTATTACCTTTTTTGATATTCTCCAAGGGCTTGCACTCAGCAATAGGAGCAAAAACCTTGAGCATAACGGAGCCGGTATAGTCAGTTATGTAAATTGAGATAATATTCTTATCACCGGACTTAGTAACCTTTGTCTCCAAATTGAATATATCGCCCCAAACGGTAACCTTGCCACTATCAAAGGTAAGAGTGTTAATAGGCTGTGTCTTACTTTTAATCGCTCTGCCCCAAAGAGGTCTGGCAGAACCGGGATACACACTGGGATAAAGAAGCTTATCTTTACGCACTTCAATCTCCTGCGGTGGTAAGTTAGGATCAAGAGAAACTTTCTGAAACTCAAGAGCTGCCTCGTTCTCCTGACGAGTAAGAGTTTCTTCATAATGACGAATACTCTCAAGATATTCGTCATCCTCCTGAGTTATCTCTGTAAGTCCTGAATAACTTACAGCACCTGCATTAAATCCGAACTCATCCCGAAGAATTGTCAAGAGCTCCTTGTCAAAGTTAAACTTTTCAAGGCAGGATTTACCGCCGTGAAAAAGCTCGATTGTAATGGTATCATCCTCGTTCAAGGTCATTACGCTATCCGAAACAATCTTATTTATCGGCAATATTCTTCTGCATACTTCTTTAAGAATATTGGGGTAATAATCCACCTTAAAATCAACATCAAATACAGGATAAAAAGTTGAAGCAAATAGCTGAAGATCGGAACCTATAATTACATTTTCCAGAGCACGCAACTCTTCTCTATCCACAATGTCACTAAAGCGTACAGTGAAATTCACTGTACGCTTTTCTTTATTCACTATTACTTTTTCTATTTTTCCGTTTGCGGCAGTTTCAGAAAGAAAGCCGTCATCAATATTATAGCCTTTTAATAAGGCTCTTACTGTAAGCATTCGTTACTCCTTATATTTTAACATTCATATTTTTTCAATTTCATCAAGTAATGCATCTACAATATTTTCTTCAGGGACTTTATACAGAATCTCGCCTTTGCGGAAAATAAGACCGCAACCGTCGCCTCCTGCAACACCTATGTCAGCTTCTTTTGCTTCTCCCGGGCCGTTGACAGCACAGCCCATAATAGCAACTGTAATGTTCTTATTAACACCAATAAGCTTATCCTGAACAGTATTAGCAAGGGATATAAGATCAATCTTTGTTCTGCCGCAGGTGGGACAAGAAACGAACTTAATACCATCATTACGCAAACCGATAGATTTAAGAAGCTCTTTAGCGGCAACAACTTCTCTGACAGGGTCAGCGGTAAGAGAAACTCGGATAGTATCACCGATACCGTGTAAAAGTAAGGCACCTATACCTGCTGAGGATTTAATAATTCCGCTGTATTCGGTACCAGCTTCGGTAACACCGAGATGCAAGGGATAATCACATCTCTCACTTGCAAGCTCATAAGCTTTAACCATAGTAGGTACAGAAGAAGATTTCATAGAAAGAACAATATCATAGAAATCAAATTTTTCTAAAAGCGAAGCATGATACAAGGCACTATCGCACAGTGCTTCTGCTGTGGGGTGGCCGTATTTAGCAAGAATTGATTTTTCAAGAGAACCTGAATTCACGCCGATTCTGATGGGAATACCATTTGATTTACAGGCATCTGCAACAGCCTTGACTCTATCTTCAGAGCCAATGTTACCGGGGTTAATGCGAATTTTATCAACACCGGCAGCAACACACTCAAGAGCGAGTTTATAATCAAAATGAATATCAGCAACAACAGGCACGGATACAGCATTCTTTAAAGCTTCAATAAGTTTAACACTTTCCTTATCAGGAACAGCTGCACGGATTATCTCACAACCTGCTGCCTCAAGCTTTTTTGCCTGCAATACACTTGCCTCAATATCGTGTGCAGGTGTATTCAGCATAGACTGAATTGATACGGGTGCACCGTTTCCTATAATAACATTACCGGCTTTTACAGAAATCTTTGACATAAGTCACCTCAAAAAATCAAAACCCAAACATCTTTAAGTGATACTATCAAAATAAAAATAAGAAGAAGACCGAGACCTAATCCATTAATAACTGACTCAACTTTTCTCGGAATCGGCTTTCTGAAAATTGCTTCAATAAGCAGGAACACAAATCTACCGCCGTCGAGTGCCGGGAAAGGAAGCATATTAACAATACCAAGGTTAACAGAAATGACCATCATAACATATACGATGTTAAGCACTGCATCACCAAAGCTTGTTTCAAGACCTGCTTTTGCAACATCAACTGTAGCGGATGCCGCACCTATAGGACCCGATACATCAGAAAAGCCGAATTCACCTTTTACAAGGCTTATAAGAGAATCTCCGACCATACGAACAACAGAAACGGTCTGACTTCCTGTTTCACCTATAAGTGTGAAGAAGGTTTTATCTTTAAACTCAAGATAAAAATCCGTTGCAAGCTGAGGTTCGGAATCCTTTTGTGGTAAATAAGTGAAGAAATCAACATCCTTAAGAGTTACCTTTTCTCCATCTCTTTTTACAACAACGTCAGCTCTGAATCTCTGTCTTGAATCGCGAATTTCAATTTCAGGCAAGTCATACTCTTTCGCATTAAAATAAGAGTATAAAGATTCGGCACTTTCTTTTAAAAGAAGATCAGCATTTTCTTTTGTAGATGCATCATTGAGTGCATCAATTCTTTTATACATCTCTGCTTTAACTGAAGCTGCCCATTCTTTATCACTTTCAGAACTGAAAACATCATTCTCAATACAGAGGTTATAAAGGGCATTGGCACAATCTTGCTTATAAATCTGCAAAGAATCTCCCTCTACATTCTGAACCTTTAAGGTAGCAAGAACATAAGAAAGATCCATAGAATTGTTTATACGATAACCGTCAATAGAAATAATCTTGTCACCCTCTTGCAAGCCACAATTGGCTGTATATGCATAGGGTGTAAAATCCTGAACGGTAGTAGTTGCAAACTCCTTATTGGGAAGCAAAAGGAAGAACATAAGAATAAGTCCGAATACTATATTCATAAATGCTCCTGCAACAATAATAATCATTCGTTTAAAGAAATTAACGTTATTGAATGCACGAGGATTGGGGCTATCCTCGTCCTCACCCTCCATTGCGCAAAAGCCGCCAATAGGAAGAACTCGAAGAGAGTATGTGGTCTCACCCTTTTTAAAGGAAAAAAGTTTAGGACCCATACCCAAAGAAAACTCATTAACTTTTACTTTTGAAAGCTTTGCAGCAATAAAATGTCCGCCTTCGTGAAATAAAATAATAAGTTCAAAAAGCAGGACACCAATCACAATCAAACCAAATGTTGTAAGTACACCTGTAAAAGTCAAATATAATCACTCCGAAAATTTAGATAGAAGAATAAACATATTCACGTGCCGTTTTGTCAGCATTAAGGACATCAGAAAGTGTTTTAATAGGAACAGAAGGCAATGAATCAACCGCACCGCTGACAAGCTCTCCAATTTTAAGGAAGGAAATCTTGCCTTCTCTGAAAAGGAGATTTGCCGCTTCATTGGCACCATTGGCAATAGCCGGAGATGTACCGCCCTTTGAAAGTGCCTTCTTGCAAGCACTAAGGCATTCAAAAGTTTCGTAATCCGGTTTATCAAAAGTAAATGTACCGATAGATGTAAGGTCTAACTCTTTAACAGGTGACTCTACTCTGTCGGGATATGTGAGAGCATACTGGATTGGAATTCTCATATCAGGCTGTGAAAGCTGTGCAAGCACAGAATTATCCTGAAATTCAATAAGAGAATGTATAATACTTTGACGATGCACAACCACATCAATATCATCAGCTTGCATATCAAAAAGCCATCTTGCCTCGATAATCTCAAGACCTTTATTCATCATACTTGCGCTGTCAACGGTAATCTTTGCACCCATGCTCCAGTTTGGATGAGCTAAAGCTTCTTTAACTGTTACATCTTTAAGCTCATCTCTTTTCTTACCGAAGAAAGGTCCGCCCGAAGCAGTGAGGATAAGTTTTTTTAGATATTTCTTTTCGGGGCAACCCTGCAAGCACTGAAAAATAGCACTGTGCTCGCTATCAACAGGCAAAAGAGAAACACCGTTATCTTTTACAGTATTCATAACAAGCTCACCGCCTGCTACAAGGGTTTCTTTATTTGCAAGAGCTATTGTTTTTCCAGCCTTACAAGCAGCAAGGGTGGGCTCAAGACCCACCATTCCTACCAAAGCATTCAATACAACTTGAGCATCCTGCATTGAAGATGCTTCAATAAGACCATCCATACCGCAGAGAACCTTTGTGTTAGTATCTGCAATTCTCTGCTTTAAATCATTGGCTGATTTTTCGTCATACATTACAGCAACCGATGGTTTAAAAGAGCGAATCTGCTCTTCCAAAAGCTTTACATTACTGAATGCAGTCAAAGCTTTAATATCTATATTATATTTTCTTGCAACATCAAGGGTCTGGGTTCCGATTGAACCTGTAGAGCCGAGAATGACCAACGAATCTGTCATAATGTCACAACCTTATTATTTCCGAAATTTAGTAACAAATCAGATTTGTAATGATAATAAACCCCAAGTCTCTGATATAAAATAAACAAAGGGTACACAGAAGAGAACCGAGTCTATTCTATCAAGCAAACCGCCATGACCTGGCATAAGAGAACCATAATCCTTTATACCGCAGTCTCTTTTGATAACAGAGAAAATCAAATCTCCGATAATAGAAACAACAGAACAGAACACACCTATTACAAGCAATGCCCAGAAATTAATAGTTATACTGCTATAAACAATGAAACGAAAGATAATACCCGCAAGCATTACACCGACAACAGAGCCAACTATACCGCCCATAGCACCTTCAACGGTTTTATTAGGACTGATTGTTGGACAAAGCTTTCTTTTGCCAAGGAAGCTTCCTGCGAAATAAGCAGCACTGTCTGCACACCAAGGACCGACAACTGAAATTACAAAGAAAAAGCTATGCCACCCGCCGCTTGTTATTACAAGTCTTGAAAGCAACGCAAATCCGCAGGAAATAACGAAAACTCCGGAGAAGCCGAATGTAATATCTTTGATATTTACGCTGAATCTGAGGATAATCATATATGTAAACATCAGAAGAGTGTAAAGATACAATGGCAAATACCATAAAGAAGTTATTGCTATCATAGGCATTGCAAGTGCATATATGAGGGTTGTTATCATAATCAGAGGACTTTTCTGCAATTTTCTTGCAGTTAAGAACTCCACACAAGCAATAGCATTAGCAAGTCCAAAAACAATTGCAAAAAGGAAAGGCCATTGCTCGCCGAATATCATCAGTAATACAACAAACAGCACACCAACAGCGGCTGTTATAATTCGAGTTTTCATACTGTCCTCCAAAACAAATCAAAGTCATACCCCACCGAATCTTCTGTTTCGGTTGTTAAATTCAACAAGTGCATTATCCAAGTCATCAGTAGAAAAGTCCGGCCATAGCTTATCGAGAATAATATACTCGGTATATGCAGACTGCCACAAAAGAAAATTGGAAATTCTGTATTCACCGCTGGGTCTGATTACCAGATCGGGATCCGGCTGGCCTGCAGTATAAAGACTTGAAGAAATCATATTCTCATCAATATCTTCTAACGAAACTTCCCCTGAGCTTACCTTCTGAGATATATTTTTTACAGCCATAATAATTTCATCACGACTGCCATAGTTCATAGCAATGTTGAGTACCATACCGGATCTATTGGCAGATTCTTCCTGAGTTCTCTTTATAAGCTCCTGAAGCTCAGGCGAAAAAGCAGTAGTATCTCCGATAAAACGAACAACAATGCTATCGTCCTTAAAATCAGAAAGAGCTTCTTCAAGATACTGTTTAAAGAGATTCATAAGTGCAGAAACCTCTTCCTGAGGTCTTTTCCAATTCTCTGTTGAAAAAGCATAAACAGTAAGGTATTTGATACCAATATCACTGCAGTATCTTGTTATAGTACGGAAATTCTTAGCACCTGCTGTATGACCTGCACTTCTTGGCAAACCGCGTTTTTTTGCCCATCTGCCATTTCCGTCCATAATAATGCCGATATGTTGCGGAAGGACAGCAAGATTGCTATCCTTCCTCTTTTTATTATTCTTATTACGCCCTAAAAAAAGAAATGACATAAGAATTAGATCTCCATAATTTCTTTCTGCTTCTTCTGGCAGAGTTCATCAATCTTTTTGATAAATTTATCTGTGATTTTCTGAATCTTTTCCTGACCATCTTCAAGGTCATCCTCAGTAATTTCAGAATTCTTCTTGAGTTTCTTCAAAGCTTCGATGGCATCTCTGCGCTCGTTTCTAACCTGAACCTTGGTATCTTCTGCGTTCTTAGCAATTTCTTTAACGATTTCCTTACGTCTGTCCTCTGTGAGAGGAGGAAATACCAGACGAATGCACTTACCGTCATTCTGGGGATTGATGCCGATGTCGGAAGTAAGGATTGCTTTCTCAATACCTTTGAGAGCTGATGCATCCCAAGGCTGAATTGTAAGAGTTCTTGCTTCTGCTACATTGATAGCAGCAAGCTGCTGAACAGGTGTGGGAGTGCCGTAATAATCTACCATTACTTTATCAAGTACACCGGGGTTTGCTCTGCCGGCTCTTACTCTGGCATATTCACTTTCAAGATAATCAACACGCTTCTGCATTGATTCTTCGGCTTTTTTTATTGTTTTATCCATAATAATATCCTCCAATAAAATTTATCAGTTAACAAGAGTACCGATGTTTTCGCCACATACAGCATCATAGATATTCATAGGTCTTTCAATACTGAAAACAAGAATGGGAATTTCATTCTCACGGCACATAGTTGCAGCAGTACCATCCATTACCTTTAACTGCTTCTCCACAACATCAGAGAAAGAAAGATTATCGAACTTAACAGCGTTATCGTTAAGCTTAGGATCGCTATCGTATACGCCGTCAACCATGGTAGCCTTCATAATTATATCAGCTTCAATCTCTGCAGCACGAAGAGATGCAGCGGTATCGGTTGAAAAGAAAGGATTACCTGTACCGCAACCGAAAACAACAACTCTGCCCTTTTCAAGATGGCGGATAGCCTTGCCTCTGATATAAGGCTCGGCAATCTCTCTCATAGAAATAGCAGTCTGTACTCGAGTATCAACACCTAACTGCTCAAGGGCATCACAAACACCAAGAGCATTAATGGATGTTGCAAGCATTCCCATGTGATCTGCTCGGGTACGGTCCATCTTGCCGCTGGTTCTGCCTCTCCAGAAGTTACCGCCGCCAACAACGATAGCAACCTGACAGCCAATTTCTACGCACTTCTTGATGGGTTCGCAGATTTTAAGAACGGTGTCAAAATCAATACCGCTTTTTTGATTTCCTGCAAGAGATTCACCGGAAAGCTTAAGTAAAATTCTTTTATATTTTGGTTCCATTGAGTGCACCCCCAAAATGCATTATATAGTTATTATAATAATACATCATTTAGAATAATTTGTAAAGGAATATATAATTTTATTTTAAAGTATTTTAAAAAATTTACACAAAAAAACAGTGCCTGAAACCAGACACTGTTTTTGAAAAAACATAAATTATTTAACCATTGCAGCTACTTCTGCAGCAAAGTCGTCCTGACGCTTCTCGATGCCCTCGCCTTTTTCGTAACGAACAAAGCCTGTGATAGCAATTGACCCGCCGAGCTCCTTAGCAACAGAATCAACATACTGCTGAATTGTAAGGTCGTTGTTCTTAACGAACTCCTGGTTTACAAGACAGTTCTCTTTGTAGAACTTCTGAACCTTACCGCCGAGGATCTTCTCGATGATCTGCTCGGGCTTACCTTCGTTGAGAAGCTGCTCACGCATGATCTTCTTCTCGTGCTCGAGAACATCAGCAGGAACTGCCTCTGCATTGAGGTAAGGTGTGCTGAGAGCAGCAATCTGCATTGCTACGTCTTTACCGCAAGCAACGAAAGCATCGGATGTTGTATCAACATCAGTATCAAATGTAACCATAACGCCGATCTTACCGCCAGCGTGAACGTAACCTACGCAAGGAGCATCAAAACGCTCGAAACGTCTGATCTGGAGGTTCTCACCGATTGTAAGAACTTTCTCCTGAAGAAGAGCCTCAACTGTCATATCAGTGCCTGAAGCTGTGCAAGCCTTGAGAGCATCAACATCAGCGGGGCTGTTCTCGATAACTGTAAGTGCACAAGTGTTTACAAAATTCTGGAAGTCAACGTTCTTTGCAACGAAGTCTGTCTCAGAGTTAACTTCAATAACAACACCTGCTGTATTTGTATCGTTTGTAAGAGCATAAGCAATACCCTCTGCTGCGATTCTGGAAGCCTTCTTAGCCTGCTTTGCAAGACCCTGCTCACGAAGGAAATCGATAGCAGCGTCCATATCGCCGTTAGCCTCTGTAAGAGCCTTCTTACAGTCCATCATACCGCAACCGGTTTTTTCTCTTAATGCTTTAACGTCCTGTGCTGTAAAACTCATTTTACGTACATCCTTTCAATATATTAAGGTAATATGCTAAATTACTCAGCGTCTGCAGACTCTGTGGGAGCCTCGTCAGCCTTCTTAGTTGTTCTTCTCTTCTTGGGAGCGGGCTTTGCAGTTTCTTCCTCTGCATCGTCCTCAACGATAGCAGCAGCACCCATCTGGCCCTCTCTGCCCTCGATAATAGCGGAAGCCATTGCGCCGGCAATAAGCTTAACTGCGCGGATAGCATCGTCGTTACCGGGAATTACGTAATCAATCTCATCAGGATCACAGTTTGTATCAACAATAGCAACAACGGGAATACCGAGCTTCTTTGCTTCTGCAACAGCGATCTTTTCTTTTCTGGGGTCTACGATAAAGAGTGCACCGGGCATCTCTTCCATATTCTCAATACCACCGAGGAACTTCTCGAGTTTCTCGATTTCAAGCTTCATCTTGATAACTTCCTTCTTGGGAAGAAGATCAAATGTACCGTCAGCCTCCATAGCACGAAGCTGCTTGAGTCTTCCGATTCTGCGACGGATAGTTGTGAAGTTTGTGAGCATACCGCCGAGCCAACGAGCATTTACGAAGTAAGCGCCTGCACGCTCTGCCTCTTCCTTAACGCTGTCCATAGCCTGCTTCTTTGTACCAACAAAAAGAACGGACTTGCCTTCTGTAGAAACCTCACGGATGAAGCTGTAAGCTTCTTCGAGCTTCTTAACTGTCTTCTGAAGATCGATGATATAGATACCATTTCTCTCTGTGAAGATGTACTCAGCCATCTTAGGGTTCCATCTTCTGGTCTGGTGACCAAAGTGTACGCCAGCTTCGAGGAGCTGTTTCATAGATACTACTGACATGTTTATTCCTCCTAAGGTTAAACCTCCGACAAACTTTTGAATTTTGCTCGTATTTATACCGCAAAGGTACACCTCCTGAGCAAGTCTGCCGTGCGTAGTGCTTGAGAATTATACCAAAATATGCAGTATTTGTCAAGCTTTTTTTGAATTTATAATGTTATTTTATTATATATTTTAAATATAAATCGATCAAATAAAAAAGCAGCCGCAAAAGCGACTGCCTTCCATTACCATCTGTCAAAAAATCTGTGACTGTTATGGGCAACAACAAACTCCTGAGACTCGTGGAATCCGCTTGTGCAGATTGCAGGAGCATAGAAGTAAACAATATTGTGCTGAACAGCCGCACCACCCTCATCAAAGATAAACTTAACTGCGTTAAGAGCATCCTCGTTGGGTGTTACATAAAGAGAGCCGTAATAGCCCATGCTTGTTCTTAAGGATTCTACAGACTTATAGCCGTCTGAAATCATTGTATCTCTGATCGCCTGTGCAACAAGGCAGCATCCGATAAAACCTTCACCGCCTGCTTCACCCATTACAAGTCTTTCCAGAATATCTCTGTCGTAATCTGTGAGGCTGATTGAATAACCGATATAAGAATCATCGGGATTTGCAATTTCAAGAAGATACTTGCTGTTTGTACTAACAGATGCGTTAGGATGTACATCACTTACTGCCTCGTTAGCTTTCTTAACTTCTTCTGCAGTCTTCTGTGCCTCAACCTTGGCATCCTCAAACATCTGAGCACGCTCAATAGTTTCAACATCCTGCTTATCAGACAAGTTCTTCTCGTCTACAAACTTCTGTGTTACACGGTTTTCTATAATATTTTCGTTGTTTACAATATTCTTTGTGTTGTTTTCAACAGACTGAGCGTTTGCAAAAAACACTGCACAAGGAACAATAATGATTGATATGATAAGTGAAAGAGATACTACGGCAGCCAACCTTTTGAATAGTTTCATAAAATTCGTCCTCCTTATTTACGGATACCAAGAACAAGTAGCTCACATCCACGCCACATAACGATGTAATTATGAAGCGCTGAAGGTATCCTTGGACAACTCAGCCGAAAATGTCACTCAACAGGATTGAAGCCAAGGATTTTAACAGAAATCATAAATTTTGACCATCCGTGTCGATTTTCGAAAGCGTTGTTTTTAAGCGGTAATATTGCTTAATCACACAATCTCAAGTGGTATTAAAGCATACTTTTTTAATTTTTGCAAAATTTCCAGACACAAACTTTAGTTCTGTATAAGAATTATAATCGAGCTATTTTTCTCATTACGAATTTTGATTCGTTATTTTGCACAATATTTAGAACTCTTCTTCGTTGCTATTGCCATATAACACAAATTTTTCGAACATACGAACTAACTAAAATACTTTTGAGGTCTTGATTTTTTTTGTTGATATTTAACAGAAGTATCCACCAATATAGTATCCTCACCAATTAGCTTTATATCCGACCAGGGTACGATAATATCATCTGTTCTCCCCATTATTCCCATACACTTTGGTCTTCCGAATACTATAATCGACTTAATCTGCGATGTAACCGTATCAACCTCCACATCATCTACAAAGCCTATTCTGCATCCGTTACAGCTATTAATAACCTCTTTGTTTTTCAGTTCAACAATTCTGCATATCAATATAATACACCCCGTAGCTAAAAATAACCTTATTATTAAAATATTACTAATGTCTTAATTTTTTGAATATTCTATTGAAAAAAATCGAGTGTGTGATAAAATATTATATGAACGGAGGAATGTATGTGACTTCTATATTCAAAAGAATACCTGTTGTTAAAGAACGTTCTTTATATTTTCGAGTTGCAATAATCATATTATCACTTATTTCCGGTGCCTTTATGATTTCACCAACAATAGTTTACTTTATAAAGAAAAGTTCTCCTTTAACCGAGATGCCTACAAACAGCTTTTTTTATATATTAAAAGCTTTATTTGCAATCAGTATCATTATTGCATCGGTTATCTTCGCTGTTTATAAAAATACAAAAGTTATAGCAATTCCTAGCTTTATCGGTTTATTGACTACAATATACCCCTTTGTGTATAAAATTAACGTTTATAAAGAATACAAGTCATTTATAGAGCAATTTTCGATGACAGCGGATTATACAAGCTATCTTGTAAATATTGGCATTTACGCATTGTTTATGCTGTTATGCCTGCTGACGCTTCTTTACTCATTAGGTCTTCTTCCTAATAACCTGATTGTTCTTGTATTCTCTGCTTTAACAATTACAGCTGTAATTTTTGTTACCGTAGACAGAGCAAAAATCATTGAATACGACATATACAATATATATGATATTCTCAGCTTCACTTATGCATCTGTTACGGCATTACTGCCTGCTGTCTTCACATTAAGCACTAAAATAGTAAAATCAAATAAAAAAACTTCAAGATACAAACCCAAAAGGATGAGATCATGAAAATCGTTAGAAACCCTGCACTTAAAGAAAACAAGAAGCCCTTTATAGCTATGATTATCATAGCTATTTTAATGCTCGTATTACCTTTTACCGATTTCTCTTTACTTTTTCGTTCAGACGGAGTAGAGTTTTATCCCCACCCAACAGGAGTTTTCACAGCAGTTCTTTCAATCATTCCGATTACATGGATAACAAGTATTCTCCTGTTAATGAAAACAAAGAAAATTTCTTTTGCTAAAATGCCCGCTTATGTTATTTGTGCACTATTAGCATTAGGATATATTATATTCTTTATAGCTGCCGGCGATAACACAGTAATTAAGCTTTTAGGATTTTCAATTATTGTTCTGGCGATATATCCCTTTATTATTGCTACCCTAACCCTTGAAGGACGAATGTATAACAGAGTTTTTGCAACACTCTTTACTTCTATTCTGATTGGTGTTTCTATTATAGGAGTTGCTGTTTTATCAATAATTTCTGCTGAGATTCGTCCCATACTCTTATTCCCAATGCTTACATACATAGAATTACTACTTATTGTTCTTGTATATACGCTTGAAAAACCTGCAAAGAAATTAAAAAAAGAAGAAGTAAATAAGATTACACATTAAAGTAAAAAGGACGATGCGATTTGCATCGTCCTTTTTAGTATACAATCAAGCCGTTAAAATTATTCTCAAGGGTTTCTCTTGATATATTATCAAAGCTTGTATCGATAAGTTCTGCAACAACATATTCTTCAATATTTCTGCAAGACTCAACTTTCATCGTTCTGTTTTTTTCAAGCTCACTTTTTCGTATATCAGTCATTTTTAAAGCTTCTTCTCTGTTTTCGAACCTATAAATATACACCATTTTCTTTGGCATATTATCATCATTAAAAAGAATTATCCACGTATAAGCATCAAAATAGTTGATTACAAGTTTATCATCATCCGTTACAACATTTTTAATATCATCAACTGTACTGATAACAGCTTTATTAAAATCTTCATCATTAGTCATTCCGCTGACATCAAAATTATCTTTTTGAACTGAACAACCTACCGAAGCGGCTATAATAATCAGTACAACTATCAGTACTGATATACCGCTTACTGAATTATATTTTAGCATTACACTCACCCAAATGTTGAAATAAATGTTTTACCTGACACTATAGATTGTGTCAAAGAAAAATATAGTATTAAAATAAGTAATAAGAGACCATAAAAATCAAAAAATCTGCTCTATTCCTTTATTGTATGGAAGAGTTTATCACTAATGTAACAGGATTTCAAACAACAATATTGTAATAAAAAATTACGCCGATGTTACTACAACGGCGTAATTTTTATTTCTATAAACGTTAGTAATTATGAGCTTTCTGAAGCACCATACTTTTGACCTTCATAAGTCTTGTTTGAGTTGCTCTTTCGTTTTCATCAAGCTTCATTGAAATAAACCTTATACTCTCTTTTGTTTGCGGAATTAAAACATGCTCTAGTGCATTAACACGGCGACGAGTTTTTTCAATTTCAGCAGAAAGTAGCTGACAGGACTTTTCTATCTCTGCAAGTCTAAGCATATCCGGAAGGACTGCCGCTAAAGAAGAAACAGCATTATCCATATCGCCTGATGTAAAAGCCAAACCATAACAGTAAATATCATTTTCATCAGGAGTTCTTGTGTGTACCTTAAATTCGGGAGTATCAACACTCATAATGTTCTTATAAGATACATCTATAAGAACCTCCTGTTTAGGTGCAAGCAAAGCCAAAGAAAGTGCCTGCTGAGACATAGACGCACTTGCAAGTACGAAGTTTTTATTAGCATCCGAAATCGCTTTTTCGACCTTAAGTCTGAGTTCACGATTCAATCGTGCCATATCAAGAAACCTACGCATAAGCTCATCACGCTTATCTTTTAAGAGTTTATGACCTCGGGTAGCAGTAGCAAGCTTCTTTTTAAGGCGAGTGAGTTCCATTCGGGTAGGATTAATTTGCGTTGTAGCCATTTAACCACCCCATCACTTTTTATCGTAGTACATATCAAGATATTTATCATCAATACGTTTAAGCTCGGAACGAGGAAGAATTCTTAAAAGTTCCCAGCCCAAATCAAGAGTTTCTTCAATGCTTCTGTCGGTCAGATACCCTTGCGAAACATATTGCGTTTCAAATTCCTGAGCAAATTTTGCATAGAGCTTGTCTATATCTGTAAGTGCCGCTTCACCGAGAATTACCATAAGTTCTTTTGCATCTTTACCTCTTGCATAAGCAGAGAAAAGCTGATTCATTGTATTGGAATGGTCTGCTCGGGTTTTGCCCTCACCTATTCCCTTATCTTTAAGTCTTGAAAGTGAAGGAAGAACATCAATAGGAGGCATTACACCTTTTCTGTAAAGCTCACGAGAAAGAATAATCTGTCCTTCTGTAATGTATCCTGTAAGGTCAGGGATAGGATGAGTTTTATCGTCCTCCGGCATTGTAAGAATAGGAATAAGGGTAATCGAACCACTCTTGCCCTTTTGTCTGCCTGCTCTCTCGTAAAGAGATGCAAGGTCGGTATACATATATCCGGGATAGCCTCGTCGACCTGGCACTTCTTTTCTTGCGGCAGAAACCTCTCGCAAGGCATCAGCATAGTTTGTAATATCAGTAAGAATTACAAGTACATGCATATTCTCTTCAAAGGCAAGATACTCTGCCGCAGTCAGAGCCATTCGAGGTGTAGAAATTCGCTCGATAGCTGGGTCGTTGGCAAGGTTAATAAACATAACCGTTCTGTCAATGGCACCTGTTTCTTTAAAGCTTTCAACAAAATAATTAGATTCTTCAAAGGTAATACCCATTGCAGCAAAAACAACAGCAAAGGGCTCTGTTGTACCGCGAACCTTTGCTTGTCTTGCAATCTGCGCCGCAAGATTTGAATGAGGTAAGCCTGATGCTGAAAAGATAGGAAGCTTCTGTCCTCGTACCAGAGTATTAAGACCGTCAATAGCAGAAACACCTGTCTGAATAAATTCCTGAGGATAGTTACGGGCTGCAGGGTTCATCGGCAAGCCATTAATATCAAGTCGTTTCTGAGGCAGGATGTCAGGGCCGTCATCTATAGGTCTGCCCATTCCGTCAAAAACTCTTGAGAGCATATCGGGCGAAACAGCAAGCTCCATACTTCTGCCAAGGAAACGAACCTTTGAATCCGAAAGATTTATACCTGCAGCAGAATCAAAAAGCTGTACAAGAGCATCTGTACCATTGATTTCAAGCACTTTACAGCGACGAACCTCACCGCTTGCAAGCTCAATTTCACCAAGCTCATTGTAGCTTACGCCTTCTACGCCCTCAACAAGCATAAGAGGACCTGCTACCTCCTGAATCGTTCTGTATTCTCTTGGCATATCAGTCCCCTCCTTTGCTGATTATTTCTTCTATTTCTTTTTCAATATTATTCAAAACTGCTTCATACTGCTTTTCACATTCATCCACAGGAACATATTTAAATCTTCCTATACTTTCTCTAACACCCATATTAACCAGCCCGTTGATGTCAGCACTAAGCTCCAAAGCCTCGCTTGCTCTGTCGTAAAATCTGAGAATAAGCTTCATCATCATAAGCTGTTTATGAAGAGGAGTGTAAGTATCAATCTCGTGAAAAGCATTCTGATGCAGGAAATCCTCACGAATTGATCTGGCAGCTTCAAGCTTAAGTCTGTCGGGTGATGACAAAGCATCCATACCGACAAGCTTAACTATCTCCTCAAGCTCGGCTTCCTCCTGAAGCAATTGCATCAATCGGGTTCTGCACTGCATCCAATCAGCAGAAATATTATCATCAAACCATGAAGATAGAGTATCAATATACAATGAGTAGCTTGTAAGCCAATTCACCGCAGGAAAATGACGTTTATAAGCAAGCGATGAATCAAGTCCCCAGAACACCTTTACAATACGAAGTGTTGCCTGAGATACCGGCTCGGAAATATCACCGCCGGGAGGCGATACAGCTCCGATAACAGAAAGAGTACCGATTCTGCTATCAGAAGAGAGAGTCTGAACCTTACCTGCTCTTTCGTAAAACTGAGCAAGTCTAGAGCCCAGATATGCAGGATAGCCTTCTTCGCCAGGCATTTCTTCCAGTCGACCTGACATTTCTCGAAGAGCCTCTGCCCAACGGGATGTGGAGTCGGCCATAAGAGCAACAGAATATCCCATATCTCTGAAATATTCTGCAATTGTTATACCGGTATATATGGAAGCCTCACGAGCGGCAACAGGCATATCAGATGTATTGGCAATCAGAACTGTTCTCTCCATAAGCGACTTTCCTGTTTTAGGGTCAATAAGCTCTGGAAATTCTCCGAGTACATCTGTCATTTCATTTCCGCGTTCACCGCATCCGATATAAACTACAATATCAGCCTCCGCCCATTTTGCAAGCTGATGCTGAACAACAGTTTTGCCTGAGCCGAAAGGTCCGGGTACAGATGCAACACCGCCCTTTGTTATCGGGAACAATGTATCAATAACACGCTGACCTGTAACAAGAGGAGTGTCAGGAGAAAGCTTACGCTTATATGGTCTTTGAACACGCACAGGCCATTTCTGCATAAGTGAAAGTTCTTTTTCTCCGCCTTTGTCAAGAGATATTACACAAACTGTATCTACAACAGTAAATTCACCTGCAGTAATACTTTTAACAACACCGTCACATTTGAATGGTACAAGGATTCTATGTTCTACAACATCTGTTTCCTGAACAACTCCGATAATATCGCCACAGCACACCTTATCCCCGGCTTTTACACAGGGTTCAAAATGCCATTTTTTATCTCTTGAAAGAGAAGGTACCTCAACACCACGATGCAAGTTAGCTCCTGAAATACGCATAATTTCTTCAAGAGGACGCTGAATTCCATCGTAAATGTTAGAGATAAGTCCGGGACCCAACTCTACAGAAAGAGGTGCTCCTGTTGATTCAACAGGCTCACCGGGAGCAAGACCTGAGGTTTCCTCGTAAACCTGAATGGATGCTGCATCGCCGTGCATTTCGATGATCTCACCTATAAGTCGCTGATTCGATACACGAACAACATCAAAAAGGTTTGCATCACGCATATTATCAGCAATAACAAGAGGTCCTGCTATTTTTCTGATAGTACCGCTCATTTTATATCATCCTTTCTACGGATAGTTGATTAGTTTAGAATATCAGAACCGACAGCTTTTTCAACCGATTTCTTTACTGCTCTGATTCCTTCGCCTGTATTGCCTTTAACACCGGGTATAAGAATAATTGCAGGTGAAGGTTTAAAACTGTATTTTTCAATTTCATTCATTATTAAAGAGGCAAGTTGCTCTGTAATATACACGACAGCATATCTCTCTGATGATGTAATCTCCTTAAAAACAGCAGTACCGTCTTCTGCTGTTTCGGTATAAAAAACATCAAGCCCAAGGGCGGCAAAGCCGTAAATGCTGTCTCTGTCACCAATCACCGCTACCTTATACATACATTTCCCTTATCCTTTCACGAATTACAGAATCATCAAGGCGGTTTGCTTTTGCAGTAAGAATAAGCCTTACCGCCTTTATTTCTGTTTCTTTTGCAAAAATATATGCAACAAGAGGAGCAAGAGAGAATGGGTCGGATTTATACTCCTTCATTTTCTCCATAAGATAATTATCACACCATTTTTCAAAAGCAGACAATGATTCTTTTATAAAAGGCACAGCGGTTTTATAGTCGGTACTTAAAAGATATGTGCATATATCATCCTGACTTTTGGTTGCAGACAAAGCAAGCATTCTTATATTAAGTCTCTCGCATTCTGCCATTGATTTTAAAATGAAATCATAAGACCTTGAAAGCTTTAGCCCTCTTACCGCAATCTTAATATTTGCCGAAGCTACAAAAAGCTCACAATACTCACGAACTACTTTATCAGAGCTTTTATTGCCCATTGAGTATACGGTATCAAGGCAAGCTTTGTCCAAAATTAAATCGCAAAGCTGACCATCTGCTGTCTGTAATAAAGAACTGTGAGATAAAGCGGCAGCCTCCCGAAGATACTCGGGCAAAAGTTCATAATCTTTATCTCTTACAGCCTTATATATGATTTCGGGATCAATCAAGCCACCATATACAAACATACTATGAGGAGGTTGTTCTGCATAAACACCTTTTACGGAAGCCTTAAGATTATGAAAATCCTTATCAACCCGCAAGAAATCAAAGCAGGATAAATCATCAACCAACTCGCTCATAAGGGTCCAGAGTTCCTTTTGTTCAGCCGAAAACATATCATCTTCTGTTGAAGCACTCCATCCATTTTCAGAAACAAATCGTTTGATGCTATCAATATCACTCATCGAAATCATCTGCTCGATATGCTTACTTCCAAAAAGCTTACCCTCTTTGCATCTGATACGTGCAACAGCATAAATATATTCCTCTTGTTTTATATTCACGCCTGCCCCTCCTATGCAAATAAAATAGCAGATACTTCGTCGCTGAACAATTCTGACTGAGATGAAAAAATTGCAGAAAAAGCACAGTTTATTTCTATGCCGCCGTATTTAAGCAAAAACCCGCCGTCAATATCAACAGGCTCGGAAGAAATCTTCAGCTCGCCTTTAGATACAGCATTGATTGTATTTTCGAAATTATCGGGAATTCTTGATAAATCCTTAAGAGAAAAGCATATTTCGCCTTTTTCCTCTTCACTATACTTTGAAATCATTTTAATAATCAAATCAAAATATTCATCATTTGGAAGAGAACACAGATAGCTTTGACACTTATCAAGTGAATCTTTGATAATTTGCTGTTTTGCTCTGAGCATAATGCTTCGCTTTTCAAGCGAAGCGGCAGAATGTGCACGAGAAATAACATCTGCACTCATAAATTTAGCGTCAGCTTCGCCTTTTTTGGCTATTAGCTCAGCTTCAGCTGTTGCAGAGTTCAAAATATCTTTACATCGCTGATTACTATTATTTTTTATATCTTCACAGATTTTTTGAGTATCAGAGTTAATCTGTGAAATAATTTTATCTAATCCGGTCATAGCGATTCTCCTAAATCAGATTTGTTTTATCAGATTGCAAGAACCTTGATTCCGTTGATTGCAAGAATAGAAATAAGAAGTGCAAGAATTGCATAAGTTTCTACCATAGCGGGAATAATAAGAGCTTTACCCATCTGGTCAGGCTTCTTAGATACAGTATTGATACCTGCAACAGAACATTTGCCCTGATGAATTGCAGAAATAAGACCCGAGAAAGCAATAGGAAGAGAAGCTGCAAGATAAAGAGCACCCTTTGCAACTGTTATCTCACCTACAGGATCACCGATTACACCAACAGCCTGCAGAGTAAGGAAGGCTACAAGAAGTCCGTAAATACCCTGTGTTGCAGGCAGAAGCATCAAAATAAGAACCTTTGAGAAAAGTGAGGGCTCCTCTGCAAGAACACCTGCAGCAGCCACACCTGCTTTACCAACGCCGATTGATGAACCGATACCTGCCATAAATGTTGCAAGTGCTGCACCTAAAATTGCAAGAAATAAACCTGACATAATTAAATATCCTCCTTGACATTATAATATTTAGTGTTTACTGCATAGGGTTTGAATTCTTTTCCTCCACCCTCGTAGAATTTTCCGAAAAACTCTACAAACTGCAGTCTGTTTGTATGAACATACGCACCCAGTGCGTTTATTCCGATGTTGAGTATATGACCGATTATAAACACAATCGTAAATCCGATTACCCCGACAACTCCTGAACCAAACATAGCACCAAGCTGATTGAAAACCTGAGCAACTACACCGGTTGCAAGACCAAGTGCAAGAAGTCGTGAATAGGAAAGAATATCGGACAAATAGCCGGTTACACCATAAAGATTATATGCACCCTTAACAAATCGCTTAAGGGGATTTTTGCTTCTTGCACTGCAAAACAATATAAGAACTGCTCCTACCAATGCCATCACAGCTCCAATTGTCATCCAGACTGAAGGAAGCATAAATCCCGCCATGGATGCAAGCATTTCGGTTGAAAGGAGCACAAGCACCGCTCCGCCCACAAGCATCATCCAAGATAAATCATCAAAGATTGCATAGAATATTTTCTTATGACGTATATAATTTACCGCTTGCATTGTAAGTCCGGCAAACAGATGGATTATACCCAGTAAAAAAGAAAACATAAGAAGTGTTGTGGGACCTGACCCTTCTGTCGGATTAAACCAGATTGGTGTTGTTATGCCCGGAATAGACGGAGCATCAACATTAAAGAAGGTGTTTGAAATAACCTTTACAGCATCTCCGAAAAAGCTTCCAAACATAAGCCCCCAGAATAAAGTCGAAACACCGCACCAGAAAAACATTTTAAGCGATCGACGAAGCCCCTTTTCCATATTGGGAAAGAGCTTAAGCCCCAGAGCACAACCTGCCGACATAACAAGACCGTAACCCGCATCAGAGAACATCATTCCGAAGAAGATGTAATAAAACAATGCCATTATACCTGTGGGGTCAATCTCTTTTCTGTGAGGTGGACTGTAAGAAAGCACCACCCCTTCAACAGGCTCGGTGAACTTGTTATTAGAGAGCACAACAGGAACATCCTCTCCCTCTACATCTTCAAGTTCAACCTCTGCATCAAAATTCTCAAAAAGATATTTTGCAATTTTTTCACCGTCTTTTTTTGTTACATAGCCTGTCATAACAAAAGTATGAGGCGAATAAGATATATTGTCCATCTGCGCATAACAGTCGGACTTCATTGTAAAATAGTCCTCAAAAAAATTAAAGGAAGATAATTCATCTTTAAAAGAAATTATCTTGTTTCTATATTCAATTATCGTTTCCTTTATCTTCTCAATATCGGATTTAAGCTCTTTAATAGCTTCATTTGGAGATAAATCTGATGACAAAGCAGGAAGAATAAATCCGAGCTTTCGAAGCACGGTGTTGAAACGTTCCAGATCTCTTTTATAACACAGTGCAAAAATACAAGTTTGGTTCTCATCTGAAGAAATTATTTCTACATCAAAGCATTCCAAATCCGAATCTTCGTGGGCTATCTGTGAGAGTAGTGTTTCAAGATCCAGCTTTTGTGCAAATGAGCCAATTATAGCCGTTGTGTGCAAAGTCTTAAAAGAAGAAATAGGAACATCTAAAGCTTGCCAGGGAATCAAAGCTTCTATGCGGCTTTCCAGAGAAACTATTTTCGCTTTACACTCTGCGATTTTTTTGTCACACCTGATAATATCATAAGCTTTTTGTAATGCATCGGAATAATTATCTGCTCTTGTCCGATATTCCTCTTTGGTAAGAGGAATCCTGCCTTGCAAGGAAGCAAGCAAAGGCTTTTTGTACTTCACATACGAATTAAGTACATCGGAAGCATTTTTCATCGTTGCAGCATTGCGTCTGTATGAAATTTCTGCTGAGGTCGCATCTGTGCGATAAAAAACGCTGTCTTCTATAGAAACATTACGAAGCTCGACAGCACCGAAACGCTGTAAGGCTTCAAGAATATCTTTACAATGTTTATTAAGAGCGTATAAGTGAATCTCCTGCATACTGAGTATTGCCATAAGTCACACCTCAATATAAAAGATTAAACTATCATACTTACTATCTTCTTATTAATAATTTCTTGTTTATCAGCACATTTTATTTTAAGTGCATCAGCTTCAAGAATTGCATTGTTCTTTGCAGTAACAACAATTTCTTCTGCTTTCTTTGAAGCTCTGTCTTTTTCAACAGCAATACGGATTGATGCTGCTTCTTTAGCGTCATCAATAATATTACCTGCTTTTAGCTTTGCACTGTTTTCTGCTGCGTTTGCTTCAAGCTGAGCTTCTTCAATACTCTTTTGTGCATCAAGCTCTGCCTGACGAACACTATCTATTGCCGTTAATGCCATAGCAAGTCTTCCCTTCTTATATATTTACTCTAATTTTACAGCCCTAAAAGATTATAGTCAATATAATTGATGAAAATTTTACAATATATAAAGTAATTTTTTTGAAACTGAAACGCAAAAATCATTTAAAACTCTACGAAATATTACAGTAAGTTATGACAAAAACATAAAGCTTCCTATGCAATAATAAATACACAAACGGGAGGTAAATATGGAAACATTATATCTTGATACTCTAATTTGTGTAAACCTTTTTATAGATTATATTTTGCTGTGCATTATAAGATTAATATTGCATATCAATGCTAAATTAAAAAATTTGCTTTTTGCTTCTGTATTCGGCAGTCTGACAACCTTATGGGTGCTGATTCCGATTCAATCTGTATTCATTTCAGCACTTTATAAAATTGCAACAACAATATTCATAGTATTGATTGCTTACGGAAAATGTGATTTCAGAAAGTTTACAATCAGATGTCTTATGTTTATGGCAATAAGTATGATACTGTCCGTAATTGTTACTGCAATAAATCTCCTATATAAGCCCACAGGTGTGTTTATTTATAACGACCAAATTTATATTGATGTATCTCCTATATCTCTTATTATTTCAACTATTATTGCCTATATCATAATAAGTATGTACCAAAAGCTTTCTTCAAAAAACAAATTAAATTGCAGAATATACTCCGTTACTATATCGCAGGGCAGTGATACGAACATAACTTTTGAAAGTGCTCTCGATACAGGTTGTAATCTTTCGGAGCCTTTTTCAAGCTTACCTGTAATATTAACAGAAAAAGATTTACTTAAAGGTATAGATATTACTAAAGACAAATTGAGAATAATCCCCTGCTCCACAGTTGCAGGAACAGATATTATTTATGCCTTTAAACCGGATAAAATACAGATAGACGGCAAAGCTTTGCACAAAGGCTGTTATATTGGAATCTGCAGTAATAAAATAAACGGTGAGGTCAAATCAATAATGGGACCTCAGATTACGGAGGCTCTATGAATATACTTGCAAAAATAAAAAATATAATACTAATAATTAAGCAAAAGCTTTACGGAATAAGTGAAGTACACTATATAAACGGAAGCGAAACTTTGCCTCCTCCATTATCTGCTGAAGAAGAAAAGGAGGTACTTATAAAAATAAGTAACGGCGATGAAACCTTGCGTCAACAACTTATAATACATAATCTAAGGCTTGTGGTTTACATTGCAAAAAAGTTTGAAAGCTCAAACTGCTCTGTAGAAGACCTAATATCTATCGGAACAATTGGGCTTATAAAAGCAGTTAACACCTTCTCTCCCGACCGAAACATCAAACTCGCCACATACGCAAGCAGGTGTATTGAAAATGAAATACTAATGTTTTTAAGAAAATCTACACAGCTAAAAAATGAGGTTTCAATTGATGAACCGCTGAATACAGACTGGGACGGAAACGAACTGCTTTTATGCGATATACTCGGAAGTGAAGCTGATATTGTAAACAGTAACATAGAAAAAGAACTGGAAGTACAGCAATTGCTTCTGGCTGTTTCCAAACTTTCTGAACGTGAAGCAACAATAATGGAGCTGCGCTTTGGGCTGAATGGACAAAAGGAGCATACTCAAAAGCAAGTTGCAGATATGCTTGGAATTTCTCAATCTTACATCTCAAGACTTGAAAAAAAGATAATTGAAAAACTAAAAACAGATTTAGAAAAAACAGTTTTTCAATAGCAGACAGGACCGGTATTATATCCGGTCCTGTTCTTATATGTCACATCACATTATCGCCGTTAGAATTATTTGTATCGTTCGATGTGTTTCTGTTATTGTCGGAGGTATTTCCGTTTTCATTACCGATAAAACCATCGCCGTCTGTTACGGTACCATTGTTTGTGTTATCGTTTCTATTGTCCGACATTACGGTAGATACCATATCTTCTACCATTTCTGCTTCTTTCTGACAACCGCAAAGAGCAGTTACTGAGAACAGAAGCATAAAAATAATTGCTAATGTTTTTTTCATATTGCACCTCAAAAAAAATAATACCGCCCTATTCGGGACGGTATTATTATGTGAAAAATATTAAAGATTATTATTAGTTAAATAAATCTTCCAAAGAAATTTCTTTTTTTATGATTTTAAGAGTTTTTTCATCCCATATTTCGACAAATAGGGATGTATCGGTAAATCCTGTTACACGTATGCCTCCATTGATTTTGTGGCAAGCGGAATCAAGATACATAAAATTGCCCTCTTTATCAAAGCGAGCACCTACACCTGTGGGCTTGTTATTATCCCAAGAACCGATATGAGCAACACCTGTTTCGGAACTGATACCGATACCAAAACCGCTTCTCTGGTTCTTGCTCCATTCGCCCCAGTAACAAAGGCTTCCGTCTTTAAAATAGAAACTGCCGACACCGTCTCTCATATCATTTACATAGTCGCCCTCGTACGCAGTCTTACCGTCTGCCATAAGAGTTTTGCCGCGTCCGTTTCTATTATTATCAGCATCAAGCTCACCGTAGTAGTAATACTCTAAACCATTACTTTCAATAGAAAGGTCAGGAATATTATCAGACACATAATTATCGGATTTCGAAAGTAAATCCTCTTTTTGAAGTGAAGATTGGGAATCAGCAAACTCATCGACCTTATCAAGAAGATAATCCTGAGCCGTAGATTTAGCATCAAGGAGAATGGAGTCTATCAGTGTGCTGACATAATCGTCAATAGCTTCATCATCCATATTGAGAAGCTCAAGACCTTCGTCAAAGGACTCAGCTGCAATAACATTTGAAGATACCGCTTTAGTTACAGCTTCAACATCATCCTCAATATCATCAATAATATTTATTTCTTCCGATAATGCATCACTATCTATGAAAGTATCTTCTGTCTGCTGAGATGCCAAAACAGAAGAAGTTGTATTGATTTCCTCAGCAAGAGAATCCTCTTCAGAAGCAATGAATTCTTCATCCAAGAAATCTTTATCGTCCTGAGTGAACACAATAGATTTATCAATATCAAGACTTGTGCTTTCAGAAATAATACGAATAGCATCTGAAATTTCTTTATCAATAGAATATTCACCGCTTGCAGATTCAGTAACAATCTGAGCAGGAATTTCCAACTCATCCAACTCATCATCAGAAGTTGATTCTGCTTCAGATTCAAGCGCTTCTGCCTGATCTTGTGCAAAGCCATCTTCGGTCAATTCATCTGCAGATTGAAGATCGAATACACTATCAAGGTTTTGTGTATTATCAAAACTATTCACATCAAAACAAAATCCGTTTGCAACATCCTCTTCTGTATTAAAGACCTGAGGTTTATGAGCTTCGATATATTTTCTTTCTTCTTCCAGAAGAACCTGATTATAAAGCTTCAGAGTTTCTTCACAGGCAAAATACATAAGTCCGTAATTGGTTAAAGCTGTAACCTCCGGCTCGGGCACACGGGAAAGAACATTCTGCATAACCTCGCTATTGCTTGCGATCGGACAGCAATACAAGGTTACGGGATATGGGTCACCTGTTATGTACTGCAATATGGCAGTTTCTCCATTAATCTCCTTAGGGACCAAAGAACAAACAAGAGCTTCTCCGTATACAGAGTTATAATAATTGGTTTTAATCCATTTTTTCTGATTATTAAAAATAACCCTCTTAACATCACAGCCGTTATCATCGTAATAGTTAAGACAGAACTTGCCATCAGACATCTGCTCTACATCTTCGATAACTCTGCGATTCTTGATAACACGCCAGCTTATAGGCTTGGAAGGAACAAATGAATAACTGTATTCATATTTGGCATTGTCTGCAACACGATAAAGCCTGCTTGAAACAGGCTTCAGTGAAGTCAGATACTTCATAAGAATATTAGAAAAAATATCTCCACGGACATCGGATATATCACGGGATTTCATAGATAAGCCGTAAAAAAACACGTCATTATATGGAATTGAAATATTATTCATTAATATACCTCCCAAAAAACGGAGTATTATTTGTTATTATACAAAATACAGGCACACAAAGGTGCCTGTAAATAAAAGTATCAGATAGAAACATCCATAGCGATATTATAGAGGTCCTCGTCAAATACACGCTTCATATTAAGTGCTTCTGTAATATCAAGGTCAACAACATTGCCTGCCTGAAGTGCACAAACACGGTTGCCGATATTGTTTACAAGAAGCTCAACGGCATGGTGACCCATAGCAGTAGCAACAACTCTGTCTCTGAGTGTGGGAGAACCACCACGCTGAACGTGACCGAGAACTGTGGCTCTGGTCTCGATGCCAGTCTTCTCTTCGATATATTTAGCAATATCTGCACTGCCGCCAACACCCTCAGCAACAATAACGATAAAGTGTTTTTTGCCTGTTGCCTGAGTCTTTAAAATCTTATCAACAACCATTGTATCAAGATCGTGAGGCTTTTCAGGAACAAGAATTGCAGTTGCACCGCAAGCAATACCTGTCTGGAGAGCAATATCACCACAACGTCTGCCCATTACCTCAACAACAGAGCATCTGTCGTGAGACTGAGCTGTATCTCTGATTTTATCAACCATTTCGAGTACTGTGTTCATAGCGGTATCAAAACCGATTGTGTACTCACTGCAAGCAATATCGTTATCAATAGTACCGGGAATACACACACAGGGAATACCTGCACCGGAGAGGTCACGAGCACCGCGGAAGGAACCATCACCGCCGATTACAACAACACCGTTAACACCGAGAGAGCGGCAATAGTCTGCTGCCTTCTGTACGCCTGCGGGGGTATTGTACTCTTCACTTCTTGCAGTATAAAGAACAGTACCTCCGTGATTAATAATATCGGAAACAGAACGAAGATTCATTTCAATAACATCGCCGTTAAGAAGACCGTTGTATCCTCTTTTAATACCGTAAACATGGAGATTACGATTGATAGCAGCACGAACAACTGCTCTTACAGCGGCATTCATACCGGGAGCGTCACCGCCACTGGTAAGCACAGCAATAGAATTAACATTCTGAGACATATAAATATACCTCCAAGTCAAAATAATACATTTTTTATTATAATTGAAATTTCCAGTAAATTCAAGTCTTTTTTAACTTTCTTTGAATTTTAGTTTTACCGAATCTTCTCCCAATTGATTTTTGAGTTCTTTAAGCATTACATTATTAAGAGATACCCAAAGATGCACAGGAGCTTTTAAGACTTTTTTATCATCATTAAGATAAAAAAATACAGGGGTTTGTCCTTCAAATATTTCAATAACTCTCTTGGCTTTATTAAAGAGCACACCATCTTTAGTATCCACCTTAAGATAAAGAGATGAAGCACGGGAGAAATCAATTATATCATCTGCATATATTGATTTTTTATTTATGATTTGAGGCTCTGCTTTATTCAAAGAGTCCCCACCAGAAGCTTCTCTGTTCACAAAATCTGCCGGTGGAGTTTTCTCAACCTTCTCCACAGTATTCACAAGAACCTTGGAATCTTCATCCTCCCTCACGCTTACTGTTCCACAAACAGAAATAACCGAACCCTCGTAAAGTATACCGCCGTACTGAGAAAGAATCTTGGGGAAAATAATAAGCTCCATAGAGCCGGTTCTGTCCTCGACCGTAAGGAAAGCCATCATCTGATTAGATTTAGTAACCTGTGTTCTGAATTTCGACACTATGCAAAGAAGTCTTACTCTTTGCATATCGGTGTACTTTTTCTCGCTGTCTGCGGATACTATATCTCCGATTCTGTCAATCCTGAATTTCTTTGCAAACCATTCGTATTCTGATACAGGATGTCCGGACAAATACATTCCTGCCATATCCTTCTCCATATTAAGAAGCTCAATAAGAGGAAACTCCTGAAGATCTGGTAACTGCATAGAAGCCTGAATTGTGGTATCGGAGTCACTTTCAAACAAAGACAATTGCCCCTCAACATTTCTGCGTTTTTCAAAATCCAGATCATCCAATACAGCTGAGGCAATAGACATCATTTGCCTGCGGTTTGCACCTAAATCATCAAGAGCACCGCATTTAATAAGACTCTCTAAGGAGCGGGAGTTCATACCCTTGCTATAAAGTCTTGAACAAAAATCTCTCAAAGATTTAAACTCACCTGTTTTTCTTGCAGAGATTATAGCTTCAATAAAATTATAGCCAAGATTTTTAATTGCCATAAGTCCGTAACGGATATTATTATTTACAACTGTAAAACCGTGAGAACTGTAATTAACATGAGGCGGCAACACCTGAATGCCCAGATGCTGGCAATCGCTTATATAAGTTGCGAGTTTATTCTGCCTGTCAAGAACAGAAGAAAGCAATGCCGCCATATATTGCTTTGGATAATGAAATTTAAGCCAAGCAGTCTGATAAGATACAAATGCATAGGCAGCCGCATGAGATTTATTAAAAGCATAAGAAGCAAAGCTTTTCATCTCGTCATAAACAGATTCAGCAACCTCTCTGCTTACACCTCTGCGAATACAGCCTTCAACCTCTACAGTACCGTCTTCCTTTAAAAGACCGTTTATAAAGATTTCTTTTTCTCTTTCCATAACGTCGTGCTTTTTCTTACTCATTGCACGACGAACAACATCAGCACGACCAAGAGAATAGCCTGCAAGCTTTCTGAAAATCTGCATTACCTGCTCTTGATACACAATGCATCCATAGGTAACGTTCAGTATATCCTCCAGCATAGGATGTTTATACCGTATTTTAGCAGGGTTATGACGATTCTCTATATACATCGGAATACTGTCCATAGGACCGGGACGATACAAAGAAATAACCGCAATTAAATCCTCAAGAGATTCGGGTCGAAGCTGAACGAGAACATTCTTCATACCTTGAGATTCGAACTGGAATACACCCTCGGTATTACCCTGAGAAATCATATTGTAAACTCCCTTGTCACCCTCCTTGATTCTATCAAGGGTGAAATCGGGTTCTGCCTGCCGAATCAGTTTCACAGCATCGCTTATTACAGTAAGATTGCGAAGACCAAGGAAATCCATTTTAAGAAGTCCCAGTTCTTCCAGAGTAGTCATTGTAAACTGAGTAACAACCTGCTCATCATTCTTTGCAAGGGGTACGTAATCCGAAACAGGTCTGTCAGAAATAATAACACCTGCGGCATGAGTGGTGGAATGTCTGGGCATACCCTCAAGACCGCGTGATAAATCAATAAGCTCTCTTATCTGTATATCAGTATCATATTTTTCTTTAAGTTCTTTACTGATTGCGAGGGCTTTGTCAAGTGTAATGTTAATATCAGCAGGTATAAGTTTTGCAACTGTATCACAAGTAGAATATGGAAGTCCTAAGGCTCGTCCTACATCACGGACTACACCCTTTGCAGCCATAGTACCGAAAGCGATAATCTGTGCAACGTGGTCATATCCGTACTTTCTGACCACATAATCAATAACCTCACCCCGTCTGTCTTTGCAGAAATCTATATCAAAATCGGGCATAGACACACGCTCAGGGTTTAGGAATCTCTCAAACAGAAGATTATATTTAATGGGGTCGATACCCGTAATACCGATACAAAAAGCACAAAGAGAACCCGCACCGGAGCCTCTGCCGGGACCTACGGGAATACCGTTTCTTTTTGCATACTGAATAAAATCATTGACAATAAGGTAGTAGTCAACAAAGCCCATTGAATTTATAGTGTTAAGCTCATATTCAAGACGCTCAACAATGGTTTTGTCGGGATTTTCACCATAATATTTATAAAGGCCATTGTAGCATTGCCTTTTAAAATACTCATAATGAGCTTCGTTGTTAGGGACATCGAAAACAGGAAGCTTTCTTTTTCCAAATTCAAACTGAACATTACAGCGGTCTGCAATTTTCTGCGTATTATCAAATGCTTCGCTGTAAAAAGGAAAAAGACTGCGCATTTCTTCTTCTGTCTTAACGTAGAATTCATCTGTTTCAAAACGCATTCTATCTTCATCGTTGATGGTATGGTTTGTCTGAATACACATCAAAATAGCCTGAAGCTTTGAATCTTCTTTTGTAATGTAATGGCAATCGTTAGTAACAACAAGACCTGCACCGATTTCACGGGCAAGTCTTACAAGCTCGGGATTAACCTCCTGCTGTTCACGCATAAAGTGATTTTGCAGTTCTATAAAGAAATTATCTTTACCAAAAAGAGACTGATAATACAGGGCTTTTTCTTTTGCCCCGATATAATTGCCTGAGGTAAGCTTACGGGGAATTTCACCTGCAAGGCAGGCAGAAAGGCATATCAGTCCTTCGTGGTATTTTTCTAAAAGCTCGTTGTCGATTCTGGGCTTTACATAAAAGCCATCAGTATAGCCCAAAGACACAAGCTTCATAAGGTTATTGTAGCCGGTGTTATTCTCGCAGAGTAAAACCATGTGATAATATTCTCTGTCAAGCTCGGGGGTTTTATCAAATCGGCTTCGGGGTGCAACATACACTTCACATCCAATAACAGGATGAACGCCCTGTGCTTTGCATTCACGCCAAAAATCAATAACACCATACATGGCACCATGGTCGGTTATTGCAACAGCGGTCTGTCCCGCTTCTTTTACCCGAGCAACAAGCTTTTTAATTTTACAAGCACCATCAAGTAAGCTATATTCACTATGAACATGCAGATGAGCAAATGCCACAGGACACACCTCCTTATATAAGTTTCACTATGTTTAATCAACAACAGCCGAAACTTCGCCGTCTTTGAATCTAATTTTTATTTTATCTTCTTTTGAAAGCTCCTTTGATGAAGTTACTGTTTTTCCGTTCAAAGAAACTACTGAATACCCTCTGTTCAATATTGAAACCGGATCAAGTGCAAAAAGACGGGTTTTAAGATTCTCCAGAGTATTTTTGTGCTCTTTAAATCTATTTTCACTTGCCTGCAGAAGCCTTTGAGAAAGACTCATAAACTCCTGATTCAAAGTATTAAAACCTTTCCTGGGATCCTTCTCTGTTAGTACCGAATAGCACTCAGACAATACTTTTTCTCTTGCAGAAATAAAGTTCTCGCCAAGAGCAACAAGATATTGCCTCTGTTTTAAGAGCATATCAATCTCCCCAAATCTATCAGGAGTGGCAAGCTCAGCCGCCGCAGACGGAGTTGGAGCTCGCATATCAGAAACAAAATCACAAATTGTAAAATCAGTTTCGTGACCTACCGCTGAGATAACAGGTATAGAACAATCGAAGATTGCACGGGCAAGGGCTTCGCTGTTAAAAGCCCACAAATCTTCAATAGAACCACCGCCTCGGCCGATAATAATAACATCGCTGTCTTTTCTTGAGTCAGCCTGCTTTATCGCCTCGGCAAGCATAGGCGCCGCACCATCGCCCTGCACAAGTACAGGGATAATTTCTACAGCCGAATAAGGCCAACGCCTTGTAAGAACATTTCTTATATCCTGCAAAGCTGCACCTGTAGGTGAAGTAATAACTGTTATCTTCTTAGGGTAATGAGGTAAGGGCTTTTTATGTTCAGGATTAAAAAGTCCTTCTTCCTGTAGTTTAGCTTTAAGCTGTTCATAAGCAATAGCAAGAGAACCTACACCATCAGGCTGCATATCTTCGATATAAAGCTGATACTGTCCGCTTGGCTCATATACAGAAATTCTGCCCCGAGCGATAACCTTCATACCATTTTGCGGTCTGAACTTGAGATTCTTTGCACTAAAAGAAAACATAACCGCCTTCACAACAGCCTTGCTATCCTTGAGCGAAAGATAGATATGACCGCTTGCATAATGATCGGTTAAATTGGAAATCTCTCCTGTTACAAAAACATAGCGAAGCTTATCATCTGACTCAATAAGAGATTTTATATAATAATTCAGTTGTGATACGGAAATTATAATTGGTCCGTTATTTGTAATCATAGTATCACTTACTTAAACATTCCCAGTAAATTTTATTCCGCCAAGCAAAGCACAGCCTGCGGCATTATCGCAGGAAAACTCCGGCTGGGCAAAATATGCATCAAATTTATTCTCTAAAGATTTGCGTATGATGGAATTAGACATAACTCCACCTGCAAAAACAACAGGCATTTCGCCATAAAGAGCAAAAACCTCCTCGGTCATTTTTGCAATACTCGCCTGCACATAAGCAAGAGCATAGGCAGAAGTCATATACTTATCATTGGATTTTTTATAAATATCCTGCAGTTTATTTTGAAATCCGCTCAAACTGCAAAAGGTACCCTTTACAGAAGGCTTTACTTTAATAGGTTCCTTATACTGTAAAGCAAGCTTTTCAAGCTCTTTACCGCAAGGGAAATCAAGACCAAGCATCACACCGGTTCTATCAATAAGCTGCCCTGCATTCAAATCAAGAGTTTTTGCAACAATCTGACAGGAAAGAATATCACAATAATCATAATCTACAATTATTCCCTCGGTTGTGCCACCGCTTACTTGAAAAGCAAGGAATCTCTTACCAATCAAATCAAGCTTATTTGCAGAGTACAAAGCCGCCGCAATATGCCCCTCTTGATGAGAGTTTCTGAAAAGCTCGGCACCCAGTGCAGCAGATATGCCCCGTGCCATTCCCTCGCCAACAGTAAAGCAGGGCATATATGAGCCTACGCATCTTCTTGGAGTATCGGAAACCGAAACAGCCTCCACTTTAACATTAACATCCTCAAACAAAGACTCTAAAAGTGCAGGAAGCTGCTTGGTGTGATGAAAAACAGCATCACTCTGCCTTATTCCACATTCACCTGACTTAACAGGTAAAAGCTTTTTTTTCTGTATTATACTTTTATCTTCTGTATTATAAAGAGCACAGGAGGTAGTGTAATTGCTTGTATCAATACCCAGAATAAGAGCCATCAGTTAAGCTCCCTGGCAATAGCACCCAACACACCATTGACAAAAGACGCATCATCAACAGAATATTTTTTTACAAGTTCAACTGCTTCGTTGATGGCAACGGAAACAGGAACCTCGTCGACATATTTCATCTCGTAAACAGCAACTCTGAGTACCGCAAGAGATATTCGTGAAATTCGAGAAATCTTCCAGCCCTTTGAAAGATGAGAAGAAATAAGTTCATCTAAAATGCTCAGGTTTTCTTCAATAGCTTTTGCAACCTCAACAGCATAGTCGCTATAGTATTCATCACGGCTGTCGATAATATTATCAGCGATTTCATCTATACCTGTGTCGCTGAAAAGCTTTTCAAAAGAAAGCAGAACTGCCTGCTCTCTCTTTTTGTATCTTGATATATTATTGCGGTTTTCATAGATTACAGAATCGGGATTTTCCATAACCTCTGTTACCTCTTCTGCATTTTCTGTAAGATTCTGATTTTCAAGCATACAATCAACTCCATTATAGTTATTTAAATCCAATATAAATTATACCACAAATAAGACAAATTGCAACTTTATTCACACTATTAAAATAAAAAAGAGCGATACTTTTGTACCGCTCTAAGTTTTATGCACCAACAATATTGATATTTTCAAAAGGAAGCCCTGAAACATCACTTACACAGTCCATAATTATAAGTGCTGAATTCTCTTGCATCTCGTTTTCGGGAACAATTACAGTGCAGGAGGTTTCGTCAAGACAACATAAGCATTCCGAGAACCCCTTACCTTTTATGGTAACCTCTATCCTGCTCTGACTTAAAATATTATCCTCAAGCTTTGCAAGCTGCTCAGCCGCATCCTCCATCGCTTCTTCTGAAGCTTCTGACATCTCAAATACCGAAGTTGCCAAAGAAATCACTTCATCCTGAGTTTTTTGCCGTTCTGACTTTGCAACAGAAAAGTATTCAAGCTGTTCTTGAGAAAGTGAGGAATTAGAGGAAATACTTGCACTGCTGACAGCTACCTCATCAGAGCTTGAATTTATATTACTGTTCACATAGGTCGCAACACCGAGTTCTCTGTTGTTATCGGGCTTTTGCTGTGTTGCAGACAGTTGCCAGTTAAGAAATACCGCTCCTGCTAATGTGAGCACCAATGCTGATAATACAATGTGTCTTTTCTTGATTTTCATTTTTGCCTCCTGAATTATGTAAGTTTTGTAACACAAACCTTGTTACTGGGAATATTGAGTACTGTACTTATAAGCTCCGTAACCTTTGCCGTAACCAAAGCTTTATCGCCACCCTCACAAGCCACAACAACACCACGAATGGTAGGCTCATTTACCTTTCTTAATGTTTTATCATCATCAAGGTAAACATATTCATAGGAATTTTCCAGAGTAAGCATTACTTTAGATCTTCCTGTTCCTTCAACACTTTCGACCATCTGTAATATTTCGTTAGTCATAGTAATCTTATATGACTCTGTATCGAAGTTTTTGGGGACACTTTCTTCAGTTTTAGAATTCGTACGTGAGCTTAAAAAGATAAGTACAATAGCACACAAGCCAACAACTATAAAAATTATTCTTGCTTTATCTGAAGATAGCAATGTTTTTAAATCTTTTTTTGACTTTTCACTCATATTAACACTCCGATATAACTGGCTCTATTCCAACAAGACTTAATATCCACTCTTTGACATCCTTTGATTTGTCCATATTATCTTTATCTAAATATATGTTAAGCTCTTTAATATATATTCCTCTATTTTCGTTTGTTGACAATATCGTTTTAATAGATGCATTTTCCACACCCTTCGACACAAGAATTTCATTTACATATTCATTTAAATATTTTGCAGTTTCTTCTATAACTCTTTCATCCTGCAAAACTGTTATTGATTCTTCAGTCACGTTAAAATGATCTTCATTTAGGCTTAAATTGATGTTTTTTACAATATCTATTATTGGCTTAAACAAACAACACAGCACAAAAACACTCAAAATTACGGTCATAATTCTTTCAGTGTTACCGGAAGGCAGAATTATGCGAATTACAGCACAAGCTACAAGCGAACAGCAAAGAGAAGCCGCACACACATATATAGAATTGGTCAAGAGCTTTTCCCTCCTACTGTTATTATCAGAGCTGTGGAAATAATAAAAAGTGCCATAACACAGAGCACAACAGCAAGCAAAACACTCAACACAGTACCAACACTCATAAGCATTCTGCCCGGAATAGAAATGCCGAGCACTTCTGCTACTGTTTTACAGATGTTTATAGAAAAGCTCCAGAGAAGAAGCCTCAAAACAACAGGCAGAAAGACAAACGCAACTGCAAAAATAACAAAAACACCCATACCGTTTTTAAGTATATTAATACTTCCCTGCACTGTTTTATAAGCTTCTGATAATGCTGCACCGACCACAGGAATAAAAGAAGACATCGTAAAACGAACCGCTCGGGTAGAAACACTGTCTATAGAAGTAGCAATAAGAGTACGAAAGGTAAGCAAAGCCGAAAAAATAGTAAACGAAAAAGACAGAAGCCATTTTATAGTTTTGGAAAATAAATCTGTAATACTTTGAAGTTTCAGCTGAGGAACAACAGTACTGCATATACTTACCCCCAAAAACACATTTAGCATAGGCGTTATAAATTTTGATGAGAGCTGAGCGATTCCTTCTGCCGCAAAAACCATCAACGAATAGTACCCTGCACCGCTTAAGGAATTACCGCTTGACACTATAACCGTAACCATCAGGGGTATAAAAGCCAACATAAATTGACAGGACATTCTTATTGCTCTGCCTGCCATATCAATAACATTTGTTATAGGTATTACTAAAAGACATGCAATACAAAGGGTTGATACAACAGACAACACCTCTCGCATTGTGACTGCAGTAATATTCTGCATAAAACCCTCAACCAAGGAATAAAGCAATAAAACGGCAATTACCAATCCGAGCGATGAGAATACCGTTTTACTCTCTTTTGACCCAATATCAAAAATCTCATTAATAACTGAAGAAAAAGATACAGAAGATAGCTCCGTGATTGAAATACTGTTTATACCTAAATCTTTAAACGTATCTTTTGTTTCACTTGGCAATTGATTATAGAATTCAGATAACCCTAAATCATCTGATAGTTCGTCAATACTTTGTTTGAGCGAAGAATCCTCTGTATTCTGTGCATTAACATCCAGTGATGAAACAAACACAATCACAAAAGACAAGCATAACGTTAATATCACCTTCATACGCTTCCTCCCGATAAACGCAAAGCGATAGAGAGGAATTCGGTAAACAAAGGCAATGCTGTTATAAGCACACTTATTCTGCCACACAAAAGTACAGTTCCAGATAAAGCCTGCTGAGAGGCATCCTTACAGCAATCACAGGTAAATTCCGTGATAAAGCAAATCCCGATACACTTAAGAAGAATCGTAAGATAACTTTTATTTATTTCTGTCCTATCAAAAATTCCTTTTATGTAGTCAACAGATACAACAATGCTTGAAAGTATATAAACAAAAAGCATAGTGACAGCACAAATAGTTAAAATGAAAGAATATTCCATTCCTTGTTTTTTCAGTATTACAGCAAGCAAGGATGCCGCAACAGCAGCACCGCAAACGGACATAATGTTCAAAATCCGAACACCCGCTTTATCGTTTCGAAAAGGTCACTTATCTCTCCAATAATCATCATAAGTGCTACTATCAGACCTGCAATTGTGGTAAGCAATGCTTGGTCTTCCCTACCGCTTCGACTTAAAAGCTGATTGAGAACTGCAACAATAATTCCGATTGCCGCTATCTTAAATATCATATCAACATCCATATACTACCTCACAAAACAATCAGACCTACAGTACACCCTAAAGAAAAGCCCAGTATTCTGTAAAGTCTGACATTTTTATTTTCCATAAGTTTAGCTTCATTTAACCTTTCTTCAAAAAGTTTAGTATAAAGCTCACAATTTGAAATCTGACCTTCTATATCTGTTACTCCTAAATTTTCTCCAAATTGATTTAATAATTCCAGGTCACTCTTATTTAAAGCAGTAGTTTTTGAAATATATGTAACACACTTCTCCCACCACATCAAAAAATTTTCATTTTCCTCTGTTTCTGTAAAAGCCTTGAATTTTTCCTTTGATACAAAACTTAAAGCAATTACCCTGCAAATTTCATATCCTCCAAAGTTGATATAAGTTTTTATCTTTTGAATTGATTCAATTATCGAGAATAAATCTTCACATCTTCGTAAGAGCTTAAGAGAAAACCAGTTACCGAGAAAGGTCGACGATACCACAAGAACAATACACATAAATATTCTAAGCATAAAAATCGCAGCTTTCTATATATGACTTAACTTTACCGGGAGATTCTCTACCGGATAGAAAAGCAATTTTTTTGAAAGCACCTGTGGAAACAATCGAAGTAAAATATCTTCTGCTTTTAAGCTCGGATAAACTGCCAGCATGCATTGTTGCAACAAAATAAACTCCACTGTTCACTCCCGACAAAAGTGCATTAACATCGCTCTCGCTTCCTATTTCATCACAAATAATATATTCAGGAGAAAAAAGTCTGATGGCCTGCATTATTCCAACATCTCTCGGATAGCTGTCCATCACATCGCACATTCCTAAATCCTTCTGCAGTATACCCTTGTATACAGCAGCAAGCTCTGATTTTGAATCAATAACACATACTCTGCAAAGATAATCGCTTGAAAGAATACGGGCAATATCCCGAAGCACTGTTGATTTACCGCTACAAGGAGCACCGCAGATAAGCAGTCCTTCCTTTGATTCAAAAAGGTGTTTTGCAAGCTCGTTTCCGCATCCGATAATCTCTCTTGATATTCTTATTGAAATTGTAGAAAAATCGCGGATATTTGTTACTTCCTCATTACTCACCACTGCAGTACCGCTTATTCCAACTCTATGTCCTCCGTTTATTGTGACAAAGCCTTCCTTAATTTCGTTTATGTGCGAGTAAACAGAATGACCGCAGGCGAAATTGAAGCACTCTGTCATTTCATTTGCAGAAATAATCACCAAAGGCTGTGAATCGGACAAAGATGTAAGACAGCCGTTTTCTGTGAGAAAATACTGTACTCCGTTTTTATAGATACATACAGGGCGACTGCTTCTGAGTACAATCTCGTGTATCTGTGAAAAACACCCTGTAACAGCAGAGGATACTGCCTTTCTTATTCGTAAAGGAAGAATCCTGAGTATTTGATTAAGGGTAATGTCATTTTTAGATTCCGTCACTTAAATCATCCTTTCAATAACCTATATGAAGGCTTGGACTCATTTATGACAGGCTGTCCCAAAAAGAAAAGTCCAGAGACATACTCCGTACATCTCTGGACATAAAGTTAATCTTCTTTTTCTAATCGAGTTACCACAACATTACCGTATGCATCAAGAAGAGGTGTCAAACCTCCGCCGTAGCCGGCTGTGTGGTACATATAATTTACACCGGTTTCTGTATCAACCCAGATTTCGGTAACATTTACACTCCCTTGAGTGTAAACTTTTTCGAATCTTTTATTTTTCATATTATACCTCAAAGAAGAGATTGATTTTCTATCATACTTATCAACTGCTCTTCGGTGATAATTGTTACTCCTAAGGTTTGTGCCTTTGTAAGTTTACTTCCTGCATCCTCTCCTGCAAGTACGTAAGATGTTTTCTTGGATACGGAGGAGGATGTTTTACCGCCGTTTTGTTCAATCAAAGCAGATGCATCAGAGCGGTTCATTGTAGGCAAGGTACCTGTAAGCACAAAGGTTTTGCCCTCAAAAATCATTGAATCAAGGACTTTCTTTTGCCCTTGCACATTAATGCCTGATGTTTTTAACTGCTCCAAAAGTTCAGCAGTTGCAGGGAGAGCAAAATATGAATAAGCACTCTGTGCCATAATCTCGCCAAAGCCATCAATAGCAAGATAATCCTCGGGTTTAGCAGAAAGAATATCATCAATAGATCCGAAATGCTCACACATGAGCTTTGCGGCTTTAAGTCCTATATGACGAATACCCAAAGCATATATAAGACGATAAAGCTCTCTGGATTTAGAATTATCAATTGCAGTTATGAGATTAGCAGCTGACTTTTCTCCCATTCTCTCAAGCGAAGAAATATCTTCGGCTTTAAGCTTATAAATATCTGCAGGCGAAGAAATCAATTCATTCTCTACAAGTTGAGAGAGAACAGCAGGACCTAAACCGTCAATATCCATTGCATCACGGGATACAAAATGAATAAGATGCCGCATAAGCTGTGCAGGACAATCTGTGTTAGTACAGCGCAGTGCCGCCTCATCTTCATCTCTAACGAGAGGAGTATTACAAGAAGGACAGTTTTTCGGGAAAGAGAGTTCTTCAGAATCAGCACAATGTTCGCTTACACTAAGAACTTCTGGTATAATTTCTCCCGCTTTTCTGATAAGTACCTTATCGCCGATACGAATATCCTTTTCTTTTATGAAATCTTCGTTATGAAGAGTTGCCCTCGAAACAGTTGTGCCTGCAAGAAGCACAGGTTCAAAAATACCAACAGGAGTAATAACACCTGTTCTGCCTACATTAAACTCAACTTCTTTGAGAATTGTAACTTTTTCCTCAGGGGGATACTTATAAGCCTCTGCCCATTTAGGAAATTTGGCAGTACTGCCGATTAGTCTTCGTTGCACAAAATCGTTAACTTTTACAACAGCACCATCGATTCCAAAAGGAAACTCACCACGCATATTTCCGATTCGTTCAATCTCTGTAATAACATCCTCTATGCTATCAAAGGTTTCGTAAAAAGGTGCTGTGGGAAATCCCAATTCTGTGAGGTAATCAAGAGATTGCTTGTGATTATGAAGCTCTGCACCCTTTATCTGCTGAATATTGAAAACAAAAATATCAAGGGAGCGTTTTGCAGTAACAGCGCTATCCTTCTGTCTTAAAGAACCTGCCGCAGCATTACGGGGATTCTTGAATGGCTTTTCGTCATTATCAAGCTGTTCCTCACAAAGACGTTCAAAGGTCGCAAAGGACATATATACCTCTCCGCGAACCTCTAAAAATTCGGGAGCATTTGTGAGTTTTTTCGGTAAGGACTTAATGGTCATAAGATTTTCAGTTACATCCTCGCCCACTTGTCCGTCACCGCGGGTTGAGCCGCGGGTAAACACACCGTTTCTATATTCGCAAGAAACAGAGAGTCCGTCAAATTTGGGTTCAACTATATACAGCGGTGAATCCACAACTTCCCTTACCTTACGGTCAAAGTCCCTGAGCTCATTATGAGAAAAAGAATCATGAAGACTCTCCATAGGAACTTGGTGCACTACCGGAGAAAACTTCTTTGAACTCACACCGCCTACATGCATAGTAGGAGAATCAGCGGTTTTTAGCTCAGGAAATTCATCCTCGATGTTCTCCAGTTCTCGCAAAAGCATATCGTACTCAAAATCTGAAATCTCAGGATTATCTTTATTATAATATCTGTCATTGTGATATTCTATAAGCCGTCTGAGTTCGTCTGCTCTTGACATAGCTTCAAGGTAAATCATTATATCAGCCTCTCAAAAGGTTATTTATTCACAGCGGAAGTGCCCTTCTCTCTGAGATATGTAGACTCCATATCTGCAAGATGGAGCTTAACTGCCAAAGGATACTTTTCATATGCCTGACTTACGGTGTAGCCTGTGCTGTCATCAAAATTACCCATGTGCCAACGGATAGCCATAGCCTCGTCAAGTTTGAGCTTCATAAAACGCTCAATAAGAAACACGGATTTCTCGCCGTGACCAAAGGGAAACTTATCCTCAATTGTGTAATAAGGCTGCTTTTCCCACTGACCTGTAAGCTCATTCTTGACATTTCGAGTTGAAATCTTGTAAAATTCTGCTTTACACACATCGTGAAGAAGTGCAGCAATTGCAAAGCTCTCTACAGAATCCACTCCCTCTTCAAAATGCTTTTCCATCATTGTATTGAAAACGCTGACAGAATGCATTACAAGACCATTTTCACAAGCACAGTGATACTTTGTACTAGCAGGTGCAGTAAAGAAATCTGTATTCTGTAACCATGCAAGAAGCTCTTTTGCTCCGTTTCTTGTAACATTCTCGGTAAAAATCCGGATAAATTCATCTCTTGCGCTCATATTACACCTCACAAAAGTTCATTATTATATATTGCTCGCTCACCGCCAATAAACTTGGGACGGGTACGAGCTGCCAAAACAACAGCCTCGCCGATTGTTCTTTTTGAGAGTTTTACAGGAACAGCAGTTGGCTTTAAATGCATACCGATAAGTGTACCTCCAATATCGATACCTGCATCTGCCCTAACATTCTCTACAACTACAGCATCTTCAAAACGAGAATAAGCTGTAGTAGCACTTGCTCCGCCTGCGTGAGCGTGAGGTATTGCATTGACAATCTCATACCCGAAAAGTTTTGCGGCTTTTCTTTCAATTACCAAAGCACGATTGAGATGCTCACAGCACTGGGCGGCTAGATATATACCTCTCTTTGCAAGCTCGGGAAGGATTACATCATAGACGGCTTCTGCAGCTTCCATACTGGAGCAAGTACCGATTCTCTGTCCAGTAATCTCGCTGGAAGAACAGCCGAGCACAACAAGTGAACCTTCTGAAAGCTTGGCACAATCAAGAAGCTCTGAAAGCACAGTCTTAATATCCTCTTTAATAGTAATAATATCAATGCAACTCATAATAAAATTCCTCACAAGTAAAACAGGCATCCCCTAATATAGAGGATGCCCGAAAATAAGCAATAATTATTCCTCAGTTTCTGCCTCAGTTGCAGCTTCTTCTGAAACTTCTTCTGCAACTTCTTCAGCTTCTACTTCAGGAAGGAGCTCTCTTACAGAAAGGCTTACACGCTTCTTGTCGAAGTCGATTGCAACAATCTTTGCTTCGAGCTCATCACCAACGCTTACAACATCCTGGGGCTTTGCAACGTGCTGGTTGGAAAGCTGAGAGATGTGAATAAGACCATCAATGCCGGGGATAACGGTAGCAAAAGCACCGAATGTAGTGATACCTGCAATCTTAACCTTGCATACTGTATCAACAGGATAATCACGACGGAGAATCTCCCAAGGATTGTCCTCTGCCTTTTTGAAGCCGAGAGAAATCTTGTTTGTCTCTGTGTTGAAATCCTTAACGTAAACTTCTACTGTATCGCCAACATTAACAACCTCGGAAGGATGCTTGATTCTGGACCAGCTGAGCTCAGAGATGTGAATCATACCGAATACACCGCCGAGATCTACGAATGCACCGTAGTTTGTAAGGGACTTAACAGTACCAACATAAGTCTTGCCTACCTCGATACCCTCCCAGAAAGCAGCCTTGAACTCGGATCTCTGGTCACGGAGAACGCTCTTGATAGAACCAACGATCTTCTTACGTCTGCCACGCTGAGAAACTTCAAGAAGTCTGAAATCTACTGTTGTGTGGAGAAGCTCAGAAAGATCATCCATACGAACGATGGATGCCTGAGAAGCAGGGATGAAAATTCGGTTGTTGCGAGCGAACACGATAACGCCGCCGTTTACAACCTCGATAACCTCACCTGTGAGAACTGCGTTCTCTTCAGCAAGCTTTTCGAGCTCATCCCAATCCTTCTTTGCGTCAACTCTGCGCTTGGAAAGCATAATTGTGCCTTCAACATCGTTTGTCTTCATAATAAGAAGCTCAATCTCGTCGCCAACGCTTACGAAGTCTGCGGGATTGTTAACAGGACCGAAAGAGAGTTCATCAGCGGGGATGAAACCAGCCTGCTTTCTGCCAACATCAACATATACCTCTGTAGGTGTGATGCTGATAACAGTACCCATTACCCTTTCATTTGTATTTAAGCCTTTGAGGTTCTCTTCCAAAAGAGCCTCAAAATCTTCAGTTTCGTTTGTTACACCGGACTTGGTCATTTCTTCCATTTTATCCAGTACCTCCTTTATAATCCTTGCAGGAGTGGAAGCTCCCGCAGTTACGCCAACCGTACTGACATTGCTTAATCTCTCCGGCAAAAGCTCTTCTGCTGTTTCAATCCAAAGGGTCTTAGAACAGACTTTACTGCAGAGTTCATAGAGCTTTGCAGTGTTAGAACTTTTCTTATCACCTATGACTATCATAAGCTCGGAACACTTTGCCAAATTTTCGGCTTCCGCCTGTCGGCTATGCGTAGCACTACATATTGTAGCAAATATTTCTGCATTTGTACAGACTTTTTTTATTGTTTTCACACATTTTTTCCATTCTTTTTCGCTAAATGTGGTTTGTGCAACAAAAACAGCCGTATTATAATTCTCTTTGGGAATATTGGAAAGAAGAATGTTTAATTCTTCATCGTTCTTGTAAGTATAACAAGGAACAACAGAGTGTCCTATTATACCCTTTACTTCGGGATGAGCACTATCCCCTGCTATAAAAACAGATTTATGAAGTTCGGGGTCTGCTCCTGCAACGATGTTGTGAATCTTTGAAACAAAAGGACAAGTTGCATCGGAGCATTTAAGACCAAGACTACCAATATCATCCATAATAGTTTTGGAAACACCGTGAGAACGAACTACCAAGGTAGCATCCTTCGGTGCATCCTCAGGCAAATCAACAGTAACTACTCCGCGAGAACTGAGCTCCTTAACCATTTCTGTATTATGGATTATAGGACCTAAGGTTGCAACCTTATTACCCTCATCAAGAAGTTTATAAACTATGTTTACAGCACGGTTTACACCAAAGCAAAAACCGGCGGTATCTGCAAGCTTAATTACCATACTTATCCTTTTCCCACATTACTTTAATTTTTTCCATAAGCAGACGGGATGCTTCTCTGTACTCTCTGGGTGCTCCGTTTATAATACCAAGTTCTTCAGTAGTAACGGGTTCTCCATAAGTAATATAGATTCTTGAGAATGCGTGCTTTTTCTTGCTTCTGTATGTAACAGAAACCGGAACAATACTGCAGTTCATCTGATGTGCAATCATAACAGCACCGCTTCTGGGTCTTTGAAGCTCTCCTGTTTTGGAACGAGTACCCTCTATAAAAATACCGATAGCCTCGCCGTTATCTATCATCGCCTTGGCATTATTAATAGAGTCCCAGTCACCCTTACCTCTTTCAACAGGGAAAGCACCAAGTTTTCTAAAGAACCAGTTAAGAACAGGGGATTTGAAAAGCTCCGCCTTTGCCATAAATCTGATAGGTCTTTTCTGCCCTATTGCAACAAGGATAGGGTCCATACCGGAAATATGATTTGGAGCAAAAATAAATCTGCCATCTGTTGGAATATTCTTTTTATTAGTATATTTAGTTCTTACCATAGGCCAAAGAACAACACGCGCTATATTCTTCCAGACAACGTAAAAACTTTTACTGAAATCCGCTTTCACTTATTTGTTCTCCTCAATTGTTTTAATAAGTAATGCTATAGACTCTTCAAGATTAAGCTCTGATGTATCTACAAGAACACTATCCTCAGCAGGCTTCAAGGGAGCTATGGGTCTGTTCATATCATTGTTATCACGCTCGATAACATCAGCAAGAACATCCTCGTAAACTGCCTGCTGACCCTTTTCGATAAGCTCATCGTATCTTCTTCTTGCTCTTATTTCAGAAGAAGCGGTGAGAAATATTTTAACCTTAGCATCGGGAAGCACTACAGTACCGATATCTCTACCGTCCATAATAACATCAAATTCCTTTGCCATATTTCTCTGTAAATCCAAAAGGAATGCTCTTACAGCAGGAATAGCAGAACAACGTGAAGCCGCCATAGAAACAGCCTCGGTTCTGATAAGACCTGATACATCCTCGCCGTTGAGAATAACAAGCTGATTCTTATTTTCATCCCTTGCAAGAGATACATCAATATTTTCAAGAAGTGCTGTAACAGCTTCTGAATCAGCAGGATCTACATCATTACGAAGACAGTAAAGACCGATTGCACGATACATAGCACCTGTATCAACATAAATAAAACCTAAATGCTTGGCTGCTGCCTTAGCGATAGTGGATTTACCTGCACCTGCAGGGCCATCAATAGCAATTGCAATAGACATAATAATTACTCCTAATATAAAATTTTATGTATTATATACCGCCCATGTACCCGCAAGTTTGCCGGTAGAGAACGCAATCTGAAGATTGAATCCTCCCGTATAGGCGTCAACATCAATTACTTCACCGCAGAAATATAACCCCTTACAAAGCTTACTTTCCATAGTAGCAGGATCAATCTCTGAAGTCTTTACACCGCCTCGTGTAACAATAGCTTCGTCTACGGGACGTGTGCCGCTGATTTTAAATCTCATATCTTTAAGAAGATTTATAAGTTCAAATCTCATCTCTTTTGTAATGCTGTTACATCTTATGGCAGGATCAAAGCCCAACCGTCTGATAACAACAGGAATCATAGATGAAGGCAACAGATCTGAAAGAGAATTAGAAAACTCACGATTTTTGTATTTTTCAAAATCACGAAGGATTCTCTCGTTGAGCTTTTCTATGTTAAGTGCAGGCTTCAAATCAATTGAAACTACAGTATCCTTATAATCTTCTGATTTAAGATGTGCACTTGCACTGAGTATTGTAGGACCGCTCAAGCCGAAGTGAGTAAAGAGAAGCTCACCAAAATCGGAATAAATAGTCTTTGAACCTTTTAAAAGCTTAACACCCACATTCCTGAGAGATAGTCCCTGCATATCCTTACAATCAGAAAGGCTTAAATCTGTACACACAAGAGGAACCAAAGAGGCTTCAGGTTTAACAACAGTATGCCCTGCTTGCCGTGCAAATTTATAGCCGTCACCGGTTGAGCCTGTCAAGGGATAAGACTTGCCTCCTGTGGCAACAATCACAGCATCGGCAAAATATTCTTTTCCTTCAGAACTAACAACACCTTTTACAGTAAAATCGTCGATTATCAGACTCTTTACAGTTTCAAAGCTATTAATCTTCACTTTATTTGAATGTACATACTTTTCCAAAGCGGCAACAACATCCGTTGCTTTATCGGATTCGGGGAAAACACGATTACCTCGCTCTGTCTTAAGAGGTAAGCCTAAATCCTCAAAAAAAGACATAGTATCGCTTGTGTCGAAAGCATTGATTGCACTGTACATAAATCTGGGATTTGTATTTACATTCTCAATAAAATCGCTGACAGAACAGTTATTTGTAACATTACATCTGCCTTTACCTGTTATGCAAAGCTTTCTGCCTACTCTTTTATTTTTTTCAAAAACCTGCACCGATGCACCAAGCTCTGCCGCAGTACCTGCAGCAATTAAGCCTGCCGCACCGCCGCCAATAACAATAATTCTGCTCATTATTCGTTATCCTTTTTATGGGAGCTTGTATAAACACCTTGCTCATGCCATACAGCTTCCAATGCCTCAAAGGTTGCTTTAACCTCATCCTTTTTCTTGATAACAGTAGCAACAATCAAAGCATTGATAAGCGACAAGGGTGCCACAAGCGAATCTACAACAGACGCCATATCGCTTCTTGCTATAAGTAAGGATTTGGCACTATCGACCAAAGGAGAAAGCATACTGTCTGTAATAGCTATAGTGGCAGCACCACGGGATGCGGCAAAATCCATAGCACTTGCGGCTGTTTTACTGTATCGGGGAAAACTGATACCGATGATCGCATCCTTCTCGGAGATACGCAGAAGTGCCTCATACATACCGGAGCGGCTTGCTGTAGTTACAACGTGCACATTACCAAGTATAAGCTCAAAATAATAACCGAGAAAGCTGGCAATTGAGCTTGCAGAACGAGTACCGAAGATATAAATATTCTCTGCCTCAATAATTGAATTAACAGCTCGGTCAAAATCCTCTCTGGAGGTTTCCTCAAGAGTTCTTCGGATTTTCTGAATATCCTGATTGAGAACACTCTCAAGCACATCGCCGTCACCGATTTTTGCGGCACTCACTTCGATTCTCTGAACAGAGGTAAGCTTATCCTTGATCATTTCCTGCATTGCTTTTTGCAGCTGAGGATAGCCGCTGTAACCAAGCTCTGTAGCAAAACGTACAACCGTACTCTCGCTGACACCTACATATTCTCCAAGCTTGGATGCTGTGAGGAATGCTGCTCGGTCATAGTGCTGCTCAATAAATTCTGCAATTAATTTCTGTCCTTTTGAGAGAGAATTCATTTTTGCATCTATACGAACAAAAAGATGTTTTTCCATATCTGCACCTCTAAAATAAATCTTTTGTTATTATATCAAATCAAACAACAAAATTCAATGCTTTTTGCAGGAATTATTTTTAGATTCTGCAGATTTCTATATGTTTTAAGGTGTTTATACAGATAATTCTTTCATTTTACTATAATTTTGCAATAAAAAACGCCGAACTTTAATAAGCTCGGCGTAAAAACTCAAATATTATCTTCCCTCGAAAATATCTTTAGCATTATCATTGAATGCAGAAATAACTTCAGATGATGTTTTCTTTTCGATAAACTTGAGTGCATCAGATATATCTGCTGGAGAATTTCTATTCATACTGTGTGTGTCGGTTGAAAGCACATCAATATAGTTCTTCTTAATCAGAGAAATAAGCTTTCGTTTATGGGAGCTGCTTAAAAAAGAAGAAACATTTGACTGCAATATTACCCCCATTGACACAAGCTCAGATAAAACATTTTTATTCTTCATAAGCGTAGGATAACGCTCAATATGAGGAATAATCGGAATAATACCAAAATCTCTGAGTCTTCTTATCATATTCATTGTACTGTCAGAAAAAGTTGACTGATAAGAAAACTCTGTAATCATATAAGGAGTGTTTTCTATACATAAAAGACTTAACTCTCTTTCTTCAGAGAAGAGGTATTTTGTAACATAAACCTCTGCCCCAAGCTTGAAACGAATATTTGGATGTAAGTGAGTTTTTAACTCCTTGAAGGCACTATTCCTTCTTAAAAGGAAATCATCCATGCTCTCTTTATGAGTGTAAAAATGCGGAGTTAAGCATATATTCTCTACCCCATTATCTTTCAAAGCTTCGATAAGCAATAAAGAGTCTTCGACCGTTTTAGCACCATCATCAACACCGTGAAGAATATGAGTATGTAAATCGTATTTAAGAGTCATTTAATCATCTTCTCTCTCTACAGGAATAAGCTGGTAAACTTCAGCAACTCTGTCTCTTTGCCAAAGCATAGGTGTTACACGCATTGAATAACCGAATCCATTGTCACAAGCCCATTCAAAAGACTTTGCCTGAGGGAGTCCGTAGATAGAAAGCAGGGTATTCATAACACCGCTATGAGTAATAATAGCACAATCTGTGTTTCCCGTCTTGATAAGTCCGTCAACAATATTCTGGAAAACAAGGCATATTCTGCGGATAAAGTCATCGTTATTTTCGCCATCCGGAGGTGTAACACCGCTTTCACCTGCAAGCCATCGCTCAAACAAAGGGTCACCCTTGAGCTGTTCTGCAGTTTTGCCCTCCCATTTACCGAAATTCATTTCTGTAAGTTCATCGATAACGATAGGCTTGATATGGGGATAAAGAACCTCGCAGGTCTGTACACATCGCTTTAATGGTCCTGTAAAAATAACAGGTGCATAGGGATATTTATGAGAAACATCAAAAGCTTTAAGCTCTGCTATTCCCTCCTCTGAAAGCTCTGCATCCGTAATTCCGATATAAGCACCCTTCTTTGTTTCTTCAATTGCTCCGTGCCTTATAAAGTGGATATAATAAGATTTCATAAATACCTCCATATATGCTTTACAAATTGTAAAGAATGTAATATACTATGTGTATAGAAAGGTCGGTTGTTGCTATGAACAAGGATTTTCCTCGTATTATAACTATGCTTCGAAAAGAGAAAAAGCTGAGTCAAAAGCAGGTAGCTGAGGATTTAGGCATATCTCAGGCTTTGCTTTCTCACTACGAAAAAGGTATCCGCCAATGCAGTCTTGATTTTGTTATTACAGTTGCAGAGTACTACTCTGTTTCTTGTGATTTTCTTTTAGGAAGAACTGTTGAGCGCACAGGTGCAACACTCAAATTTGAGGATATTCCTGACAGTGATGACGAAATTGACGATACACTCAAGGGCAGTGCACTGGTGCCTATGCTCAACAAAAAGATAATGTGCAATTCTATGAATGTAATATTTGATATGCTGGCACAAAACAAAAATAAACAGTTAACAGCCGATGTATCAAATTATCTTATGCTTGCAATATACAAAACCTTCAGGACGCTATACTCTGCTAACACAAACAATCACCAAAGTATGTTCTCGGTAAACAAAGGAATATATCAAGGATATTGTGATTCTTATATGAGCAGATACTTCACCAAAATACAATATGCATTATCTGACGATGGCTCATCTGAATTCCCACAAAAACTTACAGAAAGAGAATACTCCTCTGAGATATTATCGCAGGAATATCCAAAACAGTCAAGTTCATTATTTAATCTTATACAACACGCCGAGAGTAAAATTAAATCAAAACCGAAAAAATCATAAAAAAGAAGCACTTTTGAAGATATTTCAGAAGTGCTTCTATATTTATTATCCGACAGCCTCTGTGGTAGGCTTCTTTGCAGGGTCAGGACCTTTGCTGATGATAATTTCAATATTCTCACCGATATCTACTTCATCGCCTGCTTCAATGTCACCGCCATATCCGATTACAAGTCCGATTTTTACATCATCGCTGTATTCGGAATTCTGAGGATTGAAGTAAACATTGAATCCAAGATCATCCAAGGTGCCGACTGCACTTTCTAAGGTTTTATCTTTAACAGAAGGCAGGTCAACTGTGCGAGGACCCTTGCTTACCTTAAACACAACAACAAGACCTTTGTCGGCATCAAGACCTGTATCTTCACCGAAGTACTGATACATAATCTCGCCTTCGTCGTATTCGTCGCTGTATCCGTCGCTTTCGTTTTCGTAAACAGCCTTATGAACAGTAATGCCTTTTGCGTTTAGTTCGTCTTTAACAGCCTCGTAGTTCTGACCAACCCTATCACCCAGAACCTCGCCGTCCCAATCATCATTGTCGATATTGACCTGTGTGGGCTCTATAAAAGAGGAAGCTGTCTGCTGTGGACTTTCAACAGGCTCCTTAACAGATTCATCAACAATCATCATACCAATCCATAAAAACAAAAGTGTTGCCACAACAGTAACAATGATTCCAACGGAAATAGGAGACATTCCGTATTTTTTCTTTGGTGCTTTTACAGAATTAGCCATACTTGCAGTGCGGCTGATTTCCTCCTGAATAGCTTTAACTGTAGGAGCAACAGAAAGCTGAGAACGAAGATCGACGAAATCAATAATTCTTTCCTCACGTTTAACCTGCAAGCCGTTAGCAAGAGCAGTAACAACATGAGGAGGCAATCTCTTTACTGTGCTTGTGCTCATAAGAAGTGCACCATCGTTAATACGCTCTGTAGCATTTGCAGGAAGTGCACCGGTTAAGGCATAAAATAAGGTAGCAGTAAAGCCGTAAATATCTGTAATATTATCAATAGGGAAAGATTTTTCGTACTGCTCGGGAGCTGCACAGCCTGTAAAAAGCTGAGATTTGAGAGGTGTACCTCTTCTGCGTTCGTTTATGGTTGCAAAGCCGAGAAGCAGAGCTTTACCTGATGATGTAATATAGAGGTTGGTCGGAGAAATAGCATAGTGACCGTAGCCGTTCTTATGCAGAGCCTCCAAAAGAGAAATAATAGGCATAAAGAGAGGACGTGCAACCTCCCACTCTAAATGGCCGTTGTTTCTTGCAACATACTCTTCAAAGGTTATAAGGTCTTCGTATTCTTCAACAACATAACAGGTATTATTTGCTCTGAATATATCGGTGATAACATTCATAGCCGACATATCACGAAGAGTTGAAAGAAAGCTGAAGTACTGTTCAAAATCAGAAAGAAGTCTTGTGTATTCTTCGTTTTTAGAGGGGTCAATAACTAACTTGACATTCCCCTCCTCACGAGTGAAATAGCCTGCAGGTAAAAATTCACGGATAAGCACAGGCTTCGACACTTCTCTATCGAATCCGATATAAAGGGTACTTTCGCCGTTTGTTTCCATATTTCTGCCGACAACATAGCGCTTATCTAAAACTGCACCATAAGGCAGAAAGGGCGCTGACTGAGTCTGGGCATTATTAAATCCGCAATCGGGACAAATTATCTCGCTACCAATTTCGTGCATACAACCTATACACAGCGACATATAATCATCTCCTGTCAATATATACTTATAAGCATACTATTAGACTTAATATATTATATCACTAACAAAAGCAAGAATTCAAGTCCATTCCCTGTAACACTGTTTACAGTTTTGTTATTTACCTTACACATATCAAAATAAAAAACACTCCATCAGCAAAGCCGACAGAGTGTCACAGAAGATTTTAAATTTTTAAACCCACTAATAATAAGAAGGAAAACGCACACTATCGTAAATATTATATTTACCGTTAAAGCGATCCATAGCATTTACATATCCCGGCTCATCTGAGTCGTACATAGTACCCCCAAATACTATATTATTTTTATTTGTTTCAAAAATTTTAATAGGTTTAGTAGGGTCAATTCCATAATATTGATTATTATTGAAAGAATTAAAACCGTAACTATTAACATTTTCGCCCTCACGCATCATAGGTGTAGGTTCATATTCAGGCAGAGTTAATTTCACTAGATCAATCTCATATATAGAGTCATAATCATAACTATCTTCATAATAGGAATCTTCTGTATAGCTATCATCTTCATAGGGTTCCGGGTTTGGCTCGGTAGGAATAACTTCGGATTCAATTGCGGGTTCAGTCAATGGCTCTGTTGCCGATTCTGTTACAGATTCAGTTACAGGCTGTAAATAGGATTCTGCAGGTACATCGGTTACAAGAACTGTTGCAGTATCTTCTACAGCAGGAATAGTATTATCTTCAAGAACATTATACGACACAACTTCTTCCGGAAACTCGGCACTTACAGCAGAAACAGGGTTTGTAAGCAAACATACAGAAAGAGCAAAAACCAAAAGAATACCGAAAACAGATACAGCTGTGACCCGCCTTTTGTATTTTAAAGTTTTCTTTATTCTGACACTTACCCCTATCTCACCGAAGGCAACAGGTACAGACGGAATCAACCCATTTGAAATTCCACATTGAAGAAGAGCCGTAGCGTATTTTTTCTTCATTTTAAAACTATAATGCTTAATAACTTTTTCATCGCAAGCAATCTCTATATCTCTGCAAAACAGTATGTAAGATATCCACATCAGCGGATTGAACCAATGGATAGAAAGAAGTATAAATCCTAAAAACTTCCATATATGGTCAAGTCTTTTAATATGACACTTCTCGTGAAGGATAACTTGTTTTCGTGTTTTTTTATCAAGGTTATATGGTATAAAAATCCGAGGCTTAAGCACACCGAAAGCAAAGGGAGACCTTACCTTTTCGGATTGACGGATATTATCACGAAGCAATACAGCATCTCTGATTCGAAGTCTTAATCTTATATACGATAATGCTCCGTAGGAAACCATAAGAGCAACACCCGCAATCCATAAATAAGATGAAATCAAAAGAGACTGTGAAGGTACAGACTCCAGAGGATCCAAATCAATGGGACCGGATTTTACCATTACAAGATCTGAAGTATGTGATAAATCGACGGATTGGGTGGGCTTTGCAGACTGAGATGAATTATTAAGAACTGTAATTTCCTCAGTATAATAGGAAATATCATCTTTACTCTCAACCAACGGAATAATAGACAAGCTGCTCTCGGGTAATATCGGACAGATAAGTCTTAGAGCTATTATCCCCCACAAAGTACAAGTGATCCATCGGGGCGAACCTTTCAAGCAGAAACGTGCAATAATTATAATAACAGCTGCGAATGTCGAAACACCGCTGACCTTCAGCACATCATAAAAGATGCCAAACATTATTTACCTGCACTTTCTATTATACGACGCAGTGCCTCGGCGTCATCTTCTTTAAGTTTATTGCATTTAGAAAAAGCAGCTATAAAAGCAGGCAATGAGCCTTCAAACTTTTTCTCCATCATTTGCTTATATTCGGAGATCTGAGCTTGTTCTTTTGAAATAATTGATGTTACAACAGAATTCTCATTCTTGAGAACTCCGCGGTCACAAAGACGTTTGATAACTGTGTATGTGGTGGTTCTTGACCAACCGAGTCTTTCCTTACACACATCTGCAAGTCTTGCACACTTGATAGGCTCTACCTCCCAAAGAACAAGACAAAATCTGTATTCGCTGTCGAAAATCACAGGAACTTTCATATAATTACCTCCTAAAGATTACTAAATATATTTATACATATAGACTAACATATTAGAATCGTTACTGTCAAGACATATATCAATAATTGATATGAAACAAATGTATTTTATTAAGTATTTGAAAACTATACAGACAAATTGTAAAAAAAACCGCACTACAAAGCCGATTTAGGCTAAGCAGTGCGGTTTTGCTCGTGCGAAAGAGTAGCACAACGGTGCTTAGGTGCAGGTAAGAAAAATGAAAAGGTAGTAAAATTAAGGTTTTCCAATTTTAACCTTTGAATTTTCGGGAATATTATAAACCTCGTAAAAGTCTTGGTTATATGAAACGATATTTAAAGACAGATAATCTTTTCATTTTGTATTATCCTTTGCAGTCTTGCAAGATGCGATCAACAACCTACGAATATTGCCGCAAAGTTTATCGGTATATTGATATGTGGCTATATCTATTCTCTTGGTTTCAAACATCAGTTTCAGCCAATAGCTTGTTTCGTTGGATTCCTTCAAAGCAATTTCCAGTTTTGCGACAAAATCCTTTTTGCTTTGCACATATTGTGCTTCGCGAATGTTTGCCCCAACGGATGTGCCTGACCTCGCAAGTTGATCGGTCATATAAGAGCTTTTGGGTGCAGTTACACCGTCAACAAGATTAACAATTGCAACTGCAAATTCAAAAGATAGATCAAGTAATTTGTTTTCGGACATAATAGCACCTTCTTTCGAAAGTATTATATCATAAATTGATGTGATCTTCAATGATATATCGCCGTTGGCGATATGATATACGGCAAGCCGTATGATATATTTGCATTACAAATATGATATAATATCCGTTCCGTCATATGCCTAAAGCATATATCATCGCTCGTAGAGCGATATCATATCGAAGATATATCACCCGTTCCGCAAAGAACGGATATCATTGAAAAAAGTCACCTTTGTCAGTTGGACAAAAGTGACTTTTTTCGTGGTGGAGACGATGGGGATCGAACCCACGACCTCTTGAATGCCATTCTCGTTAATAGGATACAATCAAGAAAAAGTAACGAAAAATTCGGAAAATTAGCAATAAATACTACTAAAATAATTCTTTATCTTCCCTATTTTATTATAAAAGTATTTCTATTACTCCACAATTACACCAATTATTCTTTAACTTTTACATTATGCATGTTATAATACATTTATAATATACTGATACTTACTCTCTATGAATTGAATCCACAATTTCTTACATACACTGAGGAGGATTACACAATGGCAGATGGAATGAAAAACTTTGTTGAAAGCGGTACCGACGCAAGATATGTTAAATTCGGTTCATGTTGCTCTGTTTGTTCAAAGAAGCTCGGATTCTTTGAGACAGGTTTCTGGAGCACAAATGCAAACTGGGTAAACGACGGTCCTCTGTGCAAAGAATGTGCAGAAAAAGTCCGGGATTACCTTCAGAACAAATCCCGTTGGATGAGCAAAAAAGCTCTGAGTTCTCGTCCTTGGAAGAATTATGATGAATATAATTTCGTCACTATGACTGTTGAAGAAGTAAAAGAACTCTTTGCATTAAAAGCAGAAAGTGAAACAGAAAAGCTTTCACAACACAGCGCAGACACTACCTCTCTTTTCCGTGTAAAAGATGTCTTTCAGATTGAAACAAAACCCACAGAGGTGGGAATTGTGAGAGCAAGAAAGCTTAACGGCAGAATGACAGTATTCGGCATAACCGATACAGGTGAATTCAAAAAAGGTGATAAAGTAAAAATAGAAAACGCTGCTGACAGCACAGTAACAGAAGCTGAAGTCCTCGAGGCGTATGTATATGACTGCGAGGATAATACGATTTATGTTGAACTTCGTGCTAATATGGGAAAGCAACGTGTTCCTAAGGATAAGAAAGGTTGGCTTGTACTTAGTATAGAAAGCGGAATTAATCCCGATGATATTATCACAAAGTAAATATTGTAATAAACAAAAAGCCTATGAATCCTTTTTACGGATTCATAGGCTTTTATTATTTAGTTATGTATTTAAATAATACATTAGAGAGCAGATGCGTCAATAGAGAACTCAAGCTTCTCGGGAATTGTGTTGTAGAGATCCTGAATTGTAATATCAATAACACCGTCAACATAATCGAGAGTATAGAAAATTTCTATAGATTCGCCGGGAGCAATCGTTTTGGCGTAATCAAGGAAGCCTTCGGGACGATCATCCTCCAGATAGTCCATCTCCTGAACTGTCTCGCCGTTACACTTTGCTGTAAGATAGAGTGTTTTGTAAGCGGATGTTTCTTCTGTGCTATTGTTTGTAAACTTGCAATAAACAAGGATAGTCTCGCCGTTCTCAAAGGGAGCATACTTCTCTGCTCTGAGGTACTCGATTGTAACATCGCCAACTGCTACAGGCTCGGGAGCAGCTTCTGTGGGAGCCTCTGTTGCAGGAGCGGTAGTTGACTCCACCTGGGGAGCGTCTGTTGTGTTTGTGTCACCATCGCCGCCGCAAGCTGCAAGAGAGAACATCATAAGTACTGTCATAAGGAGTGCGAGGATTGATTTGATTTTCATAATAATCACCTTTCGTTAATAAAAAAATTTTATTTAACCATCCTCCAAAAACAAATATAAGATTGGTTAATCTTTCTGCACATCTTTCCTTGACTGGTAAATGATTTTATAGTAAAATAATATGGTATACGATTTACATAAATTATCATAGCGGTCTCTGTTAACACTCCAGCAAAACTGAGGCCCTACATATACATATTGACAAGGTAACTTCAAAGCTTAATCACAGCAAGTTACAACATCCTTTTATATCATTCACAAAATAATTATAAAGAATATTTCGTATAATGTCCCCACCCCTGTGGACATTTAGGGGTGGGAATTTGAAAATTTTCCTGCCTAAAAGGGTGGGAAAAAGGGTAGGAATACTTATATTCTCCTTTCCCTATAATACAAGGAGTTCGTTTATGACTAAAAAACTATCAATCGTTGGAAGTATCCTTTTAATACTTCTTTCTTTCGGCGGATGTTCAGATGTAGGCAGCAAAAGTGCCACAATATCTGCCATATATATCGTCACTTCTATTCTGTCGGTAATTTTACTATTGGGCTATTGCACTCTTATAAAGAAAAGGCAACCATGGTTTATCCTTCTTTTCTCAGCTGTGGCAGTTGTAAACATAGGATATATGTCGCTTTCATTTTCATCCACACTTAACGAAGCACTACTATCCAATCGTATTGCATATTTAGGTTCGGTATTCCTGCCTGTATCCATGCTTATGACAATCCTGAAAACTTGCAAGATTACACTTCCCAAATGGGCTGTTTCGGTAATTATGCTGATAAGCGCCATTGTTTTTCTTATTGCAGCAAGTCCGGGTTATCTGGATATTTATTACAAGGAAGTCAATTTGGTAAATGTTAATGGTGCAACAGTTCTAGACAAAGTTTACGGACCACTGCACTCAATCTATCTGTATTACCTTTTGGGGCACTTTACCACTATGCTTGCAGTAATTATTTATGCAAGAGTCAGCAAGAAGATCAAGTCCAGTTCACAGGCTATACTTCTCCTTACTGCTGTATTTATCAACATTTGCGTATGGCTTATGGAACAGTTTGTTGACCTTAACTTTGAGTTCCTCTCTGTATCTTACATTGCAAGTGAACTGTTTCTGCTTGGAATAAGTCTTCTTATTCAAGATATAACTCTGCACAATGCTCTTATAACTAAACACCATGCAGATACAAGTACTGAACCGACATTGTCCATCAGTACCACATCTTCAGATACTGATATAACCAGTATCGAAACTCCAGTCGCACCTGCACCTATCGAAAAAACTTTACAAGAGAAAGCAGAGTATATGACATCAGTTCTCTATACTCTCACTCCAACTGAAAGCCAGATATACAAGCTTTACATAGAGGGTAAAAAAACAAAAGATGTTATGGCAGAGCTGAGCATCACAGAAAATACTCTCAAATTCCACAACAGAAACCTTTACTCCAAACTCGGTGTAACAACAAGAAAAGAGCTTGTTGAGGTTTCCAAAGCAATAGTTGCAAAGGTATAATAGTCAAAAAGCGTATCGATATAAATGTCGATACGCTTTTTTTTGAAAATATATTGTAATATAAAATGTGTTATGATATGCTAAAAATGTAAAATTTATTATGAGGTGAAATTAATATGAAAGTTAAACTACTTGCACTGACACTTGCCATGCTGATGACTATGTGTTTATTTTCAGGTTGCAAAGAAAGCACAAACACAGGTACAAGCACAGATACAACATCAATACCCGAAACATCAGCACCAATTACTACAGAAGCCCCTGATGCAGATTATACCGGAGTTTATGATGATCTCCTTTTCGAGATTTATAAGCACATACTTGCTATCACTTATGATGCAGAAAATAGTGATAGTATGGATGGCGATGCCGGATTCCGTGAAGTCGTTGGCAGTCTTTCTGAAGAAGATGCCCTCAGAGCAATAGGATATACGGAACATGACATAAACAACGATGGTATCCCTGAGCTTCTTATCTATCTCATTGATGACAATGGTAATGAAAAATGTGCAGGTACAAGAATTCTTGCGGCATACACCGTAAAAGGCAACTCCCCTACCCTTATTTTTGAAGGTACTGTGAGAAACAGATACTATCTGCTTTCTAATGGGCTTATCTATAACGAAGGCTCCTCCGGTGCAGCATATTCTATTTTCGGAACATATACACTTGAACCTCTTTCAGATTCTCTTACCGTAAAGAATTATTATTTCACTTCTCCCATAGATAACAATTATGATAACATAGGTTTCTTCGAAAACAGAACAGGTTCTATGGAAATCGATGAATCAGAAAGATTCAAAGGCCCCGAAAAAGAGTTCTGGCAGATTCAGACAGACCTTTCAAAGAGGATTGCAGAATCAGAACTAAAACCATTTGAGATATTCAGCGCAGGAGATGGCACAGAAGAGGTATCTTGTGTTATCGCAGTATTTGCTGAAGACACTCTTGTTGAACTGACAAACGAAGAAAGATTTACTGCCGACAATTCTGAATACGAGACCGAGGTTGTATTCTTTGCAAACTACGGTGATGTTTATGATTTTGAGTTCTGTGAAATCAAATGGCTTGATGATTCGGATGGTGGTGAGAGTGATATTGAATTTGTTCCTATTTACAAAACAGAAACCCTGACTCAGGACACTCCCCTTGTGGTAACAATGACTTTCTGGGGAGATATCCCCTCCTATGGCATCAGATACACAGATTCTGAAGGTGCAGAACACTCAGGCACTATCAGCACAAGCGGTATGGATGGCACACTTATTCTGGATGTTATCTGATATAGAGAATAGAAATATGAGCAAACTTGTATTAAAGAGAATACTTTTAACATTAACCGTTTTATTATTACTTGGTAGTTTCCCTTTCTTCTTTTCAGGATGTAAGGCACAGAAATACAACGTGGATTACTGTGGCAGTAAAGGTTGCTACTCCAATGCAAAAGACAGCTACAAAGCAGGCACCAAAGTTACCCTATACTTCGAACTCATTGCAACCGATACAGATTACTCTTTCACCCTTGATGGTGAGCCTGTGGATTGGTCATATGATGAGAAAAAAGGCTTTGTAATCGAATTCATTATGCCTGAACATGATGTAAAGCTTGAATGCCACTCTAAAAACTCTATGACACCATACAATGTTGAATAAGCTAAAAGTCCTGCTACAGATGTGTAGCAGGACTTTTTATAATAACAGAAAAGATGAATTCTCAATAAAAAAAAGACTATCCCACATCACAGCGGAACAATCCTTAAATACGAATTAATTATTATCAAACAAATTTTCATAAGCACTACAGTATTGATATCTAATTTGTTGCAAACATTAACTCACGTATAATTAAAAACTATTAGTATTTTCTCTCACAATTTTAAACTTACTCTACTCCAGATAAGATACAATTAAAAGTTTCAAAACCTGGTTTTTAAATAAAACCATCTTGGGCATTAAAGTAAAATGTCGCCCTATATATTTTAGGGTATTAGTGCCCAATTTTGAATTCAGTTTGATTATCTGTAGCATAGAAAATTTATACGATTACACCAAAATTACTCCTTGCACTAAATGGAAACAAAATCTCAAAGAATCAACGCCGAAAACGAAAAGCCTTGAAGCCCACTATTGATGCGGATTTCAAGGCTTTTGTTTATGGTGGAGACGATGGGGATCGAACCCACGACCTCTTGAATGCCATTCAAGCACTCTCCCAGCTGAGCTACGCCCCCAGGAACGAATAATATAATATCATAACAAATCTAAAATTGCAAGTGTTTTATTAAGAAAATATACCCTCGGCAAAGTAACCGTGTGGATAACATTTACCGAGGGTAAGTAACGATATAGATTACTGACAAGTATAAGTGCTGTTTAATTTTTCATAAGCTCAATAAGCACATCTACCATTTTCTCCATTGACTGAATGGGAATAAACTCGTGAACACCGTGGAAGTTTGCACCGCCTGTAGAAAGATTCGGGCAAGGTAAGCCCTCAAAAGAAAGTTTAGCACCATCCGTACCGCCGCGAATAGGAATAATATTTGGCTCAACACCCACCGATTTCATAGCATTTACCGCATTATCAATAATATGCATAAAGGGAGTTATCTTATCCCGCATATTATAGTAGCTGTCCTGTATCTCCGCTTCAAACGTACCTTCGCCATAAACACCATTCAAATAATCCACAAGGTTCTGTACAAACTTTTTACGCTCAATGAATTTCTCCATTGAATGATCACGGATAATGTATACAAGCTTTGCCTGCGTCTCATCACCCTTCATCTCGCAAAGATGATAGAAGCCCTCGTACCCCTCGGTATGAGCAGGGGTTTCTGCTTTCGGAAGCATATTGATAAACTCTGCTGCCAAAAGGCTTGCATTCTTCATTTTGTTTTTTGCACTTCCCGGGTGAATATTTACTCCGTTAACTGTAATTTCTACGGATGCTCCATTGAAATTTTCGTACTCTATCTCTCCAAGTTCTCCGCCGTCTACAGTATAAGCCCAATCACAAGCAAATCGCTTCAGGTCAAATCTGTCTGCCCCTCTGCCGATTTCTTCATCGGGTGTGATACCAACAGCTATTCTGCCGTGGCTTATCTCGGGATGAGCCATAAGGCATTCGCAAGCGGTAAGGATTTCTGCAATACCTGCTTTGTCATCTGCACCAAGCAGGGTTGTTCCGTCTGTTGTGATAATATCACAGCCGATATATTTTTCGAGAAACGGAAAATCCTTAACTTTCAAACTGATATTATCATTAAGAACAATATCTCCGCCCTTATAATTTATAATCTGAGGCTTAATATTGTCTCCCTTTACAGCAGGGCTTGTATCCATGTGTGCGATAAATCCGATTGACGGGTCAGCTTCCCTACCCTTTGAAGCAGGCAGAACTCCATATACATAACCGTCTTTATCAATTTCCACCTCGGTAAGTCCGATGCTTTTGAGCTCCTCTGCAAGATATTTTCCAAGCTCAAGCTGACAGGCTGTTGATGGGCAGGTCTCGCTGTTTTCATCAGAATTTGTTCCGAATGAAACATATTTAAGAAATCTTTCGCTAACTTTCATAATTATCATTCCTTGATTATAATTTTATGTAATAATTATATCAAACTTAAAACCCATTGTAAATATTGAGTATTGCTCTTAAAATAACAGACCACCGATATTCAACCGATGGTCTGTTAACTTAACTGTTTTTCATTGTATTGTAAGAAAGCTCAACAGCTTCTTTGCTGATATTGCAATAAAGTTTATACACGGGAACTTTCGTGAGAAGCTTATCAAGCATATCAAAAAGCGACATCATATCAGAAGGATTCTCGGGTCTTAAGGTTTGTTCCATTAAAACCGGCATAGCTTCTGCGGATGAAACTCTTTCTATCTTATTTTCCGGGTGCTGCTTAAGGATACAGATACCTTTAAGCTTAACAATAGTGTTGCTATTAATATCATGTTTACCCGAAAAGGGTGTTCCGCAAACATAGGGCACCCCATCAAAAAAACGAATTGCAGGTTTATCGTCGTTGACAGAAATAACATTCTCTTTGAAATATTCACGCCAAAGAGAAGCATGGGTCGATTTACCTGCTCCGCAGGGACCTGTAAACATATAGCCGAAATCATCCACAGCTAACGCGGCGGAATGAAGAAAGAATGCACCGCGGGAAATAATCTCCTGATAAAATTTAATTCCAATCAAAACATATTCTGCAAGAAGCTCTGTACAGTTATATTTTTCTTTATGTGCTTCAATCTCTTCATCAGAAACAAAAAGCTTAAAATCAGGTGTTACACTCTGATCCTCTGCTATATACTTTTCCGACCTTCTCAAAAGCTTCAGATAGCGTGGTTCATATTCTACATTAAATTTGCAAATGGAATAAATCACGTTGTCTTCTCCAATTCTCCGAAAGTTAATTACTTTAACTCCCAAGGCTTAATATCTTTTATCTCGTTATACATTTCAATATAACTTTCGTGTCTGGTTTTTGAGATAGCTCCGTTATTGACTGCCTCAATCACCGCACACCCCTTTTCGCAGATATGCATACAGGATGTAAAACGACACTCGTTTAAATAATCATTAAATTCAGGAAAGCAATACATAAGCTGGTCTTTGCTTACAAGGTGATAACTCTCAAGATCCATTGTTGAAAAGCCAGGTGTATCTGCCACATATCCGCTGTCTGTCTTAAACAGCTCAACGGTTCTTGTTGTGTGTCTTCCTCTGCCAAGTTTCTGACTAACCTGACCTGTTTTTAAATTAAGCTCAGGATAAAGGTTATTGATAAGAGTAGATTTACCAACTCCGCTGTTACCAATAAAAGCAACTAATTTACCCTCAAGGGCATTGCGTACAGCAGCTACACTTTCTTCGTCACCATCTGAATATGTGAAGGTGGGAAATCTCGCTTCGGAATAAACCTTTGCCAATTCATCACATTCTTTAACATCGGTTTTAGAGAACACAATGTATGGTACTGTTCCTATATCTACAGCTGCAGCTGTGAGCTTATCAATAACAAGAGTGTTGGGCAAAGGATCTACAGTTGAAATAACAATTACAAGGGCATCAAGGTTAGCAAGAGGAGGTCTAACAAGGTAGTTCTTTCTCTCAAGAATCCGCTCTATGCTATGATACCCGTCAGGCTTAAGAGAAATTTCTACCATATCTCCGACAACAGGAGATTCACCCTGCTTACGAAACTTGCCTCTTGCTTTGCATTCAAAGATTTCATCTTTTACATCCACATAATAGAAGCCGCCTGTGAGTCTGACTATAATACCTTTGACTATTTCTTCGTGCTCTTTAGTCATATATACCACCTATCACTCGACAGACACAGGCTCACCTGAAGGAGATGAAGATATAACATCAGTTACATCAGGAACTGTTGTAGTCACGGGATTAGGGTCATTATACTCGTAAGAGTTCAGCTCTTTGTAGCTTTCTTTTGCAAAATCGACTTCGTATTCTCTATAAATCTCGCCATCAAGAAAAACCTTTACAGCAGATTTTGTTCCGTTATAGCCGGGAATAATAACCGTATCATCCTTGAGCCAGTTGTTTGGGATTTCATCATACTGCTGCTTATTAACAGAGAACTTGAACACCTTATCATCTATAAGAACCTTGACTCTGATTTCGTGTGAAACACCAACGGGCATATCAATGGGAATGGGTACGGTTATAAGTGGAGTTCCATCGCTGATATAAACAGTGATGTGATCATCCTTTCCTACCTCACCGCAAAGGATGTTTGCATACACAACCTCACCCTTTGGTTTGCCGCTATCAGAAATATTCTTAAAGGTAATCTTTTTTTCTTCAAAGCCTGCTTCCTTGAGAGCATCAAGAGCATCCTCTTCGTTCATTCCGAGAATATCGGTAAAATTGAAGGTTGTTTTTTCGGTAGTGGCATTTTTACCTGCTACGTAAATACAGATTGGCGTAGAAAGCGAGATTTTTGTACCTGCTTTAGGAAATGTTCCTATAACCTTACCCTCTTCAACTTCCTCACTGTAAATAACGTAGGGATCATTAAGCTCATAAAATCCAACACCGTTGAGTGTAAGAATAGCTTTGCTGAAATGCTCATCCGTAACATCAGGAACTATTCCGTCACCTTCCTGTCTATTAACAAAAATTGTAATTTTACCGTTAGCTTTAATTTTCTTTGAGCCCGGTTTTGGTTCCTGATCGATAACTATACCAACAGGATACTCGGAATAAAATTTATTTTCTTCAATAACCTCTAAATCATAAGGAGATTTTTTACAATACTCGTTTGCTTCAGCTGAAGACATATTAAGCAAATCAGGTACGTCAACATCTGCTGCTTCGGAATCTCCGAAAGCACCATTCTTAACACTCTGGTTTTTAAATATTCCCACAGGAATACAGATAACAAGTGCCAAAAACAAAGCTATAAGAACACCTGTAATAATGGGAATTGTAAGGCTGTGACGAACCTTTTCGTCATCAGTATCCTTCACAACCTTTGCATACTCTGCAGCACGGTCTGTCTTTCCTTTGTTAACTGCCTCGATGTATTTTGTAGGCTGTTTATCATAAAGATATTTATATTCAAAACGAACACTGGGATTCATACGGAATCGCTCAATATCAGCGAGCATATCCTGTGCTGACTGGTATCTGTCTACAGGCTGCTTCTGCATAGCCTTAAGGATAATCTCTTCAATACCCTCAGGAATTGAGGCATTGATAGAGCGAGGTGCAGGAGGCTCCACCTGAAGATGCATCAATGCCACAGAAACAGCATTCTCTCCATCAAAGGGAAGCTTGCCTGTGAGCATCTCGTACATCATAATACCGATTGAATAAATATCGGTCTTGCCGTCTGTAATATCACCCTTTGCCTGTTCGGGTGCTATATAGTGCACAGAACCGATTGCTTGCTCGGTCATTGTACGGGTGGAATTGGAGAAACGGGCAATACCGAAGTCTGTAACTTTGATTGTACCGTCAGAGAGGAGCATCATATTCTGAGGCTTAATATCTCTGTGAACAACACCCTTACTGTGAGCATGGGAAAGAGCGGCGAGCACCTGAGTTACAAGATGCACAGTTTCTTTCCATGTAAGAACATTCTGCTGGTTGATATACTCCTTAAGAGTGATGCCATCGATATATTCCATAACAATATACTGAATCATATCACCAAAGCTAACATCGTAAACCTTTACGATGTTAGGATGAGATAAAACAGCAATTGCCTTTGATTCATTTTTAAATCTACGGATAAACTCTTCGTTGTTGAGGAATTCATCCTTGAGAATTTTGATAGCTACTTCTCTGTCGTCTATTGTATCGTAGCAACGATAAACATTAGCCATACCGCCGATACCGATAAGCTCTCTTATCTCATATCTGCCGTCAAGCTTTTTACCAACATATTTATCCATTTAGCGTTACCTCCTTAATAAACAACCGTAACGGTAATATTATCGGTGCCGCCACCTTCTTTTGCTTTATCCACAAGTTTGTTTGTCATATCTTCGCCACGATTCTCGTGAACAATCTTAACAATATCACCTGAAGAAACGCAATTTGTAAGTCCGTCTGTACAGATAAGGAGAACATCACCGTAAGAGAAGTTTGCTTCAATATAATCAAGGCACACCTCGGGACGAATACCCAAAGCTCTGGTGATAATATTTTTATTAGGATGCATCTGGGCTTCCTCTGCTGTGATTTCTCCTCTTCTGACCATTTCTGCTACAACAGAATGGTCCTCGGTAAGCTGTTTAATCTTACCGCCGCGGATAGCATAGGTACGGCTGTCGCCTACGTGAACAATATGAACGGTCTTGTTTTTTACAAAAACAAACTCGCAGGTTGTACCCATACCCTCCAATGAATCATCAGAAAGAGATTTATCAAAAACCTGTGCATTTGCTCTCTGAACAATATCTGTCATAAGAGTAGCAAGCTGATCCTTTTTGAGCTTTTCGTCATAAAGCTGTGTAATCTGCTCGCTGATAATATCAACAGCCATAGCGCTGGCAACATTGCCGCCGTTAGCGCCTCCCATACCGTCACATACGACAGCCCACGCACAAGAGGGCGAGAAAACTCCGAAGCGACAGTCGTCCTGATTTGAACTTCTGACTAATCCAATATCACTTTTGCTGAAAACTTCCAAGTTATACTCCTCCTTTGTCTTTAATATTCTTGCCTCTCAACTGACCACAGGAAGCATTGATATCACTACCTAAAGTCCGACGGACAGTTGAATTTACATTATATTTCGAAAGCACTCTGACAAATGAAGTCAGCCGCTTATCTTTGCTGGGATTATAATTTGTTCCTTCTACTCTGTTCACAGGTATAAGATTAACGTGACAAAGTGTTCCTTTGAGAAGATTCGCAAGCTTTTCAGCACACTCGTCACTATCGTTAACACCATTTATCATTGCATACTCGTAAGTAATTCTTCTGCCTGTGTTATCTGCATAGTATCTGCATGCCTTAAGCACCTCTTCAATAGGATACTTTTTGTTTATCGGCATTGTTTTTATACGCATTTCATCTGTGGGTGCGTGCAGTGATAGGGCAAGATTCACAGGAATCTGTAAATCTGCAAGCTCGTAAATCTTTGGTACAATACCACAGGTTGAAATTGTTATGTGTCTTGCACCTATATTAAGACCTTGTTCAAAGGTAACAAGACGCAAAAATTTCACAACGTTCTCAAAATTATCAAGAGGCTCACCCATACCCATAAGTACAAGATTTGAAATCCGCACTCCTAAATCCTTCTGAGCTGTGTGTATCTGTGACAAAATTTCTGATGCAGTAAGGTTGCGGACAAATCCGCCTCTGCCTGTTGCACAGAATGTACAACCCATTTTGCAACCCACCTGAGTGGATATACACATTGAATAGCCGTGGTGATAGTCCATAACTACCGCTTCAACGCATTCTTTATCTGCAAAAGAAAACAGATACTTTATTGTATTATCATACTGCGAAACAAGCTTTTTTTCAATATTTGCAACAGAAATGTAACATATTGAGGAAAGGTTATCTATTAGATTTTTCGGCAGATTACTCATCTGAGAAAAAGATGTAACCATTTTCAGATGAAGCCAATCGTAAATCTGGTCTGCACGAAAACGAGGATAGCCTTTCTCTACAATGAACTGCGAAAGCTCTTTATTATCAAAAGATTTTATATCTGTAAGGCTCATACCCCGCTCCTTTCAAGCTTGGCTATAAAGAAGCCGTCACTTCCGTCCTTAGAGGGAAAAAGAGTAAGCATACCTGAAGGCTCTGATATTTTACTATCTATTGATACAAGTTCGCTAAAATCCTTAAGAGTAAACTCAGGATGTTTTTTTAGAAATACATTTACCACATCTGAATTTTCCTGCGGATTTAAGGTACAGGTAGAATATACAAGAGTTCCTTTATCCTTCACAAGCTTTGCTGAATTTTCGAGGATTTTAAGCTGAACATCGGGAAGGTTCATATAATCTTCCGATTTACTATAGCGGATTTCAGGCTTTCTTCGAATAATACCAAAGCCGCTGCAGGGTACATCACAGAGAACCACATCGGCTTTTTCTGTAAGAGTGTTGTCTTCTGCACCATCACGAAGAGCCGCTTTAATAATAGAAATGCCCAATCTTTTTGCACCGTTTTCAATAAGCTTAATTTTATGAGGATGAAGGTCAAAGGCTCTAATCTCACCTTTATTTTCCATATTTATTGCCATTGCAAAAGCTTTACCGCCGGGTGCACTGCAGACATCAAATACTGTATCTCCTGATTTTGCACCCGAAACCTTGGCACAGATTGCACTGGCTGTATCCTGCACAAAAAACTCACCAAGCTCGTAAGCCTTGAGAGTATCCAATGCTCCGGAATTCTTAACAAGAAGCATATCTTTGCAAAGCGGAGACAACTCCGCTTCTACTCCTTCTTCTTTGAGATTAGTTATAAGTGTTTCATCATCCGTAAGCATTGTATTTGTATGTATTGTCAAGGGAGGACGACCTCCCAAAGACTCAAGAATTGACAGGGTTATTTCTTCGCCGTAGGACGAAAGCCAAAGCTTAACAAGATATTCGGGACATGAATATTTTACCGATAAAAAAAGGCATTTTTCACTCTCTGCGGGTAATTTATACTCTTTGTTTTCACGCAGGAATGTACGAAGTATTCCGTTGATAAAACCCGAAGACTTAAAAAGCTTCTTTTTCTTTGCAAGATTCACCGACTCATTAACTGCGGCACTATCGGGCACTTTATCCATATATAAAAGCTGATAAAAACCCATTCGAAGAATTATGAGGGTAGAAGCCTCAATTTTACGAAAAGGTGTCGATGACCGCTTTCTGATTATATAATCAAGAGTTATGAGTCTTTCGAGGACACCATAAACCAGGGCAGTACAAAAGGAACTGTCCAGCTTACTCAAATTATTCTCTTTTATGGCACTGTCAATTGCCAGATTTGAATATGCACCTTCAACTAAAACTTTTTTAAGTATATCAAAGGCAACTTCACGAGAATTCTTCATATTGTCTCCGAATATATAAATTATCGTCAATCACGACGACGGCTTATCATTATAATTACTCTTAAAAGCTGCAACAGAGCTGTAACCGCTGCGGCAACATAAGTTAGTGCTGCTGCGGTGAGGGTCTGCTTGGCACCCTTGAATTCCTCGCCTACAAGAAGATTGTTACTCTTAATTGTAGCCAATGCTCTCTTTGAAGCATTAAATTCCACAGGTAAGGTAACCAATGTAAAAATAAGTGATGTGCTGTAAAGGATAACACCTAACAAAAGGAACATACCGCTTATATCATTAGTAAGTGCAGAGCCTGAAGAATCGCTGTAGCTGTAATAACCGCTCATTATAAGACCGATTATTATAAGAATCCAACCGATTCTTGAGCCGAAATTTGTTATAGGCACAAGAACAGACCTTAATTTATTGGGTGCATAGCCCTCTGCGTGCTGTACCGCATGGCCTGCTTCGTGAGCGGCAATACCTACAGCCGCAATTGTTGTGGCATTATATACCCCTTCCGAAAGTCGAATGGTGTTAGTTCTAGGGTCAAAATGATCTGTAAGCTTACCTGCAACAGGAACAATAGAAACATTTGTTATGTTATGTCGCAGGAGCACCTGCCTTGCTGCTTCTGCACCCGTAAGACCTCGGGAATTAATAATCTTAGAATTCTTACTATATGCGGATTTAACCATAAACTGTGCAACTGCAGACAGAATGATGGCAGGAAGCATCCAAAGAAGATAATTAAAATAACCCAGATATGAATAATAAAACATATATACCCTCCTATGTGGTACTTATATCATTACACAAAATAGTCGTTGCTATCCAATTTGTGACCCATAAGGAAAGATTTAGAATCCATAGCCTTTTTACCCTCGCTCTGAAGGGTGAGAATCTCAACAGCACCGCTGCCGCAAGCTACTGTTAAAGGATTGGTTGAGATAACCTGACCTGCTTTTCCGCTTTTGTCGGATTTTCTGGTAGAAATAATCTTAATTCTCTTTCCGTTTAAGGTGGTAAGAGCAACAGGCCAAGGGTTGAGTCCGCGAACAAGATTATGAACCTCATCTGCAGACTTTGACCAATCAATAATGCACATATCCTTGCTCAGCATAGATGCGTATGTTGCAAGGCTTTCATCCTGAGGGATTCTGGGTGCTTCGCCTTTTTCTAAAAGCTCAAGAGTTTCAAGAAGTAAATCTGCACCGCTTTCAGCGAGTCTGTCAAAAAGCTCGCCTGCAGTTTCATTCTCGCCTACTTCGGTCTCGTATTTAAGAATTATATCTCCTGTATCAAGACCCTTACCCATATACATAGTGGTCACACCGCCTACCTTATCGCCGTTTAAAACTGTCCACTGTATAGGAGCAGCTCCGCGATAAGAAGGAAGTAAAGAGCCGTGTACGTTAATACAACCGAGAGGCGGAATATTAAGCACATCCTCGGGTAAAAGCTTACCGTAAGCAACAACAACGATAACATCGGGATTAAGACCTTTTATTGTGTCAACTACCTCTGCATCTTTTAAGGTTGCAGGCTGGAAAACTTTAAGTCCCAGCTCCTGCGCACAAACCTTAACCTCGGGTGGAGTCAAAATCATTTTTCTGCCTCTGGGCATATCTACCTTTGTGAAAACTGCAGAGATAGTATGACCAGCCTCATAGAGCTTCTTAAGACTTGCTACTGCAAAGTCCGGTGTACCCATGAATACAATATTCATAGATTAGCCTCCCATCAATTCTGAATCTCGTCAGGTGCAAGCATACGGATAGCGTTATCCTTAAAGAGAATGCCGTCAAGGTGGTCAAGCTCATGACAAAAAGCTCTTGCAAGCAGTCCTTCGCCTTCGTAAGTAACCTCGTTGCCAAAGCGGTCGAAAGCCTCTACCTTAACCTTCATGGGACGGTCGGTAATACCATACTCTCCGGGAGAAGAAAGACAACCTTCAACCTCCTGCTGATTACCGCTTTTCTTAACAATTTCAGGATTAACAAGCTCAATAAGACCTTCGCCAATGTCGATTACAACAACACGGCGAAGAATACCCACCTGATTTGCGGCAAGACCCACACCATTTGTGGCATACATTGTCTCTGCCATATCATCCAGTAAATCGTGGAGTCTTTTATTAAACTCTATAACAGGACGAGCCTTCTTGCGAAGGACATCGTCACCTTCTTTAACTACATTTCTGATAGCCATTTGTTTTTTACCTCCTGTCATATTTATCCTTTAGAAACTCAAGGGTTTCAAATCAGCATAAACCGTGACATCACGATATTTTTTATCTTTGCCGAACTCCTTGAGCAAATCGGAAATAAGCGACCTGAACAAAGCAGTATTACGGCTTTTAATAATAATTCTGTATCTGTATTTATTATTTACCTTTGAAACAAGTGCCGCAGAAGGACCAAGTGTGCGGATAGGCAAATCCTTATACTCACCAGCACAAAGCTCCTTGAGCCTTGCAAGAAATGCTTTTGCACAAGTAATTGTATTCGCCTTATTCTCGCCAAGGAATCCAACAACAAGAATATCCGAAAAAGGCGGGTATGTTAAGGCTTTGCGAATTTCAATCTCATCCCTGTAGAACGCATCATAGTCCTGCATTGATGAAAGTTCAATTATAGCATTTTCCGGTGTATAGGTCTGAATAATAGCTCTGCCCTTGCATTCTCCTCTGCCGCTTCTGCCAAGAACCTGAGTAAGCATAGAAAAGGCACGCTCAAAGCTACGGTAATCGTCGCTATAAAGCACCTGGTCGGCAGATAACACACCAACAAGAGTAACATTGGGAAAGTCGAGTCCCTTTGCCACCATCTGTGTGCCGATGAGAATATCGTATTCGCCCTTTGAAAAAGCAGACAAAAGCTTTTCGTGGGCATTTTTCTGCATAACGGAATCTGCATCCATTCGCAGAATTTTGGCATCGGGAAACAGCTCTTCAAGAAGCTCCTGTGCTTTCTGTGTACCTGTACCGCTGAAATGAAGACTCTCTTCGTGACAAGAAGGGCACTCCTGTGACACAGGCTGTGAATAGCCGCAATAATGACACATAAGGCGGTTGTTTGCATTGTGATAGGTCAAGGATATGGAACAGTTAGGACAATTAACGACCTCTTTACAGCTTCTGCAAACTGCAAATGTATTATACCCTCTGCGATTTAAGAGAAGTATTGATTGCTTTTTGATATTTAAGTTTTCTTCAATTGCACTGAGCAGTGCTGAAGAAATGCCTGTGTTGTTTCCTGCAAGGAGTTCTTCGTTCATATCAACAGTAAGAACCTCTGGAAGCTCTGCATTTCCAAAACGATTCGGGAGCTTAAAAAGAGAATATCTGCCTGAATTTGCAAAGTAATAGCTCTCTACATCGGGAGTTGCAGAAGAAAGAAGCAACAAACACTTGTTACTGTTACAGCGGAACTTTGCAATATCCCTTGCGTGAAAACGAGGTTTATTCTCGGACTTGTAGGTATGCTCCTGCTCTTCATCCATAATGATAAGGCCAAGATTCTTAAAAGGTGCAAAAACCGCACTTCTTGTGCCTACCGCAATTTTTACAAGACCCTTCTGAACTCGTCTGAATTCATCAAGTCGCTCGCCAACGGAAAGTCCGCTGTGGAAAATTGCAACATCGTCACCGAACAATTCTTTAAAACGCTTTACAAGCTGTGGTGTCAGGGCAATTTCGGGTACCATAACAATAACTCCCTTGCCCCTATCCGTAACTGACTTTATAAGTTTTAGAAAAACCGCAGTTTTGCCCGAACCTGTGACTCCATAGAGAAGTGCTACAGAAGCTTTATCCTCCCGAGTTTTTTCAAGAAGCCCCTCAAAAGCATTGTTTTGTTCAAGGTTCAGAACAGGAAACTCTACCTTCTCTGCATTTTCGGTTTCGGGTGTACGATAAACCTGTATATCAAAATACTCGGCAATGCCTTTTTTGACCAAAGCATCCACTACTGCCTGGGTGACACCTGTGTAGTAGCAAAGCTCTTTAACAGAGGCTTCACCCACATCACAGAGTAGGTCAAGGACTGAACGCTGTTTCTCTGTAAGCTTGCCGCTATACTCAAATGCATCAGCACAAAGACGAAGCATACGAACGGATTTATCACCTATTTTTCTGAATGCATCATCGCTTTTTAAAAGATAGCCTTTTTCTACAAGTTTTTCAAAAAGAGTAAAATCACTGTAGCCGAATGCACTCATCAGGTCTTCTCTTTTTTTAGGTGCTTTTACACTTAAGAGATATTCGTATATTCGATTTTCTTCTTCTGAAAGAGATTCTTTATCCTTTTGAGGCACAGCACTGTAGACAGTCTTAATATTAAAGTTAAGTCCTGCAGGAAGCATAGCCTTGACAGCTTCGAAATAAGTACAGTAAAGATGCCTGTGCATATAATCTGCAAGAGTAATCATATCAGGGGTTAGTACAGGCTCATCATCAAGAACGGACAGCACATATTTAAGACCTGTGCTATTCCCCCTCTTAACCTCCATAACCATACCCTGACGACTCTGATTCCCCTTTGCAAAGGGTACACTTACCCTACATCCCGGAAGAAGCCGCTGTGCCATATCTTCGCTAACGGCATAGTCAAACAGCTTGTCAAAATGATATACGGTTCCTTCAACCGCAACAGAGGCGATAAAGGAATTATCAGTCCTCATCCTGAGGCTCTAAAATATTGAATTTGTGGCTCTTGAACTCATCGATAGCAAGAAGAACAGGCTTATCGGTTGTAACGATACCTTCATCCTCAAAATTCTGTGCAATCTCTCTTGCTCTCTTTGCAACGCCGATTACCAAAGCATAACGGCTCTCCTTACCATTTAACATATCATCGATAGATGCTCTAATCATTTTATGTTCACTCCTATAAAAATTTTATTGTTTTTTAATATTTTAAGCAAAAGCTTATTTACAAATTAAAATTATGCAGTATTAGTTTTGACAATATGGAGAATCTCCTCAACTGCTTTTTGGAGGTCGTTATTTACAACCTGATATTTATAGAATGCAGCAATTTTAAGTTCATCAATTGCTGTTTCAAGACGCTTGCGGATAGTTTCCTCTTCCTCTGTGCCTCTTGAGCGAAGTCTGCGTTCAAGCTCATCAAGGCTTGGAGGCAGAATAAATATGCTTACAGCTTCGGGATAGCGATTGATTATGCTGACAGCACCTTTAACTTCAATCTCAAGGAAAACATTGAAGCCCTGTGAAAGCATTTCTTCTACAGGTCTCTTAGGTGTGCCGTAGAAGTTATCGCAATACTCCTCATGCTCAAGGAATCCGTCCTCTTCAATCATTTTCTCAAATTCATCTTTTGAAACAAAGAAATAATGAACACCATTTTCTTCGCCTTCTCTTGGCTCTCTGGTTGTGGCAGATACAGAAAGCTTTATACTGCTGTCTGCTTCCATAAGCTCCTTCATAATAGTGCCCTTGCCTACACCGGAGCATCCCGAGTAAACAAAGAGTGTGCCTCTTTTTACATTATTTTCGCTCACTTTTCATCCCCCTCTTCTATCCTGTTTGCTATAGTTTCAGGAGAAATTGCAGAAAGAATAATGTGATCACTGTCTGTAAACAGAACAGCCTTACAACGTCTGCCGTAGGTAGCATCGACAAGATTGCCCTTCTGCTTTGCATCCTGAATAATACGTTTGATTGGTGCGGAATCCGGACTGACAACAGTAACAAGTCTGCCTGCCGCCACGACATTACCGAATCCGATATTAATAAGTTTCATAAAAAACTCCTTATTCGATGTTCTGAATCTGCTCGCGGATTTTTTCAATCTCAGATTTAATATTAACAACCTGATGAGCAAGCTTTGCATCCTGAACCTTTGAGCCAATTGTATTTGCTTCTCTGTTCATCTCCTGCACAAGGAAGTCAAGCTTTCTGCCAATGGCACCAAAAGAAGCCATAATAGACTCAAGCTGGTCGAAATGACTGCGAAGGCGAACTGTTTCCTCAGCAACAGCTACCTTATCTGCAAAGATAGCAACCTCTGTAAGTACTCTCTGTCTGTCAAAGGTATCATTGCCCACAAGCTCTGCAATTCTTGCTTCAAGGCGTTTTTCGTATTCTTCAACAAGTACAGGTGAGCGTTCTTCGATAATTGCAACAATATCGAGGATTGTTTTTGCTCTGGACATAACGTCTGCATAAAGACGCTCTCCCTCAAGCTCTCTCATAGCAATAAATTTATCAACAGCCTCTGCTGCAACTGCAAGAACAGACTCAAGAATCTGCTCCTCATCCTCGGGAGCCTTATGTACAGTAAGCACATCAGGGAAACGGGCAATCAAGGTTGCGGTTGAATCATTTGAGACATTGTAGGTTTCTGATATTTCGCCAAGTGCTTTTACATAACCTGCGGCCAAGCTGTGATTAACTGTTACTGTGCAGTCTTCGCTCTCGCCTGTAGAGATTACGGATACATACATATCCACTTTACCTCTTGAAACTCGGGAGCCTACATAGGACTTAAGCTTTTCTTCAAGAAAAGCATAGCCTCTTGATGTACGGCAGGAAAACTCAAAATACTTGTGGTTGACACTTTTAAGCTCAACGGTAATCTCCTTACCGCCGAGTGTAGCTTCGGCACGTCCGTAGCCTGTCATTGATCTTATCATAACACTCATCCTTTCTATAACGAAAAATTGTAGATTGGCAGCGTTTATCCTTTGCAAAACAACCTCTGATAAACATTCAAATTATTATATCATTATAAGTTTATTATTACAATAGATTTGTAACCAAATTGTAACCTTTAAGATAGGTTGCAAAATAAAACAGTATATGCTATAATCTCTGTGATATTTTTAAAGAAGGAATGATTTTATGTCAGGACATAATAAATGGAGTACCATTAAACAGAAAAAGGGTAAGAACGACGCTGCCCGTGCAAAGATCTTCACAAAGATCGGCAGAGAGCTTATTGTTGCAGTTAAAGAAGGCGGCAGTGCAGACCCCTCTGTTAACTCAAAGCTTCGTGACTGCATCGCAAAGGCAAAGGCAAACAACGTACCTAACGACAACATTGACAGAATCATCAAAAAGGCAGCAGGTGAAGGTGATTCCACAAACTACGAATCAGTTACTTATGAAGGCTATGGTGCATCAGGCGTTGCAGTAATTGTCGAGGCACTTACAGATAACCGTAACCGTACTGCAGGCGATGTTCGTCATTACTTCGATAAATACGGCGGAAATATGGGTACCCCCGGTTGTGTTAGCTTTATGTTTGAGCAGAAGGGTGTTATCGTTATCGACCGTGAGGATTTAGAGGCTGACGAAGATACTGTTATGGAGCATGCTCTTGAGGCAGGTGCTTCTGACTTTGAAGCTGACGACGATGTGTTCACTATTTACACAGAGCCTTCCGATATGGGCGCTATCCGCGATGACCTTGCTTCCAAGGGCTATGCTTTTGTTACAGCCGAGGTTGCTATGGTACCCAACACCTATACAAAGGTTGAGGATAAGGAAATCCAGGAAAAGCTCCAGAAGATGCTTGATATGTTTGAGGATAATGATGATATCCAGAACGTATGGCACAACTGGGAAATGGATGAATAATTTAAAATTAAATAACCTTTATTTTTGCAAGACGTCTTTTATAGGCGTCTTGTTTTTTTGCAAAAAATGTGAATGTTATTCTCACTTTAAGTCATTGCTTCCCCATTTATGTATAATTATTTTATAAATAATGGTTGGTGGTGATGAAATGAGCACGAAAAAGTTTAATAAGTATTTTATATCTCTTTTACTCGTAATCTCATTTATTACTTTCGTTACTAAGGCTTCGAAGGTTACTGCTGTCGGCTTTAATGTTTCTGACACCGCTGATAATACAAGTTATCATCTAAATCAAACGGAAGATATTTTACATATAAAAAGTAATAATTATTCAGCAAAAATACACATTCCCGATGAGATTGTAAATGTTCTTTGCAAAGAGGGTACGTTCTCTCTTCTGTGTGTAAGCAAAGCTTCACCAAACACTTATTTTTACACAATCAGGGAATATAATATTTATTCACAGAATCTCACCACAATTGCCACAAACACTCCTGCTGTGTCGGGTCAGCAGGATTTTTACACCGATAACAATGGTACTTATTATATTACCGATACTCAGGACAGCAGAAAAATTCATATTATAACCGAAGACACATCGGACTGTATCACCGCTCCCTCAATCGTTTATCAGTTATTAAGCGTTGATAATTCATCGTTGCTCACGTTTACAGGTAAAGGTACATATTTATTATCAGGCAAAAGCTTTATGTATTTGACCGATTTACTTCCCGACACTCCTTGCAATTATTTGGGTAATGGCATAGTTACAGATTCAAAAAACAAAAGATATATTTTATCCGATACATCATTTTCTGAGGTTATTGAAAGCTCCGCCATACACTCAACCAATACCGGTAATACACCTCAAGATGCTCCTATTATCACAAAAGGAAATTTAATTTTCATCTCTGGCGGTACAACCTTTGCAAAGCTTTATAAAAACCTCGGCATAGAAAAATCAGAGCTTAAGGTTTATAAAACTGACGGAAATAAAGTAACATCAGGAAGCCTCGGTACAGGAATGCTTGCAGAGTTTTCGGGCAAATCCTATTCTTTGATAGTAGCGGGAGATTTGACAGGAGAAGGAAACATAAACTCCCGTGACCTTAAAGCACTTATGAATCATCTGACGGATGAAGTACCTCTAAAGGAACCATACCTTACTGCAGCCGATCTTCACAACGATAAAAAAATTGACACAAAAGATTTGCTGGCATTATCAAAACTATACTGATAACAAATACAGGCGACAAAGCTTTACACTTTGCCGCCTGATTTTATTTTACTTTATCGAAAGCTATGTTATTGATAATTATTTTACCCTTGTCCATATAATAATTTATTTCGCCATCCGATTTGGAACCGTTTAGTAATTCAATTGTAACAAGAATTTTTCCATCAACAGTAATATACTTGAAGACTGTTGTAATAGAGTAACCGCCCTCTTTGTATTCTTGCATCAGACTTCCTGTACCGTCAGCGTTAAATGTATAGGTTACATCACCCGAATAATCTTTAAACAACCAAGTGCCGAGAATATCCTCATCTCCGACAAATGTATCTATTCCGAATTCATCAGCAGATGCATGGGTAACCTTTGAACCATCAAGCTTAAACTCGGGAATCTCTGTTCTCACAAGATTCACTTGCGCAATATACATAAATCCCAAGGACATAGTATTTTTATCCTCGTCGAGTGTTACGAGAGCCTGAGATTCATAATTGCTGAAAACATTGGGAGTAAGTGTGAGAATATGATATACCTCTTTTTCTTCTCCTTCTGTGCTTGTGTCTTCAACATCTTCTAAAAGATAAGAACCTGTAAGAATCTGTCCGCCTATATTTACATTAAAAACTCCGTCTTCTTCGAAAACATAATAGACTTTACTGTCGGTATCTTCAGCAAGTGTCCACACACCTGCTACAGAGAACTTTTCTTCCTCGCCTACCACCATATTGTAAACGAAAACAGAAGAAAAAACGATTACTGCTGTAAGCAGGAAAGCCATTATTGAAATGATGATTGGTTTCTGTACAGGACAGGCTTTCTTTTTGGCAGGCTCGGACTCATACTCTTCATTTGTAATCTCATCAAGGTTTTCTAAAGAATCATCAAACATTTCTTCTTTATTTGTTAGTGATTCTTCAGCATCCTTGATGCCGATTATTGTGTTTTCAACTTCTGTATTATCTGATGCTTCTTCATAATTTTCTTCAAAAAGCTCATTATCTTTATTAATATCCATACTTTACCTCCGTAGACTCAAAGCTCTTTATATATTACTATGTTTTTATAAATAAATCAATATGTTTATATTACTGTAATATGAACAATTTATTGAACACATTTGCCTTTTTTATTCACTTTCCCATTTTTTATTGATTTTTTTGGCATAATATAGTAAAGTATAAGTAATTATTGATTTAGCATAGAAAACTATGCCGTTTTGGTTATTATTACATTTATATAAAGAGGAACCGGTTATGAATTATCTTGATCTTTACAACGAATGGCTCGAAAAAGCCACTGATGACGAAGCTCTTATCGACGAGCTTAAATCTATCGAAGGAAACGATAAAGAGATCCACGATCGCTTTTATCAGCAGTTAAAATTCGGTACTGCCGGACTTCGCGGCACTCTGGGTGCAGGCACAAACAGAATGAACATCTATGTTGTTCGCCAGGCAACTCAGGGACTTGCTAACTATGTTAATAAAAAATTCGGCGGCGGTGCTGTTGCTATCTCTCACGATAGCCGTAACAATGCTGATGTATTTATGATTGAGGCTGCAAGAGTTCTTGCTGCAAATGGTATCAAAGCCTACATTACCAGCGAGCTTCAGCCCACACCTGTGCTCAGCTACCTTGTTCGTCACTTCTCTTGTCAGGCAGGTATTATGATTACCGCAAGCCATAATCCTGCCGCTTACAACGGCTACAAGGCTTATGGCGAAGACGGTTGCCAGATGACAGACGTATCTGCAGGTATTGTTTATGACGAAATCTGCAGCCTGGATATGTTCGCAGGTGCTAAGCTCTGCAACTTTGACGAGGCTGTAAAATCCGGTCTTATTGAATATGTAGACGACAGCGTTTACACAGAGTATCTCGCTGAGGTTAAAAAACAGCAGATTAACCCCGGTATCTGCGAGGGCTCCGAAATCTCTGTTGTTTATACTCCCTTGAATGGTACAGGTAATAAGCTTGTTCGCCGTGTGCTTAAAGAGATTGGTATTGAAAACGTATCAATTGTTAAAGAGCAGGAGCTTCCTGATGGCAACTTCACTACCTGCCCCTTCCCCAATCCTGAAATAAAAGAAGCTTTAGAGCTTGGTCTTAAGATGTGTGATGAGGTCAAACCCGACCTTCTTCTTGCTACCGACCCTGATGCAGACCGTGTAGGTATTGCTGTACCCGATTTTGACGGAAGCTACAGACTCATCACTGGTAACGAAACAGGCATTATGCTCACAGACTACATCCTTAAATGCAGAAAAGAAAACGAAACTCTTCCCGAGAATCCCATTGTAGTTAAAACTATTGTTTCTACTCCCCTTATTAAGAGAATATGCAAAAAGTACGGCGCTCAGATGGCAGATGTCCTCACAGGCTTCAAGTACATTGGTGAGATTATTCTGGGTCTTGAACAAAATAATGAAACTGACCGTTATGTTTTCGGCTTTGAGGAAAGCTACGGCTACCTTGCAGGCTCCTATGTAAGAGATAAGGATGCTGTTGTTGCATCTATGCTTATCTGCGAAATGGCAGCATATTACAAAAAGCAGGGCAAATCTCTCTCTCAGGTTATTGATGAGCTCTACAACGAGTATGGTTATTACTATAATAAAACTCTCAACTTCTATTTTGAAGGTGCAGAGGGTATGCAGAAAATGGCAGATATTATGAATTCTCTGCGAGAAAATCCTCCCAAGGAGCTTGCAGGATACAGCGTTGAAGGTATCAGCGACTACCTTGAAAGCACAGAAAAAGACCTTACAACAGGCGAAGAGAATACCATCAACCTGCCTAAATCCAACGTGCTTTCCTATTCCCTTGCAGATTCAAATGCCGCTATAGTTCGCCCCAGCGGTACAGAGCCCAAAATTAAGCTTTACCTCACATCTGTAGGAAACAGTCAGGAAAACGCACTTTCTATTATGGACACACTTGAAGATGCAGCAAAAGCTCTCCTCGGCGTAAAATAATTTTTTCATATTGCTTTTAAACTCCGATTGTCTTTTGACTTTCGGAGTTTTTTATTTCCTCTTGACTTTACCGAACATCCGTTCTATAATGTTATACAGAACAGATGTTCGGCTTATGCAAATAAAAACGGTACTTTGACAGTACCGTTTAATATGGAGGTATAATATGAAAGAATATGTATCTGTTACTGCTAAATTTGACAGTGACGGCAACCTGCTCCCCACCCTTCTGCATTGGAAAGACGGAAGAACCTTTGAGATAAGCAAGATTACAGACATAAGATACGCCGCCACGCAAAAAGCGGGCGGCGCAGGAATACGTTATACTTGCAGTATCTTGGGTCAACAAAGGTATATTTTCCTTGAAAATAACCGCTGGTTTGTTGATAGCAAATAATGAATTAAAATTACTCAGCTCTTGTGAAGATAACGAATACATCGTTCTTTGCAATTCTCAACTGCTGAATTGTCTCGTCAATATTGAAGGTAACTGCTGTAGCGGTTTCGATCTTATCGTTGTTGTAGGTAAGAACTATCTCGGATGCACTCTTGATCTCGTAAGTACCTGTTGTGGTTTCGGGACCTGCAGTTACACCGATATATGCTGTGAAGGTACCATCCTCGTTGAAAACAAGCTCGTCGCCGTGCTTTGCATAACCTGTACCGTAAACAGTCTCAAGGTTTACGTTCTCGCCGTTTTTAAAAGCTTCTGTGGGCTTGTAAATCTTACCGAGAACGGATTTTTTTACAACGGGAGCAGTTGTTGCAGGAACCTCGTCAGCTGTACTCTGTGCATCGTCGGTAGCCTTTGTGGCTTCTGTTGCTGCAGTTGTTTTGCTGTTGTCCTCATCAGACTTTGCACAGCCAACAAGTGCAAAGCAGGTAAATACCATAAGCAAAGCCATTACGATAGAGAGGGTTTTTGTGAAAATCTTATTCATTTTTATTCTCCTTTTCTTTTAACATTTTGAGCAAGACTTTTCTTTTTATCATCTTGCCCTGATAAAAAATATATTCATCACCGTCACCCTTGGAGAGTTCTGCAATCTCCTCGGGAGTAGGTGTTGTTTCTTTATTTTCCGAAGCAATACTATTTCTTTGGGAAGTAGGTTCAAATGTAGGAACTCCCTCGCCAGATATTACGGTTCTCATATTTGGATAGAGATAATGGCTTATTATCATAGCACAAGGAGCAGGAATAAGCATCCCAAAAGAAATCCCAAGATATAAAACCAGTAATAGCTTTACCAGTTCAACCGACAATACAGAAACAAGATACGGAATTACCAGAAAAGGAAACAAGGCAATAGCCAAGAAAATTATAAGTCCGATTGTCGAGAAAAAGTTATTCTTAAACTCACCGAAGGTCATCAGTGCACTGTTCTTCAAAACATCTTTCAGCTTAAGCTCAAAGGAAACCGTCATTAAAGGCACAGCATAAAAGAAAAACAAAAAGAACAATGCTATAAGGAATATAAAAAACAAAAACACATAAAAGAATCCGCTGTAGCTTGCCGCCATAGTAATATAAACACGCACTCCGAAGTAACAGCCCAAAATTGCCACATAAAGCAAAGCTCCGTAACAAATAAAGCGTGGTCCGTTATCCCTCACTGCCTTCAGATATGTTTTTAAAACATTACGTGGGCTTTTATTTTGCGAATATTCCCTGGAAAGCAACACAACTCCTGAATAGAAGGGACTTGCAAGCACCAAAGAAAAAGGTATAACCAAAACAAAAGAAGGCAGTAAAAACTTATAAACACACCACATAATTGCAACAGAGCCCAAAAATGGTATTGCAAAAATGAGGTTTGTCACAACTAATCTGCCAAGATTTGAAAACAAATTGGAAATCAAAAGTTCAAATCCTAATTTTTTTCTTTCCTGATACATATTCCACTTCCTTAAAAACTTCAAAAGAAAAGTCCTGAAAAAGCAATCCATAAGAGCATATCGATAATAGCCGCCAGTGCTGAAATTATCAAAGCATAAAGACTGCGGATAAGAAATCTTCGGACATAAACAGTAACGGGAGTGTCCGATAAAGCACCTCTGAAAACATAGCCTGCAATTTTACAGGATAAGAAATGAGACTGCAAACATTCAATTATAAGTGCAAAGCAAAACAGAAATGTTCCGCCAAGCATTACAAGCAGATAGAAGCATATTCCTTTGAAGCCGTATGTAATAAAAAGATAACCTGCCGACAAACCTGTTCCGAAGCCTTTAAAAGCAGGTGCAAGAAAAATAAAAGCACATCCCCAGGGAGCCAATGCACAAAGAAACACAAAAGCCAAAAAGAGAAAATTCGACGCAAAGCTTGCAGAAAAAGCCGAAAGAAACGGCTGAGTTAGCCTTTCGGACAGATTTGTAGTAAACAAAAAATCGAGCCTGCTGAGCAATGTACTGTCTGCCCTTCCTGCAGAAATAGAACCTGCAAGGGTACCTAAGGCAAAAACACAGGTAAAGAAAATAACCGCACCGTACCTGTGAGAAACATCACGAAAACGAGATATTCTCTTTGTAATATCGGGAAAATTACGCTTTCTTATCGGCTTTAATCTGAATACAAAACCTCTCATAAATTCCTCCTAATTGGTTGTCCTTTTAAGATAAATCTATGAAGAGATAATTAAAATTATACCTTATTTATGCTTCAGATGCAAGCTCTGCTGCTCGCTTTGTACAAGCAGACATAGCATCCTTTATTGTATTTTCAAATTCATTTTTATAAAAAACATTGAGTGCCTCAATTGTTGTGCCGCCCTTTGAGCTTACTTTTTTAATAAGAGTATCGGGATCATCGCCTGATTCTCTGAGCATTTTTGCACTGCCTTCCATTGCGGCACAGATAAGCTCCATTACACGTTCGCTATCGATACCAACACTCAAAGCGTAATCTGCCATTGCCTTTGCAAAAAGATAAAAATAAGCAGGCGAAGAGCCGTTAACAGATATTATAGCATCCATCTTATCCTCTGTAAACTCAGCAACAACACCGCTGCAGGAAAACATACCGCCGACAACCTTACGAGCATCATCGGATACATTGTCAGAGAAGCAAAGAGCTGTTGCACCCTTGCCTACAAGCAAAGGAGTATTGGGCATAACTCTTGCTACAGGGCATTTAATCTTAAGACCATTTCTTACAAATTCGATTGTAATTCCTGCCGCAATAGATACAATTGTTTTGTCGCAGGTAGCAAAAGGTGAAATTTCTTTTAAAACTTCGGAATAATTCTGGGGCTTTACAGCAAGAACAACAATGTCACTTTTTTCTGTAAGCTCGCAGCTGTTCTCTGCAATACACACTCCGCGCTTTGAGAAAGCATCCAGCTTTTCCTTATCCATATCAAAGACACAAATATCCGAAGCAGGTGTACCTGCTCCAATAAGTCCGCCGATAATGGCAGTTGCCATATTACCTGCACCGATAAATCCTATTTTCATATTAAACCTCCAGAAAGAGTCTTGCATTTATAAAGTTGTAGATGAATTTATAGAACATTTAAAATCAAAATCATTGACGTTCTTTGCACCATTACGGGTGTATTCGCTGTAGAAGAAAACATCAAGCTCGTCAACTCGTCTGTAAAGCAGTCCCCATACACAAGTAGGTCCTGCATGATGATACTGAAGCATAAGCTTTGTAAACTCGTTCTTATCAATCTTGCTCAGATAATGCTCTGCAGACTCAGAGTAAACTCCCTTTGTTACATAATCGGCATAAACATAGCCTTTTTCGCCGTCTGGTGTAATGATGTGATACCAGTTGTTTTCTGAATTCTCTTTTACAAGAGTTACTTTATCGCCGGTATTCAGAACATCGATAATTTCAAAAGAAGTACCTGCACCACTGCGAACATTAACATCGGTTGCATTTATAAAGGCATCCTTTCCCGACTCCCCCTCCTGCACCTGAGGAGCAGTAAATATCTTCTTAAAATCACTATCGGATGATAAAATATTTGAGCCAAGGTTATAGCAGAAAGATATAAGAGAATCAAAATGTTGCTGATTGTAATAAACATTAAGCTTGCTTAAATAACTGTTAACAGAGGAGGTAAAGCCACCTTCATTAACGGTCTGCACCAAATATGCATAAGCTTCCTTTTTAGACATATCGTTATAGAAGCTGTCGCCTATATAAATAACCTTGCCATAGCCGATTGTTGGGATATTGTTGGCAATTGTATCAAAGTAAACACTGGAGCTGTAACCCTCAAAGCCCGCTATAAGCTCGATAGCATCATCGGTTGCTCTGCGATTTTCCTTGGTTTCTTTCTTAAGATCTGCGGTTTTTCTGATAAAAACAGTTGTTTTACCATCATCACAACCGCTTGAACAGGTTTTCCAATCACCATCTTTGGTTTTTGCATAAGCTACTACATTATATGTTCCTGCGGAAGCTATAGTTGTAGTACCGTTCCAGATGTAAACATTTCCATCCTTTGCCTTGGTGGTAGCTTCGATTGTTTTTACCTTTCCGCCTACAGTAATCTCGAACTTAACTGCAGTCCTCTCTATATCCGTTACGGCAGAAAGAGTAACCTTTTCATTTATTGCGGCGGTATTGGGAGTGCTGTATGTAAATCTTACAGGTTCAGCTTCCGTAACAGTTATAAGGCAGGTCTTTGTACCCTTTGAGTTATGAGCGGTAATAACCGCTTTACCCGGTGCTACAGCGGTAATAAAGCCATTCTGTACCTTTGCAACATTAGAATCGGAGCTCGACCAGGTTACAGAAACAGAAGAGGTTGCACCGTTGTAATAAGACTTACCTGCTGTAATCTGAGCGGAAGATTTATAGATTGATATACCCTCGCTTGCCGCATTTACCGTTACCTTACAGGTAACTGACTGGGTAGCAGTGTATGCGGTTATTGTAGCAGTACCCTTATCCTTTGCAGTGATGATACCATTTGATACAGTAGCAACGGAACTATCAGAGGTCTTCCACTTTGCAGAAGAAAGGCTTGCTGTAAGCTGATAATGGTTACCGGAATTAACAGATACTTCGCTTTTTGAAATTGTAAGGGTATCCTCAACAGGTGGAGTGGTTGATTTTATTACGGTTACTTTACAGCTTGAAAACTCTCCGCTGCCTTCCATATATGCGGTGATAGAAGCGGTGCCCGGTGCAACGCCCTTAACAACACCATTCTGCGAAACAGTAGCAACAGAAGTGTTTGAAGACTTAAAAGAAACAGAAGAGACTATTGTCGGATCTGATGAAAACACAGTAAGAGTGTAGCTTGCCCGCTCTTCTATTGTAACGTTGTCGTCTGCGATATAAACTTCGACAGGTGTAATGGGCTTTTCGTTTGTTGCCCCTTCAACAGAATCAAGCACAGATGAATTATACCAATCGGGAGTTTCGGGATCATCAGGGATTATGGGCTTAGGCACTTCTTCCTTAGAAAGCTTTAGAGAAATATCGGTATACTCCCTGTAAATATAGCCTACCGCCCCACCGATTTTGGCTTTGACCCAAAGCTCATTGGAATTATCTGTTACTGCAAACTCAGTCCCCTTTGAAAGAAGCTTAATTGAATCGTTGCTTGTTGAGGGGCCTTTTCTGAAATACACATCATCGGTTGTAACGCCATTAAAAGTTACATCAGAATCAGATGGCACATTTAAGTAATCCACAGAACAGAAGCCTTTTGTGCCATCCTTACGGGATACATAAGCCCAGCCGTCAGCACTGTCTTTGAGCAGAGTAAGGGTTTCTTTGATATTAAGAGTTGTGATTGTGTTGTCTGATGTAATCTGAGCAGAGGAGCGAAGACGAACTGCATCAGTTGTTACAACTGTGTTATTTGCAGCATAAGCAGATGAAGCTGCAATAAAACAACTGCAAAAAACAATCAAGCCAAGAAGCAAAGAAATAATTCTTTTTGAGAATTTTTGCACAAACATCACCTCTTAATCTGCAAAATACTAAATAATCATATAAAAAACACGCCAATACATATATATTGTACCATATATGCACGGCGTGTTCAATTTATTTTTTAATTTTTCTGTAAAATTTATTTGAATTTTATCTTTTTTCTCCAGATATTAGCATATTGAGTAATTATCCTTGTAAGGCATATATCATAGATGATAAAAACAATATTACCCATAATGAGAAATACCCAAGGCAGATAGACTCCGAAAAGCTCAAAGCTCTCTTTCGGAATTGATAAAACTGATATACCGATAAAGAACGCAGAAACAATACAGACATTGAAGAGAATAAATTTCAGTGCATACTGCAAGGGTTTTAACTTTATTCTTTCAAAGAGACCTTTTACAATGGGATAAAATCCAAGAAATACTATATAGTAGAGTACTGCCTCCTTATCACCAACAAGCAAAACAGAAAGTACAGATACTACAAAATATACAACAAATGCACTGATATATCCTGACTCAAGAACAACCGCCGCAAGCATAGCACCTGCAATACAAGGCAAAGCGTATGTACCTATGGGGATGAAGGTTGTAATAAACATAAACACAAGAGAAAGTGCCGCAATAACAGACGCAAACGCCAATGAATATGTTTTACCGATATTCTTCCTCATAGCTTAACAGCAGGCGCAGAGGTCGCCGCCCATACACTCACAGCAGGTATCTGCACAGCAAAGAGCAGAACACATATCACAACTGCTGCATCCCATAGCCTGAGTGCTTGTTGTACGAGTGTATTCGGGAGTGGTATAAGAACGCTGACTATTCATCTGATTGAGAACCTGTCTGAATTCTACGTTTTCGGGACACATATCGCAGGCTGTCTTAAAATACCCGTAAGCCTGATCAGTCCAGCCTCTGCGGTAGTGAATCATTCCCTGCAGGAAATACCACTCACCATCCCTTTTGGTGGCAGGTATGCCATTGAGGATTGTCTGTGCATCATCAAGACGACCGCTGCGGATATAGTTCCTGACATCAGGATAATTTGTGTAGGTATTGCCGCCCTGACCTGTGTAATTATAGGTATTGGTATTTGAATTGTATGTTTTGCCCTCTTTGCGAAGTCGCTGTATCTCATCGTAAGCTTCATTGATTTCCTGCATTTTTTCATTAGCAAGGTCTTTTAAGGGACTATCCTGATAGCTGTCGGGATGGTATTTTTTAGCCAGCTCTCTGTAAGCGGATTTAATTTGTTCATCGGTTGCATTTTCGCTGACACCGAGTATACTGTAAGGATTTTTATTCATTTGGAATTTCCTTTCCGATTCTTAATAGTTCTTTTTGTTTCTTGGTAAGACCTAAAAGAACTATATTATCAAGTATATCTGCAAATCTTTTTTTGTCAATAAGAGCGTAGGCTGATGTAAGAAGATAAACAGAATGTGAAAGCAGAGCATCTGCGAATTCTGCACTCTCGCTCCGGGAAGCACCGAGTTTATTATATATCGGGTTGAAGGATTTATGTTTAATATCCTCATCAATATCGCAGGCAGCATCCATAAGGTAAATCCATTTTCCGAGATGATAACCGAACTGCTCAAAGGCAGGACGTATTTTATCGCTGTATGCAAGTTGGGAAAACACAAACTCAAGAAGCTTTGCGGTAGGTTCTGCAGACTCGTCGATTCCTGCGTTACCTTCTTCTGCTTTAATTTGCTCTGTATACATTTTTTCGCAGGCTTTAAAATATTCGGGATATTTCTTCTTCGCTTTATTCTTCCACAAGGCAAAGATTGGTCTGAGGATAGTAAATCCGATTTTCTTAAAAAAAGAACCATCTCGGATATTATCAATAAGCTTATAGTAAGACATTAAAACAATAAGTGCGGCACTGCGGGATAAAGCCGATGTGCTACCTTTGCAATAATTACAGGCTTTACAGGGATTAAATCGACATCTGCCTTTTTTGAAGGTGGGACATTCGGTCTGGTTAGCCATTGCAAAAAGAGCTAAAAAGGTACAGTCGTAATTGAGAAGAAAGCGGGTAAAAACAGAATAGTCTTTACCGAGCTGTTTGCACAGACTGCAATACACAGCCTTGTATGTTTCGTAATCTTTTACCTTCAGCTCAGCTTTATAGGTAGTAACATATCCGAACAAGGTCCACACCTCCCTATTATGATGCTTATATTATAATACATCAAAACGAATAATACTATATTAATAAGTTGTAAATTTTCTCGAATTTTGTGTTGAAAAACTAATATTTTAAAAGTATAATGTAAAAAAACACAGAGGTTAAAATAAAATGAATGTTTATGATTTTGACAAAACTATATACAAAACCGATAGCACAATGGATTTCTTTCTTTATTCACTAAGAAAGCATCCGAAAATTTTAAAATATCTTCCCTCAATTTTTACAGGCTGGTTTAAATTCTATATACTGAAAAAAGGCACTAAAACCCAGTTTAAATCGAAAATATTTAAATTTGTATTATGTATAAATTACGAAAAGGATATTAAGGATTTCTGGGATAAGAACGAACACAAAATAAAACACTTTTACCTTAATCAGCAGAAAAGCGATGACGTAATCATCTCTGCCTCCCCTGCTTTTTTGCTTAAACCTATTTGCAATAAGCTTAAAATTAAGCATCTTATGTGCTCAAATGTTGATGTAAATACAGGAGCTTACAATGGCGTAAACTGCCATGGTAAAGAAAAAGTCAGAAGATTCAGAGAAGCATTCGGTACTGCCACTATTGATGAATTCTACTCTGACAGCTACAGCGATACACCCTTGGCTGAAATCTCGCAAAAGGCATTTATGGTAAAGGGAGAGAAAATAAACCCTTGGATATTTAAATAAACTACAAATATAACTACAGCGCAGGATTAAACTCCTGCGCTGTTTTGCTGTAATTATTCAGTTCTGAGTGCTGTAACAGGGTCTTTGCGAGCAGCTTTCTTTGAGGGGAATAAACCTGCAATAGTGGTAAGAATTACACTGAGAAGCACCAGAATTATTGCTCCCTTTATGGGAAGTGCCGCACTAACCACAGCTGTACCTGCTACCGTATGAATGATAGCATTTATCGGTATAAGCATAAGAAGTGTCAATCCAACACCTATAAGTCCTGCACACAAACCAATAATAAAGCTTTCGGATAGGAACACCTGAGAAATGTTGCGTTTTGAAGCACCCATTGCACGAAGTATACCGATTTCCTTTGTTCTCTCCAGAACGGAAATATATGTGATAATACCAATCATAATGGAAGAAACAACCAAAGACACACTTACAAAAGCAATAAGAACATAAGAGATTACATTAATGATAGTTGTAACAGATGAAAGGAGAAGTCCGATATAATCTGTGTAGGTTATCTTATCAATTTCGTTTACGCTATTGTTATAATCTTCGATACAATCAGCTATACCATCTTTTGCTTCAAAGCTGTCACAGTAAAGGGAAATCATAGAGGGGGAATCCTTGCTGATAACACCAAAGGAGGTCAAATTGCTTTCATAGGTACCGATACGCATAGAAATGTAATTATCATATAAGCCTAAAATAACATCGTCTTCTGCAGTTGCAATATACTCATCAAACATCTGTGCAAGTGTAACCTCGTCGGTGGGCATCTCTTGCATCTCGGTGGGCATACCTGTAGGCATCTGCTCCATCCCCGAAGGCATTGTGGGCATTGTGGGCATTGTCTGGGAGGAAGCACTGATGTCATAAGTACTCTGCTGTGACTCACTCTGTGCCATCAAAGCAGACATACTCTTAAACATCTGAGCCTTATCACTTATACCCATTTTTGCAAGGAAGAGCTTTGTATCGTTGATTTTTTCTTCGTTTGTTGAAGCAAACTTCATTTGATTGAGAACATTTATCTCGGGAGTTTCTTCCTGTGCCTTTACAACCGCACTATCTTTAGTGTAATTCATAAGGTACTCTGTAAGTGAACGAGTGTAAGCAACATTACTGTCAGATACTAAAATATCTGCATCCTCAGAAGGTTTGATAATACCAGATACCTTAATCTCTACGGCAGAAGCAACAAGATTTTCAACAGCCATAACATCTTCGCTTACATCAGCGAAAACACCGTGTTCGTTCTGTACATAAAAATCACACTGCGGAACAAGATAAAATGTCTTTTGAAGCATATCTTCATAAGAAACGGGAGTGAATTTTTCTGTATCAATCTTCTCGCCCTTATTAATTTTGTCTACAATTTCACTGTATTCTTCAACCGGGAAAATACCGAGCTGATAAAGAATCTTTGCAGGCACTTCATTATTTGAATCAAGAACAATCACTACCTCGTTATATTCATCCGGCCATTCACCTTTAACAAGAGTTGCATTATCATAGACTATATTACCCAGGTTCTTTCCGTTTCGGTCCGGTATCAGCTCACTGAAACAAGTCTGGTTCATAGAAACTCCCATTCCTTCGTACATACTCTGAAGAGAAGCTTCCATCATTTTTTCGCCGTTTGTTTTAGGAAGACCGCTGCCGTTTGTATTCACAAGCTTACCATCCGGGTCGTAAGCAAAAACCTCGAATTTAGGACTATAAGAATAAACAATTCCGTTTTCACCGATATACTCGTGAATTTCGTTATTGGGATTATCAATATACTCCTTAAATGCAGTAAGATTATTAACCTTTAAGCTTGTGTTAAGGGAAGACTCAAGCTCCATTGCACTGCTATCGGGATAAACCGCATCCATCTTATGCTCAACCTCAGAGATGCTCTCGTTCATAGTCTTCATAAGACTTGAAACATCCATAGTATTTGCCTCAATGGTTATGGGATAAGATGACATTGTACTCTTCTGAACATCCTCAATATAAATATTAACACCTGTTGAAAGTGAAAGTATCAGTGCAATACCGATAATACCGATTGAACCTGCAAAGGAAGTGAGAATGGTTCTGGCTTTTTTTGTAAGAAGATTATTAAAACTAAGAGATAAAGCTGTAAATAAAGACATAGACGCCTTGCCCATATTCTTATGCTTGGGAGGCTCTGTTTCTTTTTCGTCTACATCGCAGGGGTTTGTGTCACCTACAATCTTGCCGTCACAAATATTAACAATTCTTGTTGCATATTTTTCTGCAAGCTCAGGGTTGTGAGTTACCATAACAACCAATCTGTCTTCTGCAACCTCTTTAAGAAGTTCCATAACCTGCAGGCTTGTTTCGGTATCAAGTGCACCTGTAGGCTCATCTGCAAGAAGAATATCGGGATCATTCACCAGTGCACGTGCTATAGCAACTCTCTGCATCTGTCCGCCGGAGAGCTGGTTTGGACGCTTGTGAACATGGTCACCAAGACCTACCTTCTCTAAAGCCTGACGAGCTTTCTTTCTTCTTTCGGAACGTTTGACACCTGAAATTGTAAGTGCAAGCTCTACGTTAGAAAGAATCGACTGATGTTCAATAAGATTATAGCTCTGGAATACAAATCCGATAGTATGATTACGGTAGGAATCCCAATCTCTGTCTTTATACTTCTTTGTTGAAATACCATTGATAACAAGGTCACCGCTGTCGTATCTGTCAAGTCCGCCGATAACGTTAAGCAATGTGGTTTTACCTGAGCCTGATGGGCCGAGAATTGCAACAAACTCGTTATCTCTCAGATTAAGCGATACATCATCAAGAGCAGTCTGTTTCAGACTTCCGGTCACATATTGCTTTTTTATCTTTTTTATCTGAAGCATACATTACCTCCAAAACAATAATATCCAAAAGTATTATGCATATTTTTGCAGAGGTATTATAACACCTTTTAATATCGAATACAATCAAATTAAGAAATAATTTACAAAAAAATAAAAAAGGGCAAGCATATTGCCTGCCCTGATAATACCGCTTGTTATTTTAACAGCAAGAACCTCTGCAACAGCCGAAGTTATAGCCGTTATCTGTACCCAATTCGCTTACATTGGGAGGGAAAAATTCATTTGTCGGGAAATCCAGATGAGAAAAAACCTCGCAAGGATTATCGGATGATGTTTTGCACTCTTTCTCAGGTATACAGAAATCATAAGAGGGCACCATAATCTGAACATTTCTCTCAATCTGTACTATAGAAAATACACCTAATGTAACGAAAACGCATCTTGACGCAGATGTTGTAAATTCTCCGCCGAAGCACTGGCACATTTTATCGGGGATTCTGCAAGGAGGATTCACAAGGCTTACACAATCACAGACCTTGGCGGAAAGTGCAATAGGCTTTGCAACCTGAACTGTTGCCTTGGGCAAATTCTTACCCGGTGCCTTCTGAATATCCATATCATCTACACAATACTCGCTTGTAAATACCTTGACACTGCCTTCGCTTCCGTAAAGAATAACCTTCTTGTTAAAAATCGCAAGTCCGTCAACAGATACTGGACTTGAGCCCGGGGCTGTAAACACCTCAAGACTTACGTTAAAGAAATATGTCATATCTACAGAATAGAAGCCCTTATGGAAAGGTACAGGCTCTAAATCAGTAAGCACAGATATAACATCCGCTTCTTTAATTCTTACGCTTACTGCAGAATCGACAATATTCTGGTTTTCTTCGGTGAAATAAACTTTTAAATCTCTAAGGCAATCTTTATCCGAACAACTGTCATATACCCGCAGAGCATCTATGCACACGGAACGAGAATCACAATTATCACCGCTTACTGCTGAGATTTCCTGTTCAGGACAACTGCTGTATTCAGCCATAAAACAACCTCCAAATTAAATTACCGCCACCAAGACATTAAAGTTTGGTACTACGACTTAATTTATACTATGAAGAAGTGTTGGTTTGGTGATAAAGAAAAAGGTGCGATTTCTCGCACCTTTTTAAAAAATTATAATTTTTCCATCTTACAGAAGTTTGCCATAAGAGTTTTTGTTCCAACCTTATCAAAAGAAACTTCCAGCATTATATCGTTACCCATTTTCTCTGCTCTTATTATCATACCAACGCCAAAGACCTTATGCATAACCTTATCGCCCACAGAATAGGCAGCCCCCTGAGAAACTGAAGCACTGCTCTTTTGTCGGGTTGTGAAGGGATCAAACTTATTCTTAACAGAACTTGAAAACTCCACTGTATTAGTTTGAGGAGATTGCCTCTTAACTCCTGTTTTCTCAATATACTCATCAGAAATTTCTTCGCAGAAACGAGAAACCTTATTATGCTGTGTTGAACCAAAAAGCATTCGTGCTTGTGCGTGGAGAAGATAGAGCTTTTTCTTAGCTCTCGTAATACCAACATAGGCAAGTCTGTGCTCTTCGTTGAGCTCATCGGGGTCGTAGGAGGATTGGAAGGATGGGAAGATTCCCTCCTCCATACCTGCAATAAACACCACAGGAAACTCAAGACCCTTTGAGCTGTGCATTGTCATCATCGTAACGCAGTCTGCACCTGAGTCCATATTATCAAGGTCGGTCTGCAAAGAGATTTCTTCGAGGAATGCAGAAAGTGTAGCTTCGTCTGCGTAGTCCTCTTGGAAGTTTACAATGTTGGACATGAGTTCATCTACGTTTTCGATTCGCTCGTCTGCATTCTCCTTCTCTGCTTTGAGAAAATTCTTATACTCTGTATGCTCAAGCACAAGATCATAAAGCTCTGCAACAGTGTAGTCCCCTGAGTGTGCGGCTTCAATGAGTCCGTCCATCATATCAGAGAAGGCTTTGAGCTTTGTTGATGCTCTGGAAAGATCGGGAAAATCTGCAGCCTTCTTAATAATATCGTACATAGTTTCTCCAAGAGAGGAAGCAATGGATTCAATTTTCTGGATTGTAGTATCACCGATAGCACGTCGGGGTTTATTAATAATTCGGGAAAGACGTACATTATCTGCGGGATTATTGATAACCTGCAAATATGCCAGCATATCTTTAATTTCTTCTCTGTCAAGAAAGCGGTGACCGCCAATAATGCGGTGAGGTATTCCCGAACGGGTCAGAGCAGACTCGATGGCGTTGGACTGAGCATTCATTCTGTAAAGAACAGCTACATCGCCAAAACTACCGCCCTTGGAAACATAATCAAGGATAGTACGGGCAATAAACATACCCTCTTCTCTTTCATCGTAAGTTGTATGAATAGTGACCTTTTCGCCAGCTTCATTCTCAGTCCAGAGAGTTTTACCCTTGCGCTGTTTATTATTCACGATAACGTCATTTGCGGCGGCAAGGATTGTCTTTGTGCTTCTGTAATTCTGCTCAAGCCTTATAACTCTTGCATTTGCAAAGGTATGCTCAAAAGAAAGAATATTCTCAATAGTTGCACCTCTGAAACGATAAATGCTCTGGTCATCATCACCAACCACACAGAGGTTACGGCTTTTTGCCGCAAGCATACTTACAAACTTATACTGAACTCGGTTTGTATCCTGATACTCGTCGACCATTATGTACTTAAACTGATTCTGATAAAGCTCAAGCACATCAGGACAAGCTTCAAAAAGTCTGACGGTATTCAGAAGCATATCATCAAAATCCATAGCATTGGAGGATTTGAGCCTTGTCTGGTATTTTTCAAAGGCTCTTGCTATTGTAACCTTTCTGCTATCGAATCTATCTGTTGCTTCCTTTTCCATATCCGCAGGGGTTTTCATCTCATCCTTTGCGTGAGAGATAGCAGAAAGCACCTGTCTGTGACCTAAAATTTTCTCATCAACATTCATAGACTTGAGTATTTCTTTGATAACTTTACGCTGGTCATCGGTATCGTATATTGTAAAATGAGGTGTATAACCGATTCTGTCAGCAAACCTGCGAAGGATTCGAGCACAAACAGAGTGGAATGTCGCCGCCCAGATATCTGCACCGCCCTCGGGTACACTAAGACAGATACGGTCTTTAAGCTCTCTTGCGGCTTTATTTGTAAAGGTGATTGCAAGAATCTGCCAAGGATGAGCAAGATTGCACTGAAGGATGTAAGAGATTCTGTTAACAAGTACAGTAGTTTTGCCTGAGCCTGCACCTGCAAGAATAAGCAGAGGGCCTTCTGTGTGAAAAACCGCCTGCTGCTGCATTTCGTTCATTCTGCTGTATTGATTCTTTATTGCTTGTATATCCATAATTTAGGTATCCCTTCAAAAAACTTATTTTATTCTATCACATAATACTAAACTTACAATTGCTAAAAGGAATAATAAAAATTATTTAAAAAGAAATGTTCCGTACTGCCAAAACAATACGGAACAAATAAAGCTTAAACTAATGAATTATAATACTCTGTGATTTCTTTTGCATTACTGCTCATTATAAGAGTAACAAAATTGCCGTTTTTCTCAACCGAACACTTCTCTATGATAGCAAGAAGCTCTGCAGAATAGCTTGCACACAGGTCCTTCTGTGAATTATATCGGATAAGCAGTGCATCATAAACTCGCTGTGCCGCATCCATATCCACAGCTTCGACGAGAATAATCTCGTCTATATCTGTTGCTGTATTCACCGCTGTCTGAGCCGCAAACTGCTTAACATCGGAAGGCACTATATTATAGAAAAGCTCCAAATCATCTGTGTTTTCAATAGACATTACAAGGTCTTCTGTTATAGAGAACTCCTGATTGATACTTGCAAGTACATTTGAAAGTACAACATTGGTTGCAGGTTCCTTTGTGTTCTTTGGAGCAGTGGTCTGAGTATTATCCTGAGCATCTCCCACACAAGCAGAGAGCAGACAAAGAGAAGCAAAGCAAAGAACAATAAGTATAAAAGCAAGTAATTTTTTCATAATCCGACACCCTTCACTAAACTACAAACATTATAATTAATAACACCGTAAATGTCAAACATAATTGATACATTCAAAATTTTCATCTTCTTCAAGATAATACAATCAAAAAGGTGTATATTTTGGGGTAAAAACCACCAAAAGTATTATTTTGTAGATGTGTATCAAGCTTCTTTTTTATATTCATCCCATTCAATCCTAACACTCTCAAATGTAAAACAAATAGTAAAGAATGGGTCTTTTGACAATGCATCAATGAAATATGTGAATTCTTCCTTTATTCCTAAATCGAAAATAGTTATCCCCGAATCCAATTGCTCTGAAAAACGGGAAAAGGCAGAATGATCAGTTAAAATAATTTGAGGGTCAGTAGAAAAAAACTTGCCGTTTTCATCTTGCTGCCAAGCCCTTCCTGGTTCGTATGATAGTAGATTGAACCCTTCAAAGGTAATAAACGCATTTGCAATTTCCATATTCGTTTCATGGGAGTTTTGTTCTGTTTTTTTGTGAATATTCAAGTGATTTGCTTTAACTCGCAATAGGTTATGATCGAAAACATCAAGTGTAAATTCTACATCATGAAATTCAAAATCAGAAAGATTATCAATCGAAATATATTTCATATCATTACCTCCACAGCAGGAATGGATATCATAAAAAAAGACTGACCAAATGTTCAATAAATAATAATTGCTAATTAAATACTATATACCACAGATGCTAAAGCATTTATGTCTGGTAAAGCATTCTTCTACCCATGGACTCAACTCTTCAATAACGTTATTCCATTGGACGTTTTCTTTTGATTTTGCGACGAGGTTTTGCCATTCTTCTTCGCTTACTTCATTCGGGGCGTAACAGCAAAAATCCTCGATAAAATCAGAAAACAATTTATAAAGATTAAGGGAATCAAATATGTCGGCATGGAGGTAAAGTGAATCTTTAAGCCAAAATTTGTTTCTGAACTTTCCTTTTTGAAATTCAAAGAAACAGGTACCTCCCATTGCAATCCGTTGGACTTCATCAAAAAGATATTTCATTCACTCACATCTCTTCATCAAATTCTTTTTATTGAATAGATTATATCACAAAAAACTGTTCTTTTCAATGATATATCGCTAACGCAATATGATATACTTGTTTCGCAAGCATAAAAACCTCTTTTGTCAGGTAGACAAAAGAGGTTTTTATGTGGATTATCACGCAATTTTTGATACGGGTTGCATCGGGTTGCAAAGTTGCATTGAAATGCAACCAAAAACAGGTGCGCAACCATACACTTATTGTATGTAGACTTATTGTATTCCAACAACTAAAATATATGTAGAAAGATGTCGAGGTAAAAGCAATGGATATTATTAAAGTGTTTGGCACTAATGTTCGTAAATATCGTATCGAAAAAGGTGTTTCTCAAGAAAAATTTGCAGAACTGTGTGGGTTACATAGAACCTATATTAGTGATATTGAATGTTTTCGGCGCAGTATTTCTTTGGATAATATTCAGAAAATCGCTGATGCACTTGGTATAGAAACGCATAAATTGTTTTTGGAGGACAAATGATGGCTGACATTATTATTGATAGTTTTTATAGTAAAATGGCAGATGTAAAGTTTGATGCATATGGAATTTTGGATTCAAACAATAAGATTCACACATTAGGTACGGATTCAAAAATCATTGGTAGAATCTTTGAAATGTTTGCACAACCAATTCTTGAGCAGATAGCAGCAGAAAACGGATATATCCTGAGAACTCCTGATTCTCAAACGGTGTACCCTGATTTTGTTATGATGAAATCTACAGATTCGAAAGAGAAAATTGCCATAGATATAAAAACTACATACATTGATTCTGATCAATCAACAATAAAGTTTACGCTTGGGTCTTTTGGCTCTTATATGAGGAATAACACAAAAAACATCGAATATAAGTATACAGACTATATTAAACATTATGTAATTGGTTTTGTATATAAAAGGAATGACTGCGCTCAAGAAAGTCGAGTCTATGATTATTCCAAACGTTCAGAAATTGTATTTCCATACTATGATGTACAATACTTTATGCAAGAAAAATATAAAATCGCCGGGGATAAACCAGGTTCAGGAAATACTGAAAACATAGGTTCTTTTTCTTCGAGGAGTTTTTCGGATTTTAAGGAAGGCAATGGGCCTTTTGATGAACTGGGACAGGATGCATTTGATATATATTGGAAATATTATCCTAAATACAGGGCCATTGAGCAAGCATATACATCGCTTGCTGGCTTTTTAGTGTGGTTACCTCAAAACATTGGTAACGTAGAATTGCTACACGATTTTGATAAAAATGCAGTTCTTCAAAAAATTCAAAACTATATACAATCTCATAAATAAGGAAAAGAGGAGAGTACGCTCTCCTCTTTCTTATCTTTTTATTGCCAATACTTCTATCATTGGATGTCTGTTGGTTTCCTTTGCTCCAATATGATAAAAATGTTCCTGTTCATACCAAGTGAAATCTGACCAATAATCGAATAGATGATCGTTTCTACGAAATTCATTTTCTTTCCACATTGACAAACAAACATTTGCAAGAGTTTTGTGTGAATATTCAGCCAGCTGAATTGCTTCGCTTTCTGGCCATTCCCCCACATATGAAGTATCTCTGCCAATATATGGCGGATCAAGATAAATGTAGTCACTTTCCGTTGCTTTTTCAAACGCTTCCTGCCAAGGACAACACTTGAACTCCCAGTTCTTTCCCCGCATAACACTTGCCGTGTTCTCAACTTGGTTGCATATCTTTGTTATATATGCTTTTGAAAATCTATTAGGTTTTTGACAAAAAGGAACGTTAAATTCTCCACTGCGATTGAAGCGAATCATACCATTAAAATCAGAACGGTTAAGGAACAAAAAATAGAGAGGATCTCCGTTTTGGTTAAAGGATTCTCGTATTTTTTTGTAATATGCAGCGCCCTGCTGTTCTAATATAGCCCCGTGATACTCAAGAAATTCTCGCACTACTTGACTTGTAATAGCTCCGTTTTGAATACCTTGATATAAAGCAATAATATATTTATTCTTATCACATAGCAAAGCGTTTTGTGGCGCAATATTAAATACAACAACGCCCGTTCCGACAAAAGGTTCTATCCATATACCGTTTTCATCCCGAGCTACTTTTTCTTTGATAAAAGGTACAATTTTTGTCTTTATGCCCTGGCATTTAATTGGGGGAACAAGAATTTTGCCATCTTCCATATACTTCGTCCGTTCATAATTTTTGTTTATTATACCACGAAAATTCAAATTTTTCAATAACAACAATGAAACTATTCTTTGGCACGATGAAACTTTTCTTTGACGATGAAACTAATCTTCGGCACAATGAAATTATTCTTTTGAGAAAAGTTTCATTATGATTTGTGAGTGTGAAAAACAGGTTGGTTCAAGTCACTTCGCTTCGACTTTTGTGTGTTTAATTTTAATACAATGAAATTTATCTTATTTGCAAAAGTGCCGAAAATCCTTGTGCTAAGCCACTTTTGATAAAAAGAAAAGGAACGCAAGTATCGTATCAATACTTGCGTTCCAATATGGTCGAGGTGACGGGATTCGAACCCACGACTTCTTCGTCCCGAACGAAGCGCGCTACCAAACTGCGCTACACCTCGATATTAAGTTGTTTAACTATAAATTTAATGTATTGACGAAGAATCCTCTTCGTCCCGAAGGTCGCACGCTACCAAACTGCGCTACACCTCGATATTAAGTTGTTTAACTATAAATTTAATGTATTGACGAAGAATCCTCTTCGTCCCGAAGGTCGCACGCTACCAAACTGCGCTACACCTCGATATTAAGTTGTTTAACTATAAATTTAATGTATTGACGAAGAATCCTCTTCGTCCCGAAGGTCGCGCGTTACCAAACTGCGCTACACCTCGATATTAAGTTGTTTAAGTATAAATTTAATGTATTGACGAAGAATCCTCTTCGTACCGAAGGTCGCGTGCTACCAAACTGCGCTACACCTCGATATTAAATTGTTATATTATTATACATTTTTATTAACGAAGAAACTCATCTTCATCCCGAAGGTCGCGCACTATCAAACTGTGCTACACCTCGATATTAAGTGCTTAAAGACTATAAACATCTGGTAAAAAGACGACCCCGAATTTCTTCGGGGTCGGACTTGGCTGCGGAACTAGGATTCGAACCCAGACATACAGAGTCAGAGTCTGCTGTGCTACCCTTACACAATTCCGCAACGAACAGCATAAACTATTATAACCGAATCAAAGAAAAAGTCAAGTGTTTTTTGAAACTTTTTTAAAATTGCTGTTATTTTTTTAGAGCTCTGATATCATTACCAACAAAATCAAGTCTGTCGCACTCACCCATTATTCTGGAAACAAAACGTTGGGAATAACTGTTTTCAAGCTCGCGGATTGTCATATTGGTATTGATAATCATTGGTTTATTCTGTAAGAGTCTGTTATTGAAAATATTATATATTGCAGATTTTGTAAAAGATGAAGCAAATTCTGTACCCAAATCATCGATAATCAGCAAATCACAATCGCAGAGAGTATCAGTAATTGCCTGCTCCTCTTCAAATTCATGATTAAAATGCAGCCTGTCAAGCTTTGAAAGAATTGACGGAGCACTCACATAAACCGCATAGTAACCCTTTTGGAGCACCTCGTTCGCAATAGCAAGAGATAGATGAGTTTTTCCAAGACCGGTTGCACCGCGCATAAGCAATGACTTACCCTTACCTGTAAAATTCTTAGCATAATTCTTGCAGTAATTAAGAATCTTGCTCATTCGGGTATAGGGTGTAACACCGTCAGCGTTGCTATCATAGGGATAGTATTCAAGATTAAATGTATCAAATGTAGAAAGGCTCAAGGGAGAAAGCTTATTTATCTCGTCGCAGGCACACTGCTTAAGAAGCTCAAGAAAGCACTGACAATATACAGTCTTGCCGTCCTTTTCTACATAAGCGGTATCCTCGCACAAGGGACATGTATAATGAGGCTCCATATAATCCAAAGGATACCCATTGTCACGGAGAACATCTGCAAGCAATGCCTGAAGCTCAAGATTAACCTTTGCGATTCTCTCAAGCTCATCCTTTGCTCTTGAGCCTTTGAGCACTGCTCTTGCCGCTTCAATAGCACAGGCTGTAATTCTGCGATTTATTTCCTGAACCTGAGGAATCTTTGCATAAATCTCTTCGGAGTGCTTATTTGCTATATCCTGAGCAAAGATTCTGCGCTCATCAATAATCTTATAGGCTTGTTTATAAATTTCTTTACTATATGTCATAAGGCACACCCTTAATCGTCAAAAATGCTCTTACTCTCGTAAGCGTCAATATCATAAGATGCCAAATCCCCTGACGTCTTTGACTTATGTTTCTTTGAGGAGCTCTGTGCATCAAACTTTATTACGTCGTCAACGGTTTTGAGGGAATTCTCATTCCACCGCTTGAGAATTCCATTGATGTAAGATAGCTTAACCTCACCTTTTATATCAACACATCGCTCGTAAGCAAGTCGAAGCATTGATTCGCTCAGCATCCATTCGTTAACCCATCTGCCTGCAAACTCAAGCTGTTTTTCTGTAGGAGAACCTGTAAGATGGATTCCAAATACAGTAGCAACCGTATTCCATGCTGAAGTGAACTCGCTATAACTTTTAATCTTCTCTTCTGCAAGGTTAACTGTAAAGACGCCGTCATTCGCCCAACGAATACCGGTTTTTTCGATATACTTCATATTGCCCATGCCAATTTCTTTGCAATGACCTACAAGCATAAGAATAACATCAACAGGCAGTCCGTCAGTATCGTGAAGCATCAGAATGGTTGCCATATCGGGCTGTGACAGAAGCTTACCTAATAAAGACGCAGTTTCGTCCATAAGAAATTTAAGTTTGCTGTCACCTTTTATACGAGCTCTTACATAAGCAGGTTCCGGCTTCTGTGAACGAGAAACCGGACGAGGCTTTTCTTTTTTTTCTGTCTTATGTGCCTTTTCATCAGAAACTGAAACAATCTGCTCTGTAACATTCGGAGTATCATTTGACTGATTATTATCTGCAACACAAAGCTCGTTTCCTGTAGAAATAAAAAGACCTTTGCCCACCCAGTATTCAATTGCATCTCTTACATCCTCGGTATGTATAGAGAGTGCCTCAGATACGGTTTCATCTGTAATTCTCTCTCCGCCGTGGCGAAGAATATAAAGAACAACCTTAAGCTGAGTTTCGCTTGCAAGCTTAAGTCCGTTATCAACTATAGAGGCAGGTACAGCAAAAACCGAACCCCAGCCTCCTAAATTTATCAAATAGGCCATACTTCACCTAATAAAAACATCTGAATCAATCAAGGAAATCCTTGAGTTTCTTACTTCTGGAGGGATGACGAAGCTTTCTCAGAGCCTTGGCTTCAATCTGACGAATACGCTCACGGGTAACGTTGAATTCCTTACCCACCTCTTCAAGAGTGCGGCTTCTGCCATCTTCAAGACCGAATCTGAGACGAAGAACCTTTTTCTCTCTGGGAGTAAGTGTATCAAGAACCTCCATAAGCTGTTCGCGAAGAAGTGTATGTGATGCTGCATCTGCAGGCGCAGGAGCATCGTCATCGGGAATAAAGTCACCAAGGTGGCTGTCCTCTTCTTCACCGATAGGCGTTTCAAGAGAAACAGGCTCCTGAGCTACACGCATAATCTCACGAACCTTATCAACAGACATATCGAGCTCTGCAGCGATTTCGTCAGCAGTAGGCTCATGGCCGTTCTGGTGAAGAAGCTGAGAAGAAACCTTCTTTACCTTATTGATAGTTTCAACCATGTGAACAGGAATACGGATTGTACGAGCCTGATCAGCAATAGCTCTTGTAATAGCCTGACGAATCCACCAAGTTGCATAAGTTGAGAACTTAAAGCCCTTTGTGTAATCGAACTTTTCAACTGCCTTGATAAGACCCAGGTTACCTTCCTGAATCAAGTCCAAAAACTGCATACCCCTGCCAAGGTACCTCTTTGCTATACTTACAACAAGTCTGAGGTTAGCCTCGGAAAGACGCTGTTTAGCAGCAACATCACCATCCTTAATACGAATGGCAAGCTCGATTTCTTCTTCTGAAGAAAGCAGAGGAACCCTGCCGATTTCTTTAAGATACACTTTAACCGGGTCATCAATAGCAACCACATCGCTGCCGTCTACATCAAAACTGTCGCCGTCAACTGCAGATGTAACAACCTCGAGTGCTAAATCGTCAAACTGTAAATCGTCGTTATCCTCAACAATTTCAACGCCCATACTCTCAAGGTTATCATAGAGCTTTTCCAGCTGTTCGGGATCGAAATCTATCTCGCCGATAGCATCAAGAATATCCTTATTGGTAAGATGTCCTTTGGATTTACCAAGCTCTGTAATTTCTTTAATAATCGCCTTTTTATCCTGTATTGAACCTGCCATAATATAAAATTCCTTTCCTTATTACATACAACTTAATTTTTCTTTTTCTTATATAAAGAGGCTTTAATTTCCTCTAAAGACATTTCTGTTACTTTGTCGGGAGTCAGCCGATTTTTTTCTTCCAGAATTGTATTGATATACTCCTGCATCGCCTCACGGGTTGCAGCTTGGGAATTATAGAAAGACATTATTTCATAAATCTTTGACACCTCGTCAAAGGTAAAATCCCTGCTGAAAGTAGTTCGCGGCGAAACTCCCTGCTGAATTTTCTCCAATATATAAGAATACAACTGCGAATTAAACTTTGTCACAAAATCATCGGGAGTAACCTTAGATTTTACAAATGAACAAAGGTCATTATTGAAAATCAAGAAAGAAATAAGCATTTCTTCTGCCTTAGCAGCACGGGTATTCTTTACTTTCTCTGTATTGATTTTATCGTTTCTTCCGCTTAAATCCTCAGAAAGACTTATAAACTCTTTTCTTGATGTTGCCATATTCTTCTGACTTGCCATTCGCTTTAAATCTGCGTTTATGGAGGCTTTGTCGATAGAAAATTCCGAAGCAAGCTTGGAAATATAAATATCCTGCTCAACCGAGCTTTCAAGAGAAGCTATAATCTTCAATGCCTCGTTCATATAAGCAACCTTTGAATCAGGACGGGTTACATCAAATCTGCTTTTGAGTTTAAAGAGCCGATATTCTACATCATTATCACAATTTTCAAGAATATTCTTAAAAGCTGCAGGACCTTTATCCCCTCTTATTCTGATAAATTCGTCGGGGTCTTTGCCGTCAGGAATATTAATAACACGAATCTCGATACCGGCATTGCGAAGAATGGATATAGCTCTTGTTGTGGCTTTTTGACCTGCTTCATCCGCATCATAGCAAATAATAACTTTATCCGCATAGCGTTTCATAAGAAGAGCCTGCTCGGATGTGAGTGCTGTACCCAAGGTAGCTACTGCATTCTTAAAGCCTGCCTGATTAAGAGCAATTACATCCATATAACCTTCGCATAAAATAAGAGTTCTGTCACCCGTATTCTTTGCATTATTGAGAGAAAACAGGTTTGAGCTCTTCTTGAAAGCCAAGGTATCAGAGGTGTTCAGATACTTCGGCTTCTGGTCTGACATAATTCTACCGCCAAATGCAATAACGTTTCCTCGAAGGTCGATTATAGGAAACATAGCCCTGTCGGAGAATCTGTCGACTATTTGCTTACCGTCGTAGCCCTTAAATGCAAGGTTAGCCGCAACTATCTCATTATCTTTGAAGCCGAGTTTGCGAAGATAATTGCAAAGTGCATATCGGTTTGCAGGAGAATATCCCAGACCGAATCGCTTTATTGTGTTATCAGAAAGAGCTCTGCGATGCAGATAATCAAGTGCCGCTCTGCCCTGCGGTTCATATAAGCATTTATAATAAAACCTTGCAGCCTCACGATTAGCCTCAAGAATTCTGTTGCGAAGCTTTGAAACTCCGTCATCGTATGTATTCTCCGGCATTTCAAGCCCTGCTCGCTGGGCAAGGAATTTAACGGCTTCGATATAATCAAGATTTTCAATTTTCATTATAAAGGTAATGACATCTCCGCCAACACCGCAACCGAAACAATAGAAGGAACCATTTTCGGGATAAACATTAAAGGACGGAGTTTTCTCGGAATGGAAAGGACACAAGCCTACAAGGTTTCTTCCTCGGCGCTTAAGATTAACATAGCCTGAAATTACATCCGAGGCATCACAGCGGGATTTAAGCTCCTGCAAAAAATGATCGGGTAATGCCATAAAACTCCTCCTTTCAACGAATAAAATAACTTTTGAATATATATACGAAGAAAAAATGAATTTTCCTGCAAAAAAATCAGAAAAATTCATTTTAATCTAAAAACTTCTTAATTTATTAAGCAAAACCAATATAAAAATTATTTTTCGTACTTAAAAGCAAAATATTGTTCGTCATTCTCAGTAATCTCAACAGTACCGCAAGTGACCTCGGTAATAAGCTTCTGAAGCCTTGGCACATCTTCTGTAGGAATATGGAAGGACATGGTAACCTTATCGGAAAAATCAGCATTATCTACCATACCGCCGTTTTCGGGTACAAGAGAAGAAAGCTTACCGTACTGATTATATGTGCACTCAAGACTGCAGATAGAACAACCTCGCATTAAAATCATTCCCGCCGCTTCGACAGCAAGTGATGCACTGTGAGAATAAGCTCTGACAAGTCCGCCACCGCCGAGAAGGATTCCGCCGAAATAGCGGGTAACAACAATACACACATCGGTAAGACCACTTTTACGGATAACATCCAGAACAGGCATACCTGCTGTGCCCTGTGGCTCGTTATCATCTGAATACCTGCAGGTATTCTGCTCTCTGAGAACATAAGCATAAACGTTATGAGTAGCATCCCAATGCTTTGCTCTAATACTGTTTATAAAATCAAGAGCCTCCTGCTCATTTGTAACGGGTTTTATATATCCGATAAAACGAGATCTGCGCTCTACAAACTCAGGAGATGCAGAATCTTTGATTGTAATATAATCTTTCAGCATAACAACCGCTCCAATGAAAGAATAAAAAACAAGGCGGTGCTTCCGAAAAGAAAGTACCGCCGTGTGATATACTATTACTCGAATTACTCGATGCCGTAACGCTTCTTAAATCTGTCTACGCGTCCGCCGGTATCAACGAGCTTCTGCTTTCCTGTGAAGAAAGGATGGCACTTTGAGCAAATTTCAACACGCTGGTTGGGCTTTGTGGAGCCTGTCTCAATAACATTGCCGCAAGCGCAGGTAATAGTAGTCTGCTGATAGTTAGGATGGATATTTTCCTGCATTTCTTGTTCACCTCTTTCGCTGATGCCGTTAGTAACAGAAGAATTATACTACAAAAGTTTTAAAAATGCAAGCAATTTTTTATTTTTCTTAAAAATTTCTTAAATAATGTAAAATTTAAATAAAAAACCGAGCTTATCTGCTGTAAATATGAGCAGAATAAGCCTCCAGAGTCATATCATAGCTACGCATTTTCTTTGCATGTTCAATTCCTACATAACGATAAATTGTATTGTCTGCAGTTCTGCCGGTTACATCCTCTTCGTTTTCAGGATAGCGTAAGATAAATCCGTAATTCACACAGTACTTTGTAAGCCACTTACCTGCCTGTGTATCTTTAAACTCTCCTTCTTCATCGGTGGAGAATGTAATAAGAAGTCCAGTCTGACTTTCACTGCATCCTGCCTGAGGGCAAACCTTCTTTGTTTCAGACTCTGCTTTGATTTCGGAATAGTCATTATCCTTTTTGAGCTTTGCAAAGGTTTCTTTATAAAGTGTATCCTGCTCATCAAAAGAAACATAAGCTTTCTGCACCTTGATACTGATACCTTCTGCATTTGCGTCGCTTATCAGTTTATCTAAATCAGCAAAGGCAAATTCTGACACACTTTGATTTCCAAAGGGTTTAAGTGCTGGTTTAAAATCCGACTGCAACGGATAGTTTTCGCTGACTATAAGCAAGAGCTCCTCATCGCTTACTGCAGGCTTTTCCTCCTGAGTCTGTAATATGGTGGTAGTTTCGGTTGTTTTTGAGTTATCACCTACAGTTTCTTTAAGAGGAAGAATTATTCCAAACAGGACGACAGTTATAATCAAAATCGGAATAAGCACAAGAAGCACTGTGTTAAGCCATGCTCTTTCGCTTACCTTTCTGCCCCGTCTGTTGTATTTATTCTTTAAATCGTATCTTTTATAAGGCATAATACACCTATCAATTGATAACCTTTGTTTCGATTTCCTCTAAAGCTCTTGCAATGAATTCTTCAAGAGCCATAGCACCAAGGTCACCTGCTTTGCGTGCACGAACAGAGATTGTGTTGTTCTCTATATCTTTATCACCAAGGATAATCATATAAGGAACCTTCTCGAGCTGTGCTTCACGAATCTTGTAGCCGACCTTCTCGGATCTGTCGTCCATTTCTACACGCATACCCTTTGCTTCAAGAGCCTTCTTAACCTCCCATGCATAGTCCTGATGTCTGTCAGCAATAGGAAGAATCTTAACCTGTGTAGGAGCAAGCCACATAGGAAATGCACCTGCATACTTCTCAATAAGAAGTGCAAGGGTTCTCTCATAGCAACCGATAGAGGTACGGTGGATGATGTAGGGGTTCTTCTTTGAGCCATCCTTGTCAACATAAACCATACCGAATTTTTCTGCAAGAAGCTGGTCAACCTGAATTGTGATAAGAGTATCCTCTTTGCCGTAAACATTCTTAATCTGAATATCAAGCTTAGGACCGTAGAATGCAGCCTCACCGATACCAATCTTATACTGAATACCAAGATTATCAAGAATTTTGCCCATAACACCCTGAGCTTCGTCCCACTGCTCAACAGTACCGATGTACTTGTCTGTATCTGCAGGATCCCACTGAGAGAAACGGAAGGAAACATCCTCGTAAAGACCGAGAGTTTTGAGCATATAAACAGCAAGCTCAAGGCAGCTCTTAAACTCATCCTCAAGCTGTTCGGGAGTACACATAAGGTGACCCTCGGAGATAGTAAACTGTCTTACACGAATAAGTCCGTGCATTTCGCCGCTTGCTTCGTTTCTGAAGAGTGTGGAGGTTTCGTTATATCGAAGAGGAAGATCACGATAGGAACGACCTCTGTTAAGATATGCCTGATACTGGAAAGGACAAGTCATAGGACGCAGAGCAAATACCTCTTTGTCCACTTCCTCGTCACCCATAACAAACATACCGTCTTTGTAGTGATCCCAGTGACCCGATACTTTATATAGGTCAGACTTTGCCATATAGGGAGTCTTTGTAAGGAGCCAGCCTCTTCTCTGCTCCTCATCCTCAACAAAACGCTGAAGAAGCTGAATGATTCTTGCACCCTTGGGAAGAAGAATGGGCAATCCCTGACCGATGAGTTCAGAGGTAGTAAAGAGCTCAAGTTCACGACCAAGCTTGTTGTGGTCACGAAGCTTTGCCTGCTCCATCATCTCAAGATACTCTTCAAGCTGAGAAGCCTTGGGGAATGCTGTACCGTAAACACGGCACATCTGGGCATTTGCGGCATCGCCTCTCCAATAAGCACCTGTGCAGGCTGTAAGCTCAAAAGCCTTGAGTACCGAAACATTCATAAGATGAGGACCGGCACAAAGGTCAACAAAATCACCCTGCTTATAGAAGCTGATATTCTCACCCTTGTCTGCGTGCTCCTGTGCAAGCTCAACCTTATAATCCTCGCCTAAATCAGTAAGATATTTAACTGCCTCAGCAGGTTCAAGCTCAAATTTCTCAAGCTCAATACCGGATTTTACGATAGCCTTCATTTCTTTCTTGATAGCCTCAAGATCTTCCTGAGTGAAGGGCTTTTCTACATCAAAATCATAATAGAAGCCGTTATCAACAGCAGGACCTATGCCAAGCTTTGCAGAAGGATAAAGATTCTTAACTGCCTGTGCAAGCACATGAGAGCAGGTATGCCAGAAAGCTTTTTTACCCTCTTCATCATCAAAAGTAAGAAGCTCTAATTTGCAGTCAGCAGTTAAGGGTGTACGAAGGTCATAAAGCACTCCGTCAATTTTGCAAGCGCAAACAGCCTTATAAAGACCCGCACCCAAAGATTTAGCTACATCAGCGGCAGTTGTATTTGCTTCAAATTCCTTTACAACTCCGCCTTTAAGTTCAACATTGATCATTATTATACATCCTCTCTAAAAAATAAAAACCGCCCGATAGCCCTTCGGCATATCGGGACGGCGATAAAATACGACGTGGTTCCACCCAACTTCGATACTAAAAAATAGCATCCTCAAAAGCATATAACGCTGCTCAAACGCCGCACCATTTCCTGTGCAGACTCCAAGGTGGTAGAACACAAAGCCTTACCGCAGACATCTCAGCTTAAAGTCTGCTCTCTGAAGGTAGGTTAAATGTGACATTGTCCTCGTCAAAGTTCAATATTGATTATCAAAAATCATAGCACTAAACTTTAAAATTGTCAATCATAATTTGATAATTTTAAAATATTTTAAACTCACACAATTCCTGCAAGCTTTTTCTGAATCCAGGTTGCATCCTTTACATTTACCGTACCGTTAAAATCAACATCAGCTCGAAGCTGTGATGAAAAATCAAGGGTAAGAAGTCCGGCGGTAGCTTTCTGGATATGAGTAGCATCCTTGATATTAAGCTTTGTGTCCATATTGGCATCACCAATCTGATTGACAGCAAAGCCTCTATCCTTTAGCTCATTTGCCGCAAAAGCATTAAGCTTACAATAAACAGAAAGTTTTGACACTCCCTTAAACGCTGTATCATCAATCTTCTTTACTGTATCGGGAATAGATATTTCTGCAAGTGACGAGCAGTTATAAAAAGCAAGTTCACCGATACTTTCAGTCTCTGAAGAAATCATTACGGATTTAAGTGCTGTGCAGTTAGCAAACATTCCCCTGCTTATTTCTGCATCCGAAAGAATATGGGCAGTTTTAAGCTTTGTACAGCCAAAGAAAACACTCTCTCCCAAAATCTTTGTAGCCACAGGTATTTTTACCGATTCAAGAGCGGTACAACCGCTGAATGCTTCCTTATCAAGAAGAAGGAGATTATTGGGGAGTGTTATATCTTTAAGTGCAGTACAGCCTGCAAATGCACGCATACCAATACCGCTGAGATTTGCAGGAAGAGTTACGGATGTAAGCTTGGTATTATTATAAAAAGCACCTGCCGCAATCTGTTTAACTGTATCAGGCACCTTTGGGGTAGCAGATGCACCTGAATATTTTACCAAGATACCGTTTCCAAGCACTAAAAATTCGTTTGTATTTGATTTAAGATATGACGTACCCTCAAATGCAAACGGACCGATATAAGAAACCTGAGAGGATACCGAAACACTTTTCAGACCTGAACAGTTATAAAAAGCACCCTCTCCTATTGATGTTACTCCATCGGGAATTGTTACCGAGGTAACAGCGGTATTACCGCTCAAGGCATAAGGAGCAACAGCTTCCACATTAGAAGGGATTGTATAGCTGCCCTTTGCTTTGCTGTTTACAAGAACAGTGCCCATAACCAAATCGGTTTTATCGTAATTTATTAAAAATGGCGTTGCAAAGAAAGCATAAGCACCGCAAGCGGTTACATTATCATAACCTGAAACACTATCAAGAGATGTACAACCTTTGAACGCTTCGTTACCGATTACAGATACATTATTAAGATTTACTGACTTTACTTTTGTGTTTCCCGAAAAAGCATTGTCTGCAATACTATAAACCGCTGAGGGAATAATAACCGATGTTGCACTGCCCTTATAGCTTTTAAGTACACCGTTTTCAATAACAAAATCCTCGGATGCAGAAGCAGAAAAAGGAAAAACCGAAAAGCAAAAAGCCATAACAAGTATTATACAAATAAAACTACGGAATCTGTTTTTCATAATTATCCTCCGTTAATTAAGAACAAAAAGGGCGGATAATTTCCGCCCTTTTGAAATTATTTATCATCGGGAGCATCTCCGCCCTGAATACTGATGATGAGCTTGTCGATTTCATCAAGACGCTCTTCATAGCTTTTCTTTGCGTGAACTGCTTCGGTTTCGGATTCTTCAGAATCAAGGATGAAGGCGGAAACATCTTCATCCAAGGGGTTTGAACTTGCACCGCTGACACCTGAATCAACCGAGAGAATGAACTCGTCATCCTCGTACATAATAGCTTCTCTTGTAGTAGGACCCTTTGGCTTTTCGCCCTTTGTCTCAGGTGCAAAGGAAGGTTCTACTCTCTTTGAGTTGCCATCTAAAATCATTTCACTTTCACTTCCTGCTTCAATTGTTTCGTTAGCGTCAGACTTAATATCCTGCTTTTTTGCAACTTTAAAAAGTTCATCAGCCACAGATTCATCTTCTGACAATTCATCTTCAGAAGATGAATTGTCAAATACAGCAGATTCTACACTATCGTCATCTTCCTGAGCAATTCTTACAACACCGTTAAAAACTGCAGAAGGAATTGTGGACTCCTCATCCTTCGCATCATCTGTAAGCTCGTCTTCCTGTACTTCGTCAACGATGTTTTCTTCAATCTCGGTAATATCATCAACTGTAGAAGCTATCTGTTCTTCACTATCATAATCCTCTGAAGAAGTATCTTCTTCAGTTTCTTCAACAATCTCGGTGTCGTCGTAATATTCGCTTTCAAACTCATTTTCATCATCCTCTGTGCCAAGGATAATCTGCTCATCAACAGTTTTTGAGCGAAAAGAAAGCTCTGCCACAAAACCCATTGCATAAAGAGCAATAAAAGCATAAGCTATAGCAGGAACAAGATTAAGTGCTACAAAGGAATCATCATAAATAACATCAAAAATCTGGCTGATGCTGTAAACAAAAGAAATTACAACAGCAGGTAAGCCAAAGTTTATTGCAGATTTAACGGAGTTCTTAACAGGAATTACTGCGTGAATCATTGTAACATTCACAAAGAACATAGCCAATGCAACAAACATTATAAGGTCTAAGGAACCGCCTGCTGCAACGGGTGTAGCTGTGTTATTGAGGAATCTGTCAATAAGATGTGCAGCACACCAAAGGGGCATTACCAGATAAAGCAAAGATATTTTCTTGGTTGAATTTGCACCCGAGAAGTGATTAAGACCAAGATAGAGCATTGTTACACCGCCCACACCTGTAAGCAAAACAGTGATGATAGACATAAACTTAACTGGGTCGGCAGAGTTTACCATATTTGTTACATCAAATGCCGCATTTGCCGCCATAGCCAAAGCCGCACCGACTGAAACAACACCGCAGAAATAGTTTTTTCTGAGTAAGTGTGCAGGTGACATTTTGCGGTCAAAAAGAGATATTACAAAGCAGGCAAGGAATAATCCGAGAACTGAAAATGCAATAATCTCTGCAACACCGTTACGATTTGTTGCAAGAAATTCTGTTACGGAATCGGGATAGAGTCCATTGAAGAGTGCAATCGCAACCGACAAAAGACAAACCGGAACGAACAGAATCCATTTGATTAAAGAACTAACTGATTTCATTATGTACTCCTTCCAAAATCAAAAAACAATCGGATAAACTAAACTTAAGAATAATCAAATGATTTATCCAATATATTATGTACATATACATATTTATTTTATTCCAAACCATATCCATTGTCAAGGCATTTAAGGTTAATTAAAGATCAGGAATTAATTATTAGGTGATATTATGAAAAAATTGACTATAATCTGTTTTTGTCTGCTGATACCAATTATAATCATTCCCCTGACATCTGTAATAAATTTAAATAAAACCCACAAAACCGAAGAGGCAACTCATATATCAACTAATGATGAAGTGGATGTTTATGAGCTTTCAGAGGAAGAAGCCGATTATATTGCCTGCAATGCAATGATGTATATTAATGAAAACACCCATAATGGCACAAAGGAAGCCTTGATTGCAATATGCCGCAATAACTTTCTTTTCGAGGAAGAAAACAATATTTCTCACAAAGAAATAAAAATTGCGAATTACAGCGACACCTTACTTAAAGAATTAAAAGAAACTTTAAAAAAAGAAATTAAAATATTCCTTGACAAAAACAGAGTGTATATACCAATAGAAGAAATTTCCGCAGGGTTCATTGCGACAAGTGACGAATACCCGTATATATCCCCTGTTGCGTCGCCTTGGGATGTTTTTAACGAAAAATACAGCAAAGAAGTAAGCCAAAATTGCGGAATAAGCGTTGCAGGCATAAACTATCTTTGCGAAAAAGGCTATGATTCTTTGGAAGCACTGAAATGGTATCTTCCGAACTTCACCATTAAAAGTTGAGAAAAGGCACCGCATTACTTTTGCGGTGCCTTTAAGCTTACATTCTTCTGTACTTCTTTACTCTGCGTCTTTTATTCTTTGTTCTTATATGAGAGATAAGTGCTATATAAATAATAAGAAGCACTACAGCAATACCCACTGCAATCCAGAATTGCCATGAATTAAGAACAGATTTAAACACGTGAACTGTATAGGTAATGTCGCTTTTCTCTACATCCTCGCCTGCTACCAGATCTACTGTTTTAAGAGCATCATCCTTGTAATACACGGTAACAGAACCGATGACATCACCCTTCTTAACAGGTGCATCAACACTTTCTGGAGCATCACAGACAAGCTTTACATCCTCTTCGTTTCGCTCCTTAGGAAGAATAGAGTAAACATTTTCTATAGGATAAAGAAGGATTGAGTCTGTGTCGTTTGAAAAATTGACATTCACCTCACAGCCCGGAGTTTCTGTTACAAGGGTTCTTGCCAGTTCAAGCTGTGTTAAAGCCCAGCGAAGAAGCCCTTTTGCATCGGTCATTGCTCCGTTATGGTCGGAATTCTCGTAAGGTGCACCCATACATATACACATATATGCATATCCGTCAGCAATGCCAGTTGTAATCAGGCACCTGCCTGCTTCGTCGGTTGTGCCTGTTTTAACACCTTTTGCATAGGTGTAGTAATAATCTCCGCCACGGTTAACGTCAATCATATAGTTTGTTGTTACCAGAGGGTAGTCGTCACCCTCGCAGTAATAAGTAGCTGTGTTGGTGATTTCTGCAAACAAGGGTAATGCAAGAGCGTAGGTTGTGATTTTATAGAGATCTCTTGCAGTTGAGTAGTGGTCAGCATCGTGAAGTCCGTGAGGATTTACAAAGTGGGTATTTTCGCAACCAAGCTCTTTTGCTTTTTTATTCATCATCTCTACAAACTTATCGGTGTCACCTTTACCCACATAATCTGCAAGCACCAAAGCCGCATCATTACCTGAGTTTACCATCATACAATAAAGAAGATCTATAACGGTAACACTCTCGCCCACCTTATAATCAAGACCGGACATACTGCTGCCTGTACCAAGAAGAGGATTGAGAACTTCCTGACGGATTTCCACACGGGTGTTGTAAACATCCTCAATATTCTCATAGGCAACTATGTATGTCATAATCTTTGTAAGCGATGCAGGAAAGCGTACCTCGTCTGCATTTTTCTCCAAAACAGGAATGCCTGTGTCCATATTTACAAGCAAAACCGTTTCCGACTCCAAAGGCTCGCTGTAATCAAACGATATAGCCAAAGCACTGAAGGTTGTACCTAATATTATAATAAGTGCCACCATAAGCGAAAGCACTCTAAAAAATCTTTTCATATCCATTCCCTTTCCCCAAAAACAGCCTTATGACCTTTACAACAGCACAAAGCTATGATAATATAAATGTATTATACAATAGAGTTATTATGATTTCAATGTATTATGGGATTTTTTCTAAGGAGTTTTTCAGGTGATTTATATTACAGGAGATACCCACGGGGATATAAAGAGATTCAAAAAAAGAGAGCTTAAGAAGCTTTCAAAAAAAGACTACCTTATTGTATGCGGTGATTTCGGTTTTTTATGGGATGAAAGTGAAACGGAAAAAGAAAATCTTGAAATTTTAAAAGCACAGAAATACACCATACTTTTCGTAGACGGAACTCACGAAAACTTTGATTTGCTGGAGTCCTATCCCACTACCGATTTCTGCGGAAGCAAAGCAACCAAAATTGCAAAGAACATCTATCACCTGCAAAGAGGAGAGATTTACCAAATAGAAGGTAAATTCATTTTTACCTTTGGCGGCGGTGTAAGCTCGGATCTGACACAGATTATGGATTCAAGCAACTGGTATGAACGAGAGCTTCCTACGGAAAGCGAAATGCAAAAAGCGGTCAACAACCTAAAAAATTACAACTGTGAGGTTGACTACATAATAACCCACGAAACCTCCTCAACCTATAAGCACAAAATCTGGCATAACTGCAAAACCTCGGAGATTAACGATTTTCTTGAATATCTTGCCACTCAAGTAAGCTTTGAGAAATGGTTTTTTGGTAATCTGCACGTAGACTTTGCAGTTGATGAAAAAGCCTTTGCAGTTTTTGAGGAGATTATCCCAATTGACGGAATCAGAAAAAATCGCAAATTCTGATATTTATTATAAGTAATGTTTAAAGGGCACTCGTAATGAGTGCCCTTTAATTTTTGGGATAGTACAGAACCCCTCCCCTATACTTTGTTTTTTTACTCCCTCAGTCGGCTTCGCTGACACTCCAACGGAGCCTGTCTCCCTCTGTCTGCTTTGCAGACATCTCCCTCACAGAGGGAGCCTCGCTTTTGACAAAAAGGCTTTAGGGGTTGTTTACAATACCGACAAAGAGAGGCAAGCCGTCTCCGCTTGTGATAACGAAGATAAAGGGTTTATCAAGGACAAAGTCAATTTCTTCTGTGGGAGGCGGAGCCATAGCCGCTCCATAGGTTGTAATTGTAACAGCCGCTGCTTCGCCACCTTCTTCGTCAATTTTAACTCTTGCTGAATGCTGAATGTCGGATACATAGATATTATCATTCTGGGCTTCGCTTGAAGAAACGCAGAAATCAGAAGTCTCAGGATAGAAGCAATCGCTGACACCAAGATTCTTGAGACCTTCTACAAGCCCCATACTTGAGCTTATATCAAACTTAGGAATTGACATATTTACTTTGTAGTTGCCCTTATTTTTCCAAGACCAGCTATAAGAGGTAATAAAGGAAAGGACTTCATCATCAGAAAGTAAATCCACAGCTTCTACTCCATCATCGGGACGGATAAAGTACATAGCACCGCCACCTTCGAAGCCTCTCATTATCGAAGAAAATTTATCGCCCCAATAGTAAGTTTCGTTATCTGCGGTTTCGTGCATAAAATCTACTTGCTTTTCACCATCGGGTGCAGAGAAGGTTTCCTTGTAGGTATTATTCTTATTGAAATCTGAGGACCAAGCATCTTTAAAGTAGATTGTGGATACCAAAGCCATGACTGTTTCAGGTGATAAACCAAGGTTGGAAATTTGCTCTTTAAGGAAATCACCTGTTTCTCCGTTTATCCAAGCCCGCAGGGCTTCATCATAATCTGCACTGCCCATTTCACCCTTAAAAGAGGAAGCATAGTAATATTCAGACAATGTTTTCATAAGCTCTTCGTTATAGCTCATATCATCACGAAGCCACAGGGAATTAGCAAGCTTCTTTGTAGTTATACCGTCATCCTGAAAATGATAATTCCATATATCGTGCACCTGTGTACGCAGGGAGTCTATATCCTCGGCACATAGCAGGTCAAGAATCTGCTGACGGGTTTCACCCTCGGCAGTTTCTGCTACCATTGCAAGAGCCATATAGACATTCAGAGGTGAGTACACAACATTCTTATCATTCGTATCTTTAAAGAATTCAGAGATAGTGCTCTTAAAGAATTCGTAAAGATTATCTCCTGCACCAGAATATTCAAATCGTTCACTTTTATCGGAACGCCAAGCCTTGCTTGCTGAACGATATGTTTCCATATCATTTTTATCAATCAAGTTTGTATAAACAAGCTCCGGATGCTCTGCCCTTTCAGGATAAACAGGAGCTGAAAGACAATAGGGTTTTAAAGCTGCAGGAATCATACCCTCCTTCTCAGCAATAGTTATATCGGGGATAATTGTGGGCTGAGTGAAGTTTTCACCGGTAGGCTGTAAATCATTACCCGTATATACTCCTCTGAATCCGCCGCTGAATATTACACCAGTAAGTATTACAATAACCAATGCCGCCGCAACAGGCATTATCCATTTAATATGTTTTCTTCTTTTTTTAGTAAAATTCTCTGCACGCTTCACAAGGTCTGAGTCTACCATACCGATTGCGTTTTGCAATTTATCGGACTTCATACAAATATTCCCTCCCTAAATAAATGTTCTTTGAGTTTAATTCTTGTTCTGTAAAGGGTTGTTTTGATTTTACTTTCGGATTTCCCAAATTTTTCGCTTATTTCTTTTATTGTTGCTAAGTGCCAATATCTGTAAATAAAAATGCTACACTCAAGCTCTGGGAGTTTGCTTAGGAATACGGATAAACTCTCTGCAAGTTCTTTTTCCTGTAGCTCGTCATCAATGGATTTACTGTCGGGAATACAATCTTCAAGCTCGGTTAAAGACATTTCTGTTTCTATGCCGCCGCGTTTTTGTGCGTTATGCTTTCGCCATCTGTCCAGAGAACAACTGCGGCAAAGCATACCAAGATAGCCTGATAAAGATTTTGGTACAGTTGGGGGCATAGTATTCCAAGCAGAAAGGTATGTATCGTTCTCGCATTCAGATGCATCTTCTGTGTTATATAAAATCCTGTAGGCAATGCTCAAAAGATAGGCACCGTATTTATTTCTTGACTCGGAAATTGCCGACTCGTCCCTCTTAAAATATAGATCTATAATTCTTTCGTCTTCCACAAAACTCCCTCGCTTTCTAAAAGGCCTTTCATCTATATAGACGTAAAATTTACCAATTAGTTACTAATATATTAATATTTTAGCATTTATGCAGAAAAAAATAAAGCAGCTCAAAAGAACTGCTTTAAAAACATATTAATTCATTGTGCCCTCGGAGGATTTAAAAAGTCGGCGGATTGCACCCCGCAGGCCTTTGAATTCATCGCCTGATAAGTCGGGACTTACTGACAAAATATCCTTTACAATATCCTGTGAGAGTTTCAGAGTTTCCATATCGGAAAAATCTGCTATATTAAGCTTTGGAAGACCATGCTGACGTTCACCGAAGAAGTCACCCGGACCGCGAAGTTTTAAGTCCTCGTCGGCAATTTTAAAGCCGTCGGTGGTACTGCACATAACTGAAAGCCTCTGTTGAGAAGCTTCCGAGGTGCTATCTGAAACAAGAATACAGTAGGATTTTGTATTGCCTCTGCCGACTCTGCCTCGAAGCTGATGAAGCTGTGAAAGTCCGAATCTGTCTGCATCTTCAATCATCATAACCGTAGCTCTCGGCACATCAACACCAACCTCGATAACGGTTGTAGCAACAAGAAGCTGAAGATTACCTGCGGCGAATTCTGCCATTGTTTTTTCTTTTTCGGAATATTTCATCTTGCCGTGAATGATACCTACCGCATAGTCGGAGAACTCCTTAAGCATAAGCTCTGCAGCATATTCCTCTGCCGCCATAAGCTCGGATTCATCCTCCTGCACCAACGGACAGACGATATAGGCGGCATTGCCTTTGTCAATCTCTTTCTTTATAAAACCGAAAGCTCTCTGTCGCTTTGCAGATGTTATATGCAAAGTATCAATAGGCTGACGACCGGGTGGTATTTCGTCAACTACCGAAATATCCAAATCACCGTAAATAATAAGAGCAAGTGTGCGCGGAATAGGAGTTGCACTCATTACAAGCAGATGAGGGTCCTCGCCTTTTGCAACAAGCTTCGCTCTTTGAGAGACACCGAAACGATGCTGTTCGTCAGTAACAGCCAGCATAAGATTTTTAAAATTAGTTTTATCGGTGATGAGTGCGTGAGTACCGACGATAACGTCAATCTCTCCTGCCTGAAGCTTTGCCCTTATTCTATTTTTTTCGGATGCTTTTGTGGAACCTGTGAGCAAGCTGATTCTTATATCTGTTCCTAAAAAAAGCTTGGAAAGAGTAGCAAAATGCTGTTCGGCAAGAATCTCGGTGGGTGCCATAAAAGCTGACTGACCGCCGTTTTTTGCTACATTATAACAAGCACAAGCGGCTATTGCTGTTTTACCCGAGCCTACATCACCCTGCACAAGTCGATTCATAGGAGTAGCGCTTTTGAGCATATCGTTTACACAATCCTTCATAGCGCGATACTGTGCACCTGTTGGCTTAAAAGGTAAAAGGGAAATAAACTCCTCTGTATAGTCTTTTAAAATATTAGTAGCTTTAGCAACATTACGACCATCTTTCATAGTCTTGATGCCAAGAGAAAGAACTAAAAGTTCTTCAACACAAAGTCTGAGTTTTGCACTGTTGAGAGCTTTTAAAGAAGAAGGATTGTGAATATTGATTATTGCATCACGCAAACCCATAAGACTGTACTTTTTTCTTATAAATTCAGGCAAAGGGTCAGCCACTACAGAAGGCAAAAGTTCGCAAGCCTGTTTAACTGCATTCTGAACCGCTTTATTGGAAAGTCCTGCGGTCAAAGCGTAAATAGGTTTTAAGTCGTTTTGCTTGCCTGTATATACCGAAAACTCGGGAGATACCATCTGTACTCCACCCAAATCTCTTGTAACCTTGCCATAAAAAAGATACTCGGTATCGTATTTAAGCATTGATGTTATGTATTTATTATTAAAAAATACAATTCGCATTGCATCGAATCCGTCAGACACCTCTGCTCTGACCATAAATCTATTACCTGGAAGGCGAGATTCACGCATTGTTGCAGAGAGCTTTGCTCGAATACAGCAGGTCTCACCGCTCACCGCATCAGAGATATTCACAGGATTACTCCAATCCTCAAAGCTTCTTGGAAAATGGTACAGCAATGCTCCGACACTGTCAATTCCCAGCTTATTAAATAGCTGGGCTTTGGCAGTGCCGATACCTTTAAGACTTGTAATCGGTTTTTCAAAAAGTGAAGCCATAATAAAACCTTTAACCTTATAATTTGGAAAAAGGCGGACATAATGTCCGCCTTAAGTTTTATATTAGTTTGAAGATTCAACACCGAGGATATAGTAATAGATGGGCTGACCGCCGTCAATCATATTGATATCCACATCGTTACCATACTTAAGCACAAGCTCGTCGTAAACTTCCTGTGCATCTTTCTCGGAAATACCTGCACCATAGATAAGAGTTACAAACTCTGCATCCTTGTCAATCATATTCTTTGCAAGTTTAAGGATTGCCTTCTTGGGAGTTTTATCGGCAACGGTAAGCTTACCGTTATCAAGACCGATAATATCGCCTTCCTTAATCTTCTTCATACCGAACTCGGAATCACGGGCAGCGAATGTAATCTGACCTGTGGAAACACAGCTGAAAGCATCCTGCATTGCGCCCTTGTTGATAACAGCATCACTGTCGGGATCAAAAGCAAGCATTGCGGAAATACCCTGAGGAATTGTCTTTGTAGGAAGAATGATAACTTCACGGTCTTCTACAATCTTTGCTGTCTGCTCAGCAGCCATAATGATGTTCTTGTTATTGGGAAGAACGAAAACAGTCTTTGCAGGAGTTGCCATAACTGCTTCGTAAATATCGTCTGTGCTGGGGTTCATACTCTGACCGCCGGAAACAACATGAGTACAACCTAAATCCTTGAAGAGAGTTGTAAGACCGTCGCCGCTTGCAACAGAAACAAAGCCGATTTCTTCTTCGGGAGCAACAACCTCAAGTTTTTTCTCACTCTTGGCATTGCTTGCCTTCTGCTGCTCGTGCTGCTGACGCATATTCTCAACCTTAACTGTGAGGAGCTGACCGTACTGCAAGCCTCTCTGGAGAGCCTTACCGGGATCCTCTGTATGAACATGAACCTTGATGATTTCGTCGTCGTCAACAACAACTACGCAGTCACCGATTGTCTCAAGATATGCACGAAGCTTGAGAGGACTTGTAGTAATAGAAGCATCTCTGCCAACAATGAACTCTGTGCAGTATGTGAAGTTGATAACCTCATCGAACTCTGCAGCAGCGTTGCGGAATGTATCATCGCTTGTATCTGCAGAAGAGAAATCCGCTTCTGCATACTCAATCATCTTACCATTCTTAATAAAAGAAAGCATACCCTCGAAGATAACAAGGAGACCCTTACCACCTGCGTCAACAACGCCTGCTTTCTTAAGAACAGGGAGAAGCTCGGGAGTTCTGTCGAGAGACTCGGAAGCAGACTTGCAAACAACAGACCATACCTTAGCAGGGTCAGTTACCTTCTTAACTGCCTTTGCGCCTTCCTCAAAGGCTTCTCTTGCTACTGTGAGTATAGTACCCTCTGTGGGCTTCATAACTGCCTTATATGCAGCATCTACACCGATACCGAGTGCTTTGACTAAATCTTTACCGCTTGCCTCTGCCTTACCTTCAAGGCCCTTTGCAAAACCTCTGAAAAGAAGAGAAAGGATAACACCGGAGTTACCTCTTGCACCGCGGAGCATTGCAGAAGCAACAACCTTTGCAACCTCGCCTGCGTTATCGGAGTCACAATCTTTGAGCGCTGTAATAGCTGCTGTGATTGTCATTGACATATTAGTACCTGTATCACCGTCGGGTACAGGGAAGATATTGAGATCGTTAATTCTTTCCTTCTGGGAACAAATGTTGTTAGCGCCTGAAATGATGGCCTGCTTTAACATAGATCCTGTCAGCATTAGAACACATCCTTAATATGCAATAATAATTTGGTGAATAATTCAAATAACACCATTGTAATTATAATGGAAAAACTTTGCAGTTTCAAGCGAAAAACGTAAAAACTGGATATTTGCATAAAATAATCAGTGTAAAAAGAGAACATTTGACAATTAACACATAGGATTATTCTATGGTAAAACTCTCTGCATTTATAGTTTTTCCTGTTTTCTCATCTATCTCAAACATTACACAATCCATTGAACATTCACCCTGCAAAGGCTCGAATCTGACTGGCATTTTGTTTCTGAAGCTTTCTATTGTGATTTCCGGTTTTACTCCGAGAACAGAGTTTTTCGGGCCGGTCATTCCTGCATCGGTAATATAACCTGTACCTTTTGGCAAAATCTGACAATCTGCAGTTCTCACGTGGGTATGGGTTCCGAAAATCGCAGATACTCTTCCGTCTAAATAGAAACCTAAAGAACGCTTTTCGCTGGTGGCTTCTGCGTGAATATCAACAATGATAATATTGGCATCCAGGTTATCTATTATTCCATCCAAGGTCCTGAAAGGACAATCAAGAGCAGTAGAACTAAAAACATTGCCCATTACATTGATTACCGCCAATTTGTATTTTACACAATCGAGCACACAGACTCCCCTGCCGGGAGTTGTTGAGGGCGGATAGTTTGCAGGTCGGATGATAAACTCGTTATCTTCCATATACGGATAAATCTCTTTGCGGCGAAAAGCGTGGTTACCGAGGGTAATTACATCCACACCGCTCTGAAAGAGGAAATCCGACGATGTAGGATGAACTCCATTACCGTCTGCTGAATTCTCGCCGTTACAGATAACTATATCGATACCCATACTACGTTTTAGTGCAGGCAGTTTTTCTCTCAAAAACCTGCAGCCTACACCTGCAACCACATCACCAATACACAAAACTTTCATATTATCACCTACTAAACTATGTTACTGATTATAACACAGACAAGGTTAATTTACAACAATCTTTTCTACATACCCTATATCCTCTATGCAATTATACTTTATGTATGCTATCGCTTTATCATCCTTTTGAGATACAGATACCGAGGATTCTATCTCCATACAATCTTTAAGAGAAAACAAGCGGTATAGATAATCATAAACATTTAAAAGCTCGCAAGCTGTTTTATCATCAAGCTCATAAGCTGTTTCTTCGTAAAGTGTACAGTACTGCGAAGTTATGCCAAGCTTTACATCAGTATTATTGAGAGAAAGCCTTTCTGTAACAATTCTTGAGGTGTAGGGTTCTGTAACAGAAGCAAAACTAATGGGAATATTGAGCCACAAAAATTCCAGACTTTGTCTTTTCTGAATTTTGACCGGCTTTAAGTAAACTCCCGATCTACTAATTTCTTGAGTTACCGTGTGCTCTGTTGATGCAACGACATCTGCATCTGCGTGAACCAAATAATTTTCCATCAAAGAATTTTGTATAACTCCGCTTACAATAATCTGCCCCTTCATTACCGCAGAACCCTTTGTAAGCTTAGTACTACCCTGCTTAATATTCATCGAAAGGATAACTCCATCGGATTTTGCTTTAAGATTACAGGGCTCTTTGTATGGTGTTATAAAGGGTATTTCAGCTTTTTCCTGTATTTCCGTTTCAACTTTAGTCCCCGATGCATTAATAGACATCCAGCCTATTTCTTCTGCTTTACGCATAATGTCACGCTCTGCTGCGTGGTAATTAAGGTTTCCTTTAAAAGCACCCTCATAAACACCGTTTTCTTTAAGAAGTGTCCGAATCTGAGCTTCGCTCAAAGAATCAATCCCATTAATTTCAATGGACCAGATAAAGTTTTGCATAATAATAGACAAAAGAATAAAGAATACTGCCCCAAAAACCAGACCCGAACGACATCTGTATCTTTGCAGTATAAACGGCATTCCGTGTCTTTCTTTAATTTTCAGAACTACACCGGATCTCCTTGCAACCGCTCTTATTTCTTTGTAGTCAGATACAGTAAGATTACCAAAGAACTTGTTATCCACAGGACCCGTGTTAAAAAGGAATCGACCTTGGCGAAGACAAAGGTTCATAAACCGCTCGGGGAATTTGCCTTTAACTTCAAAACGCACGTAACCTTTCAGCCATCGTATTAAAGAAATAAACATAACATCACCCCATACTGAATTCAATGCCCGTAAAAAATCCTTCTACAACCAAGGATGTGGAAGAAATGTATTTCAGATTAAGTCTTCTGCCCAAAAAGGCAACAGAAAAATCCTTAAATCCAATTCTTATTATTTTATCCGAATATTCTAAAACTCCGTGACAGCCTTCAATAATTGCAGAAGTATTGCTGATTATCTCTATATTTGATTTTTCTTTAAAAGCATCTCTTACCGAGTATCTCAAGGGAGTTTTTTCTTTGACGTAATCTTTCTTTATATTATTTTTCAAAAGACCCACCTACCGGATTTTTGTATTTGTATTATTTTTATGCCTGCAAGTACATATATATTTATCGGTGAAACAAATGAGAATATATAAATTGCTGAATAAATCAAAAATCGCTTTATTATGGGTCGCTGTTCTGCTTTCTCTTGCTGTCCTGCTTATGTTTCCAACAGACTGCAGAAACGGTGCAACAAATGGAGTTTTTCTTTGCCTGCAGGTACTCATTCCCTCTCTCTTCCCCTTTATGATTCTTTCATCCTTTGTGGCTTCAAGCGGAATCATTCAAAAGGTTCCGAAGGTAATCGGTTCTGCAATTAAATTTTTATTTGGCTTACCGCCCTGTGCATTTGCTCCAATATTTTTATCATTAATAGGCGGGTATCCAGTGGGAGCAACATCTATAAAAGAACTATACCGCCAAGGACACCTTACAAAAGAGCAAAGCGAAAGAATGGCAATGTTCTGTGTGTCTGCAGGGCCTGGATTTCTTATTACCTACATTGGTGCAGTTATGACAAGGAATCTGAAGCTCGGTTACTTACTGCTTATTTCTCAGATAATAAGTCTGTTTATGCTTGGGATAATTGCAAAATTCTGGGTAATACCACTTAACGAAGACAACACAGAAACAATAAATTACTGTAAAAAAAGGAATAGTATAAAAGATTCCGTAATCTACTCCATAGAAAACGCAATTAAAGCAACCTCAAGTATGTGTGCTTTGGTTGTTGTTTTCTCTGCAGTCAGCGAGGTTTTCATAACCCTTTGTAATAACAATCCCGCAATAATTTGGCTGACAGCTTTAATTGAAATTACAAACGGCACAAAAATTCTTGCAGACGCATATCCTGTTGTGCTCTTGGCATTTGTATGCGGATTCGGAGGACTATGCGTTCACTTTCAGATTTTTGTACAGCTGAAGGATTTAAAAATAAACAAATGTAATTTTTATATTTTCAGAATTTTACAGGGATTACTATGCGCTATATTTTCGGGCATACTAATTAAACTTTTCCCTTTAACAAAAACAGTGTTCTCTACAATAAATGAAGCAAAGCCGGAATTTTACACTACATCAATCGGATGTGTTTTTTTAGTTCTTGTGTGTGCGGCATTTATTGTATGCACAAGGCAAAGGAGGATTTAATTGCAAAGAGCTGAATATAATAATATATATCATAGAAGGAGGAGATTATATGTGCGGAATTGCAGGATGGCTCAGCGAAGATCATAATCTATACGAAAAATCCGCATTGCTAACCGCTATGTCGGATACACTCAAAAGAAGAGGTCCTGACGAGGGCGGTATCTATATAGAACGAAAAATAGCTTTAATGCATCGAAGACTTGCAGTTGTTGATATTGAAAACGGAAAGCAGCCTATGGTTTATTGTGACGACAAAGAAAAATACATTCTCGTATATAACGGCGAGCTTTACAACACCGAGGAGGTCAGAGGAAAGCTCCTGGCAAAAGGCTATGAATTTGAAAGTCACAGCGACACAGAGGTTGTGCTCAAAGCTTACGCCTGCTTTAAAGAAAAATGTGCAGAAATGTTTAACGGAATATTTGCCTTTGCGGTGTATGAGGTAAAGAGAAAAAGACTATTTCTTTGCAGAGACAGAATAGGAGTTAAGCCTTTATTCTACTCAAATACAAATGGAGAATTCCTTTTTGCATCAGAGATTAAGGCTATACTCAAAAGCGGCGTTGTTAAGCCGATAATTGATGAAAAAGGGCTGAATGAGATTTTCTTTCTGGGTCCTGCAAGAACCTGTGGATTCGGAGTTTTCAGAGATATTGAGGAAATCCTGCCCGGTGAATACGCTTTCTTAGAAAATCAAAAGCTTTTTAAGTACAGATACTTCACACTCAAAGCAAAGCCTCACGAAGAAAATGAGCATGAAACCATTGAACATACAAGATACTTAATTGAGGACAGCATTAAAAGACAGCTTGTTTCCGATGTACCCTTATGCTGTTTTCTATCAGGCGGGCTTGACTCCAGCATAATAACACAGACTGCCTCCGATTATCTTAAAACAACCAACAAGGCAAAGCTTAACACCTTCAGTGTGGAATACAGAGATAATCAGAAGTACTTTGAAAAAAGTGTATTTCAGCCTAACGCAGATACAGAATACATCGAAATGATGATAAAATCTGCCGACACAAATCATCACGAAATAATACTTGATAACATCCTTCTGGGCGAAGCATTACCAAATGCTACAAGAGCAAGAGATTTGCCGGGAATGGCGGATGTAGATTCCTCTCTGCTGCTTTTCTGCAAAGAGGTAAAAAAAGAGTTCACCGTTGCACTTTCAGGAGAATGTGCCGATGAACTTTTTGGCGGATACCCTTGGTATCATAACAAAGATATTTTGTTTGAAGAAAGCTTTCCTTGGTCAAGAAGTCAGGATATAAGAAGAAAAATACTCAAAAAAGGTACTCTAAAAAGAGGCGAAGAGTATGTAAAAGAAAGTTATCTTGATACAATAAGAGCAGTAGACAATCTTCCCACTGATTCAAAGCTCGACAAGCGAATGAGAGAGATGTTTTCTCTAAACTTCTACTGGTTTATGCAATGCCTTCTTGACAGAAAAGACCGAATGAGTATGAACTGCGGACTTGAGGTGCGAGTTCCCTTCTGCGATTACCGTATAGTTGAATATGCCTACAATATGCCTTGGGAGTTGAAGGCTTTAAACGGCAGAGAAAAAGGTATTGTACGAAGAGCATTTGAGGGTATACTCCCCCTTGAGATATGCTACCGCAAAAAGAGCCCCTACCCCAAAACCCACAATCCGGTATATTTTAAGTTTGTATCCGAAAAGGTAACAGATATATTGGAACAGAAGAGTTTACTGACAGAGTTTATAGACAAAGAGAATGTTCTGAATCTTATAGAACACCCCGAAAATATCCCTTCACCCTGGTACGGACAGCTTATGAAAACACCCCAGATACTTGCATATATACTTCAACTTGACACTTGGTTTAAGGAATATAATGTTGAGATAGCATAGATAAAAGGCAGGCTCTTAAACAAAGCCTGCCTATTTTAGTATTAAAACAATGTATTTGGTTTTTGACAGTTGGGACATCTGCCGTCAATAAGATAGAATCCGCAAGAATCACAGGATTTTTTAGGATAAGGTGCATTACCTAAAGCTATTTCTTTTATTATGTACTTAATTTCTTCTCTTGCGCCAAGCTCATCGTTGAGAGACAAGCCGTACTCTTTACCGCGTTTATCAGTTACAACGAGATTAACAATTCCTTTGTAATCCTTCTCAAACACAATGTTTTTCACATTGGCGATTTCATTAAAGTCAAGTTCAAAGTCGTAATGAGCATTTTTATCATTTAAAGCGACTCCGTATAATTTATCCTCGGTTATGTACAAAACAGAACCTTCTGCAATTATATTCAATTTTTCATTTCTCTTTGTTAAAAGGCACTCAATTATAAACAGCAAAATACAAAGTGTCAACGCAAAAGACATTATAACTACAAAATCAAATACAAGTAAGCCCATATCCTCAAAGACAAAATAAAAGAATCTCAAGTCAGCAATAGTGTATTCTCTATCCAAGGAATTTGCTATATGCAGCATTGAAGTCATCATATAATTGATATATACACCAACAATTACAATATAACCAACAAAATTCATTTTATTTTTAAAAATCAAATGTAGTACAAATGTAACAACTGAAACCGCAAACACACCGAAGCATACTGCCTGTGAGGTATCAGTATACAAACTAATAAGGTAAGCATCAAAACATATTATCATCGCTAAAACACCAAACAAGATTGAGCGTTTTCTGATAAAATCAACTCGGTATTTCCTGAAGAAATTGCCGAATTTCATACCAATTATATCTCGGTTTCCCCAATAAGTCTTTTTCATTTTTACATTTCCTCCTAAAATAAAAAAAGTGCGAAGCCGAAGCCACGCACCGAAAAACACATAGCTCCAACTGTCGCCAAACAAAATCTAACATAACTCGTTGAAGTATATGCAGAAATAGAGCATCTGTATTTTTACCATAAAAAATAAAAATACACATACTTCAACTAAGTAATAACAATATTAGATTTTGTTTGGCACTTTTATTTTACCCCAAATTACAGATAAAATCAATAGATATTTGTTTTATATTGTAAATATTATTGGCAGATGATATAATAGGTAAAAATTGAGGTGAAGATATGGGTAAAAAGCACTATCAAAAAAGACATGATAAAATTAAAAGAAACGCAAATGCACTAAAGCTCTTAAAAGCACTATACAAAATTTTACCTTTAATCGTTATAATCACCTACCCTGTTATGTTAATTATTAAGTTCTTCTCAGGTTTTGATTCGGATTTTTTACTAATGATTTGCGTGCCTGCAGGTACACTGCTGATTGTAACCGCTCTCAGAAAGCTTATCGACAGAGAAAGACCTTACATAAAACACAACACAGAACCGCTTATTCCTAAAAAGAGTACGGGAGAATCTTTTCCAAGCCGACACACAGCATCTGCCTTCATTATAGCTATGAGTGCCTTTCTGCTCTCGCCCATACTTGCCTGCTGTCTGCTTATTATCGCAACAATCATTGCAATAACAAGAATCCTTGCAGGAGTACATTATTTAACTGATGTACTGGCAGGTATGCTTATTTCTATCGGAATAGGCACAGTTTTCTTCATAATAATTTAAAAGCACATAAAAAGCATCGTTTAAGCTAAAACTTAAACGATGCTTAATTTTTATCATATTTCTGCCAAATCCTTTATAACCTCGGAAGCTATTATCAATCCTGCTACAGAAGGCACAAAGGCTACGCTGGCAACTGTTGGCTTTCCTGCATTATCCAATTCCCCAAAGGGTTTCTTCGGGATTTCCTTTGAATAAACAGTTTTGAGATGCGTTATTCCCTTTTCTTTGAGTAATCGCCTCAAAGTACGAGCCAGAGGACAAACACTTGTTTTTGAAAGGTCGACTACTTCTATCTCGGTGGGATTAAGTTTGTTACCAAAACCCATACTCATAATTATTGGAATATCAAGAGCATTTGCCCTTGTGGCAAGTTCAACTTTAGCAGGCACAAAATCGATTGCATCAATAATATAATCGTAGGGTGACAAATCTATATCATCTGCGTTTTCGGGAGTGTAAAACATATTAAAACAGTTGACTTCTGTAGCGCCGTCTATCTGCTTTATACGTTCTTTAATCACTTCTGTCTTGAGTTTGCCAACCGTTGACTCCAAAGCTATAATTTGGCGGTTCAGGTTGCTCTTTGAAACCTTATCAGGATCAACAACGTCGATTCTTCCAACGCCGCTTCTGGCAAGCGCCTCAACAGTATAGCCACCCACACCTCCGACACCAAAGACAACAACCTTTGAATTGCGAAGCTTCTGCATTTTTTCTTCTCCTAAAAGAGCTTGTGTGCGTAAGTATCTATCCATAAACTTTAATCCTTTGCTATCTTGAGAAGTTCACCCTCTGACAAAAAGCCTTCAGAAGCAGATTTCGCACCTATTTTATAGGATGCAAAATATACGGCTTTTTTTAGAGAATAAAGAGCATCACGGGTTTTTGCATAGAAATGAATAAAGGAAGAATACAAGCTATCGCCTGCTCCGACTGTATTCACAACAGGTCGGGTATAAACTGCAGGTACTTCTGTAAAGCTGCCCGTTTCCGCAGTATAAAGTAAAGCTCCTTCACTGCCCATTCCTACAACTACGATCTTAGGTGAATATACGCTTATAAGCTCTTTTACAAAATCTTTTTCTCTGCCCTTTATATTCTCATTGCTTAAAAAGAGTATATCTGCTGCTCTCATAAATCTGCTGTTGTATTCATCGCATACATCAGACAAACAATGTACATCTGTGGCAACAAGTACTCCCTCTTCTTTTGCAGTACTCAAAAGCTCTGCGGCAAAATTTATATTGCAAAGGCAGGCGATATCGGCACCCTTCAAGGCTTTTTTGAAAACTTCCTTTTTATAAGTATTTTCTTGATTATCAGCAAGGTCACAAATGATATAACGTCTGCCCGAATTATCATATAAAACTACGGACTGGGCAGTAGCTTTATTAGTGCTCAAAACGTATTCTGCAGAAATCCCGCTATCTTCAAGATGGGATTTAATAATCTTTGCGGCAAAATCATCTCCACACAAGGAACAAAGAGTTACATCGTCACCTAATGTATTAAGAGCTAAAGATACATTAAGCCCCACACCCGCAGGTGCGCTCTTTAAAGACAAAAATTTATAATCAATAGGTCTGTACTCTATGGGGAAGCTCTCAACAGGAGCTGTGGTTTCCATATTAACAAGACCGCAAACAACAATTTTACTCATATTATCACCTGCTTTATTTTTAATAATTTTATTACAATTTTATCCCTTCGTCAACTTTAAGTTTCCTGCAATAAAATTAAAATCTGTGTTAATAATAAATTTGTTCGCAGAAAGGGGTTGAGTTAACATGAAAACATCAAGGGAATCTGAAAATATTATTAGAAACAACAATAGCTTATCTGCACAGCTTTTTCTGTCTGCTGCAGTATGTTCTTCACTGCTTATTGCATTTTCTTATATACTAGACCTGATATTTTTGGGCAAAAGTGGCTCTTTGCAGGATTCAAATGCGGTTTCTTCACTGCTTTCAGGATTAGGAACACTTATAATAAAATTTTCTTTTGTATTCGTGTCTGCAGGCATTGTACTTCAAAAAAGAGAATTTGATGGACTGCCTTGTGCAATTATCGGCTCACTTTTAATATCACAGGGCTGTACGTTTGGAAATATAAGCGGTACGCTTTCGGGAATAAGCGGAATCTTCGGAAGTATCTTTGCAGGATACTTTGCACTAACATCCCTGAAAGTTTGCAGAAGAATAATAAGTGTCAAGAAAAATAATGTGATTTTAAAACAAATCTCTCTTATTCTACCAATCGTTATAACAGCTCTTGGTGTTTTATCGGTAAACAGTTTGGGGGCGTATTTAAACTCTCTCTCAACCTCATTGCTCAAAAATCTGGCAGACAGCCGAACTATACTTCTGCCCATAATAATTGGAATATTTACTGTTATTGATGGAGGAGGACCTCTATCTTTATGTGCATATATATTTGGCAGTACCTCTATAATCGCAGAAGAACCGCAGGTTATGGCGGCTGTTATCGGAGCAGGTATGATTCCATCTCTGTCCGCAGTACTGTTTGCTTATATATATAAAGAAAGACTTGAAGCCTTTGAAATTAAAGGTGCTTACCAAGGTTTATTTCCCGCTTTACTGGGATTACCGCAGGTATCCTATCTTTTTTATATTACAAGGAAACTGAGATTTATAATACCTTGTATGGTTGGCGGCAGCCTCACCGCACTTTTGTCAGTAATGCTCGGATGCAGTTCAGCCTCAACGGAAAAAGGATTTTTAAGCATAGGTAGTTTTAGTAAACCCTTGTTCCTGATTCTATGTATTATATTCGGTGTAATAATCACTACCGCTCTTATGAGCATAACAATAAAGACTTACAACGCAAAAGCTTCTGAAAATTCAGAAGTCACAGACAGCAAAAATGATGTTATTCCAAATACCGCACAAGCATAAAAGCCACCCTCTCGGGTGGCTTCATTCACATAACACAAGAGTTATTTTATTATTTTTCCGCCTGCAACTACTATGTCGTTCTGATACAAAACAAGGGATTGACCCGCAGTTACAGCTCGCTGAGGAGCATCAAAACGAACACATAAGTTACCCTCATCATTCATAAAAGCAACTGCCGGCTGTTCCTTTTGATTATATCTGACCCTTGCAAAAACAGGTATTTCACCCTCAATATTATCGCAGGAAATGAAATTAGCATCCCGTGCTACTACATCAGATGAATATAAATCCTCGTCAAAACCAAGTGTGACTGTGTTTTTCTCCATATCTTTTGAAAGAACATACATAGGCTTTGGCAAAGCTAAACCCAGCCCTTTTCGCTGACCTCTGGTATAGCAGACTGCACCCTTGTGTCTGCCGAGGACTTTTCCGCTCACATCAACAAAGTTGCCTTCCTTTAAAACAACACCGCAGTTTTCTTTAAGATAATCGTAGAAGTTGCCGCTTACAAAGCAAATATCCTGACTATCCTTTTTGTCTGCATTCAGGAAATCCTGTGATGCTGCAATTTCCCGTACCTGACTTTTTGAAAGCTCTCCAACAGGCAAAAGGAGTTTAGAGAGAATCTCCTGCGTAAGATTATAAAGCACATAGCTCTGGTCTTTGGCGGCATCTGCACCTTTTAAGAGCAAGTATCTGTCTCTGGATTCATCATAATTCACTCTTGCATAATGACCTGTTGCAATATAATCAAAGCCCTCTTTAAGAGCATAATCATAAACAAAGGGAATCTTTACGTAGCGATTGCAATCAACACAAGGATTTGGGATTTCACCCGAAAGATAAGACTCAGAAAATCTGTCGATAACTTGTTTTTTAAACTCATCTCTGTAATCAGGATACACAAAGGGAATATTAATTTTTTTGCAAAGTGCTTTTGCATCCTCGGCATCCGTGCTTTGGGACTTATCGAAAAGGCGAAGCATAATACCTGTTACATCAAAGCCCTCGCTCTTTAAAAGATATGCCGCTACTGCACTATCTACACCGCCGCTTATGGCTACTAAAACCTTTTTCTTCATTACTCTTTCCTCACAAAGAAATTATAAAAATATATTATCACAAGAGGAAATTTCCTGCAAGTAAAATAATTTGACAACTTCATATTGGGATGATATAATTATAAAATAATAACTGCCACCGGGTAGAAAAATGCATCTGCATTCGCAGCACATCGTTAGGTCTTTGAAGATGAGCTGACGAGTGCTTTTTTTATGAGGTATTATATGAAATTCCTAAAATCAACGTTTGGACTGCTCAATAAATTTGAACTCATACTATGGGCTGTGTCACTTGTCGTTGTTATTCTTTCTTACGTTCTTTCAGGCACTAACGATTTGCTCACACTTATGGCATCCGCAATCGGTGTAACTTCTCTTATATTCCTTGCAAAAGGCTTCTGTATCGGACAGGTTCTTATAATCATCTTTTCTGTATTTTATGGTATAATTTCCTTTAGAAATCAGTATTACGGAGAGATGATTACATACCTTTGTATTACAACACCAATTGCTGTTGTTGCACTTATACAATGGATTAAGCATCCTTTCAAAAGCACAAAGGAAGTTGAAGTCAGCAGGATAAGCAAAGGTCATGTACTGAGTATGTGTTTATCAGGTCTACTTATAACTATACTGTTTTATTTTATTCTTCACACTTTTGGCAACGCTACCCTTATGGTAAGCACAATATCTATAACAACAAGCTATATTGCTGCCTACCTCACCGCTGTGAGAAGTCCTTATTATGCCTTGGGCTATGCCGCTAATGACATTGTGTTGATTATATTATGGATAGTTGCTTCTACGAAGGATATTTCTAATATCCCGATGATTTCTTGCTTTACAATGTTCCTTATCAATGATCTTTACGGATTTTACAGCTGGAAAGAAATGGAGAAAAGACAATTAAAATGAACTAAAATGCATCCGATAATAAAACGGATACATTTTGTATTTGAAACTGTACTATAAATTCTATCAAAATCACTACATTTTTCATTTGTTTCAAAAAATATTCGTGCAATAATAATTCTATTAAATAATTATTATTTTGTACCTCGGTGCTATACTTTTGAGCGGTCAATAAACTATTAATATTTGGCAGAAAACGAGGTATATTTATGAAAAAAAGTTTTTATTTGAAGCCAAAGCTATTCTCAACAATGAAGAACTACTCTAAAGATCAGCTTATAAAGGATATACTTGCAGGTATCATTGTTGCGATAATCGCTTTGCCCCTTTCGATTGCTTTGGCACTTGCTTCGGGTGTTGAGCCTGCTTGCGGTATTTACACCGCTATTGCCGCGGGATTTGTGGTATCTCTGCTTGGAGGAAGCAGAATCCAGATTGCAGGTCCTACTGCTGCTTTTGCAACAATAGTTGCAGGTGTAGTAGCCACACAGGGTATGGACGGATTGTTCCTCGCAACAGTGATTGCAGGTATAATGCTCATTCTTATGGGTATATTCAAGTTAGGCTCTCTTATTAAATTTATTCCTCACACCATAACAACAGGATTCACTGCAGGTATTGCGGTAACTATCCTTGTAGGACAGATTAAGGATTTTCTCGGACTTTCTTATGCACAGGGTGTAAAACCCATTGAAACCTTAGAAAAAATCGAAGCCAATATCCACGCAATCGATACCTTCAGCTGGCAGGCACTCACAGTCGGTGCTGTATGTCTTGCTATACTTATTCTTTATCCTAAGCTGGAGAAAAGAGTACCTCCCTCGCTCATTACAGTTGTGGCAGGTGCTTTGATGGTAGCATTTATCCCCGGTTTTCAGGAGAATGTTTACACAATCGGTGACCTTTACACCATTCCCTCCGGACTGCCTTCAGTAGATTTCGGCTCAATGGATTTCTCCTTTGAAAAGATTAAAGCAGTACTTCCCGATGCCTTTACAATCGCCATTCTTGCGGCTATTGAATCATTGCTTTCCTGCGTTGTTGCAGACAGTATGGTTAACTCCAGACACAACTCAAATATGGAGCTTGTAGCTCAAGGTGCAGGTAACATTGCCTCCGTATTTTTTGGCGGAATTCCCGCAACAGGTGCTATAGCAAGAACAGCGGCAAATGCTAAAAATGGCGGCAGAACTCCTGTTGCAGGTATGGTACATGCCATAACACTTCTTTTAGTGCTTTTGTTCCTCATGCCTTATGCAGAACTGATTCCAATGCCCGCAATTGCGGCTATACTCTTCATTGTTGCATACAATATGAGTGAATGGAAGAAGTTTGTTCGTATTGTTAAAACTGCTCCCAAAAGCGATATAATAGTATTGGTTGCTACCTTTGCTCTTACCGTTATTTTTGACCTTGTAGTTGCAATTGTTGTAGGTCTGGTACTTGCCGCAATACTTCTTATAAAGAGAATGACAGAAGAAGCTTCTGTTGAAGGCTGGAAATATATAGACCACGAGAATGATAAAGACAGTATTGAACTTCGTGATGTTCCAAAAAACGTAAGGGTTTATGAGATAAGCGGACCTCTCTTCTTCGGCACATCCGAAATGATTATGGACATAAAGCTAAAGGACTACACAAGCTGTCTTATCCTCAGGATGAGAAGTGTTACAAGCCTTGACGCAACCGCTATGAATTCCATTGAAGCACTCTACAAAAAATGTGTAAAAAAGAATGTTAAGCTCATTCTTTCCCACGTTAATTCACAGCCCTATGAGGTTATGAAGAAGGCAGGCTTTGTAGAAAAAATCGGCGAAGAGAATTTCTGCAATCACATTGACGAAGCACTCTCTCTTGCCGAAAAAGTATCTGTATAAGGAGAACTCAAATGGTTAAACACATTATACTCTGGCAGCTCAAAGACGAGTATTCAGACAAGGAAAAGAACGATATTAAGGCAGGCATCAAAGAAGGGCTTGAATCTCTCCTTGGCAAAATCCCCGGTCTTACAGAGATAAAAGTAGAAACAGAAGGACTTCCCTCTTCCAATGCAGACCTGATGCTTTACAGCATCTTTGAAAGCGAAGAAGCACTCAAAGATTATGCAATACACCCTGCACATGTTGAGATTGCAGACAGCAAAGTCAGGCCCTACACCAAAACAAGACTTTGCCTTGACTTTGAATTTTAATTTATAATAAGCCTGTCAACACCGACAGGCTTATTATATACCCGCAACACATTGACATAAACTATATGTTGGGTTATAATTTCTGCAGTATATTTAAAATAGAAAGAGAATTGTATGAGAAAAATTAAAACCTTCATACGCCGTGTTGCGTCAGGCAGCTTCAAGCGTTTTTTCAGAAACTTAAACTTAGTACACAAAGAATCAGGAAGAAACCGTATTATACTCTTCTTTGATATGGTAATAAGTATGTTCCGATATGGCATTGGCTATCTTGACTATATGACCTTCGGCTTTGCTTTTATCAAAAAGGACAAGCGTAGAACCTTTATGACTATGGATGATAACATTCAGATGTGCAGAAGAATGAACCAGAAGGAAGCCTCTGATGTATTTGAGAACAAGCTTATTTTCAGCAAAACATTCACAGAATACCTTGGCAGAGAATATGCTGACTTAAACGAGGGCTTTGAAGAATTCGAGAAATTCTGCAAAGGTAAGAGTAACTTCTTCGCCAAACAGCCTGTTTCTTTCGGCGGTTTGGGTGTTAAGAAAGTTACTTTGGATGGTAAAGATTTAAAGGTTGTATATGACGACCTTCTCGAAAACAAAATGTTCCTCTGCGAAGAAACCATTACACAGCACGAGGACATGAGTAAGCTATGTGACCGCTCTGTAAATACAATCAGAGTTTGCACTGTTGTAAGTGACTCGGGCAAGGCTCATCTTATCTATGCTCTGCTTCGAATCGGCTCAGGAAAAACAGATGTGGATAACGTAACAAGCGGCGGTATGTATACACTTCTCTCAAAGGATGGAGAGTTTACTCACCCTGCATTCTGCGACAAGACAGTATCTTACTATACAGAGCATCCTCATAACAACTTCCCCTTCATAGGATTTAAAGTTCCCTATTTCAAAGAAGCTATTGAGCTTTGTAAAAAAGCAGCTTTGGTTGAAAAGCGAATCCGCTATGTCGGCTGGGATATTGCAATCACCCCAAATGGCCCCGTACTTGTGGAGGGCAACAGCCTGCCGGGCTACGATATGCCTCAGAATCACATATTCCACGACGACGGTTGCGGAATTAAGTCTGTCTTCGAGAAAGCAATCAATGACTAAGCTAAACATAATATCCGACTGTAAACTTTCTATTGACAGCATAATATATCGGTGTTATAATATTTCTTAATTCAATAACTTAAACCGTTGACGCGGAGATAAAGGCAATTATGCCTACACAGAGAGCCCGCAAAGCTGAGAGTCGGGTTAGAAACAGGTTGTCAAATGGACCGCTGAGGGTGCAGTCAAATGTGAACTTTTCACAGAGTATTCTGCAACGTGTCGGCATACGTCAGTTGCCAAGGATATGAAAGTATCCTGCAAAGTGCACAGCATTTGCTGTGAATCAAGGTGGCACCACGGATAGATTTATTCGTCCTTGACAGTACACTTCTGTCAAGGGCGTTTTTGTTTCTCTTGGCAAAAAGGAGATTTTTATATGTTTCTCTTATGCAGACGATGGCGTGGCTAAACCCTAATCTTAAATAAAAACAAATTTAGCTTTATATACGGAGGAGAATATTATGAATTTTAACGGCATTGAATTTGATACCTACTTTAATAATTATCCCGACAAAAACGGTTATTTCGGAAAATACGGCGGCGTTTACATTGATGATAAGCTCAAGAACGCTATGGCTGAAATCACAGAGGCTTACTTCTCTATCTGCCAGTCAAGAAAGTTCATTGCAGAACTGAGAAGAATCAGAAAAGAATTTCAGGGCAGACCTACCCCTGTTTCTCATCTTGAAAGACTTTCGGACAAATTAGGCGGTAAAGTTCAGCTTTACGCAAAAAGAGAAGACCTTAACCACTCAGGTGCACACAAGCTCAATCACTGTATGGGTGAAGCACTCCTTGCAAAATATATGGGCAAAAAGAAGATTATCGCAGAGACAGGTGCAGGTCAGCACGGTGTTGCTCTTGCTACTGCTGCTGCATACTTCGGTCTTGAGTGCGACATTTATATGGGTACTGTTGATATTAAGAAGCAAGCTCCCAATGTTGCAAGAATGAAGATTCTTGGTGCTAATGTTGTTGAGGTTACTCACGGTCTCCAGACACTTAAGGAGGCTGTTGACGCTGCTTTTGATGCATACAGCAAGGAATACAAGGACTGTATCTACTGCATCGGCTCTGTTCTTGGCCCTCACCCCTTCCCCATGATGGTAAGAGATTTCCAGAGCGTTGTTGGTATCGAGGCAAGAGAACAGTTTATTGATATGACAGGTCATCTTCCCGATGCAATCGTTGCTTGTGTTGGCGGCGGCTCAAATGCAGCAGGTCTGTTTGCAGGCTTCCTTAATGACCATGTTGACATTTACGGCATCGAGCCTCTCGGCAGAGGTCCTAAGATGGGCGATCACGCCGCAAGTCTCCAGTATGGTGAAGAAGGCGTTATGCATGGATTTAACTCTATTATGCTCAAGGATGCAAATGGTGATCCTGCTCCCGTTTACTCTGTTGCAAGTGGTCTTGACTATCCTTCTTCAGGTCCTGAACACGCATTCCTTCGTGACATCGGCAGAGTTAAGTACGATGTTATCGACGATGAGGAAACAATTGACGCATTCTTCCAGCTTGCACGTCTTGAGGGTATCATTCCCGCTATCGAAAGCTCTCATGCAGTTGCATATGCTATGAAACTTGCAAAGAGAATGGATAAGGGCTCAATCCTTATTAACCTTTCAGGTCGCGGCGACAAGGATATGGACTACATCATCGAAAACTACGGTATCAGATAATTTTATACACATATAACAAAAGACAGCATAGCCAAAGCCATGCTGTCTTTTGTTGTACCTTATAATTATATTAAGTATAATCCAAAATGCTCATAGTCTGTTATTCTACCGTGTACTATCGGATACCAACCACCATTAATTTTTGCGATGTACATTTCAATGGAATCATACTCTGCACTATAATCAATAGAGTATGAACACTGCACCATTTCTTCAACATCATTTATATCAATATACATAGAATCGATAACCGTGTTCATATAATCACAATAATCATTTCTCATTTCTCCATAGCTTTCAAAAAAATCATAGCAACCATCGCTTATATTATCGTTAAATTCAGATATAACATCTGCCATATCATTATTTGAAACTGTTTCAGTAGAAATAAGAGTGGTATTGTCTATATGTAATTCTAAAGATTGACCTCCAAAAATTGATAAAAGATATGTTTTATATGCAGTTTTAAAATCTGTTGTACTATATCTTTCTTTCATATTTTCGGTAGCACTCTCTATCGATCCTGCTCCATGTATATCATCTAAACTATCAAAGAATAAATTTATACCTTTGTCATAATCATAGTCACCATACAACATATCGTGAGCTGTATCCATATCACAAGCATACCAACTCTCAACAAACGACTTAAAAACCTCTTTGGGATCAGATTCAAATTTGGTATCAGTATTTATCCCTTCCTTATTAATGTTATTATCAATACTACTATTACCACTGTCAGAACCACAGGATGTAAAAACACATAGTATCAGCATCAGCAAAACAATACAAATTAATTTTTTCATAAATAATCACCTTTTCTTACTTTCTATATTTAAGAAAATCAATTACCATGTATCAGGCGATGGATCATATGGCACCCCATTAATTTTCAACTCAGTACTACATCCATAAAATATACCTGTATCTAAAGGAGTTCCTATAAAATCATCTTTACATTCTTCATAAAGTTCTCTAGACATTGTTACACTTTTCAAAGAGCTACAACAATAAAAAGAACTACTACCTATAATTCTTACGCTATCAGGGATAATAATACTTTCAAGTGAGTCACATCCCCAAAATGCACAAGATGAAATTAGTTCAAGATTTTCTGAAAATACAATATTACTTAAATTACTACAGTTTTCAAATGCTCTATCATCAATCTCAATAACAGAATCTGGAATCACAATTGACTTCATATCATATCCTTCGAATGCCTCGTACCCAATTTCAGTAACTGGTCTGTTTTCAATTATACTAGGCACAACAATTTCCAGATCAGAACCTATGTATCCTGTAATTTCAACTTCGCCATCGTTAAACTCATACTCAAAATCTTCTACAGGGGATGTCATCATAGAACCACCTTTTGAAGAACAAGCACAAACTGAAAGTGCAAGTATGAAACACAAAAACAAAACAACAAATTTTTTCATAAAAGATCACCTTTCTAAACTCATTTGTTTTACTATACCTACATCAATAAGCACTTCGGTTATCACCCCTAAAATTAAAAAGTGCGGCTACCGAAGCAGCCGCACAAAAAACGCAAACTCCGATAGTCGCCAAACCAATTCAATATAAAGGGCAATAAGCATAATCATATTGAAGGAACTTGCATTTTTATCAAATTCACTAATATGATTATGCGCACAAAAGGATATAACAATCCCTGTAAAAAAACAAAAATTGCCCCTTATACATATATATTCAATTGGTTTGGCATTAACAGTTTAGCACACTACAAACATAATTTCAAGAGAAATCCCTAAAATAATACAAAGCCCCTGAACTCACCTTTCGGTAAATTCAGGGGCTTAATTCGTTTTGGCTTATTTCGGTTAAGATATCATATTATTCTTCTTTTGATTTTTTATAAAGAGCGAGAGTAACACATCCACCGCCTATTAAAACAAACGCACCTATGAGAACATACTGAAGAATAGTATATGAATTATCTCCTGTTACAGGTGACTTGGAATCCTCGGGTATAGTCATATTATTAAATACAACTTTATCAATTACCTTTGAATCAAAAGAGAATTCTACTTTTGCTGTAAGATCGCCTGCATTATCCTCAGGAGCTGTAACTATTACTGTAACATCGTAAACCATAATATCGTATCTGATTGATTTATCTTCGCCATATACCTCGCTAAGAGTAAACTTATATGTGCCGATTTCATCAAATACAATATTTTTGAATACAACATCAGAGCCGACATTTGTTGCAGTTGCAACTACATTTCCTTCAAAATCTTTAAGAACAAATGTAAACTGACCATCCTTGGGAGCTTTTCCGTCAAGAAGTTTAGATACTGTAAAGGACAGAGAAGCATTACCGCGAATTCTGTTTACATACTTCAAGGGATCGGGGTTTGTATCATTCTCGACATCTTCCCCATTAATTGTAGTCTCTACAACAAAGGCTGTTCTATCCTCATTAAGTTTTACAGTAAACACAACTGTGTAAGTTGTTTCGTCGTAAACGACTGAAGGATCATTGCCTTTTTCTTGATGTCCCTTAAAGGTGTATGTACCTTCTTCTTCAAACTTAAAGGTGGAATAAACTGCATTACCATTCTCGTCATTTCCGAAGGTTTCTGTATATTCGACACCATCAGAAAGAGTCATATTAAACTCGCCTGTTACTAAATCTCTGCCAATTAAAGATGTATTTGAATTAATAACAACTTCAACTGGCTTAATGGTTGTGTTGTTGAATACTGCCTTAGTTTCATTACCATTCAGTAAGTACTTAACATCTGCTACAAATTTATCTGCTTCTTTTGTAACTGTTACTGTTACATCATATACTGTTTTATCGTAAACAATATATTCTGTACCTGCAACTTCTCTGATCTTGTAGGTGTATGTACCTGCATTGTTGTATGAAAGTGCGTCGAAGGTGATTGCTTCATTTACATTCTCAACTGTCTGGAGCACCTTGCCTGTTTCATCAAGGAGTTCGAATGTGAACTTCTTGTCTGTTGCTTTACCGTCGAGGTATTTCTCTGCTGTGAATACTACTGTTGCATTATCGCGTACTCTGTTAAGATACTCGAGTGTTTCGGGATTGGAATCGTCTTCCTGCTCCTTGCCGTTGATGGTTGTTTCTACAACAAACTCGGTTCTGTCTTCGTTAAGTGTTACCTTAACAACTACTGTGTACTTTGTTTTGTCGTAGATGATTGTAGGATCGTTACCTTCAATCTGTTCGCCTTCAAATGTGTATGTGCCTTCTTTATCGAAGGTAAGTTTCTCAAAGTAAGCCATACCTTCTTTATCATTCGGCTTTGTTTCATCATTGAAGGTCATCTCAAACTGATTCTCCACTAAATCTCTGCCATCAATATCGGTATGAGATTTAATAGTAACATCAACAGGCTTAATTGTAGTGTTGTTGAATACAACTGATTCAACCTCTTTACCTTCGAGAGAATACTTAACATCTGCTATAAAAGAATCCTCAGCTTTTGTTACAGTAACTGTTACATCATATACGTTCTTGTCATATACAATGTAATCTGTACCTGCAACCTCTCTTATCTTGTAGGTGTATGTTCCTGCATTGTTGTATGAAAGTGCGTCGAAGGTGATTGCTTCATTTACATTCTCAACTGTCTGGAGCACCTTGCCTGTTTCATCAAGGAGTTCGAATGTGAACTTCTTGTCTGTTGCTTTACCGTCGAGGTATTTCTCTGCTGTGAATACTACTGTTGCATTATCGCGTACTCTGTTAAGATACTCGAGTGTTTCGGGATTGGAATCGTCTTCCTGCTCCTTGCCGTTGATGGTTGTTTCTACAACAAACTCGGTTCTGTCTTCGTTAAGTGTTACCTTAACAACTACTGTGTACTTTGTTTTGTCGTAGATGATTGTAGGATCGTTACCTTCAATCTGTTCGCCTTCAAATGTGTATGTGCCTTCTTTATCGAAGGTAAGTTTCTCAAAGTAAGCCATACCTTCTTTATCATTCGGCTTTGTTTCATCATTGAAGGTCATCTCAAACTGATTCTCCACTAAATCTCTGCCATCAATATCGGTATGAGATTTAATAGTAACATCAACAGGCTTAATGGTTGTGTTGTTAAATACAATCTCTGCTTCTTTACCATTAAGGAAATACTGAACATCTGCTATAAAAGAATCCTCAGCTTTTGTCACAGTCACTGTTACATCATATACGTTCTTGTCATATACAATGTAATCTGTACCTGCAACCTCTCTGATCTTGTAGGTGTATGTACCTGCATTGTTGTATGAGAGTGCGTCGAAGGTGATTGCTTCATTTACATTCTCAACTGTCTGGAGCACCTTGCCTGTTTCATCAAGAAGCTCAAATGTGAACTTCTTGTCACTTGCTTTGCCGTCGAGGTATTTCTCTGCAGTGAAGGTTACTGTTGCGGCACCACGAACTCGGTTCACATACTCAAGAGGTTCAGGATTGGAATCATCCTCCTGCTCTTTGCCGTCGATGATCGTTTCGAGTACAAGAGCATCGCCTGTTTCATTAAGTGTTACTTTGAATACTACTTTATGCTCTGTTTCGTCATAGATTACTGTTTCGTCTGTGCCGATAATCTGCTTACCGTCATAAATGTATTCGCCAACCTCATCAAATGTAAACTTCTGGTGTGTTGCATTACCGTTTTCATCATTCTTGCGGGTATCATTAAAATCCTTACCCACGAGAATCATCTCGAATTCTTCATCCTCAAGCTCTCTGCCGATAATGTCTACTTTTGATGTGATTACAGATTCAACAGGTTTGATTGTTTTGTTATTGAATACAACTGATTCAACTTCGTTACCTGCAAGGGTGTATTTAACATCAGCTTCAAAGGAATCTTCTGCTTTTGTTACTGTTACTGTTACTTCATATACTGCAGGATCGTAATATACCTTACTGTCTGTACCTTTTACTTCACTGATTGTGTAGGTATAGACACCGGTCTTGTCAAAGTTAAGTTCCTTAAACTCTACCTTTGAACCTGTGTTCTTCACAGACTGAACAGGTACTCCCTGTCCTGTCTCTTTTAATGTAAAGATGAACTGATCATCCTCGGGAACCTCACCGTTAAAGAGCTTTGTTGCTTCAAGCTTAACTTTGGCACTCTCACGTACTCGGTTTACATACTTAAGAGGATCGGGGTTTGAGTCATTCTCTACCGCTTCACCGTTGATGATTGTTTCGAGAACAAATCCGTCTTTTGCTTCGTTGAGAGTTACTTTGAACACAACCTCATACTGTGTTTCGTCATAAACTACCGTTTCATCTGTGCCGATAATCTGATAGCCGTTAAACACATACTCACCGGGAGCATCAAATGTGAGTTCTTGGTATGTTGCGTTTCCGTTCTCATCGTTGGCAATAGTTTCGCCATTGAAGAACATTTCGAACTCTTCGTTCTTAAGCTCTCTGCCGATGATATCAACATTTGATGTGATTGTTGCTGTTACAGGCTTAATTGTTGTGTTGTTGAATACAACTGCTTCAACCTCTTTGCCTTCGAGAGAATACTTAACAT
>SVQA01000013.1 GCA_015065545.1 Oscillospiraceae bacterium
AATTGTGTATTGACTGCTGTTGGTATACTTTTGCTTACTCTTTCCTCAATTCCTCTCCGTTTGGTTACTCTTTCGCAAGAACAAAAGCACTACTTTTGGTAGTGCTTTTTGTTTTGGTTTGGATAGAAGACAGGACTTGAACATTAAGAAGGTGAGTGGCGTTAAGAAAATGTGCCGGTGGCACATTTTTAGCCACGAAGCCCGCAGGCGGGTACCGAAAGCCCTTGGCTTTGGGTCGCCAAGGGTGGATGATTTTCATTTGAAAATCATCGTCCTGTTACCGATTTTTGATGTATTATTACTTTCAGTGCAGGTAAGCAGGACTTGAAGGCGACTGTGCCGAGGAGGCGCTACACCGAAACCGAAGGTAAAATGCTCCTGGGGAGCGTTTTTAAGGAGAGCGTTGATGACCTTATGTACTGCACACGCCACAACAAGCGAGGTATGATTTTAATATAATCAACCACTGTTACCTGCACCAAACGAAAAACCTCTTTTTTCTATCAAGACAAGATAGGTTTTTTATTCTTTTGAAAAAATCATAGTTTTGTGGTATAATCAGTTCGATTAATAAGAATTTATTGGTGAGCATATGGACAGTGTAAATAAAACATTATATATCCCTTTGTATGGAAAATCGTATGTTAGTAAAAAGGGAATATTTCTTGACGATAAAAAAGCGGAAGAAATTTGGGAAGCGGAGGGATTCGCACTCAAAGGAAAATCTAAATCAAAGTGGCTTGCTTACTATATGGGTGCTCGTTCTGCTGTATTTGACGAATGGGTGAAGAAACGTGTAGCAGATGTACAGGATGCTGTGGTCATTCATATTGGATGTGGCATGGACAGTCGAGTTTTGAGAGTAGTAACTATAAATCAAAAGTGGTACGATGTGGATTTTGCTGAAGTTATTGAAGAAAGAAAACGATATTATTTAGAATCTGCCAACTATCAAATGATTGCAGGGGATGTGAGGGATGGCAACTGGCTGACAAGTATTCCCGAAAAGAAGTGTGCTATTGTTGTTATGGAAGGCGTGAGTATGTACTTGACCTCCAAAGAAGTACACAAATTAACAGAAGACCTGTGTGTGCATTTTGAACAGATTATGTTTTTGATGGACTGCTATACTGTTTTGGCTGCCAAACTGTCCAAGTACAAAAATCCAATAAATGATGTCGGTGTTACTGAGGTTTACGGTATAGATAATCCTGAGTTGTTTCAGCACGATGAGTTTGTTTATGTCAAGGAACATGAAATGACACCGCAAAAATACATAGATGAGTTGACCGGTATTGAGAAGTATATTTTCGAAAAACTATATGCAGGAAGTTTTTCCAAAAAGCTGTATCGATTGTTTGAATATAGAAAAGTGTAAATTCCAATTTGTCGAACAGTACGTTTACGCACCTTTTCGCTTTTTTTACCTACATTTACGCGCCGTTATGTCGCACTTTCACAAAACAAAAAGCACTACTTTTGATAGTACTTTTTGTTTTGGTATGTATAGAATACAGGACTTGAATGCGACTGTGCCGAGGTTTCAGTTCGTATATAAATTGCGTTTCTGTTAATTTATTGTTATAATGTTTTAGTAAAGGGGTGTTGTAATGGGAATATGGGGAATGGGCATAACTCAAAGTGATGAGTTTTGTGAAGTATATGAACGTTTTATGGAAAGATACAATATTGGTGACGAAGTAAGTTTAATTGTATCTGATATACTTGCCGAATATCGTAAGGAATTTTCGGATGATGAGTTTTTACATGATGTGTATTTTGCTTTAGCAAAAGCAGAATGGATGTGCTGTGCTCAATCCGAATATGTAATTAGTAAGGTTAAAACAATAATAGAAAGTAATTCAAATTTATCTTTATATCGTAAATTAGGAGCGTCAGAAGCAGATTTAAAATTACGTCAAAAAAACCTTGAGAAGTTTTTAGCAACTATACAATCGCCCAGAGCCAAGCCTCGAAAAAGAAGGATTGATCCGCTTGAGCGAATTAAAGATTTACCTCCGGTGCAAGTTGGAGAATGCTATGCTTATAAATATGAAGAAGGTTATAGGGTTTTAATTATTCTTGACCGATTTAAAGAAGAAGGTTGGCTTGAGCAGGTGTGTTGTTGTATTCTCAAAAATACTTTTGATACCCTAAAAATTCAAGTTGCAAAAGAAAAAATAGGCTTTATTTCAAATTATGTTGGCGTAGAATTTCTTGCAAAATCTAATATAAAGAAGATATCAGATATTACTTTACCCAAAAACTTTAGAAATCATATTCCGAAAAGCTATATTTCTTCCCTTGGTAATAAAAAATCATTTCACAAAGAAATATTGACACCGCTTAACACAACACTGGAAGAACTATTGAAGTTGTAATACTATTAAATAAAAGGGGGGTTGAATATATGAGCAGCATTATAAGGACTATGAGCGAAAAGGATAAATCCGCTGTGCTTGAGATGATGAGGGAGTTTTATTCTTCGCCTGCGGTTTATACCGGCGGGTCGGAGGAAATATTCAAAAATGACATTGAAAACTGCGTTGATACCGATTTCCCTTTTGTACATGGATATATCATTGAAGATAACGGAGAAATACAAGGCTACTCAATGATTGCAAAAAGCTATTCCACCGAGTTTGGCAAGACTTGTATATGGATTGAGGATTTGTATATTAAGGAAGAATACAGAGGGTTGGGGCTTGGAAAGCAGTTTATGGATTTTGTTATGAATAGGTACGCAGACTGCATTTTTCGTCTGGAAGTGGAAGCAGAAAACGAGGGAGCAGTAAGGCTCTATGAAAAATGCGGATTTTCACGTTTGCCCTATATGGAAATGAAAAAGTAACCGAATAGTTTATGTTAAAGGGAGTACTTTCGTGGTACTCCTTTTTGTGTTCTAAAAAAGATGAAGATGTATTGCAACTTGCTTTTGTGCAACGCAAAAGATAAATTTTCAAAAATTAACATTGCAATCGAACAAATATTCTGGTATTATATAATTACAGTAATAAAGAGGAGGTATAGAAGTGGAAAAGAAATATTTGTGCTTGGATTTAAAATCCTTCTATGCCTCGGTTGAATGTGTTGAAAGGCACCTTGACCCCTTAACAACGAATCTTGTAGTTGCAGACCCCGGCAGGACAGAAAAGACAATTTGCCTTGCAGTTACACCTTCGCTTAAATCCTTTGGTATTCCCGGAAGGGCAAGGCTCTTTGAGGTTTTGGAGCAGGTAGGCAGAGTAAATGCAGAAAAGCAAAGAAAAGCAGGAAAGGCAAAGCTTCTCAAAAATGTTTATGATATTCGAGAGTTTGAGAAGAACCCTTATGTTGCCCTCGATTTTGTTATTGCACCGCCGAGAATGGCTCACTATATGAAGTGGAGTACTTTTATCTATCAGATATACCTTAAGTATGTTTCGCCTGATGATATTCACGTTTACTCTATTGATGAGGTTTTTATGGATATTACAGGCTATCTTGAAAATGCCAAAATGACAGCCCGTGAATTTGCACAGATGATTATTTTGGATGTGCTGAAAACTACGGGAATTACAGCAACAGCAGGAATAGGCACCAATATGTACCTTGCAAAGATTGCGATGGATATAAGTGCCAAGAAGATGCCTGCAGACGAGAATGGTGTAAGAATCGCTGAGCTGGATGAGATGTCATACCGTGAGAAGTTGTGGTCTCATACACCGCTTACAGATTTCTGGAGAGTGGGTAGGGGCATTGCAAGAAAGCTTGAAAGTTATGGTATGCATACAATGGGCGATGTGGCTCGTTGTTCTCTGGAATGTGAGGATTGGCTGTATCAGCTGTTTGGAGTTAATGCGGAGCTTCTGATAGATCATGCTTGGGGCTGGGAGCCTTGCACCATTGCCGATGTTAAAGCTTACAAGCCCACCTCCACAAGCCTCAGCACAGGTCAGGTTTTGCATTGCCCTTATACCTTCGAGAAAGCAAGACTTATTGCACGAGAAATGATAGACCAGCTTGCGTTCGACCTTGTTGATAAAAAACTTGCCACAGATCAGTTGGTGCTTACAGTCGGTTATGATATTGAGAATCTTCGTAACAAAGAGATTATGAGTGTCTACAAGGGCGAGATATGTGTTGACCACTACGGGCGAAGGGTTCCGAAGCATGCCCATGGTACGACCAACCTGCCGAATAAAACAATGTCTTCCACGGCACTTACAAATGCTCTTGTGGATTTGTTTGACAGGATTGTTGATAGGAATCTTTTGGTGCGAAGGCTTACAATTGCGGCTTGTAAACTGGTGAATGAAGCGGAGATGTCAAAAGGTTTTGGGGGAGAACAGCTTGATCTTTTTACCGATTACGATGCAATGTCTAACTCACAGGAGCTTTCAAGAGAAAAAAAGATGCAGGATGCAGTAGTGAATATAAAACACAAATTCGGCAAGAATGCGATTTTTAAGGGAATGAATCTTCAGGAAGGAGCTACCGCAATTGCCCGTAACGGACAAATCGGCGGACATAAGGCGTGAGGTGAATATGACAGATAACTATAAGGATATAATAAATCTTCCGCATTTTGTATCAAAGACAAGACCGAGGATGACGGTGTATAACAGAGCGGCGCAGTTTTCTCCTTTTGCTGCTCTGACAGGCTACGAAGAAGCGGTGAGGGAAACGGCAAGATTTACAGACGAGAAAGCAGAGCTTGACGAATATCATATTGCTATGATAAACGATAAGCTGAACATCGCTTTGGAGAAGAAAGATAAAAATCCTGTATTACATATTACCTTCTTTAAGCCTGACAGCAGAAAGAAGGGAGGTGAGTACCTGACAGTAACAGGTATCATCAAACAAACGGACGAAGTGAACCGTACCCTTGTTCTTAAAGATGGTACTATAGTTCCCATAAATCTTATATACGATATAAACGGTGAAATCTTTGAGGATATATATTAATTTTAAAAATTTTTTTAAAAAGTATTGACATTTTCACTTTATTGTAATAATATAATTAACAAATTTGAATATCACAAATAACGACTATGACGAAGACGGTCGGGATGTTTAAGTCCTTCAGAGAGTTGCCGGTTGGTGCGAGGCAATGGTGGAACTTTCCTTATGACCTATCACTTCTGAGTCGGAGGACCGAAAGGTTTTATACTGAGTAGACTCCTTCCGTATTGCTGCGTAAAAGCAAAGGGCTTGTCAGAGCTCGGTAAGTGACGGAATGTATTTTCCGTAATTTGAGTGGTACCGCGGGTTTAATAACTCGTCTCAAAGAATTTCTTTTGAGACGGGTTTTTTTGTTTTATTCAAATTCGTAACCATTGTAAAAAAGTCAGATTCGAAAGGAGACAGCAAAATGGATTACAGTTTGAAAGAGGTTGCAGGCAGAATCAAAGGTCTGCGCGAAGCAAAAGGATACACACAAGAGGAGCTTGCAAAGCTTACAGGTGTATCGGTAGAGGATTATAAGGTTCTGGAAGAAGGAGAAACCGACTTCAGCTTTACATTTATTTATAAATGTGCAAAGGCTTGCGGTGTTGAAGTTGTAGATTTGCTTGAAGGAACAAGCTCTACACTAAGCTCCTTCACTATCACAAGAAAAGGTGAGGGACTTAAGATTCTTAAAAAGCACGGTGTAGAGTATAACAACTTGGCTCCCAAATTCAAAGATAAGCTTGCAGAGCCTTTCCTTGTTAAATTTCCTTATCTTCCCGAGGAGCAAAATGCTCCCATCAAGCTCAGCTCCCACAAAGGACAGGAGTTCGATGTAATTGTAAAAGGTTCACTCAAGGTTCAGGTTGGTAATCACGTAGACGTCCTCAACGAAGGCGACTCTATTTTCTACAACAGTACAATTCCTCACGGTATGATTGCCGTAAGCGAGGGCGGTTGTGAGTTCCACGCGGTTGTTCTTAATCCTCAGGACGGCAGTGTAAGCGAAGAGTACCCCGAGGTACCCTTTGTTCAGAAGAAGGCTGTAACAAAAGAGGTAGCCAAAACAACAGTTGCAGATAACTTTGTGGAGTCCTATTATGATGAGCAGGGTGTATTCAATGGCATTAAGTTTAAAAATGACGACAAGTTCAACTTTGCTTTCGACTGTGTAGACGCAATTGCTCAGAAGGACCCCGACAAGCTTGCAATGATGTGGGTTGCAAACGATAAGTCTGACCGCAAATTTACCTTCAGCGATATGAAGAAGTATTCTGCAAAGACTGCTAACTACTTTGAGTCTTTGGGCATCAAAAAAGGCGATACAGTAATGCTTGTCTTGAAGCGTCACTACCAGTTCTGGTTCTGTATGCTTGCACTTCACAAGATTGGTGCCATTGCAATTCCCGCTACAAATCAGCTTGTTGAGCACGATTTCACTTACAGATATAAAGCCGCAAAGGTAAAAGCTATTGTGTGCACCGCTGATGGCGAGGTATCTGAGGAAGCAGAAAAAGCGGCTCGTGAGTTCCCCGATATGCTTAAAATTCTGGTTGGCGGTGTGAAAGAGGGCTGGAATGACTTTAATACCGAAATGGAGCGTTTCAGCACTCACTACTTCCGTAATGAAAACACACCCTGCGGTAACGACCCTATGCTTATGCTCTTTACATCGGGTACAACAGGCTATCCCAGAATCGCAACCCATTCCTACAAGTATGCTTTGGGTCATTATCCCACAGCGAAGCATTGGCACAACGTAAATCCTGACGGGCTCCACTTTACAATCTCTGACACAGGCTGGGGTAAGGCTCTCTGGGGTAAGCTCTATGGTCAGTGGCTCTGCGAAGCAGCCACCTTCACTTACGATTTTGACAGATTCCATTCGGAAGATATCCTGCCTATGTTTGCTAAATACAAAATTACTACCTTCTGTGCACCTCCTACTATGTATCGCTTCTTTATTAAAGAGGATTTGTCAAAGTACGACCTTTCCTCTATCGAGTATGCGACTACAGCAGGTGAGGCTCTGAATCCCGAGGTGTTCAATCAGTTTAAGAAAGCAACAGGGCTTACAATTATGGAGGGCTTCGGTCAGACCGAAACTACACTTTCTATTGCAAACTTTGTAGGCTCAACACCCAGAATCGGCTCTATGGGTAAGCCCAGTCCCCTCTACGATGTTGTTGTTCTTGATCCTGACGGCAATGTTTGTAAGACAGGTGATGCAGGTGAAATCTGTATCCGCACAAAAGACGGTGCACCAAACGGCCTCTTTATCGGCTATTATCTTGACGAAGAAAAGACCGAAGAGGTATGGCACGACGGTTATTATCATACAGGCGATCAGGCAACAATGGACGAGGATGGTTACCTCTGGTATGTTGGCCGTATTGATGATGTTATCAAATCATCAGGTTATCGTATCGGACCCTTCGAAATCGAGAGCGTAATTATGGAGCTTCCTTATGTTCTTGAGTGTGCAATCACTCCCGTTCCCGACGAGGTTCGCGGTCAGATTGTTAAGGCAACTATTGTTCTTGTGAAAGGACAGCAGGGCTCAGACGAACTTAAGAAGGAGATTCAGGAGTATGTTAAGACACACACCGCTCCTTATAAGTATCCCAGAATCGTTGAGTTTGTTGATGAACTTCCCAAGACTATCTCGGGTAAAGTAAGACGTGTAGAAATCCGCAAAAACGATATGGAAAAGCTTAAAAAGTAATTTCAAAATAAATTTACAAAAGATAAAAGAACTCCCGACAACACGAAATTTGTCGGGAGTTTTTTTGACTTTGCGTATAAGCAAGGTTACTTCTTTTTTGTAAGCTCAAAGCTCAGGTCAAGAAGCCATTTGATTTTCTCTTCAGCGGTGATTTCGTCTATAAGAAGAGAAATCCAGTGGCTTTTGTTCATGTGGTAGGCAGGATAGATGCCTTCTTCGAGAATTACAGAGCCAATGAGAAGCGGGTCGCATTTTAAATTCACGGCTGTTACAAAGCCCTGGGCATTTGGTTTGAATTTATCCTTGGGTAAGTGCATAACAAGTGCAAACCATTTGCGGTTTTCTTTGTGACGGTAAACGGCAGTTTCACTGTCGGATTCAAAGGGATAGTCTGCCGATACCATATAGGCTTCGTTTATGTATTTGTCAAAGGCTTGTCTGTTCATGATGATATCCTTTACAAAGTTTAATGTTACGATGGTTTATTCAGTTCGGATTCAATTTTGGATTAAAATTATACATCGTTGCTTTTATTGCTGTAGTCTGTAAAGTCAAACCAGAATCGAACTCCGTTTTCTGTATTATCGAATCCGCATCGGGTGTGTTCTATAAGAGATATTTCTTTGACGATATAGAGTCCCAGACCGCTGTTTTTGCTAACTTCGGGTGAAGTGGTAAAGGTTTCTGTCCAGATTTTGTCTTTCATTTCATCAGATATATGTCTGCCGACGTTTTCAACGGATAATCGGATTGCACCGTCAAACTCCTTTAGTGATACGGTGATTGCAGATTTTTTTTCTGCATTCTGAACAGCATTTGCAAGGTAGTTCCTGAATACAAACTCCATATATTCTTTGATAGTGTTTAACTCAAGGTTTTGAGTAATATCTTTTGTTAAATTCAGGTCACAAGATTTTATGTAGGCACTATTATTATCGCACAGTTCAGTGATAGTTGCGCTTGCGTTTATAAGTCGGGATTCCTTGGATATAATACGGCGTTCATCCACGCTCATCTGCAACACTTCGCTTATCATACGGCTCATTTTGCTTATTTCTTCCATTGCGGATTCGTAATAATAATCTTTTTTCTCTTGCTCTTCGCAGGTGCGTATCATTTCAACCTGACTGGAGATAACTGCCAAGGGAGTTTTTAAGTCGTGAGTAATATTGCGAAGCAGTATGCGGCGGGATTGTTCGTATTCTTTCATATACTGATTATCTTCACGCAGTACGAAATTGTAATTCTCCAGATTGTTGATGTTTCCCTGAATGGTGTCAGCCATCTTGTTGACGCTGAGTGCAAGCTCACCGATTTCGTTTTTGCGGATTTTGCCCTGGTATCTAACAGAAAGATTGTTCTTTGAGATATTCTTTGCAACATCTGTAACCTTTTTAAGAGATTTTATTGACGGCGAGATTGCAAGATACAGTACAACAGAGCAGATGATAATATATCCCAAAACCACATAGACTAATATTTTGTTCGAAAAGTCGAATACCATCGCAACACCGCTGAGACTGTCTTTGATGTGGATGTAATATGTGGTACCCTTTACTTCGCAGCAGGTATAGAGTCTGACAGCAGGTTCGTTGTCGGCTTCGCTGTAGTAGGGCTCTGAATCTGATTTAAAGAGCTCCATTTTACCGCCAAACAGCTTAGCAAGGAATTTACTGTTGTTGCCAAATTCAAAGGATGTATATAGGGGCTCAAAGTTTTCATCAAATACATATATTCGATAAGACTCGCGGGAATTGCTGACAAATTTATTGAGAGCAGATTTTTCAAAAGGCTCGACTGCTTTCAGTTTTTTTGCGAACTCTTCGATATATCCTTTTTCTTGCTCTATGTACATCTTGGGCTGTAAATAGGAGTAAATAGGCATCATAATAACAGCTATAAGTGTTATGGATGCAACAATAGTAATTACCAGTTTCGGAGTTAGTTTATTCTTCATCGTTAACCTCAAATTTATATCCTATTCCATAGACAGACACAATGTACTCATCGTGCTTGCCGAGCTTCTTCCTGAGCTGTTTTACGATAGTGTCAACAGTACGCAAATCACCGAAATATCCGTTGCCCCAAACTCTGTCAAGGATTGTATCACGGCTTAAGACAATTCGCTCGTTTTGCATAAAAAACAGAAGCAAGTCATATTCACGCGGAGTGGTCAGTATCAGGTTATCATCCAGATATACCTTGCGTTCTGTAGTGTTAAGGCACAAAGCACCCTTTGTAATTTGAGCTTTGTTTTTATTAAAGTTTCCCAAGCGGGAAAGAAGAGCATTGATGTGCTCCTTAAGAACACTTAAAAGAAAAGGTTTTGTTATGTAGTTATCTGCTCCCAGATGAAAGCCGTTGAGCTGGTCTCTTTCGGATTCTCTCGCAGACAGAATTATTACGGGTATATCGGAGGTTTCTCTGATTCTTTTTAAAACCTCAAATCCGTCTATGTCAGGAAGCATTCCGTCCAAGAGGATAATGTCGAAGGGAGGCTCCTTTTCAAAACTGTGAAGTGCGGATTTTCCATCGGCGCATGCAGTTATTTCAAATTTATTCATTTGTAAATAATCTTCTATTGTGTTGCGGAGCTTATCGTCGTCCTCTACCAAGAGAATTCTGGTGTTGTTGCTCATAGTATATCGCCTCCGTTGGATTATTTAGTTATATTATAACACAAATTTTTCAAAAAAACGATATTTAACACATTTGTATCAAATTTTTGTGGTTATATTAAACTGGTTATATAAAAATGCTTGACAAAGAGGGATGACAATGAAAGAGAATGTTTCTGCAGAATGTATTGAGAAGAAAGAAAAAGAGGTATTTCAGAATAAGAAAAAGAAGATAGTGCTGATTGTCGCCATAGTACTTTCAGCAGTGCTTTTAGTGACGGCAAGCTTTTTGATTGTTTCTATGCTCAAAAAATCTGCCGATAATGCAGAGCTTCCCAATGACATATCAGGTGCATGGGAGCTTGTTGAAAATCCCGAGCTTACGGCATCAAGTGATGATGAGGCAGAAAAAGAAAATGCCTACTATGTTTTTGATGCACCCGATAAATACGGTAGAGGCAGTTACTATACCTGTTATCAGGGTGGGGTGGAGTATTTTGAATATGAGCTTCTTGAAGAGGAATCGGTAGAGAAGATAAATCTCGGTACTGAGAATCTGGAGTATAAGATAACAGGCTCTAAAAGCAAAGGTGACGCAACGCTTACTGTTATTTATCCGGAGCATACCGATGAAATGACCGGTCTTAAGCAAGAGGCTATGGAATATGTTTTTGCACAGGCGGAAACCCCTGATTACGAAAAGCAAAGCTTTGAAGATTTTACTCTTGATAATTCCCTTATTGGCACTTGGGTAAATAATGAGAGAACACTATCTTATTATCAGTATACATACACCTATGAGCAATGCGTTGAATATAAAGACAACGGTATAATGATTATCCGATATAAGAGTGACGACCTGCTTCTTGACAGATATATGTACTATGCGTATACAGTGGAGGATTCAGAGTTTACCTTCAGTTCTGTTACAGACAAAGAAACAAAATATTCTGTTTCTTACGGCTTGGACGAAAGCGGTAATCTCTATTTTATTGATGATACTACTTCCGGTTCCATCTTTGCGGATGCATTCTTCGGTAACTTTACTTTTTATGCATCCGATAATATTCCCGAGGTTACCGTGCTGTTTACTGATTAAGTATATTTTGCTGAATAACGAGCTTTTATTCAGTGTTATATAAATTTTATTGAAAGGATGATTCTATGAAATCAAATTTCTCAAAGCGTATACTATCGCTTTTGCTTTGTTTTTGCAGTGTGATTTCAATGGCTGTGGTTGCTATACCCTCTGCTTCTGCCACAGAGCTTTCTGAAATCGAGCCTCTGAACAACTCTTTTGCGGTAGTGTCGCCTGTGCCTACAGGCTCAACTATTGTGCCTATAGAGCAGCCTGAAAGACTTGACACTCTCGAGGGCAAGACCATTGCTCTTGTGGGCGGAAGCTTCAGTGCTTCTGTTACTCATGCAATTCTTCGCGATATGCTTGAGGAAGAGTTCGGCTGTAAAACCTACTATATGGACGAGATAGGCAAGGGCGGTACATTCAACCCCAACAACCAGAGTGCTCAGTCCAAGGAGTTCCAGCAGAAGCTGAAGGATTACAAGGTTGATGCTGTAATTTCAGGTAACTGCGGTTGCGGTATTTGTACTGTTAAAGAAACAGGTAATGCTCTTGCAGCTGAGTATATCGGCATTCCTGCAGTTGTGGTAGGTGCAGAGACATTCATTGCTCAGATTGAGTCCACGGGCTTTAACCGCGGTGTTCCTGTTGTAAGAACTGCCGCATATCCCGGTGCTTTTGCGGCTGACACAACCGAAGAGCAGGAGAGAAAAGCAAGAGAAATTCTCTATGACCAGGTTGTTACAGGACTTACAACTCAGATTACACAGGATGAAATCGATCGTATTGCAGGTGCTATCGGCAGTACAAAATATGACGACGTAATCTTTACGGGTTCATACCAGAGAATACAGGAGTTCTATGAGGTTAACGAAATGACCGACGGTCTTCCCGTAGTACCTCCCACAAAGGCAAAGGTTGAGTATTACCTTGCATACACACCCTATAATGCAGAGGACCTTGTTTGTACAAAGTATGGCGGTGAACCTCAGGATGTTCCTCCTGCAAACCGCTCTATTACTGCGTATCAGGTAGCAGTTAATGCAGTTATGGCAGGTTGCCCTGCTGAGTTTATGCCTCTTTGCATTGCTATTACAAAGTGCTTGGGTCACGGCGATTTCTATAAACCCTTGCAGAGTACTCACGCATGGACTCCCTACATTCTTGTTAATGGTCCTATTGCAAAGGAGCTTGGTATTAGCTTCTCTGAGAATATGACAAACGCAGAGGCTAATAAGCTTCTGGGAAGATTTTTATCCCTTGCAATGCTTAACCTTGCAGGCTATAAGATTAAGGAAAACCGAATGGGTACCTTTGGCTATATGGAGCCCTTTGCTTTTGCAGAGGATGAGGATACCTGTAAAGCTATCGGTTGGGAACCTTACCATGTATTCAAAGGCTTTGAGGCAACAGATAATGTTATCACCTGCGGTTCTACTATCACATGGGGTAACAGTGTAACTCCTGCAACCGACAATGCAGAGAAGATTATGCAGCTTCTTTCTTGGGATATTACCGAGAAACAGCAGAACGGTCTGGGTAATACCAATCCTCAGGTTCCCCGTATGATATTCCTGACTGCTGAGGCTGCTGCTGATTTGGCAGAGGGCTATGCTTCTAAAGACACTCTTGAAGATACACTTATCGAAACTGCACGCAGACCTCTTTGGATGCGTACGTATGCTCACTACTGGGCAAACACAGGCAGTAAGATTCATCTTAACACAACCTTTGACCAGCATTATGCTGATATTTACAACGGTGCATTTACAGAGAATGTAGACAAAGATATAGTTGAACATACAAAGGTGCCCGAGTGGCTTCAGGGTGTTGTAAACTTTGATACTCTTGATACAACACAGACTATGCTCAAGGGTCACACAGGCTTTGTTATTACCGGCGGAAATTCCAAGAGTGAGTTTCAGGTTATGCCGGGCGGTGACTGTGCTTCCTATGAAATAGAGCTCCCTAAAAACTGGGCAGGTCTCTTGGACGGCACAATTACTCCTGATGTTGAGCCTGACGCTGAAACAGGCGACGGCTACTATAATCCTAATTACAATCCCGGTGGCAATACCGGTGGAAATGAAGGCGAAGAAGGCGGCACAACAGAACCCGATGAGCCTGTTGTTCCAACACCTTCCTTTAACGCAACTGTGCCTTCATCACTTACAGACGGCGATTATCGAATTGTGAACTCTGCCTCTTCTGCATCAGGTGCAGGCAAAGCTCACTACGATAAATCCTCTGCAACTCTTACATACTATCCTGTAGGAGGAAGTGCAACCGAAGCTGTTGTACTCGGCACATCCTCTTATGCCGACTTTATTACTGTTCTTTCTTCTTTAGGACTTAACAGTACATTTACTGTTGCAGACGGCAAGGTGAACGCAATCACACTCCGTATGGGTTCCAACTCAAGATTTATGGACTTGGATGCCACAGCACTTGATGCGGATGTGTTTGAGAATCTAAGCCTTACTGTTGCGGCTAACACTGATGGCAAGAATCAGGCAACTCAGGGCGGTGCGGCTTTAGACGGTGCAACTCTGAAGCTTAACGGTGACGTAATCAGCTTTGTTGCAGACCTTAAAGGCACACTTGTAATAAGAGCCAACTCAACCGAAGGCTTTGTTTCACTTGACAGCAGTAATAAGGTAACAATTTCAAAGAGTGTGGAGCCGGGTGCTGTCGCATACATCGGCACAGATAACGGTGACGGTACTTACAAGGCACTCACTCTTGCATACAATTCTGACAATACTTACACAATTACCTACAACACAGCTCTTGCTTGGTAATTGAGGCTTAAAGCAAAAATTCAGAAAGGATGTTACTATGAAGTCTAATTTAATTAAACGTGTAGTTGCTATAATCCTCTGTCTGATGATGGGCTTGAGCCTTATGTCAGCAGGTTTTACAGTAAGTGCATATCATTACGATGATGATACTATCCATTCATACGAAGACCTTAACTGTGCTGAGGATGATTGTGACTGCCTTGAACCTGACGAGAACGTTTTTAAGGTGGTTTCTCCTGTCAGCAGTTCATCTGTTAACACAAACTGTGCTGATGTTGTTTTCACAGGTGCTTATCACGAAGTACAGGATTATTACAAAGAACAGGGTCAGACAGACGGATTGCCTGTTATTCCTCCCACAACCTTAAAGGTTGAAAAATTTATGAGGTATATCCCTGAAAATGATACAGATGTAATTGCAACTGTATCTTCCACAGGCAGAGTTATTACTGCCTATCAGGTAGCGGTAAATGCGGTAATGTCAGGTTGCTCTGCAGAGTACCTGCCTATCTGTATTGCTTTCACCAAAGCCTTTAACAATCCCGAATATGTAAGTTCCCTTAAAGACGGCAGTCTTACTCCTATGGCTTTTGTCAACGGACCCCTTGCTCGTCAGCTTGGTATTGACAATACACAGGGTATGACTACCGAGGAGGCAAATATTGCAATCGGCAGATTCATTGAGTTTGCTCTTATTAACCTTGCAGGTATAGCCGGTGAGCGTTCTACATCTTTTGGATATATGCAGCCTCTTGTTTTCTCGGAAAATGATGTAGCTTGTCTTGATACAGGCTGGGAGCCTTACAACGTACAGCAGGGCTTCGGACTTAACGAAAGCACAGTAACTGCTACCTCTTTCTCTATGTGGGGTAATAACGTAACTCCCGCAACAGACCTGCCCGAGCAGATTATGAAGGTTATCGCTTGGGATATTACCGAGAAGAATCTCGGCGGTTTGGGTGCAACAGACAGCGAGGATTACGCAAACACAAAGCGAGTAGTTTTCATTACTCCTCAGGTTGCAAGCGCACTCTCTACTCTTTACAAAGACAAAGAGAATCTGGAGGATGCACTTATCCAGACAGCTCGCCGTCCTATGTGGATGCGTGCTTATGCTTACTATTATGCAGGTACAGGTGCAAACCTTACAGGTAAATCCCTCAGCGATGTTTATGCTGATTTGATGAAGGTTGAGGCAGAGGATGGCAAGGTAACTGCATCTCCCGATTGGATGAACGGTATTACCAATCCATCTATTGAGACAGGTGCCGTAATGAAAAAGGGCAATACAATCTTCCTTGTTACAGGTGATGATTCCCGTAACAAAACTCAGGTTATGCCCGGCGGAGTTAGCGTTACAACCAAAGCTGTAGTTTCTGATATGTATGAGAGCCTTGTTACAAGTATGAACTATCAGCCTATTGAGAGCTATTACCTCACATCCTCTGATTTTACCGTAACACCTCCCGCAAGTATTACATCTGTTCTTACAAACGGAACATATCGTATTCTTGATTCTTCCACAGGTTCAACATACCTGACAAGAGAAGGCAGAGTGTACTTTGACTCTGCAATAAACACTCTTAATTACTGGGCTATAGGCGCAACAGAGAAAGCATCTGTACAGCTTGACAAAATAGCAGATGCCGACTTTATTGCATATCTTGAGAATCTTGGTGTTAACGGCTCGTTCAGAGTTTATAACGGAAAGCTTAAAGATGTAACCATTCGCTTCTCTTCAAACGAAAGCAAGCCCGACACAAATGCAGTTATGTTTACAGAAGAGTCTTTTGAGGGTCTTACCCTTACACTCCACGCAAACAATACACAGAACAGCTTGGCAGCAGGCGGTATTGCAAGCGACGGCTCTACTGTTACAATGTCTTCTTCCATAACCTCCTTTACCATTAATATGGATGGCAATCTGGTTATGGGCCATACAAATCAGACAGGCTTTGTAACTCTTGACGGTACTACTGTTACTGTGAATACAAATGCTCCTGCTTCCTCCAAGGCTATTATCGGTACAGCAAATTCCGATGGTACATACAGAACTATGACCTTTGAGATGAAGGCTGACGGTACATATAAGATTACATATAATACTGCAAACACACTTTCTCTGGAAAATTCTACAATCTACCTTAAGGGTACGTTCAATAACTGGGAATCAAAGGATGCTCTGAAAAAGACAGATACAGAGAATATATATACTATTACCAAGTCCTTTGAAGCAGGTACATACACCTTCAAGATAGATTCAAATGGTGCTTGGTATGGTAACAAGGGAACATTTACCGACAGTGCAATGCGTTGGGAAATGTCTGCAGAGGTTTCTGATAACTGTACCTTCAAGGCAACAGGCGGCACATATACATTTACATGGTTCGATGACGCAAAGAGACTGACTGTTTCCAAAGACTCAGAGGAGCTTCCCGAAATTCCCGAGGTAACAACAAAGACGGTTTATGTAGGTGTTGTTGAACATATCAAGGATTTTGTTCCCACACTCCACTATTGGAACAATGCAATCGAGCTTGCAGGCGATGCTACTCTCACAGCAACAGGCGAAACAGTACAATATGCAGTAGGTTCTGATTATTGGAGCAATCAGAAGCAGAATTTCAAGGTTTACAAAACTACAATTCCTGCAGATGCTACTAATATGAAGACCTGGGATAGCACCTCAAACGGCAAATGGGCAGATGAAGAAGTAGTTTATGCAGAAGACCAGATTATTCTTCTGTTTGAATACAGCAATATTTACCATAATGTTGCGGCTGTTTATGTTCCTGTAGTACCTTGTGCTCATACTAAGGTTGAAATCTTGAGTTCAGTAGAGGCTACTTGTACATCTACAGGACTTACCGAGGGTAAAAAATGTGCTGATTGCGGAGAGATTCTTTTGGCACAGACAGTAATTTCCGTAAAGGCACACACCGAAGTTACAATTCCTGCAGTTGAGGCTACTTGTACCAAGACAGGACTCACAGAGGGTAAGTATTGCTCTGTATGTGAAAAGACTATCAAAGTTCAGAGTGTTGTACCCGTTATCCCTCATACAGAGGAAACTTTAGAGGGCAAGGATGCAACCTGTACAGAAGCGGGTCTTACAGAAGGCAAGAAGTGTTCTGTTTGCGGTACTGTACTTGTAGAACAGACAGAAATTCCTGCAGGTCATAAAGAAGAAACCGTAAAGGGTTATGATGCAACATGTACCGAAAAGGGTCTTACAGACGGAATTAAGTGTACTGTATGTAATGAAATAATCAAAGCACAGGAAGAAATTTCTGCAAAGGGTCATACAGAAGTTGTAATCAAGGGCAAAGCTGCAACCTGTACAGAATCAGGTCTTACAGACGGTAAACAGTGTTCTGTATGTAAGGTCATTACTGTAGCACAGGAAGAAATCCCTGCAACAAATCATGCGTGGGGTGATAACGGTGAATGCTCAAATTGCGGTGAAGCTTGTGAGCATAACTACATCGATGATAAGTGCACAATCTGCGGTAAGGTTAAAGATATTGCTTCCAAATTTGAGGGAGCAAGTGTCAGCCTTGGCGGAAACATTGCAGTAAACTTCCACATGACATTGAGCGAGAATATCCTTGAGGATCAGAATGCAAAAGTATTGTTTGCTCTGCCAAACGGCAGCAAACAGACTGTGTATGTTAAGGATGCTGAGATAACAGCAGAAGGCTATTATGTATTTACCTGCAAGGTAAATGCTATACAGATGTCTGACATTATCAAAGCACAGGTATTTGCAACAGGATACGAAAGCGATGTGTTCAGTTATTCTGTAGTTGAGTATGCAGAATTCCTGCTCAAGGAAGCAGAGAACGGTAACGCAGAGTATATGGAAGCAGTACCTCTTGTGAAAGCAATGCTTAACTATGGTGCAAATGCTCAGGTTTATTTCGAATACGAAACAGAGAATCTTGCCAACAAGATTCTGGCTGAAGAGGATAAGGTTCTTTCGGATGTAAATCTTTCAGTTTACAAGCCTGTGACCACAGGTTCGGCTGTAGGTGTAAGACATCACGGAACATCTCTTACACTTGAGAGCGAAACTGTTATAAACATTTATTTCATTATTGAAGATGAAGAGAATATCCCTGAATTCTATGTAAACGGTGTTGCTGTAAAGCCTGTTAAGGTAAATAACCTTTACAGAATAAGAATTGAGGATATTGCGGCACAGAATCTTGATGATGAGTATGTTGTTACATCAGGCGGACTTACAGTAAAATACAGTGCACTCAGCTACGGCCACTCTGCAATGTATTCTAATAACGAAGTACTCAAGAATGTAACCAAAGCACTCTATGCCTATAATCAGGCAGCAGAAGCGTATCTGAATAACTGAAATTAGCTAACCCCAAAAACTCCCGACATTTTGTCGGGAGTTTTTTAGTGGAGAACTGTCAGCAAATACGATGCCTCAAAACTTTAATAAGTAACAAATATTGTAATTTTACGGTATTTATAATATACTTATATTACTTTCACAATTACGAGAAGTCTTCCAAAGGTGAGAAAAGCAGAGGAAGGCTTGTCAGGTAACACAGACCAAAGTTTAAGACCTTTGTACACTTATTTAGGGTTTTAATTAATTCAAAAGACGATGTTCCTGACAGGCAGCTTGACAGTGTTGTGAGCTTATTATATGTAAACAGGAGGATTAAATATGGCTTGGTATGATGAAGCTGTTTTTTATCATATTTATCCGATAGGAATGACTGGTGCCCCTAAGAAGAACGATTATGGTGAGCCTGCAGACAGACTTAACAGTCTGCTTGAGTGGATACCGCATATAAAAGAAATCGGCTGTAATGCAATTTATATCGGACCTCTTTTTGAATCTGTGGGACACGGTTACGAAACAACGGATTATAAAAAGGTTGATTCAAGACTTGGTACCAATAAAGACCTTAAGGATTTTGTATCGGAATGTCACAAAGAAGGAATCCGTGTTATTTTAGACGGTGTGTTCAATCACACCGGCCGTGATTTCTTTGCGTTTCGCGATGTTAAGCAAAACAGAGAAAATTCTCGGTATAAGGATTGGTACTGCGATGTGAACTTTGGCGGTAATAATTCCTATAATGACCGCTTTTCTTATAAGAATTGGGGAGGCTATGATCTTCTTGTCAAGCTTAATCAGAAGAATCCTGCGGTTAAGGATTATATATGCGATGTGATTCGCTTCTGGGCGGAGGAGTTTGATATTGACGGAATTCGTCTTGATGCGGCAGACGTTATGGATTTTGAATATATGCAGGCATTCAGAGCTGTGGCAAACGAAGTAAAACCGGACTTCTGGCTTATGGGCGAGGTTATTCACGGAGACTATTCCCGCTGGGCAAATGAAGTAACACTACATTCCGTAACAAACTATGTGCTTCACAAAGGGCTGTATTCTGCTCATAATGACAGAAACTACTTTGAGGTTGCTCACACAATCAAGCACGTGAAAGAGATGTTTGGAAGGAATATTAATCTTTATACCTTCGTTGATAATCACGATGTAGAGCGAATATATACAAAGCTTAAGAATAAATCACACATTGTTCCCATATATATTTTGCTTTATACTTTGCCGGGCATCCCTTCTGTCTATTACGGATCTGAGTTCGGTATAGAGGGAAGAAAGGAAAAGAGCTGTGACGATTACTTAAGACCAATGCTGAAATTTGAGGATTACAAGGATGCGATAAAAACTAATCCTTGCACAAAGCTTATTGCTTCTCTTGGTAGAATCAGACGGAATAATCCCGTTCTTTCTTATGGCGATTATAAGGAGCTGGAGCTTTTTACCACCTATTATGCTTATGAGAGAAGCTTTGAGGGCAAGTCTGTGATAATTGCCGTAAACAACAGCGACAAGGATGTGGAGCTTTCTCTTGCTTGCGGAAGTTTCCAAAAATATATAGGTGCATTGTCTGGCGAAGAAGTGGATGTAAATAATGTTCGCATTCAGGTAAAGGTGCCTGCAAACTATGGTGAAATATGGATTTGCGACAGCGCCTATGATGAAACCTTTGCACCCTTGAAAACCGTGAAAATTGAAAAAACACCGAAGCCGGTAAAAACAGCGAAAGCCGAAAAAGCCCCTGAATCTGTTAAAACCATAGATGAGGAGAAAAGCTCCGAAGTTGTAAGAGCAGAGGAGAAAAAGTCTATGCAGAAACCTTCTATAGACCTTAGCAAGCCTTATGAAGAAATGTCAATAGAGGAGCTTCAGGAGGCAATCTTAGAAAAAATGAGGAAGAACGGTCCCGTAACTGATTATATGTTAGGTACTGTACGCGAAAACACCCATCGCGGTTCTCTGCTCTCTTGGGTCAAAAGCTTTAACTGAAGCTTATAGAAATCGGATAGATTATAAAGAATATTTAGGTCTTATTGGGAAGGTGTGAGATTTATGGAAGAAAGAATAAATAAAATTATTGAAGCTTGCAAAAGGGAAAAGTGTAAGAATCCAATCGTGATTTTCAATAATATCGCACACAATGAGTATGTTCGCATTCATGGACCTGAGCATCATATTTTGGACGGAGCAGCATTGCTGACTGCTTTTTACAATGCAGGCGGAAAAATTGACTTGCAAGAAAGTTTGGATGAGCTTACGAAAAGAGGTGTGCAGATGCCCGGTGCAACCTGCGGTATGTGGGGTGTTTGCGGAGCGGTAAGCTCGATGGGAGCAGCGCTGGCAATCATTGACGGAACAGGACCGTTGAGCTCTGATGCTTCGTGGGGAAAGCACATGGAGTTTACTTCGAAGGCATTACATAGCTTATCGCAGACAGGCGGCCCCAGATGCTGTAAAAGAGATGCGTACCTGAGTTTTCAAAACGCAATAGAACATATAAATGAAAATTACGATGTAAAGTTAGAAAGCAGTGTTATTGAATGTGACTTCAGCAAAGATAACGCACAGTGTATTAGCTTTAAGTGTCCTTTTTACAAAAAGACTAAGAAAAAGGTAGCCTTTATATGTGTGCATAATTCTTGTCGCAGTCAGATTGCAGAAGCGTTGGGAAGGCATCTGGCGAGTGATGTGTTTGAATCTTTTTCGGCAGGAACCGAAACAAAGCCTCAAATCAATCAGGATGCAGTCAGGATTATGAAAGAGCTGTATGGAATTGACATGGAGCAAACCCAGTACTCCAAAAAGATTGCAGATATTCCAAATCCGGATATGGCAATTTCTATGGGCTGCAATGTGGGTTGTCCGTTCATTGAAAGAGGCTTTGATGACGATTGGGGATTGGTAGACCCCAGCGGTAAATCGGATGAAGAATTCAAAAAAGTGATTTGTGAAATTGAACGCAGGATTATTCGGCTGAAAGAAGAATTGATGTAGTTTCCGATGCTTATTTGTTCTGATGAACTTTTTGTTGGTTTTTTTCTGTTTTATAGGTTTCAATTTAATTTGAAAATATTGACAGGAGCTTAGGAAGATTATAAAATGATAAGTGTAATAATGGGTAAGTTTGACGTGTGGTAGGTTACTTTGTTTTTTACGGCGAAAGGCTACCGCAAAACTTTGCTCATATTCTGAATTTCCAAGGGCATTTTTGCGTTTGTTCCCCTTTAACATCTGTCCCTTGTTTACATATAAAGTTTATATAAACTAAAAGGAGGATTTTTAATTGAAAACAAAGAAATTTTTTGGTAAAAGAGTATTAAGCTTATTGCTTACTCTTTTAATGGTGCTTTCTTTAGTGCCTGTTTCCTTGATTAACACATCTGCGGCAAACGAAACAGACGATGTGTACGGCTTTAAGGTGGAAATCAATGCTCACACAGCTACTACCAAAGACACAACCTTTTCAGACACAACGGGTAACACAAGTGCTATTTATGACTTGGTTGTAACTCAGAATAGTTCTACAAGCTTCACATTTACTTATCGGTTGGCAATGGCTCGGGATAAATACAACACTTTCTGGCTAGATAATGAAACAGTAACCATTAACGACTTTAGCTGCGATACAGATTATTACGCAAAGATTGATTGTAGCGGTACTAGAGCAGATGGTTCATACAGCAGTATTAAATACACTTATTATCTTGAAATCAGCCGAAACGAAGGTCACAAATTTGGCAAATGGGAACCTAATTATATTTATGAAAATTTAGATAATTTCTGTAAAAGGGATTGTGCAATTTGCGGATATACTGAATATATGGGTCATAATTACGCTGAAGCCACCTGTGAAAAGGGCAGACATTGCACAAGATGCGGTGTAACAGTTAGTGAACCTGTTCCCACTGCTCACACCTTTGGTGCTTGGTCACCAAACGGTGACGGAACTCATACCCGTACCTGCAAGTTTAACTCTGAGCATACTGAGACCTTATCTTGCTCTTATAGTGCAGCTACCTGTACAGCTTCTGCAAAATGTACAGACTGCGGACACACAAAGGGTGACCCCGACAGCGAAAATCACACAAGTGAAGAATTTAAGTACGTGCAGGGCGAAAATGGTGTTCACAATAAGTACCATGCCTGCTGTAATGCTTTTATCAAAACAGAAGACTGCACTTACAGCACAGCTACTTGTACAGATTCTCAAAAATGTGTTCACTGCGGTTATGAAAACGGCGTCATAGACAAAGATAACCACACAAGCACAGAGATTAAGTATGAGCAGGGCGAAAACGGTGTTCACAACAAGTACCATGCCTGCTGCAACGCTTTTATCGAAACAGAAAACTGCTCTTACAGCACAGCTACTTGCATGGCTGCTGCAAAATGTACTTATTGCGGTTATATAAATGGTGAACCTGACAGTGATAATCATACAAGCACAAAATTTAAGTACGAGCAGAACTCTGCCGATGTTCACAACAAGTATCATGCTTGTTGCAATGCTTTATTCGGAACAGGAGAACATACTTATGACAAAAACAGCAAGTGTACATTGTGTTCTTATCAGTGCGAACATCCGTCTTTTACTGATGGCTACTGCGACAAATGTAATTACAGATGTACACATCCTGTAACAGATGGGGATACCTGCCTGATTTGTAACGAGTCTTTGGAAATACCCGAATTAGTTAACGGTGTTTATGAAATTTTCACTGAAAAACAGTTGATTTGGTTTGCGGATTTTGTAAATGCAGGCAATACTTCTGCTAATGCAATCCTTATGAATGACATTGTTGTGAATGAGGGTGAAATGACCGCAAATACCGACAGTAAAAGTGTTTATCATTGGTCACCAATCGGTAATAATGATAATAGATACGCAGGTACCTTTGATGGTAACGGCAAAACTGTTTCAGGCCTATATTTTAACGATACCACTACTAATTATGTTGGTCTGTTTGGGGATATTAACAAAGGCGGTGTTGTTAAAAACACGGGAGTTATAAATTCTTATTTCAAAGGCTACAAATATGTAGGTGGAGTGGCTGGCTTTTGCTCGGGTACAATCACCAACTGCTATAATACAGGTAGTGTAACGGGAGTATACTATGTTGGTGGAGTGGTTGGTCGGAACTCGGGTACAACCACAAACTGCTATAACACAGGCCGGGTAGATGGACATACTTCTGTCGGGGGTGTATGCGGTATCATAACTAGTTCTACAAGTGCAGTTCTAGCCAACTGTTACAACACAGGCAATGTAATACTTGGGTTTAGTTATGGTGGCGGTGTGGTTGGTGAAAGTACCGCTGGTGCCACAATCACAAACTGCTACTACTTAAACACAGCTTTTAAGGGTGGAATTTACGGAAAAGATGTAGCCGGCTCTGCTGAGGCAAAAACAGCCGAGCAGTTTAAGGGCGGTGAGGTTGCTTACCTCTTACAGGGAACTCAGTCAGAAGAAATCTGGGGTCAGAAATTAGGTACAGACACCTACCCTGTAATTGGTGGTGACAAGGTTTATTATGGTTATATCACTTGTGATAAAGCTGATGATACGATTGGTTATACTAACTTAGTATCATCAGAAACAGTTAAGCCTGAGCACACCTGGTCAGGTGACTGTGACAACACATGTAATATATGTGCTCAAAAGCGAACAGACACAGCCGAGCATACATATTCAAGTGACTGTGATGAAATCTGTAATATTTGTGACGAAGTAAGAACAACTGATGTACTCCATAATTTTGAAAACGGCACTTGTACAGCTTGTGATATGCTTTGCGGGCACAACTTTGACAAAGGTTTTTGCACAGTTTGCGGTGAGCCTTGCCAGCATAAGTGGGAAGACGGCGTTTGCACAATCTGCTCAGAAGCTTGCGAGCATAATTTTGACAACGGCTTCTGTACGGTGTGCGGAGACTTCGAGCCTGCAACACTTAACGAAGATAGCGTGTATGAAATTGCAAACGCAGGCCAGCTTTATTGGTTTGCCGAGTTTGTAAATGCAGGTAATGCTAACGCAAATGCTATCCTTACGGATGACATCATAGTCAACACCGGTGACGTTGCAGGCTGTGGCGGTGTAAAGGACGAGTCATGGCTTAGCTGGACTCCAATTGGAAATAATTTAAACTTCAAAGGTATTTTTGACGGCAACGACCATTATATCAGCGGTCTTTATCACAATGAGTCAACAACTTATAACTTTGGTCTTGTTGGCAATAACTTTGGTACAATCAAAAATGTAACAGTGAAAAACTCCTATTTAAGTGTTAAGGAGAGAGTAGGTGCAATTTGCGGCTGGAATGAGGGTTTGATAGAAAACTGTGCTAACATAGGTTCATATTGTAAAGGTGATTTATGTGTCGGCGGTATAGCAGCAATGACATCAAATGGTACCATCCGCAATTGCTATAATAGCGGAACGATTGATTGTGCAACATACAGAGCCGGCGGCATTACAGGTGTTATTCAGAAGGTTTCTGTAATGGAGAATTGCTTTAGCTGTGGCATAGTTTATAATGTTGAAAATTCCAACGTAGGAGCCCTTGCAGGTTTAATTACTAATACAAATACTACGGTAGCAGAAGTCACCAATTGTTATTATGATAAGGATGTTTGTGATGATGATGCTTTTGGCTTCAACGGCGGTGCAAACGCAACTGAAACAATCAGTTCAGTAGAAGGCAAAACTTCTGCACAGTGTGCAAGCGGTGAGGTTGCTTACCTCTTACAAGGTACTCAGGCAGAGGAAATCTGGGGTCAGAAAATTGGCACAGATACTTACCCTGTATTCGGCGGTGACAAGGTTTACTACGGCTACACATCTTGTGCATATGACTCAGAGATGGTTTATACCAATACTGAGGTATCAGACGTAAGACCCGCTCACAAAGAGCTTAGAGCAGAATTCACTTGGGATGGGCCTTATGATGGCGAGTGCTACGTTTCTGTAGAGCTTTATTGCACTGAGTGCGGTGGCTATGCAGATTTCGGTTCGGGTTATGCTACACTCAAAGAAACAGTTGAGGCTGAGGACTGTATGCACCAGGGCTCAGAGCTTTACGAGGTTACCTTTGAGTACGAAGGCGTAACTTACACAGATACAAAGAGCTTTGCGTTAAAGAGCGACAACCACACAGGCGAGCTTGTAAACGGCTTCTGCACTACTTGCGGCGGATATCAGAAGCCCGAGGTAGACCTTGGCGAGGATCCCGAGTGGGATTATGACGATGTATACCTGATTTCAAACGCAGGCCAGCTTTATTGGTATGCTCAGAAGCTCAATGAAGAAGATGTCGAGCTTCATGCAATGCTTATAAATGACATTACAGTTCCCGAGGATGCTCCCAACTGGACTCCCATTAACTGCAGTTATGCTTACTTTGACGGTAACTTCAAGACTATCTCAGGTCTTAAGTGCGTTGACACAGAGGCAACTTATGTAGGTCTCTTTGGTAACGAGGGCTGGTGGTACGAAATTACCAACCTTCATATTACAAACAGCTACTTTGAGGGTAATGATAGCGTTGGTGCTGTGGTTGCCTCTTTAGGCAACGGAGGTTTTGTTAAGAACTGCTATGTAACAAACACAATCGTTAAGGGTGACAGCTATCGTGTTGGTACTCTGGTTGGTTACTTAGGAAGCGGCAACATCATCAACTGCTACGTTGATACCGATACTTTGGCAGGTTACTATAATAGCAGCTACGGTACCATTGAAAACAGCTATTACCTCTCAGACACAGACGATGGCAACGGCGGTAAGACTGCAGAGCAGTTTGAGTCGGGTGAGGTTGCTTACCTCTTACAGGGTCAGCAGACTGAGAACATTTGGGGTCAGAAAATCGGCGAGGACACTTACCCCGTATTCGGCGGTGATAAGGTTTACGCAGTAACTAACTGTAAGGACGAGGTAGTTGGCTACAGCAACACAAACGAGAGTGGTAAGCATAACGTTGTTGACGGTGCTTGTGCAAACTGCGGACTTTCAAGCACAATTTTATCGGAAATAGAATTGCTTAAGCGTGCTATTGCGCATACAAACGAAAAAGCAGACGAGAACAACGTTCTGGAATCCAAAAAAGAGCCGCTTAATTTTATTTACCAAGAACTTCTGGCAATAGGAAAGCGAGAAGAATCGGGCCAAGTATCAAGTTTAGAGTTAGTAAAAATATCATTGTCATCATACATGGATCAACTTGAAAACGGTATTGCTGACGGCACCTGGATTAAGGCAGACTATACCGAGATTGATGCGGCTGTTGCAGAGATAGAGTCCGGTGGTGCAACAACTGATAAAGTGAGTGCAAAACTTGAAGAAATCAAATCAGAGATTTCAGTTATGAAGGAAAGTTCCGAAACCTCAAAGGCAGATGTGGCTGTGTTGATGAAAGAGGTAGAGGCACTCAAAGACTGTGTCAGCGGAAATCATATTTTTGAAAACGGCTTCTGCACAATTTGCGGTGAGGAAGAACCCGTTGACAAGCTCGCAGGCTACACTATAAGCCTTGGCGACAAGATTGCCGTAAACTACTATATGAGCCTTACAGAGAAAACAGTAAATGACGCAAACGCAAAAATGGTATTCACAGTTCCCGACACAGCTTCAACATATACAGTTGAAATTCCTGTAAGCAGTGTAACTCCTAACGCTGATGGCTACTATGTATTTACCTGTGAGGTTGCGGCTAAGGACATGACATCTGTTATTAAGGCTCAGTTTATCACAAGTGACAAGGAGCTTGCTCTTGACGATTACTCAGTACAGGAATATGCAGAGGTTATCCTTTCTGATACTGTTAAGTACGAAAAAGAGCAAGAGCTTGTAAAGGCAATGCTCAACTATGGTGCTCAGGCTCAGATTTACTTCGGCTATAACACAGATAATCTTGCAAACGATACAGATTATATGAACGAAGAAGAAAAGGTAACTGAACTTTACGGCTTTGCAGGTGCTCCCTTTACACTTGAGGGCGAGGAAGCAGGCGTTACATACTACGGCACATCACTTGTTCTCGAAACAGAGGTTGCATTCAAGCACTATTTCATTATTGACGAAGGCATTGATGTGGATAGCCTTGAAATTACCTGTGATTATCCTGTAACTCTCAAGAAGAGCGGCAATCTCTATGTGCTGAAAATCAGCAATATTCCCGCTAATCAGATTGGTAAAAGCAGTATGGTTGTGAGTATCGGCGGTATTACTCTGGATTACACCATTTACAGCTATGGTGCCCTTGCTCAGAGTGCAGGTAAAACAGAACTCTGGACTGTTTTGAGTGCTCTGGCACATTACGCAAATGCTGCATCGTTGTATGCAAAGTAAATAAATATAATCCGAAATATAATAAAAGCTCCCGACAGTCATTTGTGTGTCTGTCGGGAGCTTTTGCAGTGTATAGAAAAAAGAGAGTTAATTTTACTGCTGAATAAAGAAAACAGCCGTGTCAATACTATTTACAGAACGTATTGACGGAGGTATTTGTTTGCAGTACAGCAAGGTGGAAATTTGTTCGCTTAATACAGCAAATCTTAAGGTGCTCAAGGAAGCAGAGAAGCGAGAACTTTTACAGATTATCAGAAACGGCACAGAGAAAGAACGCAAGGAAGCCAGAGATAAAATGGTGCAAGGGAATTTAAGACTGGTGCTCTCTGTTATTCAGCGATTTACAAGCAGAACGGACAATCCTGACGATTTGTTTCAGGTAGGTGTTATCGGACTTATAAAGGCGATTGACAATTTTGATCCGGAGCTTGATGTTCGCTTTTCAACCTACGGTGTGCCTATGATAATAGGCGAGGTAAGGCGGTATCTTAGGGACAATAATCCCATAAGAGTCAGCCGAAGTATGCGGGATACTGCCTACCACGCCATGCAGACAAAAGAGATGCTTACAAATAAGCTTGGCTATGAGCCGACGGTGGAGCAGATTGCAAAGGAGATGGGAGTGCCCAAAGAGAATGTAGTGCTCTCCCTTGAGGCGATTGTGGAGCCTGTGTCCCTTTACGAGCCTGTCTTTTCCGACGGAACAGACACAATATATGTTATGGACCAAGTGGGCGATACTGTCCGCGACACAGATTGGCTTGAGGAGATAGCCCTCAAAGAGTCTATTAAGAAGCTCTCCGACAGAGAGAAGCGGATTTTAACATTGAGATTCTTACGAGGCAAAACCCAAATGGAAGTAGCCGAGGAAATAGGAATCTCCCAAGCTCAAGTAAGTAGAATCGAAAAGGGTGCTCTCGACACCATAAAAAGAGAAGCATTTTGAGAATATAATGAAGACAGCAGAAACAGGATGCAGACTTTTAAAGGTTGCATCCTGTTTTTTGATTATTCTATTTGGTGGTTTGGGAGTTTAGTGCCGTTTTTGTAGATATTGATTTGATTAAATTCTACTTTCAGATCGAATTTGTGGGACTCGGCTTCTGTTAAAACTTCACCGTCATCGCGGACATATTCGTCTGTTTCGCCTTTAAGGTATACGTTGCCGTCTTCGTCTTCTTGGAAGCTTAAATTCATGTGTTTTCCGGTGAAGAAAGAGTTGTATTCGATTTCTTCGTTTTCATCAAAGGCGATGATTCTGAAGGTGAAAATTCCGTAGGTTCCGCCTGCACCGATGATTACATCCTCGTCCTTGCCGTCTTTGTCGATGTCAAAGGCCATTTGGTCGATTATGTGGTCTTGTGCCCACTGGGTTGAATACTCTTCAAATTCGGGAACTACTAAGTTGTTCACTGCATAATAACTCCCCTCGGGGAGTCGCTCGCCGTTCTGGTCAAGGACGATACCGCCGTTCTCAAAGAGAACCTGATATTTGTAGTTGAGAGGATTGTCGTCAAGAGAGGTGCAGATTACATAGAGCTTATCGTCCTTTTCCTGAAAACTCAAATCATGAATTTGCGGCAAGACGAATTCACTGTAATATTCATGAACACCATACTCGTTTACGGTTATGGAGAAGGGATAATCCTGAGAATATATATTGAAATCGTTTATGCTCAGTTCTTCTTTCTTGCCGTCACCGTCAATATCGAAGTAGATAACATCCTTTAAGTGAGCGGCGGTTGCTGAGATTGTGTCGTTTGAATTAAAAACTAATTGAACAACAGTCTTTGTGCCTATGCTTTTTTCTATAAATACATAGAGGAAATCGCCTGATTTTTTGAGGTGGATGTTGGATGCCTCACTAATATTAAGCTGTATGTCGGGAATTTCATACTGCTTTATCAGACCATTATCGTTTGCCAAAAGAAAAAGGGGTACATTCTGTGTGGAGGAGAGTGCAGGAAAAGATAGTGAGCAGTGCTCATCTTCACCGTCTTTGTCAATATCAAAGCGGATTGCTCTGAGGTTGTGATCAGAGGGGATTTCTTCTGAAGGAACCTCGATAGCGGTGATTTTTTGTCCTGATATTTCCAGCTTGTAAACAAGTGTTGTATCGTCGCCTTTTTGGAGAATGACATACAGATTTCCGTTTGCTTTTATAAGGCGGACTTGGGGCAGAGGCGAGCCGTCACGGTTTGGATTGTAGCTCAGATTGTAAATAACCTTGTACTCTGTTTCGCCGTTGTCGGTGATTATAAGATAGTATTGTTCGCTGCCGTTAATTACAAAATCTGATGCGTTTTGAGGTTTGAAGCCTATGTCACAAATTTCATTATCTCCGTCACCGTCAATATCAAAATGCACCAAGCGGTTGCCGTATGAGTCTGTTCTAATATCACCGCTTTTGTACTCGGATAGGGGTGTGAGTGAATACTCAAGCTCAGTTTTTTGCTTGTAGGAGTTGAGAATCTCTGTGAGTTCATCGTATGCGATATGTACATAGTCTTCTTCATTTTCACTCTTTGATTTGAAGCTGACATCGTCCAATTCAATATCTGTGTGGTCTTCTTTTATTAGTCCCAAATCTGCGGCATAATAAGCATCAATGGTGATTCTCTCGATAAATTCTATTCTGCCGTCAGAAAGCTTCATAAAGTCGTGTCCTGTAAGGGTAGAGCCGCCACTCCAAGTAAGGTGGATATATCCGTCTTCATAGAGCTTATGGAAGTATCTGTCACCGCTTGTGAAGAGATGCACAGTCTTGCTGTCTATCATAGTGTATGCATCGTATACATACCTTTGGTCCATAGATGTGATTATAAGCTCCTCTACTCCGTTAGAGTCTATATCAATTAGAGCGTAGCCTATCTCTGAAAGCTCATTGTGAGAGATGTATTTGTAGGAAGCATAGGGAAAATCGGGCAGAGGGGATGAGCCGTTGTACTCTTTCCACGGATGAGCGGCTATAATGGTTTCGATAATTTCTTCGTAGGTGTAGGGGATGACTTCTTCTCTGTCTTCTGCAGTGCGGGATAATTCGATTTTGAAAACCGCTTTGTCTTTAAAGGGAGGAGTAGCTTCTGTGTCATTTGCCGAATATTTGTATTTTGGAAGTTCGGATGATTCATCCTCGCAAAAACTAAGATGATATGAACTCGTAAATTCGAAAACATATTTATTTGCATCTCCATCTTCGCACTGAAGAATCAGCCTGTCGCCTTCAATTTTGTAAGTTCCCATGGGCAGATAGCTGCTAGCAGGATGAAGAGAAAATTCAAATCGGCTTTCTTTAGGATAAAGCTTCAGATAAGAAATATTTGCCAAGCGGTTTTCATCTCTGTATGTGTACTTAAGGTAGCCCTCAGAGAGCTTGTCGATTGGCAGGGTGGCGATGGATTCTTCGCTTTGATTTTTTATATCTTCGGGAATTTTTGTTATCTCAAAAACTATCCATGCTTTACGCTCGGTGTGGAAGGTTTCGTTTGCGTTTCTACTGAATGTAGACTCGAATCTGTATGTGCCGGGTTCGGTAATATCAATGTTCCAAAGGCTGTACTTGTGGGTGTAAGAGCCTTCTTCGGGGATGATGTAGCCGATGAGAGTAAAAGCACTTTCACCCGTACGGATGTCGACCCAGCCACTCTCGGGATCAATCTCCTGATAGATGAAGAACGGTTCGCCACAGGTGTAGCTTTCGTTGTTTTCGTTGTTCCACTTGATTTCGATATAGCCATTGCTGTCGGCAGTTTTTCTGAGGTTTATATCTAAAAGCTCAAGGGATACACCCTCAATATCTGAGCCACTGTCGAGAATTTTTATGCCGTATTCTGTAAAGCTTGCAGGGACTTCTTCCTTTTCCTTCTTTGACACAGGATTTGTAAGGAAGCAAAGACCGATTGCAAGGCAGAGAAGGAGTGAGAGCAGAATAACCCAGAAGGCAGGCTTTTTGTAGTTTAAGATATTTATGATTCTTTGCTTTACTCCAACCTCGCCGAAGGCAAGAGGACAAGCTGATACAAGCTTTCTCTCTGTGCTGAAGGTAAGGAGTGTTTGGGAGTACTGCTTTTTGCTGTCAGTGCCTAAATCTTTGAGCACCTTTTCGTCGCAGGCAAGCTCAATATCTCGGCAAAGAAGGATATAGGAAATCCACATAAGCGGATTGAACCAATGCACCGAGAGAAGCACAAAGCCCAAAGGCTTCCAGAGGTGGTCGAGTCTTTTGAGGTGGGCTTTTTCGTGGCTTGTGATGTACTCGAGTTCATCGCCTGAAAGGGCAGAGGGCAGATATATGCGAGGTTTAATAATTCCAAGAATAAAGGGTGTGGAAATATCGTCGCAGATATAGATGTTTTTGTCAGTTACAAATGATGCTCTTACTCTGCGTTTTAAACGAACAAAGCTAATCACAGAGTACAGGAGCATTAAGAGTACTCCGCCTGCCCATACATAAGAAAGGATGGGGAAGATGTTTGCAAAAGTGTTTTCCTCTTCTTTTTCTTCTGTAAGAGAATCTTGAGGGGTGTTGGGAGTGATGTTCTCTGCAGGGTTATCTTCAAAATCTTCGGGAGTGATGGGAGTGACGGGGCTTTGCACAGAGTTAGGATTTTCCTGCTCAATTACGGGTGCTTGGGGAGAGTCGGGAGCTTCTTGCTCGATAACAGGAGTCTGGGGTTTCAGAGCTTGGTAATTATCCTCAACTGACGAGGATATAACCGATTCTGACTTAACAGGCTCGGCAGAGGGGATAAGGCTTAATTTGCTCTCAAAGCTGAAGGGTACAAGAAGCCTTATAGCCAGTAGTGCCCACAAAATGCAGGTTATCCACTTGGGATTGCGTTTTAAAAGCATTCGCAATACAATTGCCGCCAAAGCAATATAGCTTGCGGTTATGCTTATGTTTAGTATTGTAAGGAATATATTTTGCATAGCATTTACCCCCTTGTACTTTTTGTAGCGATTATCTTGTTGCTTTCGTAAGAAATATCATAATAATAGCTTGTGGTTGGTTTGTTGAATGTGGTGCGGACAACGAGTTGCAACGAATTGCTTGTTATTCTAAATTCTGTATGTGTAGAAAAGAGTCGTAAGAAATTATTGCTCCACAAATCTATCCAGTTTTCATCATCACACACAACAAAGCCTTCGAAATCTACGGAGCCTTTTTCCAAAGCTATGATATAAGGTTTGGAACTTTGACTTGCTATCCGAAATGCGAGGACGCAGTCTTCGTCTATGCCGTCGCTGTCAATATCGAAACGGGCATAATGTGCCATTGAACTTATACCCAATCCGTTTTCAGCAAGGAATATTTTACCATCTGTTGACAATGGGTTTGATGAAGAAGCGTAATTGATGAAAACTACGTCGACAGTTGTTTTCCCGAGGTTTGAATATCCTTCAAGTCGGAGCTTGCCGTCGTCGGTGATGTAAAATTTGAAGTCTTTATGAAAAGGCGCAACGTTTATATGATTGAGATACAAAGCCTTTTGATTGTAAATTTCATCTGTTACCTTGCCGTTATCGAGCTTGAGTGCTCCGATTTTTAAATTCACAACACCATTTGAAGGAAGCCCGTTGCCTATAAGCACCATTTCCTCTTCGCCGTCGGAGTCGATGTCGTAAAGGATGGATGGATTGTTGTTATCTTTTGTGAAGTATTCATAGTCAGGGTCGAGGTCTGTTATGTTGGTGTATTCATTTTCGGTTAGTTTAGTGAAAACGGCACCATCTTCAAAAGGCTTATTTGAAGGGGCTGATTGAGAAATTTTGTATGTAGGAATGGGAGAGGAGTCGCTTTCTACAAATTCAAGATTATCGGAGTCTATAATGTTAAACACATAAGTTTGATTGCTGACACCTTCTGCTATGAGGATAAGCTTTGAGTTTTCTATTTCGTAATTTCCTGTGGGCAAGAGACTTGAAAGGCTGTGAATGAAGAACTCAAAGGATTTTGACTTGGGATAAAGTCTTACGTTGGGGTTTCTTAAAGCTGATTCATCCTGATAGGAGTAATCTATATATCCCTCTTCGTTCTCAGGTTCGGGAAGCATTAAGGAGGCGTTTTTTGCTTCTTTGACCTCTACTTTGTATATCCAGCGAACATAACGGTCGCTTTCGGCTGTAATGATAGCGGATTCGGAGTAAAGCTCCTCATCGGGTTTTGGTGCTTCGGTGTCTGCAATATGACCAACAACGAGATAGTGAGTGTTGTCCTTTTGCTTGAGAATCTGATAGTAGTAAGTATCGTTTTCTGCACAGAGAGTACTCAGGTTGTTTTCTCTCAAAGATTCTATTGAATAGCCTTCAGAAAAACCGTCGTTTCCAAATCGGAATGTTGAGTCAAAGGAACCATAGAGCTCCGATACATAAGTATCTGCGATGAGTTTAGTCTTGTATCCGTTAGAGGAATGAGCGATTTCGTGAAGTTGAGAACAGTTAACCAGACGGTAGGTGGGAGCTTCTCCTACATCTTGAATGTAATTAAATACAGGATTATTGTAAATGAGTTCGGTTGCCTTTAAGATATAGGAATGATCTTTACTTAAAATGTTTATTTCGTCTGCATCTGTATCTGTGGTTTCTGTTGTGTTGTTATTCTCCTTATCTGAAACAGGATTTGTAAGGAAGCAAAGACCGATTGCAAGGCAGAGAAGGAGTGAGAGCAGAATAACCCAGAAAGCAGGCTTCTTGTAGTTTAAGATGTTCTTGATCCTCTGCTTTACTCCAACCTCGCCAAAGGCAAGAGGACAAGCGGATACGAGCTTTCTCTCTGTGCTGAAGGTGAGGAGTGTTTGGGAGTAGTGCTTTTTGCTGTCTGTACCCAAACTTTTCAGCACCTTTTCGTCGCAGGCAAGCTCGATGTCTCGGCAAAGAAGGATGTAGGAAACCCACATAAGCGGATTGAACCAATGAACCGAGAGAAGTAAAAATCCCAAAGGCTTCCAGAGGTGGTCGAGTCTTTTGAGGTGGGCTTTTTCGTGGCTTGTTATGTACTCGAGTTCATCGCCTGAAAGGGTAGAAGGCAGATATATGCGAGGTTTAATAATTCCCAGAATAAAGGGTGTGGAAATATCGTCGCAGATATAGATGTTTTTGTCAGTTACAAATGATGCTCTTACTCTGCGTTTTAAACGAACAAAGCTAATCACAGAGTACAGGAGCATTAAGAGTACTCCGCCTGCCCATACATAAGAGAGAATGGAGAAGATATTTGAGGTTTTGTTTTCTTTGCTGTCTTCTGCCTTGGGAGTTTGAGGAGTAGCGGGTGCTATGTTCTCAGCAGGGGTATCTTCCGATTTATCGGGTGTTATGGGAGTGACAGGGCTTTGCACGGAGTCTGGGTTTTCTTGCTCTATAATAGGAGCTTGTGGAGCTAAGGTTTCGTAGTTGTTATCTATGGGAGCGTCTGCCGAAGATAAAACTGATTGAGATTTTACAGGCTCGGCAGAGGGAATAAGGCTTAATTTGCTCTCAAATGAAAAGGGTACAAGAAGCCTTATAGCCAGTAGTGCCCACAAAATGCAGGTTATCCACTTGGGATTGCGTTTTAAAAGCAAACGCAGTACAAGTGCTGCCAAAGCAATATAGCTTGCGGTGATGCTGATATTAAGGATTGTGAGGAAGATATTTGCCATAAAATCAAGCCTCCTCGCAGTTTTCAATAAGCTTTTTAAGCTCTTCTATCTCACTCTTTGTCAGTTGTTTTCTTTTTGTAAATGCGGCAATAAAGGCAGGCAGAGAGCCTTCGAAGGTTTCCTCTACGAACTTTTCGCTTTGCATTGCGTAAAACTCCTCTCGAGAGATTAGAGAGGTAACGGTACCGCCTTCGTTTTTAAAAATTCCTCTTTCGCAAAGCTTTCTCAGTACGGTGTAAGTGGTGGGCTTTTTCCAATTAAGCTCAACTTCGCAGATTTTAACAAGCTCGCCCGAGGGAATAGGCTCGTCCCTCCAGATTATATCGGCGAATTTTGATTCAACAACGCCTAATTTCATATCTTCCATAATAATATCCTCCGTTCGTTTTGGTCGGTTTATTCACGATAAACCTTACAACTTTAGTTTATAGCCAATAAACCAAAAAGTCAATCCTTTTATGGACGATATTTTAGACAAATTTTTGCGAAGTGTTTTAGTGATTTTGATGATAGAAAAAATATTCTCAAAAAAAGGTTTACATTGGTGCTTTTATGTGCTAAAATGAATGTGTAATTCAATTGCGTAAAATATTTTTAGAGGTGACCATATTATGAAAGAAATTATTAAAGACGAATATCTGGATCTTCTTTGCGAAGCTATCCTTTCTCTTAAAGATAGCAAGGAGGTTCACAGCTTCCTTTGTGATGTTTGCTCCAATGCAGAGCTTAAGGCTATTACACAGCGTCTTGTTGTTGCAAAAATGCTCTCAGAGGATTGTGTTTATAACAAGATTATCGAGGAAACAGGTGCATCCACAGCTACCATCAGCCGTGTAAACAAGAGCCTCGAGCATGGTGCAGACGGCTACAAGCTGGTTCTCTCAAGACTTGAGAATAAATAAGGGATAGCTATGGCTTACGAAACCTTTGCTCAGTTTTACGATAAGCTTACCTTAAACGCAGAGTACGAAAAGAGAGCAGAGTACATACTCGGGGTGCTTGCAAAACACAATCACCCTGCAGGACTTACCCTTGACCTTGCCTGCGGTACTGGTACACTTACCATCTTGCTCAAGAAAAAAGGTGTGGATATTTACGGAGTTGACGGGTCTGCTGATATGCTGTCTGTTGCTTTGCAAAAAGCAGCAGATGAGGATGAGCAGATCCTCTTTCTGCGTCAGAGGATGCAGAGCCTCGACCTTTTTGGCACTATTGACACCTGTGTTTGTACCCTTGACAGTATAAATCATATTACTGACGAGAAGGTGCTTCAAAAGGCTTTTGACAGGGTGTCTCTCTTTATGAATCCCGAGGGTCTTTTTCTCTTTGACGTGAACACACCTTATAAGCACAAGAATGTGCTTGCGGATAATGTTTTTGTCTTTGATACGGACGAGGTTTACTGTGTTTGGCAGAATACTCCTGCAGGGGATAACCTCACGGAGATTTCCCTTGATTTCTTCATTCCCGAGGGAGATACTTACTATAGGGTAAACGAAAGCTTTACAGAGAGGGCTTATACAGTTGATGAGCTTGAGGCTATGCTCACGAAAGCTGGTTTTAAGCTCGAGGCAGTGTATGGCGATTTAAGCTTTTCAGCACCCAAAGAGAATGAAGAACGTCTGCAGATTGTTGCACGAAAGAAAGCGTAAATAAGAATTATTTATTATATCGGAGAATATACTATGGATAAGATTATTAGATGTATTACCTCTGACGGAGCGGTTATGGCTTCTGCCATTGATTCCTCAGATCTGGTATATGCAGCTCAGAAAATTCATCGCACATCCAATGTGGCAACTGCGGCATTGGGCAGGCTTTTGACTGCGGCATCAATGATGGGTGCTCAGCTTAAAAAGAAAGAGGCTACCATAAGCCTGCGTGTTGCAGGTGACGGCCCTCTGGGTGTTGTTATTGCGGCTTCTGACTCAGACGGATTTGTAAGAGGCTACGTAGAGAACGCAAACTGCATAACAGAGCATTATCAGAACGGCAAGCTCAATGTAGGCAAAGCTGTGGGGCAGGGTGTTCTCAATGTTATGAAGAACTTTGGCTCAGGCGACCCTTACATTGGTCAGGTACCGCTTGTCAGCGGCGAGATTGCCGAGGATATTACAAGCTACTACGCAACCAGCGAGCAGCTTCCTACAATCTGTGCTCTGGGTGTGTTGGTTGATAAGGTAACAGGTGAGGTGCTTTTTGCAGGCGGACTTTTGGTGCAGCTTCTTCCCGGTGCCTTTGAGGATACAATAGAGAAGCTTGAGAAGAATGTTCACGATATGGACTCGGTTACAGCTATGCTAACAAAGGGCTTTACTCCTCTTCAGATGGTACACGAAATCCTCAAAGGCTTTGAGGTAGAGGTGCTGGACGAGATGGAGGTAGGCTACCGCTGTACCTGCACAAGAGAATCGCTGGAGAATGTAATCATCGGTCTGCCCGAGGAGGAGATTAGAGAGCTTCCCGACGAGAGCGGTGTGGCTTCTGCCAAGTGTCACTTCTGTAATAAGAAATATATTTTTACACCCGAAGACCTTGAAAAGCTGATAAAATCTAAGGAATAAGATTTTGCGTAAAAAAATCCGAAAAATTTTTAAAAAAGTTTCAAAAAAGTATTGACTTTTTGGCGTGGATGATGTATTATAATACGCGTCACGAAAAATGGCAACCACGTGGGAGCATAGCTCAGCTGGGAGAGCATCTGCCTTACAAGCAGAGGGTCACAGGTTCGAGCCCTGTTGTTCCCACCATGTGGCCCGGTAGTTCAGTTGGTTAGAACGCTAGCCTGTCACGCTAGAGGTCGACGGTTCGAGCCCGTTCCGGGTC
>SVQA01000014.1 GCA_015065545.1 Oscillospiraceae bacterium
CGGGTGTAGCGCAGTTTGGTAGCGCGCTTGAATGGGGTTCAAGAGGCCGCAGGTTCGACTCCTGTCACTCGGACCATAAAAAGCCAGTTCACAAAGGTGGACTGGTTTTTTTTATTATCTGTATGTCGGTTTCTCCTGCGGGCTCTTGAGGCGACCGTTAAGAAAACAGTCCTGTGGACTGTTTTTAGGGAGAGCGTTTATTAGCATTGAAATTCTCGTCTCGTTCCATCAAACGAGGTAGGGTAATTACCTCTGGCACATACAGGCCGCAGGTTCGACTCCTGTCACTCGGACCATAGAAATAAGGGACATCTCGTAAGAGGTGTCCCTTTTTCTGTATATTTGTTTGTGGGGCAGGAGTCGAACAGGCTGTGCCGAGAAAATTCTCAGCGGAATTTTCGAAGGTAAAAAGGCTCCAGTGGAGCGTTTTTAAGCCGCTGCGCTGATGAACCTGTGAATTGCTCACACCGCAACAAACGAGGTAGGCACTTTCTACCAAAATTTGTTCCTGTCACTCGGACCATAAAAAAACCGCAGTTTTACTGCGGTTTTTTTTGTTTTTACTTAACTTTTCTGTTTGTGGTAATTTCAAAAAACGCACAGAATAACGCACAAAAACGCACAAACTGATAGTGTTAGCCCCCGAAAACCTTCCAAAAGAAAGGATGTTTTCTATGGCTTCAATCAGAATAAACAAAAATAAAATCAAACAACCCTGAGATTATTTATTGATCTCGGGGTTGTTTGTTCTATCTAAAAGGTAATCTATGCTAACATTATAATAATCAGAAAGTTTGATAAGTACTTCTGCAGTTAATGATATAACTCCAGTTTCGTATTGGGAATAGGTATTTTGAGAAACATTCAATATTGTGGCTACATCTTTTTGTTTAATATCGCGATCTTCTCGGAGTGCTCTTAAGTTGTTAAATCGCATAATAAATCACCTCGGTATTATTATGCGATATCTGTAATCGAGATATTGACTTTTATCTGTAATCCAGATATAATAGATTTAGCCGATACCGCAAGTCATTCGTCTTGCGGTGGAAAATTTAATGCACAATGCATAATCCAAGTTATAAAGGAGTTTTTATATGAGCTTTTGGTACATATTGATTATTGGTGTAGTTGTTTTTTTTATTGTTTTTATTTGTATGTTATTACAACAGAAATCAGAGCGTAAAAGAGTTGAAGGCTTTAGAGAGGCAACCGAAGAATTAAGGGGTATCTGTACCAATTACTATGGAGATGAAGTGCATCTGAACAAGCAAGATCCACGAATTTCTAAACTGATTCAGATTTACGCATACAATCCACATATATACACTCAAACACCGAAGAAAATCGTTTACACAGGTGCAACAGTAGGTGGAGTCTCAACAGGTGGCTTTCATACTACAGGTGGACAAATAATACGAACAGATTTGAGCTCGGATAGATTTGAAATTTGCTTTTGGAAAAAAGAATGGAACAGTAGTACGCAAACTGATGAATGGGTAGCAAAACCAATAAAGAAATTTATACTGTCTGATGAACTGAAAGAAATTGCAAGAAAAGACACCTTTGTCAGCGATTACTTAGATAAAAAAGGCGACCTTATTGTTACAGAAGATTTCAAAGTATCTGCAGAGGCGGCATTGTTATTTAGAGGTGGTTATACAGGTCACGCTGTCAACACCTTTAATATGGATAAAGTAGATAGTTATCCAGATGAATTTAAGTGCAAGTGGATTTTAGATTTTGTTTATGGTACTAACTATAATAACGAATGAATTGGAGCGGGCAGAGTCCCGCTCTTTTCTTTTGTCTTTTGGTGTTTCATTAGGGTATATCCCTATGACAAAGGAATCGCTACTGTGGATTGTTTTTATGGAGAGCGATGATGAAGTTGAGAGCTGCTACACGCCCCATCAAACGAGGTAGGCAACCACCTTTATATTAAACCAGGTCGCAGGTTTGGGTTGATTCGAATTTAACATATGCCTTTTTGGTGTTTCATCAGGAGATACTCATTGGTTGTATTTACATACGAAAAAAAGAGATGTATAATAATGTTAAGTATGAGTTACATAGAATAGCCGTCGGTTGCGGTAGAAGAAAAATTCTGATTCTTAGGAGATATAAAATGGAGCTTTTGTCTTTAATTGTTGCAATTGTATCCGCTGTTGTGGCTGTTGTATCGGTTGCTTTTTCGTTTGTTACATACAGAAAAGCTGTTGCCCGTGATCGGAAGCAAGCCACTCTGGAGGCTTTTAACCGCCTGCAAAACGAAGTCTTTGACCATTTGAATCATATGTTACCTGCCAATATACGGGAAATATGTGAAGATACAAGATGCGATGCCTACAAAACCCTCAGTGGATATCTGGCAAGGATTGAGCATTTTTGTGTTGGCGTTAATAGTGGAATTTACGATAAAAATACGGTGTACGAGCTTGCTTACGGATATTTTGATGAAATGTTATACAAAAGGATAGAGCCTGTTATGTTTGCTAAATCCTGTCGGGGCAAAAACCATTATGAAAATATCACTCGCTTTTATCAGTGGATGGATAAAAGAAAAAAGAAAATTAATAAGTCGGGAAAAGCCGATATACAGAAACGGGATATCTCACTAAGTCGGTGAGATATCCCGTTTTTATAATTTGATTTTGTCTAAAAACATTAGTTTGTTATTTTTTGATGGAGCACCCAGTCCAGTTTACTGCCCAGAAAGTCTGCGGCCTTGTCCAATCGAGCGAAGCGGAATATAAACTGCTTTATTATATGGGCAAGCCAGCCTGCAAAATAAACTGCAATAATAATTCCGAGTGTCAGGCAGAGGACGATTACAGGGTTACTCTTTAAGTAACTGTTGAGACAGCCTGTCAGCAGGTAATCCATAATATACATATGGGCATGAATTATATAGACCGAGAAAGCGGAGTCGGACAGAGAACGGAATACTTTTGTGATGAAGGGACTTTGAAAATTGATTTTTGAAAAGCCGATAAGCAGCATAACGGCACTTATCACTGTGAATGGTGAGTTGTAGTGGTAGTAAGCAGTTTTTTTGAAAAGAAACCATATACCGAAGGCAATGGCGTTTGATACAAGAGAAAGGAAAATGCAGAGCGTAGGTGAAAGTTTACGGAAGACTTCGCTGTGAAGCTTTACATAGCTGCCTGTCAGATAACAGAATATAAGCCATACAGGGCTGTAGCCGTCGCCTACATAAAAGTACTTAACAGGGGAAGCTGTGTCATAAACAGACAGCAGAAGGAACAGGATAATAAGCATTGTGCAAAAGCTTCGTTGTGAAAGATAAGCTGTGAGCTTGTTGATGTAAGGAATCATCAGAAACAGGAATATGTAGCAAACAAGATACCAGTATCGTCCCGCGGCAAAGGGAAAGAAGCCTTGAAAGGTAAGCTTTGCAGTGTTATCCGGAATTGCTTTGAAGGCAAGAAAGGAGACAGTAACCGCAGCACAGAAGAACACAGTGCTTATAAGGAGCTTAATAAGGTTACTGCTTTTGATGTTTTCTCTTCCTGCGTAAAGATAGCCCGAGAGCATTGCAAAAATATTAACTGATGAGTAACAGATTACCAGCAATATACCGCTTATGCCCATGTTAAGCTTGGATGCGTTGCCGTCAAGCATACCTCCCGCGTTGATAACGTGGAGTCCGACGATACCGAGCATACTGAAAAAACGCAGAATATCGAGACCCACGATTCTTTTTGAATTCATATATTTACCTCCTTGAGATGCTAAACAATATTTGTAAACATTTTATCATATTTTAAAACGAGAGTAAAGATAGAACGTAACCTTAAATGAAATCAAAGCCACCCGTATACAAACGAGTGGCTTTGAACTTTTATCGGGATTTATAAGTGAGGCTATCGATGAGTCCTGCGACAAATTTCTGGATCATAGTTGCATCTTTGACGGTGACTTTACCGTCTGTGTCTATATCTGTATACTTTTCTTGTTCTGAGGTTAAGGTTTCAAGGCCTGCCAAATGCTTTTGCAGTAGAGTGGGATCTTTAATGTTAACGTTGCCGTCACCATTTATATCACCCGGTAAGGGTATGGCTGTTTTAGAATAATAATCGAAAAGGTCAACGATAAAATTATTGATTCCACAGGAAACCTCTTTGTCCACGGGGTTACCGTTTTTGTTTACGATATGTTCGATTTCAATGTTTATTTCGGAGCAAGAGGAATCCAAAATAGTAAACTGAAGCTTTATTAAGTTCATTTCTTTTTTGAAATCATAGCCTGCAGTTTTTACAGCATTGAAACTGATTTTTCCTTTTTCGTCTGCATTAAGTATAACTCCCTCAAGGTTGGGGCAGAATTTATTGCCTTCAAACTCTCGGTTCTGAATATCGGGATCATCGGAAGTAACCCGTACCAATTCAAGTTTGTCGGGGTCATACAGTATTTTAGCCTGGAGTGCACCGATAATCTCGTCACTTCTGAGGGTAACACTGTATGTGATGGTATCGCCCTCCTTGTACTCTGTGCTTTCGTCGATGTTTATAACTTCTCTGTATATGTCAGAAGAGGGATTGCCTTCGGAATCCGAGGATTCTCCAATAGGATATCCTGTAGGAATTCCTGCCAGATATTTTTGGATTGCTGTGGCATCCTTGACATTTACATTTCCATTACAATCTGCATCAGCTAAATCTTTATCAAAGGACTCAACAGATAAACCTAAAATAAATCTTTTTATATCCAGTGCATCAATGATATTTACTTCACAGTCGCTATTTGCATCGCCGATAATTCCTATGGGTTCAGGCGGACCGGGAGGGATCGGTATAGTTGTTGTAGTAGAAGGTTCACTGTTGCCATAAGAGGTTTCAACTTCAAATTTGCCATCAATAAAATCTCCGCACTTAAAGATTTGATTGTCGCGAAAATCTGTGATGTCATGGGTTTGCAAAATGATATAGGGGTCTCCGGAACTTATACCATTAAAGGTGATTCCGGATGCATCAGCAGGTATTTCTGCACAATAGATATCTTCTTCGTCGTAGTTTGTATCTACAAATCTCATTTCTATTCCCGGCCATTCAATATCAGTTTTACTTCCCCAAAAATATACCATTGTATTTAGGAAGTCCATATTATTGATAAAATAAACAGTTACTGTTCCTATGGGTGACGGACCGGGAGGAGTCTGTATATCTGTTGTGATAGAAGGTTCATCACTGCTTGAATTGGCTGTAATGTTCGAGGTGGAGGGAGTGGGTGGGGCAGAAGAGTATTCGAATGTGCCATAGGACCAGTATTTTGAACCCTTATCTACAAGGTAAAATCCTGTGTTGTTGCCAAATTCTGCGTTGGGAATAATGTCTGTACGGTTGTTTTCAGGACCGCCGTCAGAGAATTTTATGTAGTCAATATCCGCAGGAATTTCTGCTTTGTAAATATCAAAACCATAACCGTTTTGCTCAACAAATGTCATTTTGGTACCGGGATATTCGCCGAGCGGTTTCTCGTTATATTCTTCTGTGGAACTATAGTCTCCGTATATAAACACATTATACCAGTTTTTGTTGTTTGCAAAATAAACTGTAATATACTCATCTAAAGGTGGAGTATTTGTATTTGTCTCGGTGGAGAAAGTAGGGGTAATATCAGTTGAGGTTGGGGTGGAAGGTGTTTCGGAGGTGGATTTTGGAATGGTTGTTATAATCGGTTGGTGTTCGGTTGTAATGGGAATCTTCTCTTTGAAGGGATTGCCTGCAGGACATCCGTTAAATGCGGTTATATCAACCTCACATTTTTCACCATTAGCGGTAATTGCGTATAATGAGTTTGTGTTAGCAAAGGCATAGCTTCCTATGTACTGAAGCGTTGCAGGTAATTCAATATAATTAAGTCCGCTGTCGTAGAAAGCATAGTCCTTAATGGATTCTATACCTTCGGGCAGAGTAATTGTCTTGAGACTCTCGCAATATTTCAGCATGCTGTCAGGAATGGTGGACAGACGATTGGGAAGGGTTATATTTATGAGCGAAGTACAATTAAACAGGAATTTTTCGCCAAGTGTTACAGGATGATCGGAATATCTGAAGGATACTGTTCTGAGGCTTGATGAATTTTTGAAAACAGCCGAGCCTGCTTCCACGAGGGATGAGGGCAGGGTAACAGCAGTAAGCTTTTTGCAGTTTGCAAAAGCTTCGTCACCTATATGGGTGACATTCTCAGAAACTGTTACTTTTTCTACATTTGTACCGTAAAACGCCCAGTTGTCGATTTTTGTAACAGGATGACCGCCCAATTTTTCGGGGGTGGTTACGTTGGTGTCGGTACCGATATAGAATAAAATAGTAACTTCTTTGTTGTCTATAACTTCAAAGAGATATTCTGTGCTTTGATATATGTATCTTTCAGGTTCCTCTTCCGATGCAACAGGAGCTTGCTGTGCATTTGCAACCGTAAATACGGGTAGCAGCATTAGGAGGCAGAGAAAAAAACTGATTACTGTTTTAGAGCGTTTGTTCATTTTATACACCTCCGTTACTTAACGTCGATAATTGCGTCAACTGAATAAATCTCGTTTTTGATCTCAAGTTGTGAATCGTTGATTTCGAATAAACACCAAGCATTGCCGAGGGTGCTTTCGGGAACTTTGTATTTACCTACAAGCTTATCACCCTTGTATAGAGTTACCAAAGCACCTGAAGCTGTCAGGTTATTATCGTCTGATTCCTTGAGTGCGGAGTAAGATGCGACGGAGTAGCGGAAGATGGCATCCTCTGTGGCGTTGAAGGTTATGGTTTCAGGGGCAGATGCGGTCTGACTGTCTACATCCAGAGCGGCAATAACCTGACCTTGCTCATCTTTTATATCGCTTTTGAAGTAGAAAAGCTGCTCTTTTTCTTCTCCTTTTGTCATTGTGAGGATAGCATCAAGGTCACAGTCCTTTTCCCAAGTGAGTACTGCACGGTAGGTGTCCTCGTTCATAACAGGGCTTATATAGATGTTTTTGTTTTGAACAGATGTTTCGTAGGCAATGTAGCCGTCAACAGTTACCTGTGCGGTGTATTCTTCTGTGGATGGAAGGGTGACGCTGACATTTCCGTTTGCGTCTGTGTAAGCGGTTAATACTTCGCCGTCTTCGTCTTTGAGAAGTTCTCCCGAGCTATCTTTGAATACAAGTCTTGCACCTGAAATATTGCCCAGATTTGTAGCAGAAGCAACAGAGAAGTTAAAGGTAGTCTCTGTGGGAACAAGGGGCTTGCGTGAGAGAAGCAGTACTGCGGCGATGACGAGTACGATTGCGGCTGCAACAGAGGCAACTGCAGGAATGAACTTTTTAATATTGAATTTTGTTCGCTTTGTTGTTTTTTCGGTATTGTAAGGGTTATCAAAGGTATTATCCTCAGAATTTGTCAGCTCGATAATTTCGGTATTTTTTTCAGAGGAATTTCTCTGTAGCTTTTTATCCTCTTCTCTTAAAGCGGAGAGGATTTTTTCTTTATAGTCAGCAGGCAGAGAAATGTTGTTTACAGCATTTGTATATTCGGCAGAAAACTTGCTATCTTTCAAAAAAATCATCTCCTATCATTTCTTTTAGTAGGTTGCGACCCCTTTGCAGTCGCGTAGACACCGCTGACTCGGTGATTTTAAGTATTTTTGAAATTTCCTTTTGGCTGTAGCCTTCGTAGTAAAAGAGGTGTATAACCGACCTGTATTTTTCAGGAAGTGAATTTACAATCTCTACAAGTCCCGAGGAGTATTCATCCTGCACGCTTATGTTTTCATCAAGCTCCGAGTAGCTCTTTCGGTAAGTGGAGGTGAGGAAGTTTTTGCAGATGTTGATGGTAACTCGTACAAGCCACGCCTTTTCGTGTTCATCGCAGGTGAATTCGGGTGCTTTTGTCAGGTATTTGAGGAAGGCGTCCTGTACCATATCCTGTGCATCATCCATACTTTTTGTGTAAGTATAGGCGAGATGCATCAGGCTGTCGCCGTATTTGTTCAGAGCGAGCTCCGCCCGTTTTAGATTGGAGGACATAATACACCCCTTCACATTTAATACAATTAAGGTCGCAGAAATATCACATTTTGAAATTTGGTAAATTCTGCAAACTTTAAGAAAACACCTGACCTGTGCTGTGTTTTTGCCGATTTTACATTGAAAATAAAGGTAAAATCAATCTGTAAATTAACTACTTATATGTAAATTATACATAATTAGCAAAGAATAGTCAATATTTCAGTTAAATCTGATGATTTTTACAAAATCATAAATATTCCAAATATTTTTTGAGATTCAAAGGTGAAGTTTATAGAAAAAATATCACAGCAAATTACTTAAAAACATAAAGAGATGCAACCGAAAGGCTACATCTCCTTTGTTTGTTATAGGTATGATTTGGATTTGATTTTTAATGTGAGGGCCGTTCCCTTGTTTTTATTCTGCACCTTCGGGTTTGGGGTCGGTTTCTATCCAAGAGAGTTCGTCCTGAGTGCCTACAATATCTATGGTGGTTACTATAAACTCACTTTTGGTAAGGGGACCTTTTACCTCGTCGGTTTTTACATCGATGAGGTAGTACATAGGATTGTCTTTGTTGATTTCTTCGTCAACATTTTTAACATCTACTTCTACACACTGTAAAAAAATATACTCGGAATTATACGAGAATCGCACAACATAATCTTCCACAACAGGATCTATAGAGTTTGGACCGTCTATTTTTCCACATTCTATTTGGCGGGAGTTAATTCGCCAAATGGCATATCCGTTTTGCATATCATATCCCCAGTCACTCAAGCCGCATCCGTTAGAAAAAAGCAAGGCAAAGATACAGAATATACATAATAATACTTTAACCAATTTAATGCCGATTGATTTCTTTTTCATAAATCATACCTCCTGAAAAACGAATGCAAGATTTGTAATGGTATTCCTTGGTGAGAGGGTATTGTTAATTGAATGTATAGGTAGAGATTTTTACCTGTCTAATCTTTTCGTCAGTTTTATTATATCTCTCAAATAACCACAATGTCAATGATTTTTAGATTTTTGTCGAAATAAATAAAATGTCGTTGTATAAACAGGTGGCAACTTTTATCCTTATTGGCAAATGTTAACTTTCTTTTGCTTTTTGTAGCTGAAACTTAATTCGTTATGTTTGTGTGATTGAAATCAGAATAGATTTAAGGTACAATACGATATGACATTAAACTTTTAACTAAATAATATGTAGTTTAATTTGAGGAGGTATATTATTTTTATGAATGTGTTGACCATTGAGAATCTGCATAAGTCATTTAAGAAGAAAAATGTTTTGTGCGGTCTGAATCTCACTGTACCCGAGCACAGCGTTTTCGGCTTTGTAGGCAGAAACGGTACAGGTAAAACCACAACTATGAAAGCGGTGTTGGGACTGCTTAAGCCAGACGAGGGAGAAATCAGAGTATGCGGCGAAAAGGTGAATTTTGGTCAGACTGCAACAAACCGTTACATCGGATATTTGCCCGATGTGCCTGCCTTTTATCCCTTTATGACTCCCAAGGAGTATCTTGTGCTTTGCGGAGAGAGTCTTGGTATGAGCCGCGAAAAACTTGAGGCTAAAAGCGAGGAGCTTCTGCGTCTTGTGGGACTTTCGGAAGATACCAGAAAAATCAAGGGCTTTTCCCGTGGAATGAAGCAGCGTCTTGGTATTGCTCAGGCTCTTATGCCCGAGCCCAAGCTCCTTATCTGTGACGAGCCTACCTCGGCGCTTGACCCTATTGGAAGAAAGGAAATACTTGATATTCTTATGTCTGTAAAGGATCAGACAACGGTTATGTTTTCTACTCACATTCTGTCAGACGTAGAGCGAATCTGCACTGATGTTGCAATACTAAACAACGGTGCTGTTGCTATGCAGGGTTCTGTGGAGCAGCTTAAGCAGGCTAACCGCACAAAAGAATTTATTGTAGAGATGCAGGACCAGAGAGGTCTCAGCATGGTTTCCAACGCATTTATGGTGCCTGTGACTGCGGATAACCTTCTTGTGTTTACAGGCGGTGAAGAGCAGATGTTTGCTGTTTTGGGATTTATAAAGGATAACAGACTTTCTGTTAAGAGAATCGAGCGTTCACTTTCTTCACTGGAATCACTTTTTGTGGAGGTGGTTAGGTAATGAGAGGCTTATTGGCATTCTTTAAAAAAGAGCTCAAGGAGAGTATTCGCGGCTCAAAAATCATTATTTTCCCTATTCTATTTGTAGTACTCGGTGTGCTTAACACAGCTTTAGCAAAGCTTATACCTATGCTCATAGAGCTTTTGAGCGAAGAGCTGGAGGCAAGCGGTATGACCGTGGGAGCTATGCAGTCGGATGCACTCACTGCCTGGATGCAGTTCTTTGAGAATATTTCTATCGGACTTCTTACCTTTATTTTTGTATTCAGCAATTCCTTTGCAGGCGAGTACAAGAGCCGTACCCTTATACTGATTCTTACAAAGGGGCTTGAACGCTTTAAGGTGCTTTTTGCAAAAGCCCTTACAATGCTTATTTTCTGGACAGGCGGTTTCTGGCTTTGTGTGGGTGTTACCTATATCTGTAACATATTAATCGGCTGGGATAACAGTATTGCAACGGGACTTTTTTCCGCTGCTGTACTCTGGTGGTTCTATGGCGTGTTTATTATTTCTTTGCTTGTGCTTTTCTCTACTGTATTCAAGTCTTACATCGGTGTTCTTTTAGGCACATTTGTAGTTGATATGGGCTTATCCATTGTTATGATGATTCCTAAAGTGTCGGATTATGTACCCTCTGCAATGCTGAATTATGCTGACTTGCTTACAGGAGTGCAGTCTGCATCAGATTGCATAGAAGCGATTATTGTTACCGCTGTGCTGACAATCGGTGCATTTGCATTGAGTGTGCCTCTGTTTAACAAAAAGCAGTTATAATTAAAAATTTGTGTATGAAAAACACCTCCGAAAGCTTTCGGAGGTGTTTTTGTGATTATAAGTGTTTTATTTATCTTAGTCTTCAAGCAAAATATCGCGGATTGAGTCGATCTGATCTTTTGTGATGCCGATTTCGTCTATAAGAAAACTTTCGATTTTTTCTGCGGTGGTGTTACCACGGAAGTCTTCGATAATTTCTGCAACAGACTCCATTCTTTCGGAGGTTGCGAATTCGTGCTTGTGAAGTCCGGACATCTGATATTCTCTTATGAGCTCATCGTCAGCCATACCAAGTAAGCCCTGAAGCAGATAAACAATGGTACCTGTTCTGTCGGCACCGTTTGTATCATGCAAATACATAGGGTAGTTCTGGGGGCTTGAGAGGTCTGTGAAGATGTCCTTAACCACATCCTTGTAGGGTTCGCTGAAAACATTTACATATGCAGGAGCCTGATAGAATTTCTGCCCTACATTTTCCCCTAAGGGAGAAGTGTATTCGCCATAATGTACCCAAGGCTCTCGTAAGTCCATATCGTAGACAAATCCGAACTGTTCCTGCACAGATTCTACATCCTTATGAGAGAGGAAATAAGATGCATCAACAAGACCGTCCATCTCGGTGCCTCGGATAATCATACCCTGCTTGATTTTATTGCCGTTAAGGGTGGTGTATCCGCCAATGTCTCGGGTGTTGTAAACACCGGGGATGTAAATGTATCTTGTTCCTTCTGCGGTTTCGAAGCTGCCGGAAAAGCTTTCTTTACCAATATCCACTCGATAATAGTAGGTTGTGCCTGTTTTAAGGTTGTGGATAGAAACAGAGGTTTTGTTTTTTGCAAGTATATATTTCTGAGGGTTTGAAAGGTTTTGGTTTTCGCTTATAAGAAGCTCTCCGTCGGTGTCTGTCAGTCTGTAGTTAAACTCAAAGGGAAGATAAACATCGGCTTCCTTAATGTCTGCCATTGTAACCTCTTTGCTAAAGAGCTTCTGCGCAGGTACGGTGCAGAGATTGATGGGAGTGTCGAAATCGGGAAGGGAGATGTTTTGTTCAGAGGAGACTTCAGAAGATGATTCAGAGTTTGAAGTCAGCCTGTCCACGTAAACTGCAAAGCCGATAAGAAGTACAGCGGCAATGACTACAGAAACAAGCAGAGCAAAACGTCTCTTTTTTATTCTGAATTTGCGGTTGTGCCGTTTGTCTTTTTTGCTCTCGGTACGGCGGTGTGTATGGGTTATCTTTTTTGGCGGATGAAAAGAGCCCTCAATAAGCTTGCCGTTTTCATCAAAGGTGTAAGTGCCTCGCTTAAGAAGTCCGTTTGTCATATCGCCGTGTACGATGTGCTGACCTGTTGCAACATAACCGTTTCTGCCGACGTAGTAGATATCGTCGTCGATTTTGATGGCACCTGCGTGGCTGGGAACACCATTTGAGTAGTAGATAAGTTTTCCGTCTTCTTTAACAATTCCGTTTTTCATACCCCGACTCCTTTGCTTAAGTCTTGCATTCAATTGCATAAAATTATTATATCACACATATTCCTCAAAAGCAAATAATATGTCGAATAAGGAGCTGTGTGAAATATGTCGTTTTGAGCACTTGACTGTTTCGGGTGCTTGGAGTGTAATCAAAATGGTTTTCAGAAGGCTGTTAACTATAATAAAAATATATGAGAACTTTATCTGCGAATATTTGTTGCTCGGTCGGTTTATATTGTTAACTGAGCTTTGTAGCTGAGAAGCTGTGGAGTACCCAGCTTTGCATTTTTTAAGAGGGAGGTTGAAATGATTTTTGTAGTTTCAGATGAATAATTTGCAGATTTTTATTGTAAACACATAATTTTGGTAGTATAATTTAATAAAATAAAGGAGGTAGGTAAATATGTTTTGTCCTAATTGTGGGGTAAAGCTTCCTGACGAAGCACAATTTTGCGGCGAATGCGGAGCATCTTTGAGTGCATCAAAGGAGCAGATTTCAGCTACACAGGTAACTGCACCTGTAACCGTAACTAATCCTGTACCTGTAAAGGTGGTAACTCCAAGGCAGCCTATGTCTAAAGAAACAAAGACAAAGCTTCTGTTCTCTCTTGTTCTTACTTTGCTTTATGCAGGTATTTCTCTCTTTGTGATTTTTTCACTTAACTTAAAGAATTCTATTCTTATAAACGGAAATTATCAGGGGGATTTTTCGGAGGGACTGACTCTTGCTGATTTTCTTAGTGTACTTATAAACGGCAACCGTCTCTTTAGCCCGACCATTCTTTCAAAAGCGATCGGAGTAAGTGCTTATATCTTTATTTTTGCAACTCCGGTTGCGGCATTTATTGCTTTAGTAATGTCTTTTGTAGGAAAGAGATTTTATGCACTTCATATTATGTCCTCGATAATTTCCTGTATATCCATCGGACTTATCGGTGCGTCAGTACCCGTTTCATTCCTTTTGATTGAAGGATTCGAGGAGAATTTAGCTGTAAGCTATGGAGTGTTTGCTGATAACCTGCAGAGTGTAACTTACATTAAACTGCTGATTTTTGCTTCTGTTGCACTTTTGTTTGTGATAGCAACGCTGATTGTAACAGCTGTGTACAGCAGAAAGAGGAGGGTTAAAAGATGAGTAACGGTTCATTAAAAGTGAAAGCAAAAAAGATAAGCAACATTGTACTTATTATCCTTCTTATTCTTGGTATTCTTACTTCAGGTTTCGGTGTGAGTGTAGTTGCCTTTGCTTCCGTTTATTCCGAGCCTGAGCGAAGCGTGAATGCTCAGACTCCGAGTACAGAGAATAATACGGAGAAAACAGAAACAGAGTACTTTGATCCCAATAAGGAATACATAGATGTTAAGAACGAAGCTGCTCTTAAGGATGATGTGGTAGTGCTTTCAGACACTCAGTCTGATGCTTTTAATTCATCTATCTATGATATTGAGCATACAGACAGCTACTATAATCAGAATGCAATGACCATTACCCTGAGCGGTGACAAGCATCCCGAGCTTGACAGTATTGATGATGGCGACACTATTTATCTGCAGGGTGACGAGAATACTCCCTTCGGAGATGACCGTATCTTTAAAGTTGAGAACAAATGGACCTCGGGCAAGTATACAAAGTTTGAGGTGAGTGAGCCTTACTTTGAGGATGTATTTGAAGAAGTGTCTGTATGCACATCAGATTTTCTTTTAAAAGAAAACTTTGTTGATGCATATATGGTTGAGGGTGTTACAGCTTACTTCGGAAACATAACCACATCTGCCCCTGAGGCAGAGGAAAGCAATCTTTCAGGTGCTCCGACTGCCCAGACACTTTCTGTTTCTTCTTCCGAAAAGCCGGAGGTAAAGCCTCTGGCAAATGAATACAGCACAAAGGGCAATGACCTTATCATCAAACTGGATTTTGATGTTTCCAAGCTGTTAAAGAAGAGCGATAAGGACAAAGATGATGATGTAACCAAATCCTATGGTCTTAAGGGTGAGGTGGGCATCAAGGACCTGCGTGCCAATATGGTAGTTGAGAGTAAAGGAGCCAGCATAAGCGATCTCTACGTCGGTGCCAGCGGTGAGTACTTTGTTGACGTGGATTTTTACGGTAAACTGGAAGCTGAAGCAAGCGAGGACGCGGACATTCGGGATAGAAAGTTTTTAACCCTTGAAGGTCTCAGCGAAAAAGCTTTACCCTTTGCTATTTTTGAGTTCAAGGGTTCTACTCCCATAAAGCTGACCCATAAACAGTTCGAGAATAAGAAGGAAAGCTTGGTTCCTTCTATGTTCGTGATGCTTTACTTTGACTGGGAAGGTAAGATCTCTGTAGAAGTAACAGGCGGTTTTGATGCAAGCTATGGCTTTAATAATGGCTTGAGTATTGTCAAAAACGGAGAGTTTAAACCACGTTTTGAAGAGTTTCCTTACGAAAAGGCGAAAGTGGACAATTCCGGCGATGGTTTTAACTGGAATTTTACTGTGGATATAGATGCTGAAACAGACATTACCCTTCTCGGCGGTTCTTTGGTATTTTACCTTGGCGGTATCAACATAGGCGAGCTTGCAGTGTTTAAGTTTGGCACAGAAGCAAAAGCAAAAACCTCATTTACCATAAGCTCCCAGGAAGGTGTAAAGCTGCTTGATAAAGACGATACGGAATGTTACATAAGACTTTATGTAAAAATAATTGATATAAGCGCCAAGTTTAAAGCAGACGGAAAAGGTTGGGCAGATTTTATTACATTTGATGCAGATTTTGCTTTTACTTTGTTTGATATAACCTTATTTGAATTAGGCTACAGACCTGATGAGTTTAATAAGAAAAATCCTATTTCCACAATGCCTGTGCCAAACGAGTTTGACTCTGTGATGACCCTTGTGTGTGATGTGTCAGGTTCTATGTATGATAGGTTAGGTACAGGAGATACAACCAAGCTTCAGGCTGCAAAGCAGGCGGCAAAGGTTATTACCGATACTACAGAGGATTGGGCAGAAAGCTATAACGGAGCATACGGAATCGGTGTTATTCAGTTTTCGGATTATGCACAGGTTGTAGCAAATCCCCATGTAGATTATAAATACATCCGTGATTGTATCGATATTATGGCGGATGGCGGCGGAACAGATATCCCCGAGGGATTTAATGTTGCTCTTGATAATCTGGAATTAACATCTGCCGAAAGCAAGGTTATTATTCTTATGACCGACGGTAACGGCGGATCTTATGATTCTATCCGCAATTGTGCGAACAGAGCTAAGGATAACGATATAAGGGTGTTTACCATCGGCTTTGGCGAGGATGTAAAGGCTGATATTCTGCAGGAGGTTGCAGACATTACAGACGGCGAATACAGATATGCAAGCACAGATAATCTTATGGGTATTATGGCAGGCTTTATCCACGCTCAACAGTCTGCAAACGCAGATGTACTTACAGAGCTTGAGTCTACTGTAGGCGAGGGCGAAACCTCCGAGGAGTCCCGATTCGATGTTACGGATGAAAATGGTGATCTGGTTGTAACAACTGCTTGGCCGGGTTCCTTCCTTGATACAATCCTGATTGACCCCAGAGGAAGAGTTGTAGATGAGAATTATCCCAATGCAGTAACAGACGAGAGTAAGATTCCCTCTACAATTACAGTTAAAAATCCCATCAAGGGAGAGTGGTCTGTTAAGGTTAAGGGTGTAGAGACTTCTTATGAGCAGGAACCCTTCTATACAATCGTTGCTTTTAAGGAGATTGATTCAGCTCTTACAGAGAGTACCCTTACAGGCTTGCAGAATTTTGCGGTGTACTGTATTCCTATCGGTTTGCTTGTATCAATCGCAAGCGCTTCTATGCTTTGCACTATTAATTCAAAAAACAAAAAGAAAGAATCCGAGCAAATTGAGCTGTAAAACAGAATAGTACTTAAAAGCATAAAACCCCTGCACAGTATAAAAATGTGCAGGGGTTTTCGTTTAACAATAATAAAAAATTAGCACCTGCAAAAATGCAGGTGCCAATTATTTTCTTATTATGGATTTAGTTAAAGAATGCGTAGAATGCACGGTATGCCATGTAGATATCAACCTTGGAGATAATCTCGAAGGGAGCGTGCATAGAGAGTACAGGAACACCCAAATCTACAACGTCAACGTTCATATTTGCAACGTATTTTGCGATTGTACCGCCGCCGCCAAGGTCAACCCTACCAAGCTCGCCAACCTGCCAGAGAATGTTGTTCTGCTCGAGCATAGCACGAACTTCGCCCATATACTCGGCAGAAGCGTCGGATGTGCCGCCTTTGCCGCCGTGGCCTGTGTACTTACTGATTACAACACCTTCGTTGAGGTAGGAGCTGTCCCCTGTCTTTTTGATCAGTTGCGAGGCTTAAATAAATCGGAGAGCATTTATTTGAGTTTGCGTTTACCTGTATTCGCTGTAGGGGATAACGCTTACGGTTGTGGCAGAGGTATCCTCAAAGCATCCTACCATAATATAGTAGCTGTCGCCTGCGGTGAGCTTGCCTCGGATTGCAAAATCCGAATTGGTTTCGCTTATATTATCGCTGAGAAGCACGCTTTCGCCCATAGCGTTCATAACAGCAACATAGGGATTACCGCCTTTTGAGCGTATAACGATGTCCATATCCTCTTCGGCATTAAGTAAGAAAAGTTTATAATCATTTTGATGTGCAAAATTGATATCCACATTGTCGCCGAGGGTTATATATGAATATTCCTCTTCGTGGTCTGACTCATAATCTGCTTCTGTACCCTCGCTTACAGAGAATTTTACAGCCTGGGTTCCTGCCTGAGTGTAGCCTGCAAACATAAGATAATAGGTTTCGCCTGCGTACAAGTATTCTGTTAAGCTTGTACCTGTGTTGTTGTTTGCTTCGCTTGCCCAGATGAGTGATGCGCCGAGACCCGAGTCAAATACAGTGCTGTCAAAGAGTGTGATTGACGAGTAGTAATCGTGAAGCGTAGTGTTTTGGGGGTTATGGGTATCTATTGCAAACTTATAGTATCCATCTTTTGAGGGTGTGAATTTGTAGCCGTAAACTCCGTCGTCGTACTCTGTAAACGCTGACTCGTAATAGAATTCGGACAATACCTCTTCGGAGAGAGTTTCGGCATCTCTGAAGTAGTAATTTGTATAGGTATCATATTGAATGGTACAGTTGTCTAAGGTATTGTCTATATCCGGATATCTGTAAACTACAACAAAGAATTCTTGGGCGGTTGACAGATGAAAAGCAAATCCAAAGCTGTTTCTGTTGTATTCAAGATAATCCTTACAGCTGATAAAGCATCCCTTTGTATCGAAGATGTAAACAATGGTGGAATCTTCTACAAAGACGTCGAGGTAGCCGATGTCGTCACGGGTTCCGTCTATTGTAACCTTGTAGACGGTTGCCATAGTTTCCTGGTTGGTGATGGAGAAGTCGGAGCCGAGAGGCAGGTCGGTATAATCTGACACGTCAAAAGACATATACTCATAGGGAACTTCCTCAAGATAAACTTCTGCTCTTGTGTTGCCGCTTTCTGTGCAGTTGACGATATACTTGTATTCGCCGGGTGTGAGGTAGCATTCAAGCATAGCGCCATGAAAAGAAGACGTTGAGCCTCCCGAGAAGGCGCGCAGAGCCTCGCCCTGCTCATTATAAAGGATAATCATACAGTCATCGTCTGATATTTTAAGGCGGTAGATGCCTTCTTTTTCGCAGTTAAAAATAAACGTACCCTCATAGCCAACGGTCACATGCATTGCTTCTGACTTGTTAAGGCTCAGATTCTTTACGGGATAAAGCACTTCTTCAAGTGGGAATCTGTCAATGATGCCCGCAAGCTTTTTTTGGATGCAGGTTGCGTCGGTGATTGTAAGCTTCCCGTCGTTGTCTACATCTGCGTTGTAATATCCGTTATAGGTCATTGATTCTATATCTGCAAGGAATTTCTGGATAAGGGTTGCGTCTTTGATTGAGACTTTTTCGTCAACGTTAACGTCGCCAACTACATATGATTCTCTCGCAGGTAAATCGTCACCGAGAGAGGACCATTTTTTGTCATAGCTTATGCCAAGCTCTCCAAGTCCGTCGCCCAGCTCTCCGGAGAATACGTTTGCGGGCAGACTGAGTAATAATGTCATAAGGATTGTGGTTATAAGCATTATTTTAAAGATTTTTTTCATATTTTTCACTCCTGTTGTTAATGAATTACGGTATGAGATCAGAATGATCGGGGAAGATCTGAATGCTGTAGTTGTTTTCTTCGGTTGCACCGAGGTTTCTGAAAGCGTAGTTGTCATAGGGACTCTTATATACATTTTTTTGATTTGTTATTCCGTCAGTCAGCCGATAGTTGCTTTCGTAAGGACTGTAATCGTAATAACTTGTCGGTTCCAGTAGAGCGTATTCTATAAATTGATTATTTACACTCTTTTGAGTATCGCTGTAATCGGCAGAATCATTTTCGTAATAGTCGTAATCTTCTTCGTAAGCTGCCTCTCCTGCGTAATCGGAGCTTTGGGAAACATTTTGCAGTTCGCTTTCGGGCTGTGGGGGTAAGCCTTGTTCTTCTTGAGCTTCTGTAGGCACGGCGGCTGTTGGTTTCGGTGTGTTTTCTTTGGAAGCGGTTTGCGGTTGTGTTGCGACAATTTCGTGGACGGATGCCTTAAGTGGAGGTTCTTCTGTCACATCGGTTGCGCTCACGGGACTTGACATAAAGCACATAGGTACAAACAAACACACAGCCAAGGATAAAAGCGTTATCCACAAAGCAGGCTTTTTGTAGTTAAGTACAAACACAATGCGTTTTTTTACACCAATCTCGGCAAAAGCTATGGGAGATGCTTTTATATAGGTTTTCTGAGCACTGCATCTGATGAGGGCATTTGAGTAGTTTTTCTTCTCCTTTACACCCATTTGTTTAACAACCTTCTCGTCACAGGCAAGCTCTACATCTCTGCAAAACATTATATATGCCACCCACACAAGAGGATTAAACCAATGCAGACACAGAATAGTAAATCCCAAGGGTCTTGTGATGTGATCAAGTCTGTTTATATGGGCTTTTTCGTGAGTGATTACATACCTGATGTCTTTGTGGGAAATATCAGAGGGAAGATAGATTTTAGGCTTTATAAATCCCATGACAAAGGGTGTGGAAATGTTATCGCAAAGATAGACGTTATCCTTTATGCACACTGAGCCTATTACGTTTCGGTAGGTGATAACGGCTGATATCACCGAATAGGTAAAAATTCCTAAAGCGCCGATTAACCACACCAGAGCAAGAATACTGATTATATCTGTATTTCCTTGTGCTGTGGTGCTTTCGATGTGACTTGGCTGAGGTGCAGAGCTTGCTGCAGGGGACACTATGATTTCCGATTCGACGTTAGACGGATGAGAAAAAACACTCGGAAATCTGGGAGTCAGACACAGTGCGCTTTCAATGGAAAAAGGTATAACAAGCCTTATCCCTGCAAATCCCCAAAACGCACAGGAAATCCATCGGGGAGATGTTCTTAAAAGCAGTCTTAAAACAAGTATAACCACAATCAAAAAGCTTGCGGTTATACTGATTTCTAAAAGCTTTGATAAAAAAACCTGCATGTTATTTTTTCTCCTTGTACTCGTCAACCAAATCAGCAAGATAGTTAACTTCTTCCTTGGAGAGTTTTCTGCCCTTTGTAAATGCACAGAAAAATGCAGGCAAGGAATCTCCAAAGGAGGTTTTGATAAAATGCTGACTTTGATTTGCTTTATATTCTTCTTCGGTCATCACAACGGACACAATACCACCCTCGCTCTTAAAAAGTCCCTTGTTACAAAGGCGCTTAAGCACGGTATAGGTAGTAGTCCGTTTCCAGTTGAATTCCTTTTCACACACACGGATAAGCTCTGAGGAGGTAATTTCCTTTGCGTTCCATATAATATGGGCAAAGTTCTCCTCAAGAGAACCTAAACTTATTTCTTTCATTTTCTTCAACCGCCTATCTGTCTATAGATTGTAGACATAGTATATATTAGAATTTACATAAATGTCAACGACTTATCCGTAGAAAAAATAAAATCGGTAGAATATACTAAATTGTGCCGATGTGTTTATACAAAATAAATAATCAAATTGTGTGTTGATGCTTGGTTGTGCGCTTGTGAATATATAGATAAAGCTGTTAATAATCCCTCCGCCGCACAGGGACGTTACTATTAATTATGGATGTACATAAAAACGGATGGTGTTTTGTGCAAAAAAACACCCCCGAGGGAAAGTCTTCGGGGGTGTTGAGTGTAAAATTTATCAGTTGAAGAAGCAGTAGAATGCACGGTATGCCATATAGATGTCAACCTTGGAGATAATCTCGAAGGGAGCGTGCATAGAGAGTACAGGAACACCCAAATCTACAACGTCAACGTTCATATTTGCAACGTATTTTGCGATTGTACCGCCGCCGCCAAGGTCAACCCTACCAAGCTCGCCAACCTGCCAGAGAATGTTGTTCTGCTCGAGCATAGCACGAACTTCGCCCATATACTCGGCAGAAGCGTCGGATGTGCCGCCTTTGCCGCCGTGGCCTGTGTACTTACTGATTACAACACCGCTGTTGAGGTAGCAACTGTTCTTTGCTTCGAAGCAGGAAGCATAAGTGGGGTCGTATGCTGCGTTAACGTCAGCAGAAAGACACTTTGACTTGCTGATTGCGTGGTGACCTTCTGTGCCGTCCATCTTTGCGAGGTCGGTGATAAAGTAGCGGAGATAGTCGCTTTGCATACCTGTGTTACCGTCGGAGCCTGTTTCTTCTTTATCGCAGAGAACTGTGATAACTGTTTTTTCGGGAACTTTTGTGTCGATAGCCGCCATAAGTGCAGGATATGCACAGCATTTATCATCGTGACCGTAGCCGCCCATAAGTCCGCCGTCAAAACCAACATCACGGGTTTTGTATGTGGGAACAAGGCAAAGCTCGGCAGAGAGGAAGTCGTCCTCTGTGATACCGTATTTTTCGTTGAGAAGATACATAACGTTAAGCTTGACAAGGTCAGCTTCGTCCTCGTTTGTGAAAGGTCTTGAGCCTACGATAACATTCAGGTCTTCACCGTCAAATGCTTTTCTTAAAGGCTTGTCAATCTGCTCGTAAGCAAGGTGGGGAAGAAGATCTGATATGCACAGACAAGGTTCACTGTCATCGTCACCGAAACGAACCTCAACCTTTGTTCCGTCCTTCTTGCAAACAACACCGTGAAGTGCAAGGGGAAGAGCAAGCCACTGATACTTACGGATTCCGCCGTAGTAGTGAGTTTTGAAAAGTGCAAGACCATTTGCTTCGTAAAGAGGGTTGGGCTTTATGTCGATTCTGGGAGAGTCGATGTGAGCGATTGCAAGCTGTGCGCCTTCTTTAACACCCTTCTCACCGATAACTGCAAGCATAAGAGCTTTGTCACGATTGTTAACATAAACTCTGTCGCCTGCTTTGTAAGATTTTGTAACATCAAACTCAGTAAAACCTGCCTTTTCTGCAAGCTCTATAGAGTACTTAACAGCATCGCGTTCTGTTCTTGAATAATCAAGGAAAGGTTTGTAACCTTCGCAGAAATCGTCTGCCGATTTGATTTCATCTGCAGTTAATTTTTTGATGCCTTTTGGGTCCATCATAAGTTTATCTTTAAATTCTTTTGCTTTGCTTGTGTCAGCCATTTTTGTGTCCTCCTTAAGTGATCTTTATATTGGGGTGCAGAAATATATCTGCATTATTTCCTATTATAATAATATCACGACGAATGCTACTTTTCAATGATAATTATTATTCAAAATAGAGTGTTTGATACATTTGCTCTGCTTTTTTTATTTTTTCTATGTAGTTCTTGGTTTCATTGTAAGGGATTTTATAGAGGGTTTTGCCGTCTTTGGAATATTCCTCGTTTTTGAGCCAAGAGGTAACAGCACCGGGACCTGCATTGTAAGCGGCACAGGTGGTGTATAAATCCTCGAAGCCGTAGGTGTCTGTCATATACCGCAGATAGTAAACACCGTAGTCTATATTTACTTCGGGAGCGGTGATGTCTTCGGGGGTTTCTTCTCCTCTTTTTTCGGCAAGATACTCGAAGGTTTCGGGCATAAGCTGCATAAGTCCCTGTGCACCTGCCGAGGAGCTGGCATCTTCGCGGAATTTACTTTCTGTAAAAATAACGGCACAGATAAAGGCAGGGTCCATATCGTAGTCCTCTGAAGCTTTAAGTATGGCATTTTCGTGCTCAAGGGGATAAAATTTTCTGTCGATGTTTTTCTTCAGTTCCGAGATAACACCCGTTGCCATCAGTATAACTGTAGCAAGAAGCAACAGAAATACGACTGTAATTGCAGTTTTAAACCCGCGTTTCTTTTTTCGTCTTCGTCTGGTCATATAATCTCCTTGATTATCTTGTTTGTATTGGAGAGGAGAGTGTCAAAGTCTTTATCGTTTACAATAACAAAATTAGACTTATCTGTGTAGAAAGAGTCCTCTTTCTGTGCTTTTATACGTGCATAGGCTTGTTCTTCCGTAATGTTATCTCTGTTTAAAATTCGTTCAAGGCGAAGTTCTTTGGGTGCAATAACAGAGATAATCAGATCGCACATTTTATCCATATTTGCCTCGAATAAAGTGGGAGCATCGAAGATAATGTTTTTGTATCCTTTAAGACTTAAATCCTCAAACTCATTAAGGCTTAAAGCAATAATAACTGGATGAGTGATTGAATTTAACAGTTCTGTGTTTTCTTTGTTTGAGAAGGCAACCTTTGCCAGTGCTTTTCGGTTTATGGTGTCGTCTTTGGAAAGAATGTCTGTGCCGAATGCTTCTGTGAGCTTTTTTATGCATTCTTTGTCACAAAGAGCTTTGTGGGCGATTTTGTCCGCATCAACGGATGCAAAACCATTTTCTTCGAATATATGAGAAACAGCTGATTTGCCTGAGCCAGTGGGACCTGTAAGCCCTATAAGTCTGTATTCCTTACTCAAGTGTAATCACCTCGAAACCTGCGGCACGGATAAGACGGTTAAAAAGTGCCATACCAAGTCCCTGTGCTTTTGGACAGCGGACATAAACTGTGTCGATACCCTCAAGAGTGTCTGCAGTACGCAAAGCAGAGAAGAGGTTATGTGCTTGAGAATCATAGTCGTCTTTATCGCCGAGGGGAATGGATTTAACATTTAAATATTCTGTATCGGAATTATAACACAGAGCGGCAGTAGAATTATTATCCTTTGAATTTAAAAAGTCGATAAACTTTTTGTCGTCGCTCTTTACAAGATAAACCTTTGCTTTAGGTGCATAGTGACGGTACTTCATACCGGGAGATGCGGCTTCTTCTCCTTCTTTGAGTTTTTCGAGTACTGCGTCGCTCAGGTTTACATTACCCAGAACCGATGAAAGCTCCTCAAGGGTTACCTTGCCCGGGCGGAGAACAGTGGGGGTTTCTGTGCATAGGGTTATAACTGTACTCTCAAGCCCTACTTCACTGCTTCCTCCATCAATGATAAGGGGGATTCTTCCGTTCATATCTTCGAAAACATGCTGAGCGGTAGTGGGACTTGGGCTGCCCGAAAGATTGGCAGAAGGTGCAGCTAAAGGGCAGCCTGCAGCCTTTATAAGCTCCCTTGCAACCTTGTGGGAAGGCAGACGCACAGCAACAGAGTCAAGACCGCCTGTTACAACCGAGGGTACAGACTCGCCTTTGGGCATAATGATTGTGAGAGGTCCGGGCCAAAAAGCATCTGCCAGTTTCTTGGCGGTTTTGGAAAATTCTTTTACAAGTCCGTATTTTTCTATTTCTTCAATACGGCTTATATGTACAATAAGAGGGTTGTCAGAGGGTCTGCCTTTTGCAATAAAAATTGAGCTTACAGCGTCTGCATCCAGAGCGTTAGCGGCAAGACCGTAAACGGTTTCTGTAGGCATACCCACAAGACCGCCGTCTCGGAGAATCTGTGCGGCGGCTTCTATGTTCTCTTTTGCAGGCTTTAAAAGCTGTGTGTTCATTTTAACTGTCCATACTTTCTTTGAGTTTTTCGGCTCTGTCAGCGGCAATAAGCGGGTCGATGAGTACATCGAGGGTACCGTTTACAATCTGGTCAAGCTGATAGAGTGTGAGTCCTATGCGATGGTCGGTAACTCGATTTTCGCGATAGTTGTAGGTGCGGATGCGTTCGCTTCTGTCACCTGTGCCTACCTGAGATTTTCTGTCTGCGGCAATAGCACCTGCCTGCTCCTGTTGTTTTTCAGACAGGAGTCGGCTTTTGAGTACTTTCATCGCCTTGTCTTTGTTTTTATACTGGCTTCGCTCGTCCTGACACTCAACCACCATACCTGTGGGCAGGTGAGTGATTCGGATAGCAGAGGAGGTTTTGTTGATGTGCTGACCGCCTGCACCGGAGGAGCGGAAGGTATCTATTTTAAGGTCGGAAGGGTTGATGTCCACCTCTACATCTTCTGCCTCAGGAAGCACTGCTACAGTAACAGTAGAGGTGTGGATTCTGCCGCCTGATTCGGTTTCCGGAACACGTTGTACCCGGTGTACTCCGCTTTCATACTTAAGTTTTGAGTAAGCACCGAAGCCCTCAAGCATAAAGGATACCTCCTTGATGCCTCCGAGTCCCGTTTCGGAAATATTGATTACATCCGGCTTGTAGCCTGCACTTTCTGCGTACATGGTGTACATTCGAAAGAGCACTGCACAGAAGAGTGCTGCTTCCTCTCCGCCTGCACCTGCTCGGATTTCCACAATAACGTTCTTGTCGTCGTTGGGGTCTTTTGGAAGAAGGAGTATGCGAAGCTCGTTCTCAATTTCGGGAATGGAACGTTTGGCTTCGTCCAGCTCCTCCTGAGCTATAACTTTGAGTTCCTCGTCAGCCTCACTGTCAGAGAGAATTGAGAGGGAGTCCTCGATGGTTTCTTTGGCTAAGTTGTATTCTTTTATCTTTTCAACAATGGGCTCAATGGAGTGAAGCTCTTTCATAATCTCGGTGTAGCGTGCATTGTCGGAAGCGACCGAGGGATCATAGAGCATTTTTGAGAGCTCGTCGTATCTTTTTTTGAAAATTTCTGTTTTTTGAAACAAGGTATTCATTCCTTTTTGTAGAATTACTCCTGTGTGTCAGAGAGGATTTTTTTGATATTCTTTTCTACCTTTGAGCGAGGGAGCATAACTTCGTGGTTGCAACCCTCACAGAGAATCTTAAAGTCCATACCGATGCGGTTAACTCTGAAAATTCTGCATCCGCAGGGGTGTGGCTTTTTCATTTCCAGTCTGTCGCCGACTTTAATATCCATAGGGTTTCTCCTTAAATATATGAAGTGTAAAAAAGCTTTAGTCTAAGGCATAGTCCCGAACCTTGTGCCAGAACTTTTCGTCGATGATAGCCTCGGCTAAAATGCCCTCTGCTGTGTATTCTTCAGAAAGGAGTGTGGCTGTCTGGCGGATTTCGGCAATAAGACTTGCTTTTGAGAAGGGGACAAGCATCTTGACCTTCTTGACTCTTACGGGCAGGTTTTCTTCGATTGCAACAAGTAGGTTTTCAATTCCTTCGCCTGTCTTGGCAGAAATCTTAACGCTTGTGCCAAAATCAATGTCTATGGTCTGTGACTCTAAAAGGTCGCATTTGTTTAGCACGGAAATAATGGGAGTTTCACCGCAACCCAATTCTTTTAAAATGTCACGGGTAACCTCAAGGTGAAGAGTGGCTTCCTCGTCACTTGCATCGCATACATTAAGGATAATATCTGCCTTTGCGGCTTCTTCCAGAGTAGATTTGAAGGCTTCTACCAAATGGTGAGGAAGTCGTCTTACAAAGCCTACTGTATCAATAAGCATAACTGTAACTCCCTGAGGAAGCTTGAGAGAGCGGGAGGTGGGATCAAGTGTTGCAAAGAGCTTGTCCTCTGCAAGTACACCTGCCTCGGTAAGATAGTTCATAAGCGTGGATTTTCCTGCGTTGGTGTAGCCAACGATTGCAACGGTTATAACGGAGTTTTTCTCTCGTCTTCTGCGAAGCTCGTTTCTGTGATTTTCTACTTCTTTCAGCTGTGCTTTTACTGTTTCCATTCTGCGACGTATATGTCGCTTGTCGGTCTCAAGCTTTGTTTCGCCGGGGCCTCGGGTACCGATACCGCCGCCAAGACGGGAGAGGGCAATGCCCTTACCTGTAAGACGGGGCAAGGAGTATTTCAGCTGAGCAAGTTCAACCTGAAGCTTACCTTCCTTTGACCTTGCTCTCTGTGAGAAAATATCAAGGATAAGGGTGGTGCGGTCCACTACTCTCACATCGGTCTCTTGTTCTATATTACGAATCTGTGTGGGAGAAAGCTCACAGTCAAAAATTATAAGGTCGATTTCTTCTGCCTCGCAGAATTCCTTTATTTCTATAAGCTTGCCCGAGCCTACACAAGTGGCGGTGTCAGGTCGCTCTAATTTCTGGCTTATGGATGCCACCGGCTTTGCACCTGCGGACTCTGTAAGTTCAAAAAGCTCAGAAAGAGAGCTTTCTGCGTCGAAATCTCCTGTATCTACTGACACGAGCAAAGCTCTGTCGATTTTTTCCTGAGTTTCAAAAAGTTCCATAGTTACCTCTTTTGCTTTACCCCAAATTATAGTATATAAAATATTATAATATATATTGTGATGTTTGTAAATAATTTGCCTTGAAATAATCCGCTTATGTGATATAATCAGTAATGTATTTTTAGTATTCCCCGAGAGTAAGGTGAAAACTTATGAAACAAAAAAGAACAGTAGCAATTAACGATATTTCCTGTATGGGTAAATGCTCTCTGACAGTTGCGCTTCCGATTATTTCTTCTTTGGGAATTGAGACGATAGTGCTTCCTACTGCTGTGCTCTCTGCACATACTGCTTTTGAAGGCTTTACGTTTTGTGATTTAACAGATGAATTTACTCCTGTAACAGAGCATTGGAAACAAAGAGGAGAGCAGTTTGATTGTATCTATTCAGGTTATCTGGGCTCTCAGAGGCAAATTGACCTTGTGGCAAGATTTATTGATGATTTTAAAGGTGACACCACAAAGGTTATAATTGATCCTGTGCTTGGTGACCACGGCAGACTGTATAAGAATTTTACACAGGATTTTGCCGACAGTATGGCAAAGCTTTGCAGTAAAGCAGACGTTATAACTCCAAATCTTACAGAGGCATCTTTTATGCTTGGAACAGAGTATAAAGGTGAGGGTTACACAGAAGAATACATCAAAGAATTGCTCAAAAAGCTCGCAGGTTTAGGTGCTAAAAAAATCATCCTCACAGGAGTGAGCTTTGACGAAAAACGCTTGGGTGTTGCCTGCTACGATTCACTCACAAAAGAGTATACATATTATGCAGGCGAGCGTATAGAGAGTATGTTCCACGGCACAGGCGATGTATGGGCAAGCTCATTCACAGCGGCTTATGTGAAGGGCTACGGCTTTGAGGAGGCGGCAAGGATTGCAACTGACTTTACAGTTGAGTGTATCAAAGCTACAATCGACGATAAAGACAACCACTGGTATGGAGTTAAATTCGAAAATTGTCTTGCGGACTTCTGCATAAAATACGCAAAATAATGCATAAATTTTCACTCCCTTTGTGTTCTTGCAAGGGGAGTTTTTATTATGTTAAAAAAGGTACTTGCAGTTGCATATATATGTATGATATAATATTAAAATAGACTTTTAAAATAGGGGATGTATTTTGTGGACCTCAAAAGAATAGTTATTAAGGTGGGCACTTCCACCCTTACATACGAAAACGGCAAGGCAAATTTCAGGCGTATTGATAAGCTCTGTAAAGTACTTTCCGATATTCACAATCAGGGCAGGGAGATTATCCTTGTTTCCTCCGGCGCTGTGGGCATAGGAATGGGTAAGCTGGGACTTCCCGAAAAACCCAAGGCTACAAAAGAAAAACAGGCTTTGGCGGCTGTTGGTCAGTGTGAGCTTATGTTTATGTACGATAAGCTCTTCGGCGAGTACAACAATATGGTGGCACAGGTGCTTCTTACCCGCGATACAGTAGATTCAGAACACAAAAAAGAGAACGTTCTAAATACCTTCAACACTTTGCTTTCTATGGGAATTATCCCTATTGTTAATGAAAACGATACTGTGGCTATTGATGAGCTTGAAGGTCATAATTTCGGCGATAATGATATGCTCTCCTCCATTGTTGCAAAGCTTGTTTCGGCAGATGCACTTGTGATTCTTACTGATATTGACGGGCTTTATGATTCAGACCCCAGAAAGAATAAGGATGCAAAACGTATCGAGTGTGTTGAGAAAATTACCGAAGAGATTGAGCAGATGGCAGGCGGCTCAGGCTCTAATCGAGGTACAGGCGGTATGACCACCAAGGTAATGGCGGCAAAGTATGTAACCGAGTCGGGTATCGACTGCTATGTTATTGCAGGCGACGACCCTGAGCGAATCTACGATGTAACTGATAAGAAAAGTGTAGGTACACTTTTCTGTGGCAATAAAAACTAAGACCTTATAAAAGGAGATATATTTATGACTATGAACGAGATGGGAAAAAGAGCAAAGGACGCTGCAAGAATCCTGGCTTCATCTGATAGTGTTTTAAGAACTAAAGCGCTTAATGCTTTGGCAGATGCTCTTGAAGCAAACTGCGATTTTATCCTCAATGAGAACGAAAAGGATTTGCAGGCAGGAAGAGATGCAGGTATGAGCAAATCTCTCCTTGATCGTCTTGCTCTTACAAAAGACAGAGTTTCTTCTATGGCTCAGGGAGCAAGACAGGTTGCGGCATTTGCAGACCCTATAGGCACTGTTCTTTCAGGCAGTGTTATGCCCAATGGCTTGGAGGTTACAAAGGTAAGAGTACCTCTGGGTGTTATCGGTATTATCTACGAGGCTCGTCCCAATGTTACCGCTGACGCGGCGGCTCTTTGCCTTAAATCCGGCAACGCTGTAATCCTCAGAGGCGGTAAGGAAGCAATCAACTCCAACATCGCTGTTGCACAGGTTATGCGTAAGGCGGTAGAGGAAGCAGGACTTCCTGTAGACTCAATTCAGCTGGTAACCGATACCACAAGACAGAGTTCTATTGAACTTATGGGTCTTACAGATTACCTTGATGTGCTTATTCCCCGCGGCGGTGCAGGTCTTATCAAGGCAACAGTTGAGAATGCAAAGGTGCCTGTTATTGAAACAGGTACAGGTAACTGCCACGTTTATGTAGACGAGTTTGCAGATTTCAAAATGGCAACCGATATTATCTTTAACGCAAAGACATCCCGTCCCTCTGTATGTAATGCGATTGAGAGTGTGCTTGTACATGAGAGTGTTGCTGAAGAAGTGCTGCCCATGATAAAAGCGGAGCTCCAGAAAATGAACGTAGAAATCCGCGGTTGCGAGGTAACAAGGAAAATCCTCGGTGACAGTGTGGTGGAAGCTACCGAAGAAGATTATGCTACAGAATTTCTTGATTATATCCTTGCTGTGAAGGTTGTGGACTCTATCGATGAGGCAATAGAGCATATTGCAAAGTATTCCACTGGTCATAGCGAATGCATTGTTACAAAAGATTTCCAGAACGCAAACAGATTTACGAAAGAGGTAGATGCTGCTGCAGTTTATGTTAACGCATCCACCCGCTTTACCGACGGCGGTGAGTTTGGCTTAGGTGCTGAAATCGGCATTTCAACACAAAAACTTCACGCCAGAGGTCCTATGGGAATAAATGAACTCACCAGCATGAAGTTTATCGTAAAAGGCTCGGGTCAGGTAAGATAATCTGAGCCTCAGATTATTAAATACAGAAGTGCAAGCACAGTTGCAGGGTCGGAGTTTTCTTCGCTTATAAGTATGAGAATCAGCAGGAGGATAAGGAGTTTTTCTTTATCCTCAAAGAGCGAAGATACAGGAAGAGTGCTTTTCTCAAAGGATGAGTTTTCTTTTGAATATTCTTCCTTTTCTGAATGTTTTTCTTCCTGAGTGTTGTGATTGGAATTCTGTGGACTATTATGTTTCCTTTGCGAGTTGTTTGCAGGAGGAGGATAAGGAGTGTTTCTTCTTTGGCTGTTTGAGTGCATTTCTCCGGCACGGCGCAATGCCTCTGCTTCTATGGAATCCATATCTTTCCTCCTTAAAATAAACCTTGAGTTTTGAGTATGGGCAATAGCCTCATTACCTTAAGCATCTTGTTTGCGTCGTCCAGCCGTTTGCGTTTATCTTGGGATAAAAAAGGTTTTAAGGCATTAAGAAGAGCTGTGCTTTCGTCCTCTTTATTAAAGCCTTTTAGAAGCGGCAGAAACTTTTTAATTGAGCTTATGGTGCTTAAATCAATGGAATTATTTTGCTCTTCCTTTGGTGAGAGCAGAGCTGAAAGAGTACTTATGTCAAAGCCTTTTTCGCTGCTGATCGATGCTTTTGCAGGTTCTTGGACTTTTGAATCGGTAAGTCCTAAGGTCTTGCCTAAATCCTGTATTTTTCTCATGGCTTCAGGGTCGGACAGAATAGAGGAAATGGTGCTTTCTATATCAGCCATTATTCTTTAGCTTTCTGATAAGCTCCTGCACCTTCGGGTTCGAGAGGAACTTATTTGTTTCCTCGGGGCTTGAGAGAATGCTCTTTACTTTCTCTCTTTGATCGGGACTGAGCCTTTGCATAAGGCTCTCAGCGTTCTGTCCCTTTGCGCTTTTCAGCAAATCACCGTATGGATTGTTTCCTCGTTTTTCTGTGTTTGCCATGAAATCACCTCCTTAAAATATATGCGGTCATAAGTATAATATGACGGAAAGGCAGTTTATGCGAATTTTAGTTGTGTCAGATACTCACGGTGATATAGGTAACTTTTCGAAGGTTATAAGAAAGCACAAAGATATAGATGTTGTAGTGCATTGCGGTGACGGCGCGGATGATGTGTTTGATGCAAAGCTGATGTTTCCTGACAAAATGTTCATAGCTGTCAGAGGTAACTGTGATTTTTGTACAGAGAGTCCCAATATCGAAACAATCACCCTTGAGGGTAAAAGGCTTTTTATTACTCACGGTCACATCTATAATGTTAAATATGACCTCTTAAAGCTCACTCTTGCAGGAAAAGAAGCTGGGGCAGATTTGGTGCTTTTCGGACATACCCATCTTCCGACAAATATTTATGATGATGGCTTATATCTTCTCAATCCGGGAAGCCTTCGGGGCTACAAGGGCAGTTTTGCACTTGTTGATATAAGCGAAGCAGGGATACTTATAAATCTCCAAAATCTTGATTCTTAAACTTTACAGTAGAAATTATTTTTATTTTATGTTACAATAAATCGGTGCGAGGTGAAAACTGTGAATTTTTCTCAATATGAGTTTGGAAATATGCTGGAAGACCAGCTTTGTTCTATGGAAAAAAGCCGCAGAATGCCTCATGCCGTTATGATAACCGGCGGCAGTGAAGAAAACCGAAAAGAGCTTTGTCAGTTCCTTTCTATGTGGGCTGTGTGCAGTGCGGCAGACAAGCCCTGTAGTGAGTGCTCACAATGCAAAAAGGTTAAAAATCTCAACCACAGCGATGTGTATTATGCAAAGGGAAAAGGTAAAACAAACGGTATTCCCGTTGAAGAAATAAGAAACATCAATGAGGATTCCGTTATTATTCCCAACGAAGCACCCCGCAAAATTTACATACTTGAGGATGTAGATAAGCGAATGGGTCAGGAGAGTATGAATGCTTTTCTTAAAACTCTTGAAGAGCCTATGCAGGCAACCCTCTTTTTGCTTACAGCCGAAAATACAAAGGCTGTACCTCAAACCATTCTCTCAAGATGTACGGTTTTAAGCCTTCAGAATACATCGGAAATAAAGGACGAGGTTATGGAATATGCAAGAAGCATTGTTCTGGGCATAGTTGATAAAACCGAACTTCCCTTGCTCAAAGCTGCTTCGGTGTTCTCAACAAGGCAAATCGCTCTGGAAATACTGCCTGTTGTTCGTCTTATACTCAGTGATGCATTGTCACTTTCTGTCGGCTCTTTAGCAATTTGTGATGAGGAAACAGCAAAGTCTTTGTCATCAAGGCTTACAAAAAATAAGATTATTATGCTCATAGATGCAACAACAGATGCTATAAATAAAATCAATCGCAACGTAGGACTGGGACTTCTTTCAACCTGGCTCTGCAGTGAATACAGGAGGATATTATGTGTAATGTAGTAGGTGTCCGCTTCAAAGAAGTGGGTAAGATATATTATTTTGCTCCCGGCGAGGAAACTTTCAAAGCGGGGGATATGGTTATTGTTGAAACAGCCAGAGGCGTAGAATGCGGTGAGATAGCTGTGGAAAATAAGCAGGTTCCCGACGAAGAGATTGTACATCCTCTTAAAAATATCATCCGCAAGGCAACCGACGCCGACCTTAAGAAACTGGAGAAAAACAAAGAACTGGAAGAAAAAGCTTTTTCGATTGCTCTTTCTAAAATTGCTGAGCATAAATTAGATATGAAACTGGTTAATGTTGAATATACATTTGATGGAAGCAAGGTTCTCTTCTACTTTACAGCAGACGGCAGAGTTGATTTCAGAGCACTTGTAAAGGATCTTGCCTCAGTGTTCAAAACAAGAATCGAGCTTCGTCAGATCGGTGTCCGCGATGAAGCAAAGATGCTTGGCGGTCTTGGTGTTTGCGGTAAGGAATTCTGTTGCTCCAAGTTCCTTGGGGAGTTCCATCCCGTATCTATCAAAATGGCAAAGGAGCAGGGACTCTCTCTTTCTCCTGTAAAGATTTCGGGTACCTGCGGCAGACTTATGTGCTGCCTTAAATACGAGCAGGAGGCTTATACAGACCTTCTTCGCAATACACCCAAATTTGGGGCTATTGTTAAAACTCCTCTCGGTAAGGGTACGGTTGTTGAGGTTTCTCTGCTTACAGGTACTCTTAAGGTTAAGATGGATAACACACCCCCTGAGGCAGCACCCCAGAGCTTCAAGGTTAAGGATGTAAAAATCATCAAAGACGGTCATATTCAGATTGATAAAAAGGAACTAGAAGAGCTGAAAGGTTTGGAATAAGACCTTTAAAATGACCTTTTATTCCTGCGAATTATGAAAAATTTATGGGAATTCAAGAAAAATGTGCTGAAGTAATTGCATTTTTGAAAAAATGTGTTACAATAGTAGACGAAAATTATTAAGGAGGTGCCTCCCATGGCATATATTATCAATGATGATTGCATTTCCTGCGGC
>SVQA01000007.1 GCA_015065545.1 Oscillospiraceae bacterium
CTAGAAAATGTCTTGGTTATTTGTCCCCCAATGAATATCTCGCCAAGGTGTTGCACTTGGATTGACAATCTAAGGAGCCTTTGAAATATTCCCGCACCAGTAAAATATCCTCCCTATGAAGTTTCTCACAGGGAGGATTAACTGTTTTATGAAGCTCCTACAAAAATCGGAAGATTTTTATCAGAGCTCAAAGAGCCAAGCAATAATCTCGGGCATTATCATACGCCATGCATACTCGTTATGAGAGAAGGTATCTTCAAAGACAAAGGTCATTTTCTCTTCAGGATAGCCCAGCTTTGCCATCCACTGAGGCATTGCTTCTGCGTAGGGCTTGAGTTCTTTCTCGAGGGAATCGGCACCGCCGTTGAAGAAATAAATTCTGGGAAGCTTGTCTGCATCTGTGAAATCGAACTTTGCAAGATAAGTATCCCAATCAGCTTTACCGAAGAGCATAAACGCAGGAGAGATAGAGCCGATATTGCCGAATTTATCCATATTCTCCATACCGATGTAGAATGCCTCGATACCACCTGAAGATGAGCCGATGATAGCATTATCTTCGGGTTTATCCGAAACATTGTAATTTGCCTTTACATATTCCATTACATCGTTTGCTACGAAATTGGAGAAGGTCTCGCCTACGCCGTTTTCAAATGTACCCTTGTATTTTGCAACAACATCACCGATATCGGGAGTAAGTTCTTTGTCACGATTACGGGAGTTATCGATACCTACAAGGATAAAACCTTTGTGTCCGTTTGTCTGAAGACAGGTTGCAATCTTATCGGTTACCCAACCGCCGTAGCCGTTGGTTGTGCCAAGGAACTGATTCTGTCCGTCAAGGAGATAGATTACAGGATACTTTGTATCGGTATCTGCAGGATCATAACCGTTAGGAGTCCAGATCTGGATGGGCTTTTTGTAGCCATCGGGATAGTCAAGACTTACTTTATCTATCTTACCATAATTAACTTCGTTAAATGCATAAACACCTAAAGCCATAGAGTTCTTGGGGGTGTTCTTTGCAATATAGAAGCCAGAGCTTGCAACAGAAAGGGATGCATTCATAGTCTGGCTTGTGCCGTTATTGAACACAACACGGTTAAACTCGGAAACATCTACATCCAGCATATATATCTGCTCGCCGTAGTCGTTTGTGCTGTGAAGCTTCATAGCTACACCTGGCCAATCGGCATTCTGTGTGCCTGCGGCTTCATTATAAAGGTATGCGTTTACCTTTGTCCACTTCTGGTTATTGGAGAAATAGATTGTAATATTAGTATCCATTTTAGGGACCTCTATGGGTGCAGTTGTTGTGGGAATTTCGGAAGTAGCAGGTGGTGTAGTAACAATTTGCAAACTATCGGGATGTGCAGCTAAAGTATTGACATTTGAGTTTGTCTCCATACCTGCAACAAATTTCTGAATAAGAGTAGCATCCTTTACATTGACAATTTTATTTTCATCTGCATCAGCAAAGAAAGCTGCATAATCATCAAGAGTTACAATAGAAGCCACATGCTTCTGAATCAGAGTAGCATCCTTGACATTAACAACACCATTTAAATCGCTATCACCTATTGGATACAAATCAACTGCAGAAGCTGATGCAGATACACATAAGATGATAAGTGCTGCTAAAAGAACTGAAAGAGTGAGTAAAACTTTTTTCATTATAAAACCTCCAGACTTTCACAAAGATATACAGAATATATAAGGCAAGATTTAACGGGTTTGCCGGTAGTCTGCTCCATAGCGTATTTATAAAGCACCAGCTGTTTTTTGTAACGCTCGGAGAGCTCTTCTAAAGATTTAACCCTGTCTGTCTTATAATCTACTATTATTATACCATCATCTTCGATAATTGCAAGGTCAATTGAACCCTGAAGAATAATTTGCTGATTTCTTGCTTCGCCTGTGAGGGTATCATCGGCAAGATATGCAGGAATATTTACGGTAAAACGGTATTCTCTGCTGTATTCTTTTGCATTTAAAGCTCGGCTTACTATATCACTCTCAAGGAAATCTGTGAGCTTATTTCTGTCAAGCACCTCAGCCTGATTATTAGAAAGTCGATTTGAAAGAATAAGTCTTTCTATCTCTTTCTCCAAATCCTCGCTTGCTGAATTATAATCGCAATACTGCATAAAGGTATGCATTGCTGTACCTTTTTCTGCGGCACTGAGAGGAGAATCGGATTCAAAGCGAGGCTTCTGAAGAGTTCTTGAGAAGAACTTTTCTGTATCCTTGTGAGCGAGAGCGGATGCAATTACCTTCTGGGGAATTCTGCAAAGTGCTTCATAAGGATATATGAAGCCGTCAAATCGGGATTTGATTATAGAAGAAATATCTTCGGGCACGTCTTCGTAAGCTACTCTCTTTTTAACTTCTCCAACTGCGCCTTCAAAATCATACTCAAGGTCGGTAACGATATTTACGAGGAAGTTGCCTGTATCAACGCAGGAAAAGTTCTTTTTTTCCATCTCTGCATAATCACGCAAATCAGAAGATGCAGGATGCATTAAAGCAAGCATTATCATCCAATCGCTGAGATAAATGCTGTCACGAAGAATGAAAGGAGAAATCTTTGTTGTATCAGCCAACGTAGAACCGAGCCTGGTAACTGTGCCTTTCAGATTCTTCATTGTTGAAAGAATCACAAGGCGTTCCTTTGCTCTTGTTAAGGCAACGTAAAGGATACGGACTTCCTCTGAGCGTTCATCACGGACTGTCTCAAGCATAACTGCATCCCGAGGGAATGTACTGTATGTATACATAAGCTCTTCATCTTTAATTTTTGAAGAAAAGCCCAGTTTTGAATGAATTATTATATCCTCATCTTTATCTGATATGATTTTTCTGTGAGTATTGGCAAGAATACACAGAGGAAACTCAAGACCCTTTGAGCTGTGAACAGTCATAATACGAACAACGTTGCTGTTATCGGGATTACTGCTGACAGCGGTGGGCAGGTCTTTTTCATTATCTAAAAGCCTTTGAAGGTAATTTAAAAATGCAGAAAGCCCCTTGTTAATACCCTTCTCAAACTCTGTGGCATATTCCTTTAAAAGACAGAGATTATTATATGCATATTCACCGCCTGTTGCCTTCGAAATTGAAAGCAGACTTGTTTTGTCGTAAAAGCAATTTATGAACATATCGCAGGGCATTGAAAGAGAAATATTGCGAAGTTCATCAAGGTCGCTGATAACTCGTTTGGCTTTTTTGTCACCTTTATCTGCGTACTTTTTGAGTGACATATACAGAGGAAGTTTTCTGCTGTCTGCACGCATAAGTGCCATATCATCAATGGTAAAGCCATATACCGCAGACATCAGTACATTTGCAAGAGGAATATCGAGCAAGGGATTATCGATTACACGCAGGAAATCGGTTGCAAGCTTAATTTCGGGCAAGCTTAGGAAGCCTGCTTCACTCTCGGTAATTACAGGAATACCGTAACGACGAAGCTCGTTTGCGTAAATATCAGCACTTCGCTTTGTGTAACGCATAAGAATTGCAATATCTCCAAAGCGAAGGTTACGCTCCCCCTCTTCTCCTTTAACCTTTGTATTCTTCATCTTTTCATAAATAACAGAAGCAATATGCCTTGCCTCTGCTACCATTCCTTCTATTTCACCTATATTGTCAAGGTCAAGCAGATGGAGCTCTGTGCAGGGAGTATCAGCAGGAGTATAGGGAACCTTGGGTACAAGATGCTCTTCCTTTGTATATTCCATATCACCTACGGCTGTAGACATTATGGTAGTAAATACGAAATTAATAAAATCAGTTACTTCGCTTCGGCTACGAAAATTACTCTCAAGGATTACCTTTGAGGGATAGTTATCAAGCTCTCTGCTGTAAAGAGGCAGAGAGTTTTTTCTATTCAAAAAGATTTCGGGCATAGCTTGTCTGAAGCCATAGATGCTCTGTTTAACGTCACCAACAATAAAGAGGTTTGTACCGCCGTGAGATACGGCTTTGAAGATAAGATCCTGTACCTCGTTGGCATCCTGAAATTCGTCTACCATTACTGCGTCAAATCTTTCTGATATGGTATCTGCAATTTCGGTAAACTCAAAGTTACCTTCCTCGTTGCACTTAACAAGAAGGCTCAACGTCCAATGAACAATATCTGAAAAATCCGCAATATTCTTTGAAAGCTTACATTGTGAATAATACTCCTTGAAGGTTACAAGGCATTCAAACATCTTTTTGACAATTCCGCTCTGAGAATAAACCTCTTTTATAATTTCGTCCTCTCTTTTTGTAAAGAGGCTTTGAATTTTACCTATTGTTGCTTTCACAAGGTTTCGGTTTGAAGCAGCACGAAGTTTAAAGGGATGATCTTTATAACCCTTTGCATCAAATCTGCCACTGACAAAACTGTCTGCAAAGCGGCTGATAGCGTCCCAATTATCAAAGGAGACAAGCTTCTTGTGTAAAATTTCAAGGTACTGCAAATCCGCAAGGAACAAAGCAGATGACAAAGAATACAACTCGGCATCTTGCTCCAGAATCTTAAGAGATACATTTGTAAGGTCGATACAGTATTCTGCGGCAGATATAGCGTAATCGATAATTACCTTACCCCATACGCTCTCGGAAGCACCTGTAAACTCAGTATAAAATTTAAGTTTTTCATCAAGCCACTTTTCTTCGAAGGGATGAGACCTGAGGAAGTCATAGAGGGATTTGACAATATCCTTTAAGTTCCTATCGGTCTTAACAGTTGTAAAGGTTTCGATAAGTCTGGAAAAATCTGCTGAACCTTCGGCATAAAAATGCTCCAAGGTTTTATCAAATGCATCCTCTACATAAATCGCAAGCTCGTTATTGTCTGCGATGCGATAATCTGAGGGTGCATCAATCTCTTGAAAAAACTCTCTTACTATATCACCGCAAAAGCTATCTACTGTAGAGATATGTGCTCGGGGTAGATACATAAGCTGTCTGCGATACCACTTATTATCGGGGTGTTCGGATATAAGCTTACCGAGAGTTTTGCTTATTCTCTCTTTAAGCTCGGCAGCAGCTGCTCTTGTATATGTAACAATAAGAAGCCGCTCGATAGGGACAGGATTTTCGCTGTCTGTTACCATAAGTACAACTCGCTCAACCAAAACCGCAGTCTTGCCTGAGCCTGCCGCTGCACTTACAAGCAAAGAGCCTTTACGTGCATCTATTGCAAGCTTCTGGTTTTCTGTCCATTGTCTGCTCACTCTGCCACCTCCTCTTCTTTTATTCCTAATATTTCATTAATTTCTTTTGCATCATACTTAAAAATATTTCGACTTGGGTCATCTTCCGTGTGCTTACACAAGGCACCATAAGGACAATAGTCGCAGGCTTTGTAGCGACCGACAGCAGGTTTGGCAGAAATTTTGCCGCCGTATAATTCGGTTGCCATTTCGCCTACAAGCTTATCGATATAAGAAAAAATTGCACCCATCTGCTCAAGACTTGCTAAGCTTCCTGCACCTTTAAGCTGACCGTTCTTGATATATGCAGGAATGAACTTGCCCTGCATCTCTCTATCCATACCCTGCAACACATCCATATCCTGAAGAATAAGTCCGTTCATCTGAAGCTTTTTATTCTGGGCTTTGAGTACATCTTCTTCTGTATTACCGGGTTTTGCTTTTATTACAGGATAAACTGACGGAACATAAAGAACACCTGCAGGGGTTATGTCAGAACCGAAGTGTGAGGTTGTATCTTTTGAAATTGCAGATAGATAAATAAGCATCTGCATATTGATACCGAACATTACATCCGAAAGTTCAAAAACTTTTGTGCCTGTTTTATAATCAACAACTCTTATATAAGTTTTATCGTCGGTACGCATAATGTCTGCTCTGTCCACTTTACCTCGAATAATTATATTCTGCCCTGTGGGCAAGGTAAGAGAATATGCAGGAATATCATCACCAATTGAAAGCTCAAAGGCTTCGGGATTGAAGCTGCTCTGTACAAGTTCGTCAATAAGATGCCTTAAAAGCTTTGCGGTGTTTACAATCACTCTTTCAAAAAGGTAAATAAATCTTTGAGATTTATCGGAAAGACCGCCAAAATGAAGCTCTGCGTATTCCTTTGCAATCTGCGTCACAGACTCCTCAATTTCCATATCTTCCATTGAGGACATCTGCATTTTAGTGTGAGCCTTTATAAAATGTTCCAAAATATAATGTACAAAGGAGCCGTATTCCCTATTATCTATTTCTGCTCGCTCTCTTTCTCTGAGCCTTAAGCCGTAGTTCATAAGATAAGAGAAACGACACAAATAGAACTTTTCAACCTGAGAAGCGGAAAGGAACATATTACTGCCAAAGAGGTTTTCTGCAATCTTTCTGTCGGTAATGGAATGTTCTGCGGGTTTTAGGGAGTTTTCAAGGGCTTTTACAGAGGCTGTATATTCATCCTTTGAACGATAATAGTCTCCAAGGGCTTTGCTCAAGGCATCATCTGAATTAAGTCTTTCGGCAAAAATATCGAAAGATGGCTTTGCAGCCCAAAGACGATCTGCTATAGGAACAGAGAAGGAGTTTACTTCCTCAAGACCTGTAAAAAGAGATTTGAGGGATGAAATAATTTCGGAATGAACCGAAGAAGCACCCTTAAGATTAGAGGACGGATAGCTTACAAAAAGCATATCTGAAGCACTGGTAAGAGCATAATAGCAAAGGTATTCTTCTCGCAGATAATCTCTGTCGGGAGATTTATCGGTAAGTACTCCTGCTTCACACAAAAGCTGACGCTCTGCATCTGTAAAAAGACCGCTATCGCTTGTTGCTCTCGGAAACTCTCCCTCAACAGCACCGATTACAAAAACTACCTTTTTATCTGAAAGACGCAAATGTTCTATATCGCCTACAGTTACCTGATCCAGAACACGAGGAATGAAAGACATATCCTGCGAGGAGAACTGAAGCAAAAGTAAATCTTTGAATCTTTTTGGAGCAACAATTCTGTTTCCGATAACAGCTATTGTTCTATCCAAGGTGTCGCAAAGCATCTGCCAGAGTCTTGTGAGTTCTTCCGCTGCTCTTTGTTCCCCTGATTTTTCAAATACATCGCACAAAGCAAGAATATGCTTATCTACATCCAGAGTAAGAAGGAGCTTATAGAGTTCTTTACATATCGTTTCTGCAGTTGCGTTCTTTGCTTTTTCGCGGAATTCAACAAGAGGTGTGATAACAAATTTTCTGATTTCTTCTATCTTTGTAAGTTCATACAGATCGTTGGTATTAAACTCATCTGCAAAGCCGCGGGGATTAGCTGTGAACTCGGATTTGAATTTACTGCCGCTGATGCCCCATGTGAATATGTAATTTTCAAACAAGCCGACTGTAGTAATATCAGAACATACAAGACCTGACTTAACAATAGCCAGCACAGCCTCTTTATCAAATCCTGTTGTAATCGCATCAAAGCAGGCAGTAATAAGCTTTATGAGGGGCTTTGAGTGAATTGATGACGGTGAATCCATAAAATACTCGATTGAGTATTTGGAAAGTGCAGTATCCAGAATATTTCTATAGGGAGTTACATCACGGCAGACTACTGCAATATCGTTGTATCTGTAGCCTTTAGTGAGAACAAGCTCACGGATTTTTCTTGCTACAAAATCGGATTCCTCATAAATATTACTTGCATTGTATATGCATACGGGAGAATCAGAAGGGTTTATCGGGAGCTTCTCAAACTTTGCTGTATAATCAAAGATATTCTTTTCAATATGAGAAAGCTCGGGCTTTGTAAAAAAGTCTTCATAATCACACAAAAGAGGTGATGAAATACTTACTCCGTCTTCCTTTGCAAAAGAGAGAAGTCTTTTTGCGGTTGACTTTGAAATATCAAAAAAGCTGTCCTCGGCATCTGAATTGTCATCGGAAAGGGTTACAAGAAGCTCTTTACATTGACTCATTAGAATACGCAAAGCTTCAAGCTCAAGCTCGGTAAAGCTAAGGTATGAATCTACGCAAACATAGTATCCGTCGAATATATTATTCTTTAAAAGCAGGTCGTTTACAAGAGAAAGCTCGCTTTCTGCATCCTGAAAAGAGGATGAAAGCAAAGCATCATAAGCCGAAAGAATGAGCTCTGTGTCATACAGCTTATCACGAAGTATTGTGTTGTTTTTTGCTACTTCGCTTTGGAACATTTCTTTTGTTACCTTATTGCGAACAAACTCCTTCTGAACCGAGAGCATCTTTGAAAGAAGCTGAGGAGAAAAAGCTTTATCACTGTACAGGCGAAGCATATCGGAGGTATCCTCCAAAGCCATACCCATAATAAGAGTACGCACAGAGTCGTCTGCTAGAGTCTTGACTGAATAGCCCAAAATATCAAAGACATAATCGCAAAGACGAGAAAACCCCAGCACCTTTACCCTCATAGCATCCTTAGCGCCTAAAAGCTCCAAGAAGGCTTTTTCGGTATCAAAGGATTGCTGGTCGGGTACTATCATAAGAAGCTTATCTTCTCCCTGAGAAGCCAAGGCTCCCAGATAGTTCCTTACATATTCGGTTTTTCCGCTCTTGCTTCTGCCCAAAACCAAACGAAACATTAAATCACCGCCAAAGGATAAATTATAAGTATATATTAACAGTTAGGATGTACCATAAAAAGTACAACGTTAAAACAATCTATCGAGTATACTGTTAAAAATCTCGACAGCTTTGAATTTAAATTTATATTTGCCCTTTGAAGAAACAATACCATATTGCTTTGTGCTGAGTTTTTCCTGCAGACTGTCCCCTTTTGAAAAAGCAGAAAGACACAAGGAAGGATACATAACGCACCACCAATTTTTGCCCTTTGCCTCTCCTATCTCAATTCGAAGGGCATCATAAAATCCCGAGGGCATTGTTATGTCATCGTAATATCGGGTATCAAAATACATATTGGTAAGAGAGGCTTTGATGCTGTAATCGTAGCCTTCATTTTTTATTGTGTTTTCAGCAACACCTTTAAAATAGTCAAGATTCTCTGCTGTGATGTTCTTTACCGTTTCTTTATTATGAGCACCACAAAACAGCTTATCACTTTCTTTAAGTATTGCATCTCGAACTTTGATTTTTAAATCCTGATCTTCTTCACTGTCGGAGTTTGCGAGAATATGGATTCTGAAAACCTGCTCGCTGATTTCTCTGCATTCGCCCTCAAAGGACACAAGCGAAAGGAGAATTGATACGATAAAACCTACACACAAGGATTTAAGTAAAACTTTCATTATAAAAAAACCCGCCTAATCAGTTATTCTACGCTGATTATTGACAGGTTTTTATTACTTATTCAGAAACTTTTATATCTGTTATTATAACGCCCTCTTTAACAGGAGTTACAACAAACACATCCTCGTAAACACCTCGAAGAATCTCTGCACAAGCCTTTGCTTTTTTTTCTGTGAGGAAAATTCCGAACACAGCAGAGCCTGAACCGCTCATTGCAGAACCGAGAGCTTTATTATTTAACATTATTGACTTAATATCATTGATTTCTTTTAAAGAGAGAACTTCCTCAAAATCGTTATGAAGAAAATCGCAGACGTTACGCACACTTCCCTTATAAAGAGCATTGGCACAAAGGTCTGTATAAGAAAACTTTGCACCTGTGCGGCTGTCTGCAAGAGCATAAGCCTTTGCAGTTGAAACAGAAATTTCCGGCTTACATATAACAATAAAGCATTTTGTAAGCTTAGGCACCTTCTTAAAGGTCGTTCCGATACCGACAGCTCGCTTTGTACCGCCTGTAATGCAGAATGGTACATCCGCTCCTACCTTAGCACCTATTTCACAAAGCTCGTCCACCTTGAGTGCTGTATTGTATAGACGATTGAGAATAACGATAACTGCCGCTCCATCTGCACTTCCGCCTGCAAGACCCGCACCGAAGGGGATCTGCTTCTTTATATCTATATGAATATCGCCGTGAGTACGCTTTATATATTCAAAAAAAGCTATTGCCGCTTTATAGGCAATATTGGAGCTATCGCAGGGCACACCTTCTTTATTGCAGGAAATAGTGATGCTCCCCTCTGTATTGGTATCATTAGGGTCTGCATCAACAGTTACTGTTTCATAAAGAGAAACACTCTGCATAAGCATATCTACCTCGTGATAACCATCGGGACGACGTGACATAATATCCAGAGTAAGATTAATTTTTGCCGGTGCGATTGCCTGAATCTGCATATTAAAGCTCCTGTAAAAATTCCTTTATCCTGCCGATTGCCTCGGTCAGGTGTTTGAGTGAATAAGAGTATGAAACACGGACAAAGCCTTCGCCGCAATCGCCGAATGCATCACCGGGTACAATAGCAACGTGCTTGCTGTGAAGAAGCCGTGTACAAAACTCCTCGGATGAAAGACCTGTTGACTTGATACAGGGAAAACAATAGAATGCACCGCAAGGCTCAAAACAATCAAGTCCCATAGCATTGAAGCTGCCTACAACGAAACGTCTGCGCATATCGTATTCATTACGCATCTGCTCAATATCCTTATCACCGTTTCTGAGTGCTTCAATGGCGGCATACTGTGCAACTGTGGGAGCAGACATAATGCAGTATTGATGAAGCTTGGTCATCATTCCGATTATTTCTTTGGGACCCATAGCATAACCCAGACGCCAGCCTGTCATAGCAAATGCCTTTGAGAAACCATTGATAACAATTGTTCTTTCTCTCATCATGGGTAAGGATGCAATTGAAACATGGTTGCCCTTATATGTAAGTTCACTGTAAATTTCGTCAGAAATTACAATAAGGTCATGCTTTATAATTACATCGCAAAGCGCCTCTAAATCTTTCTTTTCCATAATTGCGCCTGTAGGGTTGTTGGGATAAGAAAGAATAAGAACCTTGCTCTTTTCGGTAATTGCTGCTTCAAGCTCCTGAGCCGTAAGACGGAAGTTATTTGTTGCCTTTGTATCAATAACAACAGTAGATCCGCCGCTCATAGAAGTCAAAGGCTCATAGCACACAAAGGAAGGCTGATGTACAAGCACCTCATCACCCGGATTGACTAAACAGCGGATTGCTACGTCCAAAGCTTCACTGCCACCAACGGTAACAAGTATTTCTGAATCTGCACTATAATCTAAATCATATTTTCTTTTAACAAAGGTACTGATTTCACTGCATAGAGTTTTGAAGCCTCTGTTTGGTGTGTACCAAGTCTTACCATTTTCCAGAGAGTCGATACCTGCTTTTCGAACGTGCCAAGGAGTTCTGAAATCCGGCTCGCCTATAGACAAAGATATGACATCATCCATTTCGTTTACAATATCGAAAAAGCGTCTGATACCTGATGGCTTAACACTCCGTATCGTATTGTTAAGATATTTACTGTAATCCATCAGAACTGCATACACCTTTCATCATCGGGAGTGCCGGAAAGCACAAGTCCCTCGTCTTTATATCTCTTCAAAATAAAATGAGTTGCTGTAGCAAGCACTCCGTCAAGAGCAGAAAGCTTGCGTGTTACAAAAGAAGATACATCCTGAATTGTCTCTGCTTTAACGATTACTGCAAGGTCGTATGTACCTGCCATAAGATAAAGAGAGGCAACCTCGTCAAAAGCCATAATCTTCTCGGCAATTTCATCGAAGCCCTTGTCCTTTGTGGGAGTAACTTTAAGCTCAATATAAGCGGTAACACCGCTGTCTTTAACAAGCTCCCAATTGATTGCGGCACGATAGCCTTTAATAACACCAGCGGCTTCGTATTCTTTAATTTTTGCCTGCACGTTTTCTTCGGTATCGTCCACTAAAAGTGCAAGCTCACTTACAGAATAAGATGAATTCTGAGAAAGAAGTTTAAGTAATCTGTCCATAAATATATCTCCTTATCTTAAATAACAAAAATCAAATGGTTGCGGCTACAACTGAATCGGCAAAATTATAAACGTCAATACAGATTGCCACAGCCAAACACAAAAGCTCCCGCCTTTGTGTGAATATGTCTAAAGTGTAATAGCCCTTAGAAGAACAGGTATCGGACTTTTGAGTCATCAAGAGACTTCCGTCTGCATCAAAAACCTCGAAGGTACGAAAATCAGCACTTGCACAGATTTTCCAGTTAATGCCGAAAATGCTGAAATCAGGACTCACTCTTCTGCCGCCTATTATTGTAAAGTGTTCATCATCGCTTCTGATGATAAAGGTTGAGAGCACCTTTGAAATAAGCATACGAATTTTAATGAGGACTTCGCCCTGCGGTGAAGAAATTGCCATTTTCTGAATAGCATCGTTGTACTTACCTGTTACAACAAATTTGGTTTCTCCGTTTGAATCCGACACAATAAATCGAGAATGAGACATTGAAGTATCTCTCTTTAGAAACAAACGCATATTAACACCGTCTTATAAATAAATTTTTTGCTTTATTAGTATTTTCAAAAAAGATAATAAAACAATTCAAATTAACTTTCGGTGAAGCTTTTTATTGAAGATATAAAAGCTGCCCCTGCGCTTGTAACCAAAATCAAGTGCATAACAAGCGGTATAACCGATAAACAACCAGAAGGTCATAACAAAGAAGGTTACATCAAAGAGAATGGTTCTTTCAACAAAAGAGAAAATCATATACGCAACAATGAAGGATATAAGGCAAGGATATACGCTATGGGTCATAATTCTGCGTTGCAAAAACCACACAGGGAATATCATCATAAAATACCTGACAATAAAGGTAAAGAAAAGTATAAAGCCGATTATACCTGCGTGATTGAGCACTGACAGATAGCCGCTGTGCAAATCTGTAAAGCACATACGGAATATGTCATTATCGAAGTCGTTGTTAAAATTGGTACGACCTGTAACCTCAATGACGCCATCAAGAAGATCACCCTTACCCATACCGAACAAGGGACTGTCGCAGAAAAGCTCCCATCCTGCTTTCCACAAGAACATTCTGCTGGTAAAGCCTGAATCCTCGTCGGGCACAAATACGGCTGACGAACTTATATCCTTAACCTCCTGAGCAGAAATACCGTCAGGACTGAACACAGCGGTAACACCTACACGGCAGAAAACTCTGACAAACATCATAACAGATAAAGCGATGAGTCCAACCACAACAAGAATTATCATACGAATAATCATTTTCTTTGGAGTCAGGTTCTCTGTCATAGCAAAGAGCTTCATAAGTACATATACCGCTATATAAACAATAATCAGAAGAAGGCTTGCGTTACTGTCGCAAAGGAGAAGGGCTGTAGCATTAAGGAAAACACAACTGATTATCCAAAGTCGGCTTACACGCTGTTGGTTAGAGTTTATAATAAAATTGGGCTTTGTGAGCATGTGGCAAAAAACAATAGAGATAACCGACACATAGCCCTGATAATTGGGATTTATGTAAAAACCCTTGAACACACCTTCGTAGTACATATAGTTGTCAAACTTGCCTGATGTAAAAAGCATAAGAACAAGTCCGACCATAGTGAAGATTGTTGAAAGATAAACGAAAACTCTTGCCATCAGATAGAGCTCCCAACGGAAAGGAACTGTTCGCTCAGTATACATTCCATAAAAAAGAAAGAAGCAGATACCAATATGCAGAAGCATTACGATATTATAGCCTACTGCGGCAAGATTTAAAGATAAATTAAAAAGTATGGTTACTGCAAAAGAGCAGGCAAACAATGCTATCCATAGTCCTAAATAAAGTTTATTATAAGTCTTTTTCTTAATTATTGTATAAACGGTAAGTGCCGCTCCCCACACAAACAAAAGACAGAGTACAACATAAGAAGCGACAAAAACATACATCACCATACAGAAAAACAAACAAAGCATATATGCCAGTCTGAAAAGTGAGGTATCAAGAAAAAGTTGTTTAAGTTTGCTCATAACAAAAACCTCTGACTACATTTTGGACTTAATGAAAAACCTCTACAATAGTCTTAACAATAAGATAAAGATCCCTGCGGAATCCGAATCTGCTGATATATTTTAAATTATATTCCATCTTCTGCGGAAGGATAACTTCGATATACTCCTTATCCACATCAGAAAATTTCTCTAAAAGCTCGGCTTCGTCTTTAAACATTATACTGGCAAGGGATGTTACACCTGCAGGCATAAGCAAGGTTGCCATCATTTCGTCTGTATACTCGTCAACATAACGGGGAACCTCGGGTCTTGTACCTACAATACTCATCTTACCGGATAAAACATGGAAAATCTGAGGAAGCTCATCAAGTCGGTACTTTCTGAGGAATTTACCGATTTTTGTAACTCTGTCGTCATCGGAGCAGGTAAGCTCACCTAACGTATCGGAGCCTACCTTCATTGTTCTGAATTTCCAAATACGAAACCTCTTACCGAAGGTTGTAACACGCACTTGCTTATAAATAATCGGTCCCTTGGATGAAAGTTTAATTAAAAGACCGATTATAAGCATTGGCAAAAAAAGAATGCAAATAATAATAATAGAGGCTAAAAAATCAAGTACTCTTTTGAATAGAAGACTTTTACTCTTCTTTTTTAATATATCGTAATAAGGCTTCACTGCTTCCGTCTGCATATTCTCGGGAAGCGATGTGAAAGGTATCATTCTCATAATGACCCTCCGAAAACATACTTATAAATATACATTGTTATTATACTATATTATATTGAAATTTTCAACTGTTTAGAAAAAATATACTGTAAGCACAAGCTTCGACATAAAAAGATGTAATATTGTATTATTATTTAAGAAATATAAAACGTAATTTATAAGAAGATACTTGACTAAACTATCGCCTAAAGGTAAAATTATATAGGATAAATTTACATTAAGAGGAGCAATTTATATGAGTAATGAATATTCACCAGACCTTATTACATTGGTTGATGAGGACGATGTAGAGCATAACTTTGAGATACTTGACACAATCGAGTATGAGGGCAAGGAATATCTTGCTCTCTACCCTGTTTTTGATAATCCCGAGGATATGGTAGCCGACAGCGGCGAATACTACATTATGGAAGCTCAAGACAGCGAAGACGGCTGGGAACTGGCTGAAGTGCAGGATGATGAGCTCGTTGACAAGCTTGCTGATATTTTTGAGGAAAGATTTGCTGAAAAATTCGGCGAGGAGTAATTCCTTAACTTCTGAACAAACTACTCACAAAGAAACAATCCTGCCTGATACGTGAATAAGGCAAAAATAACCCTACAACCTTTAAATCGGGAGCTTTGCTCCGTCAGTGGCGTGCAGACCTCCCCTGTTTTCAGGGACGAAGGGAGCCAAAAGCTGACGGGAGAGCACCCACCTGCTTTTTTAGTAGCAGGTTATATTATACCTTCTGCGGTCAGGCGGGAGTTTTATTATCAATTAGGAGATTATATATATGAAAGTATCTGTACTTGGATGCGGCAGATGGGGCAGCTGTATTGCCTGGTATCTTGATAAAACAGGGCACGAGGTTCTTTCCTGCGGACTCCCTGATGCACCTGAATTCATAGCTCTGCGTGATACAAGAAAAAACGACTATCTTGAATTTCCTGAGAGTATTGAGGTCAGCTGTGATTTGGAATACGCTGTCAGCAGAGCTGAGGTTATTGTTATTTCAATTTCTGCTCAGCACCTGCGTGAATATATGGCTGATATATCTAAATATAGCCTTGAAGGAAAAATCATCGTTCTTTGTATGAAGGGCGTTGAGGAAGCTACAGGCTGCAGACTCTCTGAAGTTGTGGGTGCTTTTGTGGATGAAGAAAAGACCCCTATCGCTGTATGGGTTGGTCCCGGTCATCCTCAGGATTTTACAAAGGGTATTCCCAACTGTATGGTTATTGACAGCAAGAACGAAGAGGTTAAAAATCTGCTTTGTAACAAATTTTCCAGCTCACTCATCAGAATGTACATAGGCGACGATTTTATTGGTAGTGAGATTGGTGCAGCCGCAAAGAATGTTATCGGTATTGTTGCAGGTATGCTTGACGGTATGCAGTATCAGTCACTCAAGGGTGCGCTTATGGCAAGAGGTACCCGTGAGATTGCAAGGCTTATTGAGGCTATGGGGGGAAATCCCTTCTCTGCTTACGGTCTATGCCACTTAGGCGACTATGAGGCTACACTCTTCTCTAAATGGAGTCAGAACAGAATGTACGGCGAAAGCTTCGTTCTGGGCAAGACTTACGGTAAGCTTGCCGAGGGAGTTATGACAACAAAGGCTCTGAAAAAACTTGCAGAGAAATACAATGTGGAAATGCCCATTGTTTCTGTGCTTTATGATACCTTATTCGAAGGAAAGCCCTTTGAGAAATCAATGGAAGAGCTTTTCGGAAGATCTGTTAAAACCGAATTCTATTAATAAAACAATAAAAAGTCAAGGCGGTACAGTTTTTGAGCTGTACCGCCTTTTAAATATAATTATACGTTTTTACCGAGGGTTGCTGCAATAACAGCTTTGATTGTGTGCATACGGTTTTCTGCTTCGTCGAATACGATTGAAGCTTCGGACTCAAAGACTTCGTCCGTAACCTCTAAAGCATCAAGACCAAACTGCTCACCTACCTGCTTGCCAACGCCTGTGTTGAGGTCGTGGAATGCAGGCAGACAGTGCATAAACACTGTATCTTCACGGGCACTTTCCATAAGAGCCTTGTTAACCTGATAAGGAAGGAGTGCGTCGATTCGCTCTTTCCAGACCTCTGCAGGCTCACCCATTGATACCCATACATCTGTGTAAATTACGTGAGCATCCTTGACAGCTTTCTTGGGGTCTGTTTCAAACTTAAGTGTAGCACCTGATTCTTTTGCGATTTCCTGACATTTTGCCACAAGCTCTTCATCAGGGAAATACTCCTTGGGTGCACAAGCAGTAAAGTTAATGCCCATCTTTGCACAGCCAACCATAAGAGAGTTACCCATATTGTAACGGGCATCGCCCATATAAACAAAGTTGATACCCTCAAGAGTACCGAAATGTTCTCTGATTGTAAGGAAATCAGCAAGAATCTGTGTGGGATGGAACTCATTTGTGAGACCGTTGTAAACAGGCACACCTGCCTTATCTGCAAGTTCCTCAACAATTTCCTGACCGAAGCCACGGTACTCGATTGAGTCGTACATTCTGCCGAGAACTCGGGCTGTATCGGCTATGCTTTCCTTCTTGCCTATCTGAGAAGCATCCGGGTCAAGATAGGTTGCAGTCATACCAAGGTCGTGAGCAGCTACCTCGAAAGCACAGCGGGTACGGGTACTTGTTTTCTCAAAAATAAGAGCAATCTGCTTACCCTCGCAGATTCTGTGAGGAATACCTGCTTTCTTCTGAGTTTTAAGAAGCTCTGCCAAATCGATAAGAGCAGAAATTTCTTCCTTTGAAAAATCTAGGAGCTTAAGAAAACTCTTACCCTTTAAATTTAAAATAGTGTTTTCCATATTAAACCTCCGTATTGTTACAAACGGTTTTGATAATTTCTACTGCTTCTTTAAGCAAATCCCAAGGGATATTAAGAGCAGGAAGAAGTCGGAGCTTTGTTTTTGCTTTGATAACAAGCACACCATTATCCATACATTCACGGACTACTTCATCAACGGGACGTTTTGTGGTGATACCAAGCATAAGTCCCATACCGTCTACTGCTTCTACACCATCGCAAGCGGTAAGTTCATCGAATATAAACTTGGATTTATTATTTACTTCATCCAAAAGTTCATCGTCAAGTCGATTCAAAATACTGATAGCACCTGCACAACAAACAGGATTACCGCCGAAGGTTGAGCCGTGATCGCCGGGATTATAAACATCAGCTACCTTACAGGAGAAAATTGTAGCACCCAAAGGCAGACCGCCGCCGAGACCCTTTGCGGTAGAAACGATGTCAGGTGAAACACCATAGTTCATAAATGCATAGAGAGCACCTGTTCTGCCGTTGCCTGTCTGAACCTCGTCAGCAATAGTGATAATATCTCTCTGCTGTGCAATCTCGAAGATTTTTGCAACAAACTCAGGTGTGAGAGGCATTACTCCTCCCTCACCCTGCACAAACTCAAACATAATTGCGGCAACTTTATCTGAATTTGCTTTTTCTACGAGGTCATCAATATTATTTGCTTCTACATAATCAAAGCCTTCTGTAAGAGGAAGAAAATCCTTGTGAAAATTATCCTGACCTGTTGCGGCAAGAGTTGTTACTGTTCTACCGTGGAAGCTGTTTTTGAGGGTTAGTATAACATTACGCTCTGCACCGTATTTATTGGCGGCATATTTTCTTGCGGCTTTGATAGCACACTCGTTTGCTTCTGCACCCGAATTGGAAAAGAAAACCTTGCTCATACCTGTACGCTCACAGAGGATCTGCGCAAGTCTTGCACAAGGGCCTGTGTAGTAGAGGTTTGAGGTGTGCTGAAGCTCCATCAGCTGTTCGGCTACGGCACTGACCCATAAATCGTCGCAATAACCGAATGTATTTACTGCAATACCTGTTGCCATATCAATGTACTCGCTGCCGTCCTCTGAAACTACAAGAGAGCCTTTGCCCTTTATAAGAGCTACATCAAAACGACCATAGGTATTAGCTATATATTCTTTATCAATTTCTTTTATACTCATCTGTCAATTCCTCTGCAACCATTGTACCTGCACCTTCGTTGGTGAGGGTTTCGATAAGAAGTGAATGAGGCACTCTGCCGTCCATAATAATAACTCTCTTAACACCGCGTGCGATAGCCTCCAGACAGCATTCAACCTTGGGAATCATACCGCCTGAGATTGTACCGTCACGGAAGAGTGTAACCGCAGACTTGGTATCTATTGCAGGAATAAGAGTTGAAGGGTCGTCCTTATCACGAAGAATACCTGCAATATCGGTCATTGTGATAAGACGCTCTGCTTTAAGCTCGCCTGCAATCTGTGCGGCGGCTGTATCGGCATTGATATTATATACATTACCCTCGTCATCACAAGCAATTGTGGATACAATTGGAATATAGCCGTTATTAAGTAAATCTGTAATAGGCTGAACATCAACACTTGTAATTTTACCAACAAAGCCGAGTCTTTCATCTTTCTTAACGGCTTTTATCATTCTGCCGTCAATACCTGATATACCCATAGCTTTACCGCCCATGGTCTCGATGAGATTAACAAGACTCTTATTAATTTTACCTGCAAGAACCATCTGAACGACGTCGATAGTTTCTTTATCGGTAACACGCAGGCCGTCAAGGAATACAGACTCTTTGCCAAGTTTGTTGAGAGTTTCTGTAATTTCGGGACCGCCGCCGTGAACAAGAACAACCTTAACACCAACAAGCCAGAGAAGAACCAAATCCTCCATAACCTGAATTTTAAGTTCTTCGCTTACCATAGCGTTGCCGCCATATTTAACAACAACAACTTTGCCGTTATATTTCTGAATATAAGGAAGTGCCTGTGTAAGAATTTCGGCACGCTGTGCATTTGTAATTTTAAAATCCATAATAAAATCCTTTAATTAAAAAATTATGTACGGTAGTCACCGTTGATTTTAACATAATCATAGGTCAAATCGCAACCCCAAGCACAAGAAGAATACTCACCAACACCAAGGTTTACAAGAATCTCTACCTCGTTTTCAAGGAGGATTTCTTTTGCAAGTTCTTCAGAGAAAGGAATGCCTGCACCCTTTACGCAAACAGGAATCTCTCCCTTTGCAGATTTAAAGGACACATCAACTGTGTTGGGATTTAAATCCTTAACACCATAGCCAAGAGCACAAAGCACACGTCCCCAGTTAGCATCTGAGCCAAACATAGCAGCCTTTACAAGAGAGGAACAGATTACGGACTTCGCCGCAAGCTTTGCCTGCTCTTTGGATACGGCACCCTCTACTTTACACTCAACAAGTTTTGTTGCACCCTCGCCGTCTGCTGCAATATTGCGGCAAAGATAAACTGTGATTGTATTCAGAGCCTTCATAAATTCATTAAACTCTTCACCTTCAGATGTGATCATCTCGTTTTCTGCCATACCGTTAGCGAGGATTGAAACCATATCGTTTGTGGAGGTATCGCCGTCAACAGATGTCATATTGAAGGTATCCTGAATGTCGGTAGAAAGGGCTTTCTGAAGCATATCGGGGCTAATTGCACAATCAGTTGTGATAAACACAAGCATTGTTGCCATATTGGGATGAATCATACCGCTGCCCTTTGCTATACCGCCCATTCTGCATTCCTTGCCACCGATATTGAAGGAAACTGCGATTTCTTTTTTAACAGTATCGGTAGTCATAATACCTTCTGCGGCAAGGTCGCTGTTATCACCAAGACCTTCTACAAGAGCAGGGATTCCTTCTTTGATGGGTGTAATATCAAGGACCTCACCGATAACACCTGTAGAAGCTACTACTACATCCTTTGAAGAAATACCTGTTGCGTCAGCAATAAGAGAACACATCTGCTCTGCGATTTCTACACCGTTGTAGTTACAGGTATTTGCATTACCCGAGTTACAGATAGCAAGCTGTGCATAGCCGTCTGCAATATTGCTCTTGGTAACAGCAATGGGAGCACCTTTTACAAGATTGGTTGTGTAAACTGCGGCTGCTGCTGCACGCTTTTCGCTATAAATAAGAGAAAGATCTCTTTTTGATTTATTCTTACGGATTCCGCAATGGATGCCGTTTGCCTTAAAGCCTTTTGCGGCACAAACACCGCCACTAATTATATTCATTACTTCACGTCCTTAATCTGAAGGGATGTTGTCTTATCTATTCCGAGGGCAATATTCATACACTCAACTGCCGCACCGGAGGCACCTTTTCCAAGATTATCGTAAACAGCAATAAGCAGAATTCTGTCTTCGTTGCCTACTACTGTAATTTTCATATTATCAAAGCCTGACAGAGAGTTAGTGCTGATAAAGCCGCTCTCGTCCATTGAATCTACAAACGTAACCATATTGTCGGTGTAAAGATTTTTATAAACATCTTTTATAGAATCAATGGTGAAACCGACGTTGAGCTGAGATTTATGGAGAGGTACAGTTACCTGCATACCGCTAAAGAAATCTGCAACAACAGGGCTGAAGCAAGGTGCGTTCTCAACACCCGTAACACTCATCATCTCGGGAATATGCTTGTGACTCTGTGCAATTCCATACTGACGAGGAGAAGAAAGCTCTGCATTTCTGTCGTCATTCTCGTAATCTGCAATCATCTGCTTACCGCCACCGCTGTAGCCTGTGAGCGAGAAGCAATTGAGAAGTGTATCTGATGAAATAACTCCTGCTTTAACAAGAGGATATACAAGTGCAATAAAACCGCTTGCATGACAGCCGGGAACAGCAATTCTTTTTGAACTTCTGATTTTATCCTCATATTCCTCTGAAAGCTCAGCAAAGCCGTAAGCCCAGTCGGGATTTGTACGGTGAGCTGTTGAGGTATCGATAACTACTGTATGAGGGTTATCAATAAGCGAAACAGCCTCCCGAGCTGCCGCATCAGGCAGGCACAGGAAGGCAATGTCAGCGGTATTGAGCATTTCTTTGCGAGCTTCGGTATCCTTACGAAGCTCCTCGGGTAATGTGAGAAGCTCCAGGTCTGCTCGGCAAGACAATCTATCGAAAATCTTAAGACCGGTTGTACCGGCTTTTCCGTCTATAAAAACCTTAGTCATTGTTTAAAAACTCCGAAACATAATCTATCTGTGCATTCACAGATGCAGGGCCTGTTGAACCGGCAGAAATACGCTTGTTTACACAGGTTTCAAGAGAAATCTCGTTATAAACATCTTCTTCAAAAAGTGTGGAAAGCTCTGCGTATTTCTCAAAAGGCAGGTCATCGAGTACTGTGTTATTGGCTATACAATAAGCAACAGTTTCACCAACCAGCTTATAAGCACTTCTGAAGGGCATACCCTTCTTAACAAGATAATCTGCAAGGTCGGTTGCGTTGATAAAGCCTTTCTTGGAGGCTGTGAGCATATTATCCCTGAGAACAGTTGCAGTTGCAATCATGGGAGTGAAAACAGAAAGACAGAGTTTAACTGTATCAACTGCATCAAAAATTGCCTCTTTGTCCTCCTGCATATCTTTATTGTAAGCAAGAGGAAGACCCTTTAAGGTTGTGAGAAGAGCTACCAAATCACCATAAACACGGCCGCATTTACCACGGATAAGCTCTGCCATATCAGGATTCTTCTTCTGAGGCATAATAGATGAACCGGTTGAGTAGCTGTCGTCAAGCTCAATAAACTTAAACTCCCAAGATGACCAGAGTACAACCTCTTCGCAGAAACGGCTCAGGTGCATCATAAGCACAGAATAAGCAGAGAGAAGCTCAAGACAGAAATCACGGTCTGATACACCGTCGATACTGTTAAGCATAATAGAGTCAAACTGAAGCTTCTCTGCTTCGAAATAACGGTCTGTGTCGTAGGTAGTACCTGCAAGAGCACAACATCCGATAGGAGAAGAATTCATACGTTTTACGGCATCCTTGATTCTGCCGTAGTCACGGATAAACATCATAGCATAAGCTAAAATATGATGAGCAAAGGTAACAGGCTGTGCTCGCTGAAGGTGTGTATAGCCGGGCATAATAGCATCAGTGTTTTCCTTTGCTTTATCCCTCAGAGCTTCTATAAGAGAAAGAAGCATTGAGAGTATCTCGTTATTTTCAGCACGCAGGTACATACGGATATCGAGAGCAACCTGATCATTACGGCTTCTTGCAGTATGCAGACGCTTGCCAGCATCCCCTATACGCTTTGTAAGCTCAGATTCAACAAACATGTGAATATCCTCGGCATCGTTATCAAAGGTGAGTACACCTGCTTCGATGTCCTCAAGGATAGAGCTAAGACCCTCAATAATTTTATTGGAATCTTCCTTTGTGATGATGCCCTTTGAAGAAAGCATAAGAGCATGTGCAATTGAGCCTTCGATATCTTGTTTATACATACGGCAGTCAAAACGAAGTGATGAATTGAAATCATCTGCTAATTTATCAAGCTGTTTTGCAAATCTGCCTGCCCACATTTTATCCATAATGTTACCTGCTTACCTGAATGTTATAGTTAAATAATTTGATTAGTTAAGACCGTTCTTTTTCTTCATACGAGCGTAAACGGTTGTGGAGAGACCGTAGAGGTTGATAAAGCCTGTAGCCTCGGACTGATCGTAAACATCGTCCTCGTCGAAGGTTGCAATCTCGGGATCGTAGAGAGAGAAGGGTGACTTAACACCTGCGTTAATCATATTACCCTTGTAGAGCTTGAGAGTAACATCACCTGTAACTGTCTTCTGTGTCTCTTTAACAAAGGCAAGTATTGCATCTGTGAGAGGTGTAAACCACTGTGCATTGTAAACCATCTCGCCAAGCTTCTGAGCAACGAGAGCTTTGTAATGAGCTGTTTCCTTATCAAGACAGATTGTCTCGAGAACATTGTGTGCTTTGTAAAGGATAGCACCACCGGGAGTTTCGTATACACCACGGCACTTCATACCAACAAGACGGTTCTCAACGATGTCGAGGAGACCTACACCGTTCTCGCCGCCAAGCTTGTTAAGAGTAAGGATAAGGTCTGTTGCGTTCATCTCTTTGCCGTCAACAGCTGTTGGAACACCCTGCTCGAAGTGGATTGTTACATAAGTGGGCTTATCGGGAGCCATCTCGGGAGAAACACCCATTTCAAGGAAGCCTTCTTTGTTGTAGGTAGGCTCGTTCATGGGGTCTTCAAGGTCGAGACCTTCGTGAGAAAGATGCCAGATGTTCTTATCCTTGGAATAGTTAGTTTCACGGTTAATCTTAAGGGGAACGTTGTGTGCCTCTGCGTAATCGATTTCTTCCTCACGGGACTTAATATCCCACTCACGCCAAGGAGCGATGATGGGCATATCGGGAGCAAAAGCCTTGATAGCCATTTCGAAACGAACCTGATCGTTGCCCTTACCTGTGCAGCCGTGACAGATAGCATCCGCACCCTCTGCTTCTGCAATCTCAACAATACGCTTTGCGATAATGGGACGGGCAAAAGCTGTACCGAGCATGTAGTTCTCGTAAAGAGCACCAGCCTGTACACAAGGGAATACGTAATCTGTGAGGAACTCTTCTGTGAGGTTCTCAACGTAGCACTTGGAAGCGCCTGTCTTGATAGCCTTCTCTTCCAGACCCTCCAGCTCGTCAGCCTGACCTACGTTACCGGAAACAGCAATTATTTCGGGGTTGCCGTAGTTCTCTTTGAGCCAAGGGATGATGATAGATGTATCAAGACCGCCGGAATATGCAAGAACGATTTTCTTAAATTCTTTGTTTTTATTCATAATGAATACCTCCAAATATAATTATGATTTTAGAATATGCATAAATAGTATCATATTCAGAATATTTATGCAACACTTTTAAGCATAAAAATGTAATTTTCATTAGTTTGCTGTAATACCACAAAAGAGCCTACGCTCTTTTGTTTATTTTTACCATATAAAATATAAATCTATACAAATATCGATATAGATAACAAAACAAAAACCTTTCCGATTATATTGCAGAGATAAATAATATCCTGCAACATTCGGAAAGGTTTAAATGATTTATGCATATTTATGCATAGAAATATGCATATTCAATTATTCTGCAATCTGGGCCGCGTTGGGATCTCCCTCGCCATTCAGGTAGTAATCGGAATTCATAAACATAAGCTTTGTTCCTTCAATATAATACTCACCTGATTGAGAAATCTCGTTATAGTCGCCATCAACGATAGAATATACTGTAACATTTCCATTCTCAACTGTATAAGTTGCCTGAGCAACAAAAGTTTCAACGTTACCGTTAAAATTCTCAACAGTCATAATAAGAATACCGTCGTTGGTAAACTCATAAGCCTCACCTGTCAGCTCGTTAGTCCACAAGCCCACAAGAGCATCGTCTGCTTTAAAGCCTTCTTTAGGCTCTATAAGAAGAGGTTTGTAATCGGCTGCTGCCTTAAAGGTAAGATTCTCGTAATCTTTAACCTCGCCATTGTCGTCAAGGACAGGATGAACGATTGTAAGAACACCGTCCTTTATTGTATATACAGACTGACCCTTAAACTCACTGCAATCTGTTGCAATGGACTTGTTGCCAAGGCCGTCTTCGCCATAGGCTACCTCAGACTCAAGAAACTGTGCACCTCTGACGATACGAACCTTGCTTGTGTCTGTAAAGATGATATAGGGTGCATCCTCGCTGTCTGCCTTCCAAGCACCGAGCATATCGGGATCAGGAATATCTTTCTTTACAATAACTGTTGTACCATCGCCTTTTGTAACAGAAGGTACTGTTGTTACAGTTTCTGTTGCATCGGAGTTATCTTCATTCTTTGAACAAGCACAAAGAGAGAACACCATAAGAGCTGCAAATAAAATTGCCAATAATCTTTTCATAAAAAGAACACCGCCTAATAATATAATTTTACCTGTTTATTATACAAAACCACGCAGAATATGTCAACAAAAAGGTATTCTAACCCGCAACAAAAAGCGGCACACTTTCGTATGCCGCTGATTTTAAAATGATATTTATAATTAGTACATACCGCCCATATCGGGAGCTGCAACAGCAGGAGCAGGCTCCTTGATGTCTGCAACCAAGGACTCGGTTGTGAGAACCATAGAAGCAACGGATGCTGCATTCTGGAGAGCACTTCTTGTTACCTTTGTAGGATCAACGATACCTGCAGGAATCATATCTGTGTAAACCTCTGCGAGTGCGTCGAAGCCGTAGCCTACTCTATCCTCACGGAGAATGTTCTCAACAATTACTGAGCCTTCAAGACCTGCATTAGCTGCAATCTGACGTACAGGCTCCTCAAGAGCTTTGAGAACAATACGTACACCTGTCTGCTCGTCGCCAACAGTTTCGTCCACAAGCTTAGCAACCTCGGAGATTGCGTTAACCATAGCGATACCGCCACCAGCAACAATGCCCTCTTCAACTGCTGCCTTTGTAGCTGCAAGAGCATCCTCAACGCGAAGCTTCTTTTCCTTCATTTCAATCTCGGTAGCTGCGCCAACTTTGATAACTGCTACACCGCCTGCAAGCTTTGCAAGACGTTCCTGAAGCTTCTCACGGTCAAAATCGGATGTTGTTGTCTCAATAAGCTGACGAATCTGTGCAACTCTGCCTGCAACAGCATTGGGGTCGCCTGCACCGTCAACGATGATTGTGTTTTCTTTCTCAACCTTAACCTGATGTGCACGGCCGAGCTGTGCAAGGGTTGCATCCTTGAGCTCAAGACCTAAGTCGGATGTAATAACAGTACCGCCTGTGAGAACAGCAATATCCTGAAGCATATCCTTGCGTCTGTCGCCAAAGCCGGGAGCCTTAACTGCAACGCAAGTGAATGTACCACGGAGCTTGTTGAGTACGAGAGTTGTGAGAGCCTCGCCCTCTACATCCTCTGCGATAATAAGAAGCTTTCTGCCAGCCTGAACAATCTGCTCAAGAAGAGGAAGAATCTCCTGCGTATTGGAAATCTTCTTGTCTGTAATAAGAATGAGTGCATCGTCAAGGACTGCTTCCATCTTATCAGAATCAGTTACCATATAGGGTGCGATGTAACCGCGGTCAAACATCATACCGCGAACAACCTCGCTGTAGGTTTCTGCTGTTTTGGACTCTTCGATTGTGATTACGCCGTCCTGGGTAATCTTATCCATAGCATCTGCGATAAGCTTACCGATGTCTTCGTTAGCAGAAGAAATTGTTGCTACTCGGGCAATATCCTCGGTACCCTTAACCTGTACGGAGTTTGCGATGATTGCCTTAACAGCGGTATCAACAGCCTTATCAATACCTCTTTTAAGAATCATGGGATTAGCGCCTGCAGTAACATTCTTCATACCCTCACGGATAAGTGCCTGAGCAAGAAGTGTTGCAGTAGTTGTACCGTCACCTGCGGCATCGTTAGTCTTGATAGAAACCTCTTTAACAAGCTGTGCACCCATATTCTCGAATGCATCCTCCAGCTCGATTTCCTTTGCAATTGTTACACCGTCGTTTGTGATAAGGGGTGCACCGAATTTTTTATCAAGAACTACGTTTCTGCCCTTGGGGCCGAGAGTAATCTTAACTGTATCTGCAAGCTTATCGATACCTGTTTTAAGAGCCTTGCGAGCTTCCTCGCCGTAAATAATCTGTTTTGCCATTTAAATATACCTCCAAAAATCTCTTATTCAACAAGAGCAAGAATATCTGACTGACGAACGATTGTGTATTCCTCGCCATCAATCTTTACCTTAGTACCGCAATACTGGGATGTGATAACCTTGTCGCCAACTTTAACGTACATTGTTACCTCTTCGCCGTCAATCTTACCGCCGGGGCCAACTGCAATAACGTTTGCAAACTGGGGCTTCTCCTGTGCGGCACTGGAAAGCACGATACCGCTGGCAGTAGTTTCTACTGCATCAGAAACTTTGAGAACAACTTTGTCGAGTAAAGGTTTGATAATCATATATATCCTCCTAACAATATTATACAAACAATTAGCACTCTCTTTGTTTGAGTGCTAATAATATTCTATACCATTTTCTGTAAAAAATCAAGTGAATTTTGACAGCAGATGTTAATTTTATGTTAATACACTGTAACATCTATATTATCCAAAGAAAACTCATCCTTATTTTTCTCGTTTACATAATTTATGCAGACCTTGGGGTATTCAACTGCAATCTCGTTTACGGGCTTCAAATCCTTGAGAATAATCAGAGCAAGCTCACCTGCATCATAACCGAGCTCGGTGTAATCAGGCAGGCAGGTTGCAACTGCACCGTCTTTTAAAAAGGTTGAGGTCGAAGAGAACACAGGAACTTTCTTTTCTTTTGCAGTTTTAAAGATAGCTTTACGCTCTGAAAGAGTCAACTCATCCTCGCAAAGATAGATAACATCACCATTCTTTGCGGCACTCTCTGCTGTAACCTTCAGCTGATTTTCGTTTGATGCGGTGTATGAATTATATTCAAAGCCTAAAGCCTCCGCTTCTGCCTGAGCAAAGGTTGAAACAAGGATAGAGTTTGCATCGGTTGCACAATATACTGCTGAAATCTTTTTAGCCTTAGGATACAGGGTCTTTAAAAACTCCATTTGCTCCTTGCAGGGAGTAAAGTCGGAAACACCCGTTATATTTCTTTCAGGAGTTGCGGGGGAATCAAGTAAGCCTGCTTCAATAGGATCTGCTACAGAACAGAAGACAATCGGGATAGCAGTAGTACTTCTGGACGCTGAAACTGCGGCTTTTTCGCCAATTGCAAAAATTAGGTCAACATTTTGGGACACGAACTCGTGAGCCTTTGCTCTGCAATCCTCATCATCCTTAGCCTGCGAAAGTATTATATTGTGATGAAATCCATTCTGCTCAAAATCTCGATGCTCAAAGGCACTAACGAAACCGTTATATGCATCCTTATCAGCTTCGCTATCGCCGCACATAATAACACCGATTGTGTACTTTGCAAGAGCCTCGGGTTCGGTTGCAGGTTGGGATGTGGTATTTATAGCTGTAGTTGACACTTCATCTGCAGTTGAGGTATTGCTTGTGCTATCCGAATTCTTTTTCGAACAAGCCGCTGAGGACAGCAACAACAAAACAGAAAGAGAAAGCAATACAGCACCTTTTACATACTTATTAAAGAATGTCATCAATATTCCTCCTAAGTAAAAATCTATGAAAAGGATTATTTGCAAATCACCATTACAGATAATACATATAAAGCTGGCATTGCAACATACCGTTATAAAGCTTGCGTCTTTTGTCTGCAGGTCGTCCAAAGCACTTTTCGAAATCATCGTCGGGAGTTATGGCGGCATAGCTCCAACCACTTTTACGAACAAAGACCTTGCCCATAGTTCTGTAAAGCTCTTCTGCTTCTTTTATTGAAAGAAGCCGCTCTCCGTAAGGAGGATTTGTAATGAGGGTTCCTCTTTCTCTTTGGGGAAGGAAATCACGAAGGTCACGTTCTATAAACTCGATTCTATCCCCTACTCCTGCTATCAAAGCATTTATTCTTGCAACCTCAAGAGCCTTAGGGTCAATATCACTGCCAACTGCAAAGAAATCGCAATCAGGTCGCTCCAAGGATTTCGCAAGCTCTCTTTCAGCTTTAAACACCTTATTATCAATACAAGACCAGTTTTCAGCACTGAAGGTGCGATTTATGCCTGCTGCTATATTCATAGCCTTGAGGGCAGATTCGATAAGAATTGTACCGCTGCCGCACATAGGGTCAGTAACAAAATGATTCTGTCGTACACGGCTCAAGTCCGCCATAGCTGCGGCAAGGGTTTCGCTAATAGGAGCATCATTCGCATCTTTACGATAGCCTCGTTTATGAAGGGGTGCACCTGAGGTATCGATCATCAGAGACACATTGTTTTGTCTTATGAGAAACTGAACCTGATGTACCGCTTCGGTTTCTTCAAGCCAAGCTGTAGAGTATTTATCACCAAGTCTTTTAGCTACTGCTTTCTTCACAATCTTCTGGCAATCAGAGATGCTCATAAGCTTTGAATCAAGACAGCTACCCTTAACAGGGAAAGCCTCAGCCTTACCGATAAACTCTTCCCAGGGAAGCTTTGCTGTGTTCTCAAACAACTCTTCGAAGCTTGTGGCATAAAACTGTGCAACAAGGATGTGCACTCTCTCGGCACAGCGAAGTCTTAAATTTGCTCTTGCCAAAGTGCAGAAATCGCCAGAGAAAAGGACTCTGCCGGTTTCTGCCTTGACATTTTCTATATCCATAAATCTGAGTTCGTTTGCGACTATTCCTTCTGTGCCAAAGTGGCAAGGAGCGCTGAAAGTTAAATTATTCATTCTGACCTCATAAGAAAAAGGCGGGAATTACCCCGCCTTTAAAAATTAAATGTAATCAATTTACAGAAGGCTCCAACAATCCGTATGCGCCGTCATCACGGGCATAGACTACGTTGATTTCGTCTGTGTCACAATTTAAGAACATATAGAATTTATGTCCTGTCATTTCCATCTGAAGAATAGCCTCTGTAGTGGAGATGGGATTTAAGGGTATCTGCTTTTTGCGGACAAGGGCGAGTTCTTCTTCCTCAACCTCCTCTGCAACAGGCAACAACTCATCAATAGAGGCTGAACGCAGACGCTTTGAAAGACGGGTTTTATGCTTACGAAGCTGGCGCTGAAGAATATCGATTACTTTATCAAGAGCATCGTTCATCTCGCTCATAGTTGACTCAGCACGATAAACCATAGAGTTATCTTTGATGGTAATCTCAACTGTCTGTCTGTTCTTTTCCAAGGTGACAACTACAGTAGCTTCTGCAGAATCGGAAAAGATTTTTTCAAGTTTTTGGAGTCTTTTCTCAACTCGCTCCTTGAAATTATCTCGGAGAGTAACTTTTCGTGCAACATAAGTAATCTTCATACAAATGCCTCCTTTGAGAGTATTATATTTTATTTTCTGCCGTTTCCGTTGCCTCGACGGCTATAGCCTCGGCCCTCTGAGCCGCGCTTTAAGTCAGACATACGGTCTTGGCTGGATTTCTTGAATTTAGACATCATATCTTCAAAATCCTGATTTGAAGATACCTGCTCTTCCCAAACACCGTCGGGATAAAACACGGGAGGTGGTGATGGTTTCTTATTCTCCTGAGGTTTTCTCATAGGTTTGCGAGGCTGCGCAGGCTTTGAATCATTATCCTTGTCCTTGGCTTTAGACACCTCGGGTTTATCCATTGCTTTCTTAATTGATAAAGCAATCTTGCCGTTTTCGGCAACAGAGATTACCTTTACCTTTACAACATCACCAACGTGGCAGACATCCTGAATATTCTTGACAAATCTGTCTGACACTTCTGAAATATGTACCATGCCGTCGGGGCCGTCAGGTAACGAAACAAAAGCTCCGAAGTTTGTTATGCTGGTAATTTTTCCTTCATAAATCTGTCCAATTTCCGGTTTCATACTTTTCCTTTTCTAAAAAAATATTTTAAGCAGGTCAGTTTCCTGCAGTAATTACATAAACGATTTCGCCTGCTCTGACGTAATCAAGATCAGCGTGAGCCCTGCGAATTACATTTTGCATATATTCCTCGTCGGAGTATTTAGACTGCTGCTCCATAGAGTTATTGGCAATACGCTGAATTTCAATTTTATAATTGATGGCATCCAGCTCTTTTTGCTTTTCTTTAATTTGTCTGTTATTATTTGCAATCATCAAAAATGCAGAGAACAAAAAAACAACAAAAACGGCACCAAGAACAATATACCGCAGAGGACGTCTTTTTTTCTTATTACTCAGCAGTTCAAGTTCCATGTTACCGTTTACCTCGAAAAAATTATTTTTGAATATTGTCATCTTTGGCAATATCTCTTTTCTTTACTTTATTATACAACATTTTATATTTTGGTTGCAATAGTTTTTTTGCAAGTTTTTTAGATTTTATCTGTATTTTTTCAAAAAACAGCCTTGTTTTTGCACAGGCAGGTGCAAGCAATCTCATAGACATTAAACCATAAGTAAATCTGACACACAAAATTCCAAGCACTTGAGCAAATAATGTGAAATATCTTGCCTTGCCAAAGGAATAAGCCATACTGAAAAACAGGCTTGTAAAAGAAAAGCAAAGCATAAACAGAATATCAAAGATAAACGTAGCCGTCTTGCCGCCCGAAAACACAAATCTTAAAAATCTGAAAACATCGTAAACAAAGCCCAGAAGCAATCCGCAAAGAAAAGCACTCACAAGGCAACGCATTTGGTCAGACAAAGTAAACTCCATAAAGCTCCTTAATCATCTGAAGATCTTTGACATAAAGCCTTTTTGCTTCATATCACCCAGATACTGAAGTGAGTTGATTTTGCCGTCAATTGTTACTTCGCCTGTATCAAGAGAAAGCTTATTTATATGGAGCTGCTCGCCTTTTACGATAAGAGTGCCCATAGGCGTTAAAAGATTGACAGTTTGCTCGTCAAATCCTGAGACATCCTTAATGCCAGTCAGAATGAGAACACTTCTGTTGTCAAGATTTATACTATGTGGTACTGTTATAGATTCCTGCATAATATCACCCTCACCTAAAAGATTACAATAATACTATGCAGAAGAGTTAAAATATATGAAAATCAGAGTGCTTTATACATAGCATCTGCATCTTCTTTTCTCACATGCTCCAAAACGGAAACAACCTGAACCTTAACAGTTTTTTCGCCAAATGTGAGCTCGATTATATCGGATGGCTTTACATCGCAGGATGCTTTAGCTACCTTGCCGTTCACGATTACTTTACCTGCACCGCAAGCTTCAGCTGCAACGGTTCTTCTTTTGATAAGTCGGGAAACTTTTAAATATTTATCCAGTCTCATATATCCTCCAGAAAAAACAATGGGCATACCTCGGTATGCCCATCGATAACAAATTACTTGTTTACAGCGTCCTTGAATGCCTTGCCAGCCTTGAATGCGGGAACCTTGGAAGCAGGAATCTCGATCTTTGCATTTGTTCTGGGATCGCAACCTGTTCTTGCATTTCTTGTTCTCTGCTCAAAAGTACCGAAACCAACGAGAGCAACCTTCTCACCAGCTGTGATGGACTCAACGATTGTATCGAGAACTGCTGCAACTGCCTTGTCAGCGTCCTTCTTGGAAATGCCACTCTTTGCAGCAACTGCTGCTACTAATTCTGTCTTGTTCATAGTATTGAACCTCCGTTAAATTTTTTTATTTATTTCGGCAACGCCGATAAAATAACAATAATAGGTTTGAGATTAAGCCATTTTAATCTCGTCCCAAAGAGCATCCAGCTCTTCGAGTGATGCGGTTTGCATATCAATACCGCGTTCTTTTGCAAGAGCTTCAACCTTTGAGAATCTTGCAATGAATTTATCGCAGGATGAAGAAAGTGCGTGCTCGGGTTCTACATCAATAAAGCGGGAAACATTTACCGCAGAAAAAAGAACATCGCCGAATTCCTCGAATTTTTCTTCTTCGCTTCCGCTTTTGATTGCATTGCGAAGCTCGTCAATTTCCTCAGAAAGCTTATCAATAGCACCGCCTACATCGTCCCAATCAAAGCCAAACTTACGAGCCTTATGCTGTACCTTGTGAGCACGGATAAGAGCAGGAAGAGAGTGGCTTACGCTGTCGAGCACTTCTGCCTGAGTTTTTTGCTCCTTGGTCTGCATTTTGATTGCATCCCAATTTTCCAGCACTTTATCGGAAGTATCAGCAATAACATCAGAGAAAACATGAGGATGACGGATAATAAGCTTTTTGCAAACCTCATCACAAACAGCATCAATATCAAAGGTACCTTCTTCCTGAGAAATCTGTGCGTGAAAAACAACCTGCATAAGCACATCGCCTAATTCCTCACGAAGAAGCTCGGAGTCGTTTTTATCTATAGCTTCGATAACTTCGTAAGTTTCCTCGATAAAGTTTCGTCTGATACTTTCATGAGTCTGCTCTGCATCCCAAGGACAGCCGCCCGGCTCACGAAGGATCTTCATTATATCTACAAGGTCCTGAAAATTGTAATTCTCTTTAAATTCAAACTGTGATTTTGCTGTACTCAAATCGATTGCCTCCAAAGGAAAAGGGTAAAAACCGCATTCCAACTATATATTTTACCTTATAAGATGTAACTTTTCAAGTATTATTACAATTTTTTTACCTTTTGGGAGCATTAAAACTTCATTTTTTGTAAAAGTATGCAATATGAGGAGCATTACAAGGTAGATTATAGCAGAAATCACTATAGAAATCAGCAGATTCAGGTGCAGAATATAGGAACAAACATAAGCAGAAGCACCGCAAAGCACTGCTGAAAGCATAGGTTTCAGTGCAACAGACACAAAATCAGGCATAATTTTTGTATTTCTGACAAGGATAAAGAGAGCTACTGCACACATCAAAAAGTTAGAAACCAGAGAACCGATTGCCGAACCGACGATATTAATTGAAATGTTACGGGCAAAGAGATAAGATACTAAAATTTTAGAAACGGTACCAAAAATGTATACTCCCATACTGCTTTTTACCTTGCCTATTCCCTGCAGCATTGAACATATAGGAGTAATTGTACCCATAAAGATTACTGCAAGACCGAGAACCTGTAAAACCTCTGCACCGAAAATCGAGATATTCTCGTTGCCTGAATAAACAAGTGAAAGAATGGGCTCGGAAAGCACGGAAAGTCCGATTGCACAAGGGAATGTTACCATAGTAGTCAGACGGAGAACTGTATTCATCGACTGCTTGAGTTCCTCTTTATTTCCCTTTGTGTATGCCGCGGTTACATTGGGCATAGCACTTGTGCCAAAAACCTGAGTTACTGCTATAACAATAGAAACAAGTGTAAGAGAGGCTGTATAGTAACCCCATACGCAAGTATGAATTGAACCCTCTGCCAAAGCAGAATTAAGCTTACCATTAAACTCTGCCATAAGCGCTACAGGTTGATTCTCTGCCATACCGAGAATTACACGCTGAATTATAAAGCTGTCGATAGTACCCGAAAGGCTCATAACAAGAGCACCTATACCGATAGGCAGAGCAGTCGCCGCCATTTTTTTGAAGGTTTCTTTCTTTGAAAGAGCCTCTACGGAATTTATATAATATTCGGCAGGAATTTCACCTTTTCTAAGAGCAAAACGAATACGCAGGAAAAGGAATGCAATAAAGCTTCCCATTGTAATACCGAATATTGAAGCGGCAACAGAAATTGAAACAAGGGTATTAAAAGCTTCTTCCTTTGAAGCGAAGGTCATACCGAAGATTGTTTCTGAATTTGCATATTGGTTTGAGCCGATGTTTACAACGATATATGAAAGTACAACACCGATTGCGATTTTGGAGAATGCCTCAATAACCTCAGAAATTGCTGTAGGTGTCATATTACGCATACCTTCGTAGTATCCGCGATATACAGACACAAGACAGCCAAAAAGAATTGTAGGAGCAAGCATTAAAAGTGCGGGCAAAGCATAGGGCTGGTTGATACCTATACTGCTTACATAGAAGAAGCTGCCAACTGTCATAATCAGGAAGCAGACAATACCCATTATAAGAAAGAAGGGCTTTGCAACTCTGTGCACCTGACGGACATCGTTGTATCTTTCTTTTGCATAATTTTCGGAAACAAGGCGGGAAACCGCTATAGGAAATCCTACGGTTGCCAATGTAAAGAGAGGCACATACAGCTCGTAAGCATTAGCAAAAAGTCCGGTACCGAACTCTGCATAGGTTTCGCCGAGGGTTCCGTAAAGATTTGTAAGCAGAACCTTCTGGGCAAGTCCGCAGAGCTTAACCGCAATCATACTTATAGTAAGCACTAAAGCACCCTTGAGAAAGCTCTGGGAGGTGCTTTTAGTTTTCACAATTTCGCTCATTATAATCTCCTTCTTTAGAAAAGTTCCTTATAGAATGGGCCAATCGTCTTCTTTCTTTCTATAAGTTCCTCAAATCTGTCATTATATTCATACGGATATTTAAAATTAAATATTCGTTCTATTCTGTCACTATAGGGGTCTTTAAGCTTTGTAACAGCTCCTGCTCCGCAGGCAAGGATGGTATGGGTTTCGTCCATAATGAATACATTATATATACCTTCAAAATCTGGCTTTGACCAACCTGTGTTCTCCATATTACCGAGCATACGGCTCTGACGATAAAGATAATAAGGGGCAAGTCCGAGATTTTCAAGACTATCATAAGCACAGGAAAGCATAGCGGAGACGTTATCGCAATCACGCTTTGCAATCTGCACATTATCCCCTGTGAGCTTAGATGAACGCTTCATTGAAAGAGTATGTATGGTTACACTCTCGGGAGAAAGTCTGCAGATACCATCCATTGTTAACTTGAAGGTTTCGGGAGTGTCACCGGGGAGTCCTGCGATAAGGTCTGTATTGATATGAGCAAAGCCTACCTTGCGGGCAAGCTCAAAGGATTTATAGAAATCTTCTACCGTATGGCGTCTGCCAATATTCACAAGGACTTCGTCAATAAGAGTCTGGGGATTTACGCTTAAACGATCACAGCCGTTTTCCTTGAGGGCTATGAGTTTTGCTTCAGTAATAGTATCCGGTCTGCCTGCTTCAACGGTAAATTCTCGACAGGTAGACATATCGAAGCTATCCCTTACGGTTTTAAGAATCTTTGCCAGGTCGTCAGCTTCAAGGCTTGTGGGAGTACCGCCGCCCATATATACAGACTCAAGACGGAGATTACATTCTTTTGCAATCTTTGCGGTATGGGTAATCTCCCTACAAAGAAGTTCCACATAACGAGGGATAAGATGCTTTGCCTTTTCAACCGACTGAGAAACGAAGGAGCAATAACTGCAACGAGTGGGACAAAACGGAATTGAAATATAAAGGCTGAAGGAATCCTTCTTCGATAAATCCAGTATCTTTTGTTCATTCGAGCAGGTAATTTCTGCAAGATTTATTTTTTCTTCGCTTACGAGAAGGTTGTTTTTAAAATAATCTTCTGCACCCTCCTTGCCCATTTGCTCTTTAAGTTTTCTGAAAAGTTTAATAGGACGTACACCGGTTAAGAGTCCCCAAGAAAGAGAAATTCCTGTGTATTCCTCTAAAAGCCTGTAGAGAAGTGTCGCCATCAAAAGCTCATTGTCAGAGCCCTTCACACAGGTAAGCTCTTTACAAAACTCACCAATAGAAACAGATACGAAAAGCTCCTCCCCGCTTACTGTAAGAATATACGGTGGAGAAAGCTCCTGTGGGATTTCATCGAGCATTTCTACAGAAATCTTCTCGTTTGGGAAAAAGGCTCTTGTTAAATTTTCAAGTTCATAGTGAAACTTGTGATTAACTGTATATAAATTCATAAATGAAAAGTCCTTAATACTTTAAATAGGGATTGTTTTCTTTTTCTCTGTTAAGAGTAGTAATCTGATTATGACCGGGATAAACGGTATAGTCTTTGGTAAATGAGGCAAGCTTCTTTAAAGAATTCTGCATCTGCACAGGGTCAGAGGTTGGAAAATCGGTTCTGCCTATAGAGGAGTAAAAAAGTGTGTCACCTGAAAAGATAACACTGTCTTCCTCAAAAACAAAGCAACCGCTTCCCCTTGTGTGACCCGGAGTAAGCATAAATTTAAACTTAGACCTGCCGAGGTCCAGTACATCACCATCTAAAACATACGTATCTGCAGATACAGGTTCAAGAGGTTTTGCAAACATCCCCGAAAGATTAAGATCGGGATCTTTTAGAAAATCGCCGTCTTCAGAGGATATTATAATCTTTGCCTCGTAGCGATTTTTATAAAACTCAGCAGCACCGATATGATCAAAATGACCGTGGGTCAAGAGGATATATCTTACTTTGATTTTTGGAATACTGTCAAGGTAATTCGTAAGTGCTCTGTCTTCGCAACCCGGGTCAACTATGGCAATAAAATCTGTTTCTTTATCCTTGATAACATAGGTGTTTGTGCCTAAAACACCTGTGGGAAACATCATTACATCAATCATCGGGAAAGCTCCTTTGAATCAATAATGAGAGTAACGGGGCCATCGTTTAAGAGCTCCACCTTCATATCTGCTCCGAACTCCCCTTCCTCTACCTGCTCAATGCCTGCGTTACGCATACACTGACAGAAATGTTTATAAAGAGGCAGGGCTGTGTCGGGTCTTGCGGCATTATCGAAGGAGGGCCTTCTGCCCTTTTTAGAGTTGCCGCAAAGAGTAAAGTTAGAGATAACAAGGACACCGCCGCCAATATCCGAAAGGGAGAGATTCATTTTATCATTCTCGTCGCAGAAAACGCGAAGTCCCGAAATTTTGGAAGCAAGGACTTCTGCTTCTATCTCGGTATCTTCTTTTTCAACTCCGAGAAGAATAAGAAATCCTGCTTTAATCTGACCTATTATATTATCATCAACAGAGACGGATGCCCTGCTGACACGTTGAATAACTGCTTTCATAACTAATCCTCCGTGTTATTTTCTTGTAATGGAGGTTATTCCGCGTACTCCTGTGAGTCGTGCCATAATACTCTTAAGATGGGCTGTGTCGGTAACATCAATAGTTACATTGATAATCGCCATGCCGCGAGGAAGTTCTCGGCAATTGAGAGAACGAATCATAATATGAAGAGCAGAAAGCTGATTGGAAACATCTGCAAGGAATCCTGTGCGGTCTGCACCGATAATCTCCAGACTTGTCTGGAAGGTTTCCTTGACACTCTGCTCCCAATGAGCAGACACCCATCTGTCCGGCTCTTCTGTTTTAGAAATATCTTCGGGTACATTGGTACAACCGCACTTATGGATAGAAACGCCGTAGCCTCGGGTTACAAATCCGATAATGTCATCACCCGGGACAGGATTACAGCAACGGGAGAATTTAATAAGAACATCGTCCATACCCTCAACAATAACACCTGAACCGACTTTCTTGCGGGTTTGCTCTGTGGTTTTTATGGGTACTGCATCAGTTGCCTGCTTGCCGTAGAGCTTCTGATAAAGTTCACGGATACGAGGCATAATCTTCCAGAGCTGAATACCGCCATAGCCTATAGCAGCATAAAAATCCTCCAGATTATTAACCTGAATTTTCAGATTAACCTTAGAAAGAAAATCGGGAAGCTCTTTTTCAGGGATGCTTATACCGTACTTACGCAGCTCCTTATCAAACTCAACCTGACCTTCTGCAATATTTTCTTCTCGACGTTCTTTTTTGAACCAAGAACGGATTTTACTTCTTGCTTCGGAAGTTTTTACAATCTTAAGCCAATCACGTTTGGGTCCTTGTGCATCCTTTTGAGTAAGAATTTCTACAATTTCGCCTGTTTTAAGCTGATAGTCGATAGGAACAATTCGGCGGTCAACCTTGGCACCAATCATACTGTTACCGACAGCAGAGTGAATAGTATATGCAAGGTCGATTACTGTAGACCCGCTGGGCAGGTTGATAACATCGCCCTTGGGAGTAAACACAAACACCTCGTTTGGATTAAGGTCTGTTTTGATTGTGCTGACAATATCGGTAGCATCCACTGCGTCCTTCTGGGTGTCAAGCATTTTTCGAACCCAAGAAAGATGCTCATCCAAGCTGTCGCCGCTTTTACCGCCAACGCCTGCTTTATACTTCCAATGGGCTGCGATACCATACTCAGCGGTGTGGTGCATATCCCATGTACGAATCTGGACCTCAAAGGGAATGCCTCTGTGGTTGATAACAGTTGTGTGCAAAGACTGATACATATTTGGCTTGGGAGTAGAGATGTAGTCTTTGAATCTGTTTGGGATCGGTTTGTAAATATCGTGAATAATTCCGAGAACATTGTAGCAATCTATAACGGAATCTACGATTACTCTTACTGCAAAAATATCGTAGATTTCATCCATAGTCTTGCCCTTCATAAAGGTTTTGCGATAAATACTATGAATACTCTTTACTCTGCCGCTTATATAAATTTTATCAATTGTGCTCTTGCTTCGCTCTAAGATTTCTTCCTTGAGAGAGGCAATAAACTCCTCTCGGTCATGAGCTGTGTTGTTGAGTTCATCTTGAATCTCAGCATAACCTACAGGGTCAAGATAGCGAAGAGAGAGATCCTCCATTTCTTCCTTAACCGCTGTAATACCGAGACGATGAGCAATAGGAGCATAAACCTCCATATTCTCAAGAGCCTTATCACGACGCTTCTGCTCCTTCATACAACCGATGGTACGCATATTATGAAGTCTGTCGGCAAGCTTGATGATGATAACTCTTATATCGTTACTCATTGCAATGAGCATTTTTCGAAGATTCTCTGCCTGCTGTTCTTCACGGTTGCTGTACTTGATTTTTGCGAGCTTTGTAAGACCGTCAATAAGGAGTGCAATTTCAGAACCGAAAAGCTTGGTAACATCCTCCAAGGTATACTCGGTATCTTCTACAACATCGTGAAGAAGAGCTGCTATGATTGAATCCGAATCCATACCCAGACCCACAAGAATACAGGCAACGGATGTAGGATGCAGAATGTAAGGAAGTCCGGATACACGGCGCTGATCCTTGTGAGCAGCAAGAGCAAATTTGTATGCCTTATCTATACGCTCCATATCAAACTTATATCCGCTCTTACTCATAAGCTCCTTAAGCTTTTCATAGTCGTTATAATGAGTCATATCAACACAATCATCTACAATATAATCATTTAGAGAATTCATTTCTTGGCTCATATATACACCTCTTTAAGTTCCATAATTATAGGTGCTGTGTCAAGGTCCACTTTACCACTAACCTGACACAGAGAAATTTCTGCTTTGGTCATACCTTCCCGAATCTCTAGAAGTCCTAACTCGCACATAGCAACAAGAACAACTCGAAGCTTACCGAGAGGAAGAGAGAGCTTAACCGCAAGCATATCAACGGCTCCGGAGTATCCGCCCTCATCTCGAAGATAGCGGTATACTCGGGAGAAATCGTTTCTGTCAGGCAGAATCTTCAAGGCATCTTCGGTACGAATACTGCGACCTGTCGAGAAGCGTTCAAAAATCCGCTCAGATATAAGCTCTGCTTCGTTATCTACCTTTGAGAGCTTAATATCCCTCACGATAACAGAAAGGTATGTATTGCCTGCATAAAAGTTTTTATCAAGGGCAATCGCTAAATCTACGGTATCTCCTGCTTTATAAGGAAAACCTGATATATCGGTATTAAAGCACATTGCGGTAACAATAGACTTATCTCTGGATAGAGTAAGCTTTCTGTGCTTGCCCCCTGAAAGCTCTTTAACATCGTCAATATGCATATTATAAAGACCGAAAAGCGGTGAAGGATTACCTGCACCGAATGGCTCAAGTGCAGAAAGGCTCTCAAGCAGGGATATATCAAGAAGTGAAGGATTTAATTTACAATCAAGATTAAGCTCAGGCAAAGGCATATCCTCGAATGAATCCGCATAATCGTACATAGCTTCTTTAAAAACATCAATATCTATACTGTCAAGAGAGAAACCCACTGCCATAGGATGACCGCCGAAATGAGTCAAGAGGTCGCTGCAGTAGTAGATAGCATCAGAAAGAGAGAATCCCGCAACAGAACGACCTGAACCTCTTGCTTTATCTCCTTCCCTTGAAATAATAATACAAGGCTTACCGAAGGCACTCTTGACCCTTGCGGCAACAATGCCGATTACACCCTGATGCCAGTTTTCGCCATCTATTATTATAATACTCTGCATTGTAAGTGCAGGGTCGTTAATTATCATTTCTTCTATCTGAGAAAGAATATCTCTTTCAATCTGCTGTCGGGTTGCGTTATCTTCGGAAAGCTCCTGTGCCAAAGCATTTGCCTCAGATTCATCTTCTGTAAGCAGAAGCTCAACAGATTTTGTGGAGAGTCCCAATCTGCCCACAGCATTAATTCTGGGTACTACAGTATATGCAAGGGTACTTGCGGTTACAGGTTTATCTTCGTAACCGGCAATTCTGAGCAAAGCTCTGATACCCGGACGATCACTGTTTGCAATAAGCTTAACGCCCTCTTTGACGATAGTGCGGTTTTCGTCAACAAGGCTTACAACGTCACCGATTGTACCGAGAGCCGCTAAATCTGCGAAATTATCAAGTATTTGCCTTGTATCTCCGTACTCACCCTCAATAGCCATAACAAGCTTTAGGGCTACCCCAACACCTGAAAACTCTTTAAAAAGACTTGGACAATCCTCCTGATGCGGATCGACTACCGCTACTGCATCGGGGATTTCTTCAGGTACTGTATGATGGTCGGTTATGACTGTGTCGATACCGAGAGAGTTTGCATAGGCGATTTCCTCAAGTGCAGAGATACCGTTATCAACGGTAACGATAAGCTTTATACCCTGGTCAGAAAAACCGTTTATCGCCTCAAGGTTCATACCATAGCCCTCGTCTGCTCTTGAGGGAATATAATAAACTACATCGGCACCTACAGACTGAAGATAAGAGTAAAGCAAAGAGGTTGCGGTAACTCCGTCTGCATCATAATCGCCATAGACACAGATTTTTTCTGATTCCTCTATTGCAAATCTGATACGCTGGGCTGCTTTATCCATATCCTTGATAACAAAGGGGTCGGAAAATTTTGGTTCATCGTTTAAAAATTTACGGATATCTTCTTCGTTAGTATATCCTCGAATACAGAGCAGAACAGAGAGGAGCATAGGAATTCCCATACTCTCGCTTATTGACAGTGCCTGTGCTTTATCAAGTTGTGAAACAGTCCATTTTCTCATAATCTGCTCCAAATAATAATTTATATTCCTAAAAGTTCTTTTGCAAAATCGTAAGCGGCATCGGTAACATTTACACCGCCGATAATACGGGCAAGCTCCTCTACCCTGCCGTTCATATCAAGAAGGTTCACCTGAGTAAAGGTTCTGCCTTCTGACTCGGTTTTACGGATAAGATAGTGGGAATCGGCAAGAGCTGCAATCTGTGGAAGATGAGTAACACACAGAGCTTGTGTTGATGCACTTACTTCCTTTAAGGCATCACCTACTCTGCGAGCAGCAGAGCCCGAGATGCCTGTATCAACCTCGTCAAAGATGAGGGTATCTGTTGGGTCAGAGCTTGACAAAACAGTTTTGATTGAGAGCATCATTCGGGAAAGCTCACCGCCTGAGGCTACCTTTGCAACAGGCTTTACGGGCTCACCTGCATTGGTTGAAACAAGAAACTCCATCTGATCGATACCATTCTCGGAAAGGTCTGTTATTTTATGAGAAACCTCCACCTTTGCACTGGGCATATCGAGAAGCTTCATTTTATCTGCTACAGATTTTGAAAACTCTGCGGCAGTTTTTATTCTTTTTTCTGAAATTATCTGTGCTTTTTTTAGTGCAATAGCATAAAGCTCTGACTGTTTTTCGAAGAGCTTTTCGCGGTTTTCTGCGAATTTTTTTATGCCTTCAAGCTCAATTTTAATCTCCTCAAGATAAGCAAGGATTTCTTCAATTGAAGAGCCGTACTTTTTCTCAAGCTTATTTATCAGGTCAAGACGAAGTTCGATTTCTTCAAGACGCTGTGGGTCATCCTCCAGATTATCCCCTTCTCGGCTGATGTCAGAGACGATATCCTGAAGCTCGTAGTAGCAATCCCGAAGTCTTTGTGAAAGCTCAGAAACAGAGTCAACCAATGTGGAAGCAGTATCAATATTATCGCAGGCATCAGACACAAGCGAAAGACCGCCTGGGAAATCTGAGCCGTCACCGCCGAGATAATAGGATGCACTGTAGAAAAGCTCACGAAGCTTAGCGGAATTTGAAAGCACCTGACGCTCTGAACTCAGGGCTTCTTCCTCGCCTGCGGTGAGATTTGCAGCTTCTATCTCGTCTATCTGAAAACAAAGTATATCTGCTCTTCTGGCTCTGTCACGGTCATCGGTTTCTTTTTGATTCAAAATCCTTGACACTTCTTTGTATTCATCATAAACGACACGATAATCAGAGAGAAGGTCGGACAATGAACCGAGAGCATCGATATAGCCGATATGAAGCTCGGGTGACATCAGCTCGTAGGACTCGTGTTGACCGTGGATATTTATAAGATACTGACCAACATCACGAAGCACAGAAACAGCCGCAGGTCTGCCGTTAATTCGGCAGATATTCTTGCCCGCAAGAGTAAACTCTCTTTCTATAAGAAGCTTGTTATCCTCCAAAGAATAGCCAAGCTCCAAGAGGACGTTCTTTGCTTTTTCGCCTATATCCTCAAAGGTTGCACTTACAAAGGCAGAGCTTGCACCTGTACGGACAAGCTCACGGGAGGTGCGTCTGCCGAGAACTGCAGAGATAGCATCAATAACAATACTTTTACCTGCACCTGTTTCACCTGTAAGCACATTAAATCCCTTAGAGAATTCAATATTTGTTTTTTCGATAACTGCAATATTTTCTATATAAAGTTCTGTAAGCATAAATACTCCGTGAGTTCAGTGTAATTTTATACGATATAATCTTTAAATGCTTCTTTAAGAGAAAAAGCGGCAGCTTCGTCCTTGCAGGCAATAAATATAGTGTCGTCACCTGCAAGAGAGCCGACTACATTCTGAAGACTCATTGAATCTATAGCGGCACAGGCAGCAGATGCCATACCGCTGAAGGTCTTAACAACAACAAGATTCATTGCAACTTCCAGAGAAATTATTGAACCCGAAAGAATACCGTTAAAGCCATTCTTTATATCAGGCTGAATTCCAACAGGTGCTGTATATCTTTGCTTGCCGTCGATATGATGGGTTTTCTGAAGTCGAAGTGTATTTATATCTCGGGAAACAGTAGACTGGGTTACGCTGTAGCCCTCTTCTCTGAGTTTTTCGAGGAGTTCCTCTTGAGTTGTTATAGGATATACCTTTATAAGTTCAAGGATTTTTGCATGTCTGTTAAGTTTCATTACATTCACCTGCTTTATTAATTCGGTTGTGTAAGTTTATCGCCTGCTACTTTGTAGAAATTCGTCATTTTTAAAACATTCATCTTAAGCGGAAATTCTGATTTTCTGATACGTACTGTGTCGCTGTCTTTGAGTGCAACGGAAATTTGTCCGTCAACAGTCAAAAAAGCTGTATCAGGAGAGTTACAAACAACATGAATAACAGTTGATTCGTTAAAGATAACTGTTCTTGCTGTAAGAGAATGGGGACAAACAGGTGTTAGCTCAATAAGATTCAGATAAGGGTCAATTACAGGTCCTCCTGCTGAAAGTGCATAAGCAGTAGAGCCTGTGGGAGTTGAAAAAAGCAGTCCGTCTGCACGATAGTCGGAAATTTTCTCGCCTTCCACATACACATCAAGGTCGATAATTCGTGAAAGTGAGCCACGGGAAATTACCGCATCATTTACAGCAAGGTAAGATTCCGTACTGCCGTCCATGTGGATAACCGTAACATCCAGAGTCATACGCTCACGAGTTACAAAGTCACCTGTGAGAAGTTGTTTGAGCATTGAAATTTCAGATGCTTCAAGCTCTGCTACATAGCCAAGTCTGCCAAGATTAACGCCGAGTACAGACTTACCCGCTTTTGCAGCAAGTCGAGCGCTTCTGATGATTGTTCCGTCACCACCGACTGTAACAGCACAATCACAGTCCTTAAAGATTTCTTCGTATGCAGGAAGAAATTCCACTTCTGAATCCGGAAAGTCAGACTTAAGTGATTCGTGAACAACTATAGAAGCTCCGTTTGAAATCAGAAGTTCAGCTATTTTTTTGCCGCACAAAACTGCCTTTCTTTTCTCGGTGTTGGGAATAACTGCTATCTTCAAGAATTATCCCTCCTTATCCAGTTCTTTATGGGAAATTTCTGAAAGCTCGGTTGACGAAATATCTGATGTATCTTTGGGATTCTCGCTCTTGCGGATATGTATAAGATATTCGATATTGCCTTCCGGACCTTTTACGGGAGAAAAATCAAGAGCTAAAACATCAAAGCCGGATTCAACACAGAAACTACGGATTGACTCTATAACTTCTGCGTGAACCGATTTATCACGGACAACACCCTTTTTGCCTACCTTTTCTCTGCCAGCTTCAAACTGAGGCTTTATAAGACAGACACCTTCTCCGTCTTCTTTGAGCAGAGGACGTACAACGGGAAGTATCAGCTTGAGAGATATAAAGGAGACATCAACAGAGAAGAAATCGATAGGCTCGGCTATCATATCGGGAGTTACTTTTCTGAAATTAGTACGCTCCATATTGACAACCCGCTCGTCATTGCGAAGCTTCCAAGCAAGCTGACCATAGCCAACATCGATAGAATAAACCTTCTTTGCACCATTCTGTAACATACAATCGGTAAAACCGCCTGTTGATGCACCAATGTCCATAGATACAACATCATTCAAATCAAGAGTAAAAGCTGTCATAGCTTTCTCAAGTTTAAGACCGCCTCGGCTTACATAACGAAGCTGGGGACCTCGTACTTCAATATTAACATCTTCTTCGTAGGTAGAGCCGCATTTGTCGGCTTTCTGATTATTCACATATACAAGGCCTGCCATAATAACCGCTTTTGCTTTTTCACGGCTTTCGCACAAGCCTTTTTCAAACACAAGAACATCAAGTCTTTTTTTCATATAATCGCTCCGATTATTTTCTGATTATTGAATACATACCCTCTGCGTCCAGCTTGAGTGCGTGGAGTGCCTGAGTATCCTTTGAATGTAAAATAAATGTATCGTCGATAGCAGTAAGCGAATAGGAACCGCTGTACTTCTTCTTATAAAGCTCGTACTCGAAGCTCTCGCCAACACCACCGCTACGCATACCTTCCTCAAAGAAATGAATCTTTTTGAAATTAGCGGCAAAATTAACCGCTTCGGGATTTATAGGCTTGATACGGCAGAGCTTTAAAATACAAGCCTCTATACCAACGGATGAAAGCTTTTCTTTTGCCTTAACAGCTTCTGCAAAAAGTCTGCCGTAGGTAACTATAAGTCTTGAGGCATTGGGATTGCCGTAAACAGTAAAATCGACATCACGACAAACAAAATCCTGAGGCTTTTTGGGCTCTGTACCGCGGGGATACCTTACTGCAGTAAGACCAGTATCTTTATAAATTGCTGTATTGAGGGATTTTTCAAGTTCATCAAAATAGCAGGGTGAATAGATGGTTGTGCCGGGGATAGAATTTAGAATTGAAACATCGAACACACCCTGATGGGTTTCGCCGTCCTCGCCGACTATACCTGCTCTGTCAACAGAAAGTACAAGATGCAAATTCTGTGCAGCGGCATCATGGATAAGCTGGTCATAGGCTCTCTGCAAAAAGCTTGAATAAACAGCAAAAACGGGAATCATACCACGGCTCGCAAGTCCGCAGCCAAAGGTAACAGCGTGTTCTTCTGCAATGCCCACATCAAAGAATCTTTCTTTAAAGTTCTCGGAGAAAGCAGTAAGACCTGTGCCTACAGTCATAGCGGCAGTAATGCCGCAGATTGACTTATCCTCCTTTGCAAGTTCGCAGATAGTTCTGCCGAAGCAATTGCTATAAGAGTCACCGTGAGAAAGAGGTTCCCCTGTGTCAATGTCAAAACGACCGATACCGTGGAAGTTCTTGGGGTTGTCCTCAGCAAACTGATAGCCCTTGCCCTTAACCGTCAAAGCGTGAATAATAATAGGCTTGTCCGCTGCTTTTGCTATCTTCATAACCTTGATAAGATCCTCAAGATTGTGGCCGTCAACAGGTCCATAGTAACGGAAGCCGAAAATCTCGAAAAGATTGGTTTTAAAAATCTTTTTCTTAAACCAGTTTTTTATTCTTGTAAGTCCCTTTGTTACAGGGTTGCCGATAAGAGGAATTTTATTGAGGAATCGTTCAAGACCTGACTTTGCACTGACATATCTGGGGCTAATACGAATAGCACTGAAATACTTGGAAATAGCACCCACGTTCTTTGAGATTGACATTTTGTTATCGTTGAGGACAATAACAAAATTACCGTCAAATCTGCCTGCATTATTAATACCTTCATAAGCAAGACCGCCTGTAAAGGAGCCGTCGCCAATAAAAGCAATTGTGCAGGATTTATCACCCTTGAGCTGTTTTGCTTTTGCAATACCCAAAGCGGCAGAGATTGAGGTTGAGCTGTGGCCTGCACCGAAATCATCGTAATCACTTTCATATCTGCGGGGAAAACCTGAAAGGCCTCCAGCTTTGCGGATAGTGTGAATTTTGTCAAATCTGCCTGTGAGCATCTTATGGGTATAGCTCTGATGTCCAACATCCCAGACGATAGAATCCTCGGGACAATCAAGAACATAATGCATAGCAACGGTAAGCTCAACTACACCTAAATTTGGTGCAAGGTGGCCGCCGTTTTCGGAAACAGTTAAAATCAGCTTCTGGCGGATTTCATCGCAAAGAGCGGTGAGTTGTTCCAGGCTCAGCTTCTTTAAGTCTTTAGGTGATTTAATTTTTGATAAAAGCTCAAAATTGTTATTTTCCATATATGAATCCTTAAAAAATCAAAACAAGATGTATTCTTCAAAAAGGATATTTAGTTACGTCTTTTTGAAAGCTTCAGAGCAAAGTCCTTAAGATAAGTTGTGTCCCCCTCAAATACATCAAGGGCATTTATGGCTTTATCTGTAAGAGCCTCTGCTCTCTTTATACATTCCTCTACACCGAAAAGTGATACGAGTGTTGACTTATTATTTTCAACATCGGAGTTGACAGGCTTACCAAGCTGGTCGGTTGTGGAGGTTACATCAAGCACGTCATCTATAAGCTGGAAAGCAAGTCCGATGCACTCGGCATATTCTTCGCAGGCTTTAAGCTTTGCCTCATCTGCTCCTGCTACGATGCATCCCATAAGGCAAGCGGCTTTAATAAGTGCACCTGTTTTGAGAAGGTGCATTGTGCTGATTACATTTTCGTCTGCGTTTTTATCTTCGTACTGCAAATCTATAACCTGTCCGCCTACCATACCGTCGGCACCGCAGAATTTAGCAAGAGTGAAGGCGGCTTGTGCTGCTCTGTCTGCAGATACCTTTGAAAGAGTATCCGATGAAAGCATAACCTCAAAAGCAAGGCTTTGCAGAGCATCCCCTGCAAGAAGAGCTGTATCTTCGCCAAAGACGATGTGGTTTGAAGGCTTACCTCGGCGCATATCATCGTCATCCATACAGGGCAGGTCGTCGTGAATAAGCGAATAGGTATGTATAAATTCAACAGCACAAGCAAATGGAATTGCAAGCTCATAATCTTCGCCGCAAAGTCGGGCAAATTCAAGAGTAAGCATAGGTCTTACCCTCTTGCCCCCTGCACCCACGGAATATCTCATAGACTCCCAGAGTACATCGTAAAGGGTACCTTTCTTTAAAAGATACTGCTCTAAAGCATTTTCAATCATTTTAGAGGTTGACATATTATAAGTCCCCCTGATTCTTAATAAAACTTGTTAAGGTTGCATTGAGCTCCTTAATCTTCTCGGAGGTCTGTGCAAGATACTCACTGCAGAAGTTATAGTACTCAAATGCTTCTTTATAAACTGCCATAAGCTCGTCGAGGGTGCCCTCACCTCTCTCTAATATACCAATGAGGTCTTTGAGCTTATTTACTGCAATTTCGTAGTCCATACCATCAAATTTATTTTTTAAATCGCTCATAATAATCTCCAATTATTCTGTATCGGATTCTATTCCTGAAATTTCTATTATCTTCAAAAGTCGATGATTGACACCGCTTCGGCTTATAGGCTCATTGAGAAGAAGCCCTAAATCCCTGAGGGATAGCTCGGGGTTGTCCCGACGCAAAATCGCAATCTCATATAGCTGGTCGGGTAAAGATTCCAGACCGACGGTAGACTCGATTTTTTCGATGGCTGCAAGCTGTCTTGCGGCGGCTGTTGCGGTTTTATTAATATTAGCAAGTTCGGAGTTTGTGCGACGGTTTGCAATATTACGCATCTGCTTGTATGCCTTTGCGTTCATAATATCCATAGCACAAGAGCCTGCCCCCATAAAAGTAAGGAGATCGGTAATCTGCTCGCTGTCTTTAAGATATACAACATAAGAGCCGCCTCTGAGAATAGTCTTGGGAGTTAAGTTGCACTCTCTTATCTCGGACAAAAGCAGGCACAAATCATTTGAAAGATTCTTATATGCAGAGCAAAACTCCAGATGATAATTCTTCAGCGGGTCATTTACCGAACCGCAGGAAAGAAAAGCTCCTCGCAAAAATGCACTTAAACACATATCGTTTTCGATATTGCCCCGATTGAGCCGAAGGGTTGTATCCTTTTCATCGTGACCGAAGGCAGTAAACACATTTTTACATTCATCGGGAAGTATCAGGCTTATTGTGTGAAGATTGATATGGTCTTTTGATGCTTTCAGAGTTGACTGCTTTTCAATAACAGGCGAAAAAAGCACATTAGAAAGTGATATAAACCGCTCTGCAACACTAATTGACTCGGTCTTGAGCTTTATTTCTGCAGAAGAAAAAGGTCGGCAAAAAAGCATCAAACCATAGCACTCGGAAAAATCCCGAGCATAATCGTTATTTAAAATTTTAGATAATTCTTTTTTTACTTCGTGAGAAAAAGACATCTTTAAACTCCCATTGCTGTAATAAAAAGCTTATGCTTTCCAGATATCTCTATGGTGAAGGGTTGATTTCTGACCCTGCTCTATAAAGTGGCTGTTGAGAAGTCGGGCAAGAGTTACACTGCGATGCTTACCGCCAGTGCAACCGATTGCAATTACAAGCTCGCTCTTGCCTTCTTCTTTGTACATAGGTACGGAATAATCAAGCAAAGACAAAAGCTTTTCGATATACATCTGGGTTTCGGGGAATTTGAGAACATACTCTCTTACCGATTCGTCAAGTCCTGTCAGCTCTTTAAGCTCCTTTACATAGAAGGGGTTGGGCAAACAGCGGACATCAAAAAGCAAATCTGCCTCCAAAGGAATACCGTATTTAAAACCAAAGGAAAGACAGGTGATAATAAAGCCCTCGCTTGAATTGTCTGAAAACATTGTGGTAACTCTTTCCTTGAGCTGTTTGGGTGCCATATAAGAGGTATCGATAATATAATCGGCTCTTGCCTTAAAGGGCTTCATAAGCTCCTTTTCGAGAAGTACGGCTTCTTCGCTTGTGCCGCCGTCAAAGGATTCTGCAAGAGGATGCTTACGCCTTGTTTCTTTATATCTAATAAGCAGAACATCGCTTTTGGCATCAAGAAAGAGAATCTTATACTTTTTGCCTTCTGTATGAAAATGGCGAAGTTGCTCGAAAAGTGTATCAAAAACCTCTCCGCCGCGAACATCAACAACAACTGCTACCTGCTTCATTCGAGTATCACTTGATTTTTCGCAAAGCTCGTAAAGGGTTGAGAGCATAGCAGGAGGAATATTATCAACACAATAGAAGCCGATATCCTCCAAAGCCCTCAAAGCGTGGGATTTACCTGCTCCGGAAAGTCCTGTGATTATTATAAATTCCATAAATTTTCACCCCTTGTGCAATTAAATGCGGATAAGCTCCCGCTCCAAATCAAATCCTGTTTGCTCTTTTACTGTTTTCTGTATCAGTTCAATAAGGTTACATACATCACTGCAGGTAGCACCGCCGATATTTATAATAAACCCTGCGTGCTTTTCACTTACCTGCGCACCGCCGATGGTGGCACCTTTAAGATTACACTGCTCAATGAGTGCTCCTGCAAAAGCACCCTCGGGACGTTTGAACACACTGCCTGCGGAAGGAAACTCCAAGGGTTGTTTAGTAACACGTCTGTTCATTACATCGTCCATAAGAGCTTTAATCTCTTTGCTTTCTCCTTCTTTAAGAGAAAACTCAGCAAAAAGAATTGTAGCTTTGTTGTATTTATAAATGCTGTGACGATAAGAAAGGCTGAGTGTATCGGACTCTACTGTTTCAATCTCACCCTCTGCTGTAAGGTGAGTGACACGAGAAAGTGCATCCTTAACCTCAAAGCCATAAGCACCTGCATTCATATAAACAGCACCGCCTACAGTACCGGGAATTCCGAATGCACACTCAAGCCCAGAAAGACCTTGCTGCATTGCATAGGTACACGCACGGGCAAGGGTTACACCTGCACCGCAGCAAAGGGTTGTGCCCTTATGACTAATACCCTTAAAATCGCCTGTAAGTCGGATAACTGCCATTCTGAGTCCTTCGTCAGATACCAGCAGATTACTGCCGTTGCCAAGAATCATATATGGAATCTCTGCACTTTTGCAGAGAGAAATTATTGTTTTTAACTGCTCTACATTTGAGGCAGTGATAAAGTAATCCGCAAGACCGCCGATGCGAAAGGAGGTGTGGTCTTTCATATAAGACTCAAGAGAGCATTCTGCACCTGTTGCTCTTATATCGGATACAAAGTTTTCGTTTATCATAGAACCTCCGTTTATCTGAGGGGAATGTTGAGTTCATTTAAATAGCTTTCAAAATTTTTTACGCTTGAGTTTATTACTAATTCCTCGGGAAAATTTAAATCTTCCAAAAACTTGAGTGCTTCCTCTGCCCTGCCGAGCTGAGTTATGAAATGGGCATCTGTATCAACTGACACACGGCAGCCGTGCTTCATACAGAGCTTTGCGATTTCTTTACAATTAGGATGAAAATCTGGCTTATGCTTTATTGAGGAATTGTTGATTTCAATAACCTTGCCACACTCTGCAAATCGCTTGATAACTGCATCAAAATCATACTTAAAATAAGGAGATCCCGAGTGAGCTATAATGTTCACATAAGGGTTATCTGCTAAAGCAAGATAGCTTTCGGTGCAGGTATTTACATTAACTTTATCCTTGAATGTGGGTATATGCAAAGATGCAACACAAATATCAAGATTTGAAAGAATACTATCGTCAGCATCAAGTCTGCCTTTTCTGTCAACGATATTGGCTTCTATCCCCTTGAGGACACGGACACCCTTCATAACCTTTGGGATAGCGTGAAGATTCATAAAGTAGTATGGATGAGGATATCCGTGCATAGTTTCGCCGTGATCTGTGATAGCAAAGCCGTAAAGTCCAAGCTCAGAGGCTTCTGTTATCATTTCAAGGGCGGTTGCGTAAGCATGAACTGATGCAATTGTATGGGTATGAAGGTCTGCTACAATTTTCATTAGAAATCCCACCCTGTATCAATTTTCTTATTCTGAATCTGCTCTTCGCTTATATCCATACCAAGACCCTGAAGAAGCTCTGCTGCTGCGTTGTAGCCCATCTTCTTCTGTCTGTTATTCATAGCGGCAGCCTCGATAATGATAGCAAGGTTTCTGCCAGGCTTTACGGGGATAGTCATAATTGGAATCTGAATTCCCATAATCTCTGTGTAGGTGTTATCCATACCGATTCTGTCGTAAACCTTATCAGGATCCCACTGCTCCATATTGATAACAAGGTCAATCTTTTCGGTAAGCTTAACCGCACCCATACCAAAAATACGGCGGGCATTGATAATACCGATACCGCGAAGCTCGATAAAGTGACGGATGTTCTCAGGAGAAGAACCTACAAGAGTACGATTGGAAACTCGTCTGATTTCAACCGCATCATCGGCTACAAGTCGATGACCTCTTTTAATAAGCTCAACGGCAATCTCTGATTTACCTACACCGCTGTCACCGATAAGAAGCACACCCTCACCATAAACCTCAACAAGCACACCATGACGAGTGATACGAGGAGCAAGAACAGCATTGAGGAATGTGATAAGTGAAGCGGAAATTGCTGATGTGGTTTCTGCAGAACGTAAAATCGGGACACTGTTTTTCTCTGCAGAGCGGACAATTGCATCGGAAGGCTGTAAGCTCCTTGCGATAATGATTGCAGGCGGACGCTTGGAAAAAAGTCTGTCAATCATCTCAAACTGAGTATCATCATCAAACTGTCCAAGATATGAATACTCGGTAAGACCGAAAACAATTACTCGGTTTTCGTCAAAGAAATCCATATATCCTGTAAGCTCAAGTCCGGGGCGGTCAATATCCATTGATACAATATCTATCTCCTCGGGGTCCTTGGGCATATAAAGAGGTTCAAGCTGACTTTCTTTAATCATTTTTGCAAGTGAAACTGAAAATTGAGCACTCATAACAACACCTCGAATTACACTTAAATTGAAGTATATTAAAATACTTATAATATAAACAATTATACAGATTATATTATAACTCAAACCAATAAAAAATAAAAGGGTTTTTATAAAAATATATGCAAAAAATATGCAATTTTTGAATTTTTATAAAACTTACTTTTAAAAAGGAATTATTTTGAATATTTATTCCCTGTTTGCTAACAATATTTCAGGGTGAAAATATGATTATAACTGTGATCAGAGCTGTATTTCTATATATTTTTGTAATCGCGGCAATACGGATTATGGGCAAAAGACAGCTCAGCGATATGCAGACCTCCGAGCTTGTTATCACTATGATAATAGCTGACATTGCATCAATACCTATGCAGAACACATCCCAACCCCTTCTAAGCGGAATTATCCCAATACTTATACTTATTTGTCTTGAAATCATAATAAGCATACTTATGCTTAAAATTCCTGCTATAAGAAACCTTGTATGCGGTACTCCTGAAATAATAATTGAAAACGGAAGGCTCAGAAAAAAAATGCTCAAAGCTCTTCGGCTTACCACCGAGGATTTATCTGTACTTTTAAGACAAGAGGGTGTGTTTAATATTGATGATGTACAGTACTGTATTATGGAAACCAACGGAAAAATCAGCGTACTGTTAAAGCCGGAAAAGCGAAACCCTTGTACAGCTGATTTAGGCTTACCTGCGAAGGATTCGGGTATAGCGGCAGTAATCATCAGCGATGGTGAATATCTGTACCGCTCAATGCAGCTTTGCAACGTAAAAAAGGATTGGGTTGACTCTGTACTAAAGAAAGAAAACATCGAATCAAAAGACATTATGATTATGACTGCAAATAAGCTTAAAGAATACAATATTATCCGGAAGTGTGAAAATTGAAAAGAATATACATTGCTCTAATTTTAATAATTATCTCGGCTGTTGTATGCATTTTGGAATTCAGATTCGTAACAAAAACAAGCGAAATGTACATTAAAAGAATCGAAAGAATAGAAAGAGAATATAATAGCGATAAGTACAAAGCACTCAAGCTTTGCAATGAGCTATCAAAAGACTGGGAAATATCTGCCTCCCCTATGGATACCTTTTTATATCACGATTATGTGGATGATATAAGCAAAAACACAGGAAAGCTTGAAATTCTTATAAAAGAAGAGGACACATCTGCATTTGAAACCACCTGCGAAGAAATAAAAAAACAGCTTGAGTCGCTAAAAAAAAGTGAGATCCCAAGCCTTGAAAATATAATATAAAATGGCATCACTACGGTGATGCCATTTTATCATTTCTTTGATTTGTTTTTAGCAAGAAGTCTTTTAAACTGTGCAGTTAAAAGGAAAACAATAAAGATTATGAGATTGAAAATAACAATAGTTGCACTCACAGGAACCTCAGCACAGTAAAAGGAGGTCAAAAGTCCCGAAACAACACAAACTACAGAAACCAGCACCGACATAATGACAACCGAAAAGAAGCGTTTGCAAAGCCGCATTGATGTAAGTGCAGGGAAAATAATCATTGCAGATATTAAAAGGGTTCCCAGAAGCCGCATTCCGATAACGATTGTAACTGCAGTAAGCAAGGAAATCAAGGTATTATAAAGCTTTGTGCGGATACCCGTTGCGTAGGCAAAGCCTTCGTCAAAGGTGATTGCAAAGACTTTATTATAGAACAAAATATACAGAAGAATAACAACAACTGAAAGTGCTATACTTATGGCAATATCCGTTTCTGTTATGCTTAAAATTGAGCCGAACATATATTGCTGAAGATTAATATTTGTCCCGTTTATACTGGCAAAGAACACACCGATTGCAAGAGCTGAGCTGGAAATTACAGCTATTGCGGCATCTGCGTTAATCTTGCTGTTTTCTGTAAGGCGTAACAAAAAGAAGGCGGCAACCATTACAACGGGAAGTGCAAAATACAAGGGCATACTGATATTGAGTACAGCTGCAACAGAAAGTGCACCGAAGCTCACATGGGAAAGTCCGTCGCCAATCATTGAAAACCGCTTAAGTACAAGAACAACACCCAAAAGCGCACAGCAGATTGCAATTAGTACACCAACCAAAAGAGCATTGACCATAAAGCTGTAATTAAAAAAGTTAAGCATCGGCACTGCCCTCCTTCCTTGAAAAATGCTTACAATCATCGCAAGGACAATCGGAAAGGAGCATTTTACTTCCAAGCTCCGAATGTACATACTGATGGGTTGTACCGAAAAAACTGTTTTCTCCGTCAAGGCAAAGAATATGAGAGGCATTTCTGACAGCCGCATTAACATCGTGAGAGACCATTATTACAGTAACTCCCTGAGAATTTATCTTCTTGAGAAGTGCATAAAATTCAGCTGTTGCTATGGGGTCAAGAGCTGAGGTAGGTTCATCAAGAAGGATAAGTTTATTTGCCGCACACAAGGCCCTTGCAAGAAGGACTCTCTGCTGTTGTCCGCCGGAAAGATGACAGAAGTTGGACTTGAAAATATCCTTGATTCCTACAAGCTCTGCAATTCTGTCTGCCTCTTCCCTCTGTGCCGTGGTAAATCCCAAGCCAAAACGTTTTTTGTTTAAAAAGCCTGACATTACGATTTCTTTTACAGAAGCAGGAAACTCGCCTGAAAGCTTAAGTTGCTGCGACAAATAACCAATCTGATTTTTTGACATAACCTCGTGAAATTCTATTGAACCCTGAAATTTAGGAATGAGCCCCAGAATACCCTTGATAAGAGTGGTTTTACCCGAACCGTTTTCACCAACGATACAGAGATAATCACCCTCGTTGACCTCAAAGGAGATACCGCTGAGGACTATATGATTCAAATATCCTATTTTTAGATTATTTACCTTAATTAGCGACATAAATATACATATTCCTTTACTTTGTCAATAAGCAAACATCGGGCGGAAATCCGCCCGATAAATTAAATTAAGATTTATAAAATTTGCAAGCAAAAGTAAGAGTTAAGATTACCGATGAAGCCGCACTGACTATCATAGGTAATGCATAAAGAGCAAGCTCTGAAGCACCGAAAATCAAAGCAATTACAAAAGCGATAATTGTAACAAAAGCTACAAAAGCAATAGGTAAAAGCATAGCTCTCAGAGCCTTTTCACAGATAGTTTCTGTAAGAACCGGAGGTGCTTTCTTTTTTTTCTTTTCTTTTGCAGGAGCACTAATATTACTTGCAAAAACAACTGTTACCATATAAGTAAGCAGCACAGAAATTAAAATCAAGGCAAGGGTAATCTCATTAAGATTTGCTCTGAAAATAACACAAAGGAAGAAAGAAACCAATGCATTCACAGTAGCAGAAGCTATGCTGAATATACCAAGCCACACACCCTTTTTATTGAAATGGATAAAGAAATAAAGGGTTGTAAGAATAAACACAAAAAGAACAGAAAAACCTGCCTTGATAAAATATGAAAAGCGAAGATTGCTGATTGTATACTCGGGATAAGTCTTACCGCCGAAAACAAGGAGAATAAAAAGACCGATTACAAATACCGCACCGCAATAAACAAGTGCAGGCAAAAAGAGTTTTTTGAAATCTATTTTTTTAATCATTCTTTTTACCTCCGAACATTGAGGACTTTGCAAAGAACTTAAAGTTCTTTAAATTCTGTGCAAGGAACTTGGGCAACATATACGCGGAGATAAAGTTTAGTCCTGAACCGATAAGAAGAATTATAGAGAACCTATAAACACCGCCGACTGTTGCGTTACCGAAAAGTGAAATTGCAAATCCTGATGTACCAAACATAAGGAAGCCCACAAAAGCAATCAGTGTGAGCATAACATTCAAATCAAGAATCAATGTTCTGTTTTCTTTGAATCCGGATGAAATAATGTTGGATTCAAAAGTATGTTTAGAACACCGATTTCTGATCTTCTCTGCACAAAGAACACAGCTGAAAACTGTAAAGAATAATGTAAATACAAAGGCACAAACTGCAGGTATATCTATAACTATTAAGCCTGTGTTTGCAAAGAATCCTGTGCATATTGCAAGCAGTGCCGCAAACTGAAAAGCAACAGAAAGGAGTGTAACTACACCGCAAAGTCTGTATCTGTAAATAAGTACAAAAGCTAAAAGTATAAGAACTATGCCTGCTATAAGAGTAACCATTTTAAGAGAAACACTATGATACTCTACAGATTCAATTCTTGAAACCTGCAACAGCATAGCATCTGTATTGATGATTGCGGCATAAAACTCGCATTTTTCGGCAGTAAAGTTCTCGTCTGATATTGTAAGAACACCGTCGGTAAGATGTTCTGTCAATGTAGTGTAAGAGAGCATTCTGTCGTCAATCCAGAAGGAAACAACGGAATTATAAAACGAAGAATCTGAATTCGCAGTAGGATCCGTAATTTGAGCTAAATAAGCGGCACCTTCATAATTTAAAGTAAGGTCGAGGCAATGAAGTGTTTGTCCGTCCACCTTGCGTGTAATATGCTTGGCACCTGTGATATAGTTTCTATCTAATAATACGGAATCAGAAAGTGTATCATAATATCCTGTAAAAAGACTGTTGCCGGTTGAGTCTACAGCATATTGTGAGAAGCTGTTGCCGGGTCTTATGGTAACATCGCCGATACAGGTAAGAAAAGAAGCAAGCTCAACGGGTGAATACTCTGTATTGACATCATTGGGCACTATGAATTCAACGTTACCTGTTGAGTCCTGCTTATACAGATGATAATCTTTGATGCCTGCTTTAGCAGCTCTTTCTTCAATAATATCCACAACCATCGGAGCATCAAAGTAAATCTCGTCAGCGGTTACAGGAACTAAAGTGAACTTAATTCCCCCACCTAAATCGTCAGAAAGCTTTAAATCATTGATACCCTTTACAACAGTAACTTTATTATCTCCGAAATAATAGCTATAGCCTGAAACAGATAGAATGCCAAAAATAAGGATAAGCAATACGATTACTACAGAAAGGATTTTGCCTAACATTTTCATAAACATCCCACCTCCAAAAAAATACTCTGCTATGTAAAAAGCGTAATACATAACAGAGTAATTATAAGATTATTTGAGTAAAAAGTCAATCACTGCCGTGAAAAAGGCGATTATACAGAGAATGATTTAAAAATTTATGCCTTTTCTTTGAGGATTTCTTCGATTGCACAGATTTTTACGCAAGTGCAGAAAACATCCATAGCCAAGGAAAGCTCTTCAACTGCAGGATAAGAGGGAGCAATTCTGATATTTTTATCCTCCGGGTCTTTGCCTAAGGGATAGGTTGCTCCTGCAGGAGTGAGGACAAGACCTGCTTCCTTGCACATATTTACTATCTTTTTAGCGGTGAAGGGATAAACATCGATGCTGACAAAATACCCGCCGCGGGGTACTGTCCAATTAGCAATTCCAAAAGAAGCAATATGCTCGTCAAACTTGGAGATTACAGTATCAAAACGAGGTTTAAGAATATCGCCATGCTTCTTCATGTGAGCCTTGATTTCGTCAAAATTCTTGAAGAAAAGAAGATGACGAATCATATTAAGCTTATCGAAACCAATTGTCTGGGTTGTATATCTCTTTTTAAGAATCTTGAGATTATTTTCGGAAGCACCGAGAGCCGCAACACCTGCACCGGGGAATGTTACCTTTGAGGTTGAAGAGAAGATGATAGGCATATCGGGATTGCCTGCTTTTTCGCATTCTGCCATAAGAGGAAGAAGTGTGTCGCCTTCATCAGAAAGATCGTGAACACAATATGCGTTATCCCACATAATACGGAAATCCTTTGCTGCAGGCTTTAAGTTAGCAAAACGACGAACAGTATTGTCTGAGAATGTAATACCTGTTGGGTTAGCGTACTTAGGTACACACCAGATACCCTTGATAGAAGCATCCTTTGAAACAAGCTCCTCGATAATATCCATATCGGGACCTTCCTTAGTCATAGGAACAGTAATCATTTCAAAACCAAAATACTCGGTGATTGAGAAATGTCTGTCATATCCGGGTACAGGACAAAGGAACTTTCTATCTTTAACATTGAACCAAGGCTCCTCGCCTTCTGAAGCAGGAGTGGTCATAAAACAAGAAATAGTATCGAACATCAGATTAAGGCTTGAGTTGCCGCCCACAAACACCTGCTCGGGCTTAACCTGAAGCATACCTGACATAAGCTCCTTTGCAGCAGGAATACCGTCAAGAATTCCGTAATTACGGCAATCAAAGCCCTGCTGTGAGATGCAAAGGTCGTCACAGTTGAGAACATTCAGCATAGGAGAAGAAACATCAAGCTGCTCCTTGCAAGGCTTGCCTCTTGACATATCAAGGGAAAGACCCCTTGCTACATAATTATCATAATGAGATTTAAGGACAGAAAGCTCATCTAAGAGCTGTTCCTTTGTAAATTCAGAATAAGACATTTGCTCACGCTCCAATAAAATAATTCATAACCAAATAAATACAAAAGGCATTTTAGCACATTCTTTTAATTTTTGCAAGATTTGATTTCAAATCCTGCATATTGTACCATAAATCAACCCGTTGACTTGCAACGGGTTGTGAGAATTTAATAATACTTATAATATCCGTATTTGCCTTTAGCGTATTTTTTCTCTGTAAGGGTACATCCAACCTTGAGGAAACCGAGTACTTTGCTGTCGGCAAGTGTGATATTCTGAAGAGTTTTTTCAATATCACCATGAGTTGTAACCTTCTCACGCACGACTACAACGTAGCCTGAGATATAATCCTTGAGGATAAGTGAGTCGGTAACGATACCAATGGGAGGTGTATCGATGATGACATATTCGTAGTTCTCATTTAAATCAGCCATAAGACTTTCAAACTGGGCAGATGCCAAAAGTTCGGAGGGATTGGGAGGAATTGAGCCTGCTGTGAGAACATCAAGGCAAGGAAGCACATCACGATTGATAACTTCGTTATAGGTCTTGAATCTACCGAGAATCTCAGAAAGGCCTGCGTTATTTTGAAGCTTAAGAAGATTGTGGATATTAGGACGACGAAGGTCGCAGTCGATAAGCAGAACCTTCTTACCCATCTTGGAGAAAGAAATTGCAAGGTTAGCGGTTGCTGTAGATTTACCTTCACCCTTTGACCAGGAGGTAACTACTACAATCTTGCTCTCGGAAGCTGCCAAAGAGAAAACGAGATTTGTTCTTGCAATTTTATAGCCTTCAACAATAGCAAACTTACTGTCACCGCTGATAACATTACGGGATTTATCCACATAGTTGCTGTTCTTTTTGCTTAAACCTAACTTCATTATCTTTTGGCACCACCTTTCTTAACTGCACCCTCAGATTCGAAATCGACAATTTCTGCAAACACAGGAATTGTGTACATTTTAAAAAGGTCGTCTGATGCTTTGATAGTGGTATCTACAATCTCAATTATAATTGAAATAAGGATTGAAATAATAAGACCGGCAACAAAGCCAATAAGAGCATATCTTGTCTCGTTGGGTGAAGAATGCCTGGAAGGTGCACTTGCATCAAAGCCAAGAGCCTGAGCTTTACCGTCAGAGTAGTATTCACCGAACACCTCGGGAGCCTTATCTCTTAAGGCATTTGCAGTTGTTGCACAGACCTTTGCATCACCGCCGGATACTGTAATAGACAGTACGTTGGATTCGCTTACAGGCGAAATAGAAACACCGTAACCGCCGGGAATAAGCCTGAGCATATCTTCGCTGTAACGACAAATTGTTGCAAAATTCTCGGCAAGAGTAGTAGCAGGAGAAACAGCAGAAGCTGACATCTTATTCTGACCCTCTTCAACGAGGCTTTCTTTTGTATAGTTTACAACAATTCTTGTGCTTGCAGAAAACCTCTTGGGAATGAAGTTGTCGGCATAAATATATGCACAAAGAGCAGTTACAACAGATACAATTACGACGAGTTTAATATGAGCTACTATCATTTTAAGAATATCGTTAATAGTAATATCTCTCATCCGTACCATCTCCTTACATTATATTCCTGTATACACTGAACATATCTTTTTAATTTTAAATCATATACAGAGTTTTTTAATTCCATAATAGAATTAAGCGTATATTATTTAAATACTTTTTATAAATTTAATATCATCCGAGAATACTCAGAAGCACACCTGCGGCAACTGCGGAACCGATAACACCGGCAACGTTGGGACCCATTGCGTGCATAAGCAGGAAGTTTGAGGGGTTCTCAGACTGACCGACTTTGTTGGCAACACGGGCTGCCATAGGAACTGCAGAAACGCCTGCAGAGCCGATGAGGGGATTAACCTTGCCCTTTGTAAAGATATACATAAGCTTGCCGAAAAAGACACCAAAAGTAGTACCAAGGCAGAATGCGGCAAGTCCGAGGCCGATAATCTTAAGAGTATCTGCTCTGAGGAAGACATCGCCTGTAGCGGTAGCACCAACAGTAAGACCCAGGAATATTGTGATAATATTCATAAGTTCGTTCTGAGCTGTTTTGAAGATTCTGTCAACAACTCCGCTCTCTTTGAAGAGATTACCGAGCATCAGCATACCTACAAGAGGAGCCGCGCTGGGCAGAAGCAGAGCACAAACAATAGTAACGATTATAGGGAACAGAATTTTCTCAAGCTTGGATACAGGACGAAGCTGCTGCATAACAACAGATCGTTCCTTCTTTGTAGTAAGTGCCTTCATAATGGGAGGCTGAATAATAGGAACAAGAGCCATATATGAGTAAGCCGCTACAGCAATTGGTCCGAGCAGATGGTCTGCAAGCTTTGATGTGACGTAAATTGCAGTAGGTCCGTCTGCACCGCCGATAATACCGATTGCACCTGCTTCCTGCCCTGTAAAGCCCAGCAGAATTGCAACGATAAAGGTAAAGAAAATACCAATCTGTGCTGCAGCACCAAGGATAAAGCTCTTGGGATTAGCAATAAGAGGACCGAAGTCGGTCATACATCCGATACCAAGGAAGATAAGCGGAGGATATATACCCAGCTTTACACCTTGATAGAGATAATAAAGAAGTCCGCCGTATTCGGGAACTTTGTAATAATCAACACCATTGAGAGTTTCAATAGCATAGTTTGCTGCTTCACCGCCGTGGCTTGCCATATATTCGCTGACAGGCACAAGCTCGTTTGAAGGAGCAGCCATAATAGGCGGATAAAGATTAACAATAAGCATACCGAAGGCTATGGGAAGAAGCAAAAGAGGCTCGTACTGCTTTTTGATTGCAAGATAAAGAAGTACACAGGAGATTGCAATCATTACATAGTTTTTCCAGTTAAGAGCAACAAGACCCGAGTCATAGAAAAGACCTACCAGGGCTTGCCAGAATCCGTTGAGCATATCCATTAAAGCAGTCCCTCCGATCTCATTGCAGGAATATTCTGTGCAAGACCTGCACTCGCCCATTCATTTCTATTGTTATTGGCAGGGCGGATACCGGTGATTCTGACCTTCTTGCCCTTTGAATAAAAGGCTTCAACCGCCGCAGTAATAACTGCAACTGTCTGAAGGTCAAGACCCTCGTCGGCTGTTTCTTCTGCTACAGAAGGCATAGGAACTGCAGGCTCGGCATTGGTAACATTTGATTTATTCTTTTTGTTCTCAGCCTTCTTCTGAGCCGAATACACAATACCCGAATAAATCTTGATTATACCTATGAGAAGTAACAACACCATAAAAACAACAACAAAACCGGTTACCAAAATAATAACTGATTCATTGCCAGAAGATTCTTCTGCTACTTTTTGAGTGTCGTTAAGAACTTGAGTTGTTTGCTCAATTGATAGTAACTGCATAAGCAACTGCCTCCTTAACAGATTATGCTGAAAATTGAAAATGGTAAAACTAACCTTTTTACCATATATTTATACTTATATATTATATTATACTTTTTTAAAACATTTTTCAATAGCAAATGAAAAAAACCGTCGAAAAATTTTCGGCGGTTTAATCTTTTTATAAAAAAGCAGGAATTATTAAAAACAAGAATCATCCCCTGCCCTTTTGAAAATCTCTATAAAATTATACAGATAAGTCCGTTACAACCATCGTTTATTATCTTCTCAATGGTTTCTGTAAGCTTGCGACGAGCATCAGAAGGCATACGATAAAGCTTATTATGAAGACTCTCATTTACAAGTTCATTCAAGGATTTCCCAAAAATATCTGAATTCCAGATTTTTACCGGATCCTCTTCAAACTTATTAAGAAGAGATTTCACAAGATCCTCCGATTGCTGTTCACTGCCGACTAAGGGTGTAACCTCGGCGAAAGTTTCTATCTTCATCATGTGTACAGAGGGAGCTGATGCCTTAAGCTTTACTCCGTATTTGCCACTCTGCTTTACAATCTGAGGCTCTTCCAATGTGAGCTCATCCATTGTGGGCATAACAATGCCATAGCCGTTCTGAAGCACATCTTCGTAGGCTTTTGCTATACGCTCGTATTTATCCTTTTTACCAGAGAGCTCCGAAAAACAACTGAGCAGTGCTTTCTCGTCAGATATATCCTGCCCTGTATGCTCCGAGAGAACTTTAAAGAAAAGAGAGCTGTCAAGAACTATGCTCAGATCTGCTCTGCCACTGCCCATATCAAGTGAACTTAGCCTTGAAGAAACTATATATTCGTTTGCGCATATTGCCTCTGCAACCTGCTGAATCTCTCTCAGCTTTGAAATTTCGCTTGCGGCAGAGGTTATTGTTTCGAAAATACTGGATTTAAGCCAATGGTCTTTTGGCAGGGAGACTACCCATGAGGGTATATCAACACAGATTTCCTGCACAGGAAACTCGAAAAGAATCTGTGCCAAAATACGCTTTATCTGTGTTTCGTCAAGCTCTAAGCAGGATATGGGAATTACAGGTACCATATACTTCGCTGCAAGGTCTGAAGCAAGCTTTACAGATTCCTCTGATGAAGGTTCAAGACAGTTGAGAAGCATTATGAAGGGCTTATCAATTTCTTTAAGCTCATTTACCACTCTTTCTTCTGCTTCCACATAGTCTTCTCTGGGAATATCTGTTACAGAGCCGTCTGTGGTAATTACAAGACCTATTGTGCTATGGTCTATGATTACCTTCTTTGTACCGTATTCTGCGGCTTTATCAAAGGGAATTTCTGTATCGAACCAGGGAGTCTTAACCATTCGGGGTGTGTCTTCTTCGATATACCCCAGAGCACTCTCTACTATGTAACCCACGCAATCAATCATTCTGACAGAGAGAGTTACATTTTCGCCCAAGTCAATCTGCACAGCATCTTCGGGTATGAATTTAGGCTCAGTAGTCATTATTGTTCTGCCTGCCGCCGACTGAGGAAGCTCGTCGTTTGCCCGCTCTCTTCTGTAATCATCGCTTATATTAGGAATAACCAAGGTATCCATAAATCGTTTTGTGAAAGTGGATTTACCGGTGCGAACAGGACCTACCACACCGATATAAATATTACCGCCTGTGCGGTTAGCTATGTCCTGATAGATGTTTCTTTGTTCCATTCTTTTGCCTCCTGAGAGATAATTATAATACAGATAAATTGATTAAGATTTGAGTATTTTAAGCATACGGGAAACGGATAGCTCTTCTTCGGTCAAGTCGTTTTCTTCGCAAATAGATTTAAGAGAGGTAGAATACCTTTTTGCAATATCCCAAACCTTTTCGCCCTTACTTGCAAAATACAGAACCAGAGAGTTTTCTCCCATAGGACTTGCAGACGCTGAGGATGATACTGCGGATTTTACCTGACGGACTGAAGTTTCTTTGCCTGCCACAGCATAAAGACGCATATCAAGACGAAGCTCAAGCTCGTTATTATCACTCATACGAAAGCTCAGAGATGTAATAGCAGATGAACAATATTTGGCAAATGTATAGTCTTTATCCAAGGCTTCCTTTAAATCCACATCTATTTGCCTATCAATGCAAATGAGCTCGCCTTCTTCTGAAAAGCCCAGAATAGATACATTTACTTTGCCAAAGAAGTGAAGAGTATTATCTTTAATCTCTGCTTTCACCGTGGGTGCATCGTTATAAATATCAAGGATTCTGCATATTTTTCTCTCACCCAGATAGAGAGGAGATTTGATAGAGGTATTAACATTTACGGGACGTACAGACTCGCAAAGGGTAATGTGTTCAAAAGAAAGATCGGTATTGGATTCTATTGAATAAGCATCGGTTACAAAAGAGACCATACTATTCCTATAGCCCATAAGGGTAACACATAGCTTGGCATCAATTGAAAGTGTGGGCTCCTCTGAAAGCATTTCGGATTTTAAAAGCAAATCGTAATTTAAAACATCAAGACTCAAGTCGGAAATATCCCAATCGTTGTCCTTTGCATCAATTGACTGAGAAAACGGAAAAACATAGACAAACCTGTCGCACTCTCCTGCCTGAGCGTCACAGATATAGAGCATACGCAGGGTGATTTCGCCTTTTAGATTAAGCTTACCAATCGACTTTGAAAAATCGGTAACAACTGCAGACATCTCGCTTCGAATTATGGATTCCACACGATTCTTGGCACTCAGAGGCACTGCTTCCGCAACTGTGAACTGTTCCTGTGTAAACTCACAAAGCTCACACACTTCTTCGGATTTGGTGAGAACCTGCAGTTCATCCTCCTCTGTATCTTCAGTTAAAGAGGACACAGACCTTGTAATCATTGATGCATAAAGAGTGAAGGCTCCGTGAACAGTGAGTCTGCGGGGAGTCAATGCTCTGCAATTAAGATATTCCTGCTTGGCATTAACCAGGATGATATGCTCGGAAACCTCGGCATTTACGGGAATTGTTGCTGAAAAAGGTACTGTCTGCTCGCAACATCTGAGTGCGTTTTTACTTTGATCGCAATAGAGTATTCTGACAATAGAAGCACCGTCTATGCGAAGCTCGCCTGCAGAGAAGGTACGGCTGAAAATTTTGGGGGTTAAACTGCATTTAAGTATCTTTTCAATATCGGCACAGTAATCGGCAAGGGTAAAATCCAAATCCACGGGTTGTTGTACTGCGGTGTTCAGGATTTCGCTTGTGTTCAAATAGATTCGTGATTTAAAGGTATAGTCCATATTTTTTCTCTCCTTTTATGTTCTACAACCATTCTATTAAGAGAGCCTTTAAAATATGCACAAAAAAGAGCCACCGCAATTGCGATGACTCTTTATAAGCAAAAAATATCAGATTAAACTGCTACAGGCTCACCAACGGGAGTATTCACCGAAAGACCTGCTACATACTTCTGGATGGTTGTTGCATCTTTAACGTTGATTTCTGTATCGACGTTTGCATCTGCGCAAATCTGTGCTTCATCCTTAAAGTTTTTCTCAAGACCTGCAACTACCTTCTGGATAAGGGTTGCATCCTTAACGTTAACAACACCGCTCATATCAGCATCACCAAGAAGGAACTGACCGGGATTTGTATCAGGGTTTGAGGGATTTGTGGGATTGGAAGGTGTTGTGGGGTTAGAGGGAGTTGTAGGATTGGAAGGTTTAGTGGGATTAGAGGGAGTTGTGGGATTAGTAGGAACAGAGGGCTGTGTGGGCTTTGTTGAAGGCTTTGTGGGTGTGTTACCGCCTGTGGAGCCTGCAAGAAGCTTACCTACACGAGCAAGAGGAACTGTGATATGGTCTGCATCTTCCTTCTCGTGAGATGTGGTGGGATCCTTGCTGTACTCTTCGGCTGCATTGTCCCACATTGAGGGGTCTGCAGGCAAACAGTTAACACCGGATGTACCGAAGGTTGCAACCTTCATAAGACCGATACCGTTCGACTCAAGATAGCTTGCATCAATGCCAAGGAGATCAAGCGGAATAGACATCTCGTAGAACATATCAAGGCTCTTCTTGTGCTCGGGATCTGCATAAAAATCAATCCATTTGTTGCTATCGTCAAGAGTATCGCCGGGTGTACGGTTATTATAGTGACCATAGCCCTCGTCAATACCCCAGAGATTCTGGCTGATTGTAGAATTACCCCACATAAGCTTAATACCTGACTGGCGGGTTTCGTTATAAACTATCTTACCGTCATCGTCTGCTTTATATACGAAGGGGCCGTTTGAACCGTTTGTAGAGAAAGCTACAACTGTGTCGACGTGAGCGTCAAGAGTAATTCCGCTATCCCACACAGTTGCACCGGAAGTAACAGTACCGTTACCTTCGATAGAAGGATCCGTGCTGAAATACATAAATACAGGCAGGTTGTAAATCCAGAGGTTACCCTGTGTAAGAGGGAAATTGTCAGAGGGTGCAATAGCATCCTGAACGTTTGCTACCTCCCACATAAGATAGAGGTTGGAATTATCCCATGCTGCATAGAGAGCATAGTCGTCGATTGCGATTTCGTGCATTGAGCTAGGACGATATACACGGGGGTCGTCGTTTGCAACGCCCTGTGCAATAAGCATAGAGCTGTCCCAATCGGAGATAGAACCGTCGATTGTGATGGAAGCCTTCTTACCAACCTGACCATCGGGGTTAGTTGAATAGTAACCGTCAAGAGCAGGTGCTGTAGAGCCGTCGCTGTCGCCACCTGCAGAAGCCTCTTTCTTTGTGTATGTAGCGGAAGAAGTAACTGTTCCGTTTGCATTTGTTGCAGAAACGAAGAGAGTTGTTGTGGCACCTACTGCTGTGTTAGCACCGAGAACTACATCTGCAGAGTTTGTGAAGGACTGCTGTGCACCGCCGTCTACTGTATAATAAGCGGAGTCTGCATTCTTAACAGAAACATTAACAGTAACTGTTTCTGTCTTAAAGGAAGAGCCATCCTTCTTGCCGATCATAATTGTGGGTTCGGCTGAAGAAATATCGTAAGTTTCCCATTTGCCTGTATCCATAATATAGATATTGTTAGCACCGGGATATGTAAGGTCATCTGTCTGGGAAGAGCCGTTGTTAAAGATAACATTAGCAAAAGCCTTATCTGGTGTATAAGAGAAAACACCATCACCCTCGGCTGTCATGGGGAGACCGGGCCAACCTGCGTTCTGGTCGGATGTGGAGTTCCACATATAGCAGTTGGGTGTACCGTAAGTTGAGGACACCTTAACGTAAACTGTATCGCCTGCAGCAGAGACGGATACAGAAGCTATTACCACACAGCTGATAGTCAGCATCAGCACAAGCAGTAATGAAAGTAATTTCTTTGAAAATTTCATAGCAAAAACCTCCTTATTTAATGTAATTATCCTAACAGAATCCTTTGATGTTTGCAAGATAATTTTTGCAAATTTTGGTAATTTAGATAATTTTTAGCCATTTGCTTGTTCAAATGTATTCGCACCTTTATAAAAAAATAAAGCAATGCGTAAATGCACTGCTTTAAAAATGTAAATAAATATTTTTCTCGCCCTTTTTGTCGGCTTGCCAATCCACCTCCCTCTGATGAGGGAGGCATGGCATTGTAGTTTTATTATTGCTTAGGTTTTTCTTTTCGGATTTTGTAAAACTTTCGCAAAAAGAAGGATATGAATCGGGGATTCTCTATAAGTACAACTTTCATCTTACACGCCTCCTGAACATATTACAGATAACAATGATTGTTATTGCCGCCACCACAACCACAAACTCGTATGGCAGACAGCTCGCGACTAAAAGCCCCGCGGCAAACCAGATACATCGGCTACTGCAAAAGCCTCTCATCAGCATCACCTCTGTGGTATATTATGTGAAGATAAAAGATGTGTGAATTAATAAATTCAGTTTTCGGTTGAAAATAACATATCTAATTGGTATAATATTATTATATTTTAAAAAGGCAGATTTTTATGAGAACGATAACTATAAATAAGAATGATGCAAGTCAGAGGCTGGATAAATTTCTTACGAAAAGATTTAAGACTATGCCGAAATCTCTGATGTATAAATACATACGCACAAAGTACATTAAGCTCAACGGAAAGAAGTGTTCCATTGATGATATACTCAAAGAGGGCGATGTGCTTACCTTTTACATCAAAGATGAGTTCTTTGAGGTTAAATATGATGAATATGAGTTTATGAAGGCACCTAAAAAGCTCTCGATTATTTATGAGGACGAGAATCTTTTAATTCTCGACAAACCCGAGGGAGTGCTTGCTCATCCCGACAAAACCTATCATTTTGACTCAATGGTGGCAAGGGTACAGCATTATCTTTATGCAAAGGGTGAATACGACCCAAAAGCCGAAAACTCCTTCTCGCCTGCTATGGCAAATCGTCTTGACAGAAACACAGGCGGACTTATTATTGCGGCTAAAAACGCAATGGCTCTCAAGGAGCTTAATGCTCTTATTAAGGAAAGAAACATCAAAAAACTTTATCTTTGCATTTGCGAAGGTGTGCCAAAGAAAAAGGAAGGTCTGCTTACAGGCAACCTTACAAAAGATGAAAAAAAGAACAAGGTTTCTGTTAATAAAAACTCGGATGAAGGCAAAGAAATCAAGACAGCTTACAGGGTGCTTGACACAAACGGCAAGCATTCTCTTGTTGAGATAGATTTGCTTACAGGAAGAACTCACCAGATAAGAGCACACATGGCGTCAATCAGGACACCACTTGCAGGAGATACAAAATACGGCGGACATCCTTTGAAGGTAAAGGGTCACACTGGACAAGCTCTGTATTCTTACAAGTTGGCATTCGGTGATTTGGAGGAAAGTTCTCCCCTCTCCTATTTATCGGGGAAAGTATTTACAGCAAAGAATATTTGGTTTGAAAAAGACGGAAAAGTCGCATTATGACTTTTCCGTCGCTTTTTAGTTTATCCCCCTGAATGGCTACGCCATTCTTCCTCCCTTTAGGCAAGAGGGACTTGATACTTTATTTGCATAAAGGCTGCCATAGTGCCCCGCTTGCCTGCAGTTGCACGATGTGACCAGAGAAGGTCGCTTTGACACTTTGTACAAAGGTCGCTTATAACAATGTTTTCTTCTTTTACGCCTGCTTTAATAAGAATAAGTTTGTTGGCAAAAGCCAAGTCTATCATAAATTTATCAGGCTTATCTGTCTTCGAAATCACAGGAGTGTCTTTGCCGAAAAGCTTTGCAAACTCATCAGCACAATCAGAGCTTACCTCGTAACAGCATTTGCCGATAACAGGGCCAATAGCACAAATTAAATCCTTGGGGTTTGTGCCGAATTCCTCGGTCATTTTTTCAACAACTTTTGCAGATATTTCTCCAACGGTACCTCGCCAGCCTGCATGGGCAAGACCTACTGCTTTCTTATTAGAATCCACGAAAAACACGGGAGTACAATCAGCATAGTAGGTTACAAGGGTAACCTCCGAGTCGTTTGTAATAAGTGCATCCACAGAGGGCATATCTATAGGCTTATAGATACCTACTCCCCTGTTTCTAGCCGTTACCTTTCGCACTACTGTCTCGTGAACCTGCTTTGAAGCGGTGAGCGATTCGTACTCAAAGCCTGCTGCTTTGCAGAGTCTTTTGTAATTCTCAATTACATTTTCGTCAGAGTCGCCTCTGCCGAAGGATAGGTTCATCGATGTGAACTCGCCTTCCGATACACCGCCCAAGCGTGTAGAAAATGCGTGATTGATAAAGGATAATTCGTCAAGTTTTTTGTATGTGAGAAAAGGTGTTTCGCCTTCGTTGAGAGTCATTGTTTCTGAGTAAAATTTCATAAGCATCACCTCGTTAGGTTTATTATATACCAAAATAACTTGCAAGACAATAATATTCGTGGTATAATCTTTTCATACTTTTTAATCAGGAGGTTCGTGATGTTCGGTAAAAATAAAAAACTTCTGGGCGCCAATATTCCTCACAACTGCGACTACTGCCAGAACTGTATTGTTGAAGGCGGTAAGAATTTTTGCAAATATAAAAAGGCTATCAATAAAAAGGGCAAGTGTTCTAAATTTGACTACAATCCCACTATGAGAAAAATGTCTGCCCCCATTATGCTGGAAAAATTTGACGAAAGCGACTTTTCGCTTTAATAATAACAGTGCAAATAAGTGAACCTCTCTCGATTTCTCGGGAGAGGTTCTTTTTCTTTTAATAATAGCTTGCGATGTGCTGAAGCTTTTGTTTTGCCCGTTTAATATGTCGTGTAACAGTTGAGGGATTAACAGAAAGAGACTCTGCTATATCCTTCATTTTTCTATCTCTTAAATAGTACTCCGTTATACAGAAACGCTGGGTATCCGTGAGTTCTTCTTCGAGGGCTTTCTTAAGAATAGACAGCATCTTTTTTCTTCTTTCGTTACCGCTCTGAGCAACGTTAAAATAAGCAAGCATTGATGCTCTGTCAAAGGCTCCTTCATCACCGGACACTATATTACGCGGCATTTTCTTTACCTCTTGCTATACTTTCAAGATAGTTAGCTGTATGGATACATTCATAGTAGATAAGCTGGAGCTTTTGAATATTATCCTCAAGTGTGCGTCGCTCGTACATTGATATGTTTTTCAGCTTTTCTTTCATTCGTTTTAGGTTTCGTTTGATCTTTTCTGCCTCCTCATAGTATTCTTGTGACCATAAAAAATAATCCATATACCTTCTCTGTCCTTTCGCTAAACTTCATACTCATAACAAATTGGGGCGTATTCGTTATTTTGATGTTCGGAGTATCTCCTGTATATATACTAACAGATTAATTTGTATTTTTCAAGAGTTTTTCGAATATTTGTTCGGTTTTGTTAAGAAAAAATTGCACCGCTTTAATTTGCGGTGCAAAAAATGATATAAATAAATTAAGATTTTATGGGTTTTCAGGTATTATCGGAAGTTTGTACTTCTTCAACTTTAGGCTCTTCAATCACAGGAGGCTCTAAAATCTTTTTTGTAAAGACTATTCCCTCGTACTTCTGCTTAACAAAAACCTGACCTGCAAATTCATTTTTGCATTCGGGACATACAAAGAAGGCTTTGAAGCTTCGGCTTTTAACATTCCACTTGGATTTCTGCACACAGCGTGCACCGCACTCGGGACAATCAAAGAACATCTGAGATCGGTCAACAAGAGGATTGCGTAGGTCTGTAATATGTTTTGACTTAAATGTTAATTTACGATAAAACTCCGGGTCTGCGGCATCCTCAACAAATTCATCAAAAACCGATTTTTTATATAGCTTTTTAAAGCATAAAGCACTAAGCTCGGCATCTGACAAAGCACGATGATGTTCAAACTCCTGAGTTATCTGTACAAGCTCTGCACAGGTGGAAAGTCCGAGCTGACGTGATGCACTGCCAACGCCCAAGATGTGCTCACAGTAACTCTGCAAATCGCAATATCGGGTTATAAAGGGAAGCTTGTCCGAGCCTGTAAAATAATTCTGATTTTCAAGAAGTGCAAGCAAATCTGACGTACTCCAGGTCATAAGTATGCTATCACCCAAAAAATCAGCGAAATCACTTATTGCCTGAGAAAACGTATATTCTGCAGCCTTTAAATCATCAAAAGTAAGGTTTGTAAGCTTTCTGACAAAGGAATTCATAAACTTTCCGATAGAGGGCTTAACGAGCACACTGAAGCTGTCGATGATATTTCTGTTATCATCGACCTTCACTGCACCAAATTCAAATATCTCGTTAATGTATTTACCCCGCTTTTTGCTGAAAGCGGCATTCCACTCTAAATCGAGAATTACAAAACTCATTTACGAAAAGCCTTCTTCATTCTAAGTTCTTTTGAAAGTATGGTTTTACGCATACGGATGGATTCGGGAGTAACCTCTACAAGCTCGTCATCTGCGATAAACTCAAGGCACTGCTCCAGTGACATAATTGTGGGAGGAGTAAGCTTGAGAGCATCGTCGGAGCCTGAAGCACGGGTGTTTGTCATGTGTTTACGCTTGCAGACATTTACTGTCATATCCTCGGACTTGGGATTCTCTCCTACAATCATACCCTCGTAGACCTCTACACCTGCACCGATGAAAAGTCTGCCACGCTCCTGAGCCTGATAAAGACCATAGGCAACGCTCTCTCCTGATTCGTGAGCAATAAGAGAACCTTTGTGACGGGTTATAATCTCGCCCTTTAAGGGCTCATAACAATCAAAAACACTGTTCATAATGCCGTTACCGTTTGTATCGGTAAGGAATTCGGGACGATAGCCCATAAGTCCCCTTGAGGGAATTCGGAATTCAATGTGGGTCATATTGCTGCCCGCTCTGGCACCCATATTGATAAGCTCGCCCTTACGAGAGCCGAGCTTCTCCATAACAGGTCCAACATAACTATCCGGCACTTCAATCATCAGATACTCCATAGGCTCACAGGTTACACCATCGATAACCTTTGTAATAACCTGAGGACGAGAAACCTGAAACTCGTAGCCCTGACGACGCATAGTTTCGATAAGGATTGAAAGATGAAGCTCGCCTCGCCCTGATACCTTGAAGGTATCAGTGGAGTCGGTTTCTTCAACTCTTAGTGCAACGTTTGTTTCTATCTCGCGGAAAAGTCTGTCACGAAGATTACGGGATGTAACGAACTTACCTTCTCTGCCTGCAAAGGGGCTGTTATTAACAATAAAATTCATTGAAACGGTAGGCTCATCAATCTTTATAAACGGCAGAGGCTCAACGCAGTCAACACCACAAATAGTTTCGCCTATATTGATGTCGCCTATACCGCTGACACATACGATATCGCCGATTGTGGCACTATCGGTTTCTACTCTCTGGAGTCCCTGAAACTCGTAAAGCTTTGCAATTTTAACCTTTTTCTGTGTGCCGTCTGCACAGCAGATGACTGCCTGCTGACCTGCTTTAACAGATCCACGCTCAACTCTGCCGATACCAATTCTGCCAACATACTCGTCATAGTCAATATTGGAAAGAAGAAGCTGAAGTCCGCCTTCTGCGTCGCCTGTGGGAGCAGGAACCTCCTCTATAATCTTCTCAAAGAGAGGACGCATATCCGTACCCTGCTCGTGGAAATCCAGCATTGCAAAGCCTTCTCTGGCAGAAGCATATACCACAGGGAATTCAAGCTGGTCATCGTCAGCACCAAGCTCGATGAAAAGGTCAAGCACTTCATCGATAACCTCTTCAGGTCTTGCACCGGTACGGTCGATTTTATTTACAACAACGATTACCTTTTTCTTAAGTCCCAAAGCCTTTTTAAGAACGAATCTTGTTTGGGGCATACAGCCTTCGAAAGCATCAACAAGAAGCAAAACGCCGTCTACCATCATAAGAATTCGCTCTACCTCACCGCCGAAATCTGCGTGACCGGGGGTGTCTACGATATTAATTTTAACATCGCCACACATTACTGCTGTATTTTTTGAGAGGATTGTGATACCTCTCTCTCGTTCCAAATCATTGGAGTCCATTACTCGCTCTGCAACAACCTCGTTTGTACGGAAAATTCCACTCTGACGCAGAAGCTGGTCAACAAGAGTTGTTTTACCGTGGTCAACATGGGCAATAATGGCTACATTTCTTAAACTCTTATTCTCACTCACAATATCATCCCTATTTTATAAAATTCCAATTTAGGATTATATCACAATACGACATAAAATACTATGGTAATATTATATGAAAATTATTCTATATGAAGCTATGATATTAGAATAGGAAGTATTTATTTTTTCTTTACATTAGAATTAAGTTGTTATATAATATATTATGTATTTTTATATTATATAAAGGAGGAATCCGTATGGGCTATACTATTGCGGAAAAAATCATTAAGGCTCATCTTGTGGAAGGCGAGATGATAAAGGGTACAGACGTTGCTCTTAAAATCGACCAGACTCTTACTCAGGATGCTACAGGTACTATGGCATACCTTGAGTTTGAAGCTATGGGTGTACCCAGAGTTAAAACTGAAAGAAGTGTTGCTTACATAGATCACAACACATTACAGACAGGTTTTGAGAATGCTGACGACCACAGATTCATTCAGTCTGTGTGCAAAAAGCACGGCATATATTTCTCCAGACCAGGTAACGGTATCTGCCATCAGGTACACCTTGAGAGATTCTCAAAGCCCGGCAAAACACTTATCGGCTCTGACAGTCATACTCCCACAGGCGGCGGTATCGGTATGCTGGCTATCGGTGCAGGCGGACTTGATGTTGCAGTTGCTATGGGCGGCGGTGCATATCACATCACAATGCCCGAAATGGTAAGAGTTAACCTTACAGGAAAGTATCAGCCTTGGGTTTCTGCAAAAGATATTATTCTTGAAGTACTCCGTCTGCTCTCTGTTAAGGGCGGCGTTGGCAAGATTATCGAATACGGCGGCGAGGGTGTTAAGACTCTGACTGTTCCCGAGAGAGCTACAATCACCAATATGGGTGCAGAGCTTGGTGCTACTACATCTATCTTCCCTGCTGACGAAATCACAAAGTCCTTCCTTGAAGCACAGAATCGTGTTGAGGACTACACAGAGCTTTTTGCTGACGAGGATGCAGTTTACGACAAGGTTATTGACATTGACCTTTCTACTCTTGTTCCTATGGCAGCTTGTCCTCACAGCCCTGACAACATCAAAACTATTGAAGAGATTGGTGCAAAAGAAGTTCATCAGGTATGCATTGGCTCCTGCACAAATTCATCATACCTTGATTTGATGCGTGTAGCCGCAATCCTTAAAGGCAAGACAGTATCTCCTAAAGTTTCTCTTTCTATTGCTCCCGGCTCAAAGCAGGTATTCAATATGCTGGCTCAAAACGGTGCTCTTGCAGACCTTATCTCTGCAGGTGCAAGAATTCTTGAGTGCGCTTGCGGTCCCTGCATCGGTATGGGTCAGTCTCCCAATTCTGCAGGTATCTCTCTGCGAACATTCAACAGAAACTTCGAGGGCAGAAGCGGTACTGCTGACGGTCAGATTTACCTTGTATCCCCCGAGACTGCTGCTGCATCTGCTTTGACAGGTGTATTCACAGATCCCAGAACTCTCGGTGATGCAGTTGAAATTAAGCTCCCCGAAAAATTCCTTATCAACGACAATATGATTATCGAGCCTGCTACAGAAGCAGAGATGAACAGCGTTGAGGTGCTTCGCGGTCCCAATATCAAGCCCTTCCCCACAACCAAGCCTATGGAGGAAACTATTGAGGCTTCTGTTGCTCTTAAGGTTCAGGACAACATCACAACAGACCACATTATGCCCGCAGGTGCAAAGATTCTTCCCCTGCGCAGTAACATTCCTGCGATCTCTGAACATTGCTTCACAGTTTGCGACAAGGAGTTCCCTGCAAGAGCAAAGGCACTTGGCTCCTCCATCATTGTAGGCGGCAACAACTACGGTCAGGGCTCTTCCAGAGAGCACGCAGCACTTGCACCTCTTTACCTCGGTGTTAAGGCTGTGCTTGTGAAGAGCTTTGCAAGAATTCACAGAGCTAACCTAATCAATGCAGGTATTCTTCCCCTTGAGTTTGCAAACGAGGCAGATTATGACGAGATCGCTCTCGGCAATGAAATCGTAATGCCTAATGTTCGCGATATTATCACAAAGGGCGGAGATGTTATTATCGAGAACAAGACTACTGGCAAGACAATTGTTGCCAAGTGTGAGCTGACACAGAGAATGAGAGACATCATTCTTGCAGGCGGTCTCTTAAACTACACAAAGGAGCAGAACAATGGATAAGATTAAAATGACCACCCCTCTTGTTGAGATGGATGGCGACGAAATGACAAGAATCATCTGGTCTATGATTAAAGAGGAGCTTATTCTCCCCTTTGTTGACCTTAATTCCGAATATTATGACTTGGGCCTTGAAAACAGAAACGCAACCGACGATCAGGTTACTGTTGACAGTGCAGAGGCTACAAAGAAATACGGCGTTGCAGTTAAGTGTGCTACAATAACTCCCAATGCTGCAAGAATGACAGAGTATGACCTCAAGCAGATGTGGAAATCCCCTAACGGTACCATAAGAGCTATTCTTGACGGAACTGTTTTCAGAGCTCCTATTCTTGTTAAAGGTGTTGTTCCTTTCATTCCCACTTGGACAAAGCCAATAACAATCGCAAGACACGCATACGGCGATGTTTATAAAAATACAGAGATGAAGGCTCCTGCAGGCTCCAAGGCTGAGCTTTGTGTAACAGACAAAGACGGCAACGAGACCCGCTCCACAATTATGGAGTTTAAGGGTGACGGTATTGTTCAGGGTATGCACAATACCGACAAGAGCATTTCTTCCTTTGCTCGCTCCTGTTTTAACTATGCACTTGCTACAAAACAGGATGTATGGTTCTCCTCCAAGGATACCATCAGTAAAATTTATGACCACAACTTCAAGGATATTTTCCAAGCTATATATGATAGCGAATACAAAGAGAAGTTCGAGGCTGCAGGTATTGAATACTTCTATACTCTCATCGACGATGCAGTTGCTCGTGTAATCAGAAGCAACGGCGGTTACATCTGGGCTTGCAAAAACTACGACGGCGACGTTATGAGTGATATGGTTGCTACTGCATTCGGTTCTCTTGCTATGATGACAAGTGTGCTTGTTTCTCCCGACGGTGTTTACGAGTACGAGGCAGCACACGGCACAGTTCAGCGCCATTACTACAAGCACCTCAAGGGTGAAGAAACCTCCACAAACTCTGTTGCTACTATCTTTGCTTGGAGCGGTGCACTGAGAAAACGCGGTGAGCTTGACGGCAACAATGAACTGATGCACTTTGCTGATATGCTGGAAAAAGCTACAACAGATACCATTGAAAGCGGTATTATGACCGGTGACCTTTACCTTATCTCTACACTTGAAGAGAAAAAGAAGGTAAACACACAGGATTTTCTCAAAGAAATCGGCAAAAAGCTTGCAGAGCTTATGGCTTAAAAAACACTTATAGGAGGATAATTATGAGCAAACTCACAGGACAGATTTCTATGCCTGTTATCCGCAGACTGCCTAAATATTACAGATGCCTTTGCACCTTAGAACAAAACGGCACAGAAAAAATATCCTCCCGTAAGCTTGCGGAGGCTATGAATATAACCGCATCTCAGGTAAGGCAGGATTTAAATTGCTTTGGCGGATTCGGTCAACAAGGCTATGGCTACTATGTAACTCATCTGCGTGAAGAGATAGCAAAGCTCCTTGGCATTGACACTATAAAGAATGCAATTATTTATGGTATGGGAAATCTTGGAAGAGCAGTGCTTTATCACTTTGATTTTGAGAAATTCGGATTCAGCCTCAAAGGCTTGTTTGATAAAAATCCTGAGCTTATCGGCACAGAGCTTGCCGGCTTTAGTATCACTTCGCCTGATAAAATCAAGAGTTTTATGAGTGAGAATCATATTGATGCGGCAATTCTCTGCTTACCTACCATTACTGCAGAAGAGGTTATTGATAATCTTTATAACGCAGGAATCAGAGCTTTTCTTAACTTCAGCCATTTTGATATTGTTTCCAAATATCCTGACTGTGTGGTTGAGAATGTACACTTAAGCGAAAGCCTGATGACTCTGGCTTATCTTATGAGAAGCCACGAGGAATAAAATTTATATAAAACACGAACACCCGAAGAAGAGTTAATAAGCTCTTTTCGGGTGTTTTATTATTCTAATGCCGAAATAATTTCTGAAAGTTCATCCACAATTAAAGCAGAAATATTTGTAAATTCGCAGCGGCTCTGATGACCTTTTGTAGTGAGAATACAATCACATCCGAGTGCCGCCGAAACCTCATAGTCATTAACGCAATCACCGATCAGTAAAACCTCTGAGGGCACAATATTCATATCACTAAAATACTCTTTTGCAAGGTAAGTTTTATCCCCTACAAAGTCGTCGCTGCGGCCAAGCACCTTATCAAAATAATTGATAATACCAAGGGATTGGAGTCGCTCTTTAACCTTATTCACATGGGAGGCAGACAAAACAATCTGTTTTACTCCGAGATTACTAAAATACTCGAGCACATTCCTTGCACCCTCCATAAGTGGATCTGCTTTAAGATGCTTTTCGTAACCTATTTCAAACTCCTCGATAGCCTCCAAGGGTGTAATTGTATCGGGAACAAAAACAGTTTCATAAAACTTCCATATAGGAATATCAATGGCACTGTAGTATTTTTTTAGATTTATCTGAGGCTGGGATCTCTTTGTGAGCATATCATTCACTGCACCGAGTGCCGCCGAAACATCATCTATAAGAGTACCGTTAAAATCCCAAATTACCAATGAATACTTACTCATATATCCCCTCCGCTTACATACGACCTTCAAGCCCCAAATCCTTTATTGTCTCCAAAAGGAAATCTGCTTCCTCTGAATCTGTCTTAATAAAATAGTAGCCAAGATTTGATGTGTTTACGTTTCTGTCTTTGAAAATACGCAGACACCAATAAGCAATAATATAAAAAGGATAGAACGCCTTAAATCTTTTGGCAGAGGAAAATCTGGCACAAATACGATTATAACTCGGAAACAAACTGCGAATTATGAGCTTTACACCATTTTGTTTTCTGCCTGTTTTGCGTTCTTTGCGAAGATTTGATTGCAAAAAAGCAATGCGTGTAAGCCCAAAGGTTGACGAGGATAACAAAAATTGTGCTATTGTACTCTCGGTATCGGGGTCCTCACTTAAAAACCAATTCTCAGCTAAAGCAATTATCTTTTTTTCAAACTCCAAGAGATTTAATTTGCGAAGCCCCTCAACAACCACCTCACGATTAAGATTATCTTTTTCACTTTTTAAAAAGACAAAAACATCCATAATCATACGAAGCCCTGCACCTGCACACTCTATATGCTTTGCAAGGTGCTCCAGCATATAGAGATATGTGTACTCAAGGCTGAGATTAAAGGAGTCATCCTTTTCCTCAACACTATCCCATACATTTTTAAAGAGTTCTTGGGACTTATGGTGTGAGCCTACAAGAAATGCGTGCATCTCATAATGATGAAAAGGAGGTTTTCTAAAATTAAGCTCGTTGTCAATGTCTGAAACCAGATTGTACCCTTGCTCAACAAAAATCGCCTTTATAGCTCTTTTATCTTCTTCTCTATAAAGAATATCCACATCTGACATCGTACGCATGGCACTTATAGGGTAGTAATTTTTGAGAACCATACCCTTGAGAAGAACTGTCTGCAAACCTTTACTGTTGAATTCATTTAAGAGTTTTTCTGTTTCAAGCTGGATGTTGGATTCAAGGATAAGCTCGCTTAACTGAATATCTTTAAATTCAGACATAATTTTCTTCGGCGGTAAATCCTCAGGTGGTAGCTTTTCCAGAGCATAACACAGCATTCCCACAACAGAATGATCCTTTGCAGCATAAAAAACCGAAGCCCAATCGGTGTTAGCATTGGGCTTTGGCGGTTGTGCGTTACAAAGAATTGAAGAGAGTAATCGCAGTAAATATTTATAGCTTTCTTTAAATTTAGGATCAGATGTTTTCATTTAAATCATACACCATAATCTTTCCTTCAACGATTCTTACTTCTTTATTGCAGACGTCGTTAGCAGCTTTTTTGTGAGAAATAAGAATACAGGTTTTATCGGAAAGGGTCTTTATATTTTCGAGCAGCTTAAGCTCTGTCCTTTCGTCAAGGGCAGAGGTTGCTTCATCAAGAAGAATAATCGGTGAACCTGAAAGAATTGCTCGGGCAATTGCTACACGTTGCACCTGACCTTCTGAAAGTCCCAGACCCTTCTCACCTATTACTGTATCAAGTCCCTGAGGTAAATCGCGGATAAAATCTGCACAAGCAAATTCAACTGCTTTCCAGATTTCTTCTTCAGTAGCATCGGTATTGATAAAAGTAATATTTTCTCTTAATGTACCGGACAAAAGGAAATTACCCTGGGGTACATAAGAAAACAATGAGCGGAGATTGCGGTCTATGGTTAGTTTAGAGCCATCCTTCATTTTAAGGTAGATAGATCCGCTTTCTATACTGAATACACCGAGAAGCAGTTTCAAAAGTGTACTCTTACCTATACCCGAAATACCTGTCATAACAACCAAATCGCATTTATTGATTGAAAGGCTTGTATTATCAAAAATTAAATCTCTGTCGTATTTGAAGGTAATATTCTCAAACTCAATGGATTCTAAATTCTTGTAAAGCTTTTCAATACTAATATCGGCATCGTTCACTTCAACTTCGTCTTCAATTTCTTCAAACTCCATAATTCTTTCTGCAGAACCGATAGCAGAATAGTAAGTGGGAAGAATGCTTGTAAGCGAATTGATTGGTACACTGATCTGATTTATAAGAGATAGCACCTGAGAAAGCACACCGTATGTAATAACAGAGTCGCCCTCGATAATCTTAACGGAACAATAAAACAAGCCAAAAAGATAGGCTGCTCTAAATGCAAGGTTGAAGGAGCTGTGGGTTACAAGGGATACGATATTTCTTTTTGCTTTTCTCTTATAATTAATCTCTTGAAGTCCGCTGGCAGTTTCCACTACCTTCTTCTCTGCACTGAACACCTTAACAACCAAAAGGCTCAAGAGAGTTTCCTGCATAAAGGAACGAACCTTACCGTCGGTTTCCATTATCTGATTATGATAGCTCTTCATTTTTTTCTTAAAAAATGAGGACACAACAAAAACAAAAATACCTACAGCAAAGAACATTAAGGCAAACAAAGGGTCAATACTAATCAGAACAATTAAAATACCAACCAACTTTGCCATAGTATAAGACAAAGTAGGAATAATACCTGTAATTGCTCCTGTTACTGCACCTACGTCGTTGTTGATACGATTGAGCATCTCACCTGTATGATAACGGGTTACCTTTGCATAATCTTTATGAAGCAAGGCAGAATATATCCTTGTTCTCATATCAATTGTAAGACGGGCAGAGGCTCTGAATACAAGGTGTTTATCGATAAGCTGAATAAGAATCTGAAGAAGCACAATGCCTACGAAGAATGCACCCCAAAATGCAACGCCTTCAAACCGTTCTTCTACCGAAAGCCTTGAATTAGTTGCAGAGTTCACCACGAATCTGAGCATATATGAGATTGCAACTGCACTGCCTGCCATAAGAATATTCATAACGGCAATCAGGACAATATAGAGGTGCTGTTTTTTTGAGACTTCAAATATCCATTTCAGTGCCTTACTATCTGTAATTGTTCTTAATATATTTTTAAGGGAGAAATTTTTTTCCATTTTTTCACTTCCCTGCTTAATAATATAACAAAACAAGGCCGCACAGTAGGCTGTACGGCTTGTCAGCTGATATTTAAATTACTCTTCGAGAAGAGAAGCCTCGCGAAGCTGAGCTACAAATTTCTCTACATCCTTCTTAGCAGTTGCCTCATCCACATCATACTGCTTAAGCATTTCTGAAACAACATCGTCAATAGTAGTATCACTCTCAAGAAGCTGCCAGAGGAAAGCACCTGCTTCGTTTAAATTGATCATACCGTTAAATTCTGCAACAGCAGCACCAACGGGTACAACAACATAGCAATCTGCTACTTTTCTGAGCATAAAGTTTTCTTTGATCTTCATAATAAAATCTCCTAAAATTAATTTATTATTTTGAATGCAGTTTCAACAGCTTCGTCGTTATCTGCACAATAAAGTTTATATACAGGGTAGTTCAAAAGAATTTCTGACATCATTGAAAGGAGTCTGTCCCTTGCTTTTTCAGAAACTCTTTTATGTGTCTGTCGTATAAGAAGAACAATTGCCTGACGGGTATCAAGACGCTCAAGCTTGTTTTCCTCGCTTCGTTCTATAAAGACGATTGCACCTAACTCGCCCTTCTCGTTAATCTGAATATTTGTACCGCCGGAAAAAGGAGAACCATAAACAATACATTTACCGTCAATCATACGGAAGGAAGGCTTATCGTCGTTGATAACTCGGGCTTTATCAGGAAACAGTCTGCACCACTTTTTTGTGTGTGTTGACTTTCCTACCCCTGAATCTGCAGAAAAAAGATATACCTTATCTTCGTACTTCAAAGCAGAGCTATGAATGTAACTGCCAAAAAAACGAATAAGCTGAGAATTGAATTTGTTGCATAAAACCATATTTTCCGCAATTGGTTCGGTTATATCTATGCCGTTTTTCACCAGATAGTCCATTTCTTTCTGAGACGTTTCAATTTTAATATCTGCTGCTTCTTCGTCGGATACAAGATAAGAAGAATACCAATGGGCTGTCTGAGGATATTTTAAGGGCATTTCAACTACCACATCAGCGATTTTTAATTTAGGCATAATAGTCACCTATATCAGAATATAACTTCTGTACCAACAAAAAGTATATTTTTAAAATCTGCACAGTATTTCTGAATCTGAGTGGCATCCTTGACATTAACACCGCCTACTCCATCACAATTTGAAAGGAAAAGCTGTTCTCTGTTAAGAGGTGCCAAGTCTGCGGCATATTTCTGGATAGCGGTTGCGTCCTTAACAGTAACCTTGCCTGAAAGGTCGGCATCACCGATTATATAAACAGTACCGGGCACAGTAGTGGATGAAGGAACTGTGGCAGTTGTGTTATCTGATATTGTGATAGGTTCGCTTGCAGTAATTGTAGTGGGTATAAGTTCATCTTGCGAGGAGGAAGCTGTCACAGTAGTAGGCACAACTTCATCGGCGGATGTTGTAGTTGTAGGATAAATTGCGTGATCACCCAAAGAAATGAATGGAATATTATTAGCCTCTGCATACTGCTGAGCATAAGTAAAGTTCCAACCGAGAATACGCATTTTTTCGTTTCCTTCGAATGCATTGGGACTGATTGATGTTACAGAAGGACTTATAATTATATCGCGAAGATTTGTGCAGTTATAGAATGCTCTGTCAGAAATGGTTTTGATTCCCTTTGGGATAGTAGCATCTTGTAAAGATGTGCAACCGCTGAAACAGTTTCTGGGGATTTCTGTAAGAGAAGTGTCAGCAGAAAACTCAATATGTTTGAGTGCGATGCATCCATAAAAAGCGTTTGCTCCGATTTCTGTTACACTGCTTGAAATTATAGCGGATTCAAGCTTTGTACAACAGTAAAATGCATTCATTCCGATAGACTTTACAGTTAAAGGAATTTCAACGTAAGTTAATAAACTGTTATTAAGAAAAGTATTGTTATTGATTTTTGTAACAGGCTTTGACTGAAAAAGAGAAGGAATTCTGGCTTGATCAGATGTTCCCTTATAACCTGCAATATAATATTCCTGTGCATTGGTGGATGGTTTTTCAAACTTCCAATCGCCGTCTTCAACATAGGTTGCAGAGGAAACCGAAACCAATGTCAAAGCAAAAACGGAAAGAGTAAGAATAACAGTTAATATAAATGCAATAAGCTTTTTATTCATAATTAAACAAATCCTTACAAAATATAATAATTTTATTAATTATACCAAACAAATCAAGCAAAATCAATATTTAATATGAAAATAAAAAATAAGGGTGGATGCCTAAACATCCACCCTATTTTTAGGTTTGATTCAAATTCTACACTAAGAAATACTCTTATGCGAAGGGATCGTAGCTCATATCTTCGTCACCATCGACGATAGGACCATTAAAACCACCTGTGTTTTCGTCCCCGCCATTGCCAGTGCCATCGCTGACAGCGGCAAGAATATTCTTAAATTCAAATTTGATAACTTCAATATACGGTACTTCGTATTTCATTATATTCTACCTCCCTGTCAATACTATAGTTTAGTTTAACATACATTATTCTTGTTGTCAAGAACAATAATTATTAATTCAATTAGTATTGCCATTTACCACAGCATCGGTAGTACCGATATTGTAGAGGTTGAGAGTCTGTACATTACTGATGTAAGTATTTGTTACACCCTCAGGAGTTGTAACTGTTACATAAGAATATACATTGTAGAATCTCTTCTGATATGACATTGTATTATTGAAGCTGATTGTGAACATAAATCTGTTCTTGTTGGAAACTTCACGATCAGATGTATCGTATACTGTGCAGTATGTTCCTGTAGATGTCATAACAGGCTTCTTGTATCCGTTGAGAACTTCGTTCTTAAGGATTTCGTGGTCTGTTGCAACACCGTAGTTCTTCTCCTGAGCTACCTTGAGAGCATCCTCAAATGTGGGATACTTATCAGTACCGGGCTCGAAGGAACCAACCTGCTCGAAGATCATACCAAAGTTAACTGTGTAGCCAAGCTCTCTGAGAGTCTGGATTGTTACATGAGCACCCATTACCTCATCTCTGCTACTGTTGGGCTTGAATGTCTTGCCATCGTAGAAGTAAGGAGTAAGGATGTTGTTAACATAGCTTGCGTTAACCTTGTCGACCTTGTTGGAGCCGTCTTCGTTAGATGTCTGTTCACGACCGTAACCAGGTGCATCAGTAAAGATATTGAAGTCGTACTGCTTCATAACATCATAGTTGATGTTCATATTAGATGTTATACGATAACCATAACGAGGACCGTATGTGAGAATTATATCAATACTCTGGTCATACTTACCATTGTTATTGATGTCGTTGTACCAGAAGCCCTTCTCATAAGCTGTCTCTTCACCGATAATCTCACGAGCATCAAGTGTACAGAGTTCACCGAATGTCTTCTGGATAACAATTACCTGATCAGCAACCTGAGATGTAATTGTATAAAGTGTTTCTGGCTGAGTTGCCCAGAATACGAATGTCATCTTATCGTACATTGCCTCGTTGATGGTCCAGATTGTATCCTTCTTGATATCATCAACATGAGGTGCATAAGTCAGAACTGTGTTAATCCAACCTTCACCGGAGATATAAGCAGGTAAGTAAGGTGTGAAGTTGTTACCTGCAAAGCCTATGATTTCATCATAAGTGAGGGTGTAAGGAACATAGTAAGACTTAACATCACCATTGTAATCGTTGTACTTGTACTCGAGAGTTACATCTACGGATACAGGTACGAGGTCGGAGTAGAGAGTCATTGAGTGAACGTTCTCCTTAACAGTGTACTCGAACTGGAAGTAAACCATATCGTTACGTCCAACAACTGTACCATTGTTATTGTAGATGTTATCGTAAGAGTCAACACCAACTTCTTCGAAGGATGTGAAGCCGTACTTATCCTGAGCCTGAACGTACCAAGCGAAGAACTTGTCAGCACCGATTGCATCGGTTGCAACTGTGATGAGAAGCTTATCGCCAACACGAGCGGAGATAGAAGCTGTCTCGGTAAGTGTGAGAGGTGTCTCAACGCCCATTGTTACGTTCTTGATACCAACATAGAGCTGAGCCTTACCATTATGAGGCTTGGGAATGTAGCTTGATGTTGTACCAACACCTGTGTAGAGGTAGTGGTTTACATAGAAGCTTTCCTTATCAAGCTCTTCGAATACTGCTGTGTATGTAGCACCAACAGCAGAAGTTGCAATGTAAGAGATGTTTGTGGAGAAGAGCATACCGTTCTGTGAGTACCAACCTACGAATCTGTAGCCAGCCTTGGGAACAGCTGTGAGTGTGAATGTAGTACCACGGAAGATGTCTACGTTCTGCTCTGTTGCATTTACATAAGCTTCACCGTATGTAGCCTTATTCACGGGCTCTGTTTCATTGATTGTGATATTCTCTTCTACCTTAAGACCAACATTCACGGAAACGTTTACGTTAACCTGAAGGTCGCTGTCACCGTACCACTCACCGTCGTAACGGTTGCCGTTCATTGCTTCGTAAGAGAAGTATGCACGCTGGTTCTTGTAAGGAGCAAGAATACCGTTCCAGAGAGCAGAATCCTTATCGTGGAGCTCGTAGGAGTAGCAAGAACCGAGGAACTTACCTGTTGCATCAAAGATAAAGCACTGTACATAGTAGTCACCCTGAAGCACGCCTGAATGTACACTCTTGTCACCAGCCTGGATAATGTAGAGAGCCTTATCATCGGAGAGTGTAGCATTGATAGACTCAATGTTAGTTCCGAAGATGTCAGTCTTAAGACCGGAGTAGTCTGTGTACTGAACGAAGTTGTAATCCTTCAGAGCTACAGATGAACCGTTAAGTCTGCTTGCATTGTACTTGTCGTTAGTATTCTTAACAACAAATGTGATGTTTTCTTTACCGTCTTCAAGAAGAGCGATGAAGTCATAGTAGTCGTAAGTCTGGATTGTTGTGTAGTCTACTACGATTGTATCCATAGAAGGCTGACCATCATCTCTGATATTGGGAGCATAGTTGCCGAATACAATACCGGATACGTTGAGACCTGCAGGAGATGTAAGCTCAACATAAGTGTAGTAAACGCCGTCAAGACCTGCGATGGGAACCATGAGCTGACCGGGATAAGGACCGTACTGTTCGTACTCTGTTACACTTTCACCGTTATTATACCAAGTATATGTAGAAATGTATTTATCCCAATTTTCAATGTTCTTGTCGATAACAGCGTAAACAGTTACCTGCTTAACATTGTTTGCGACAAGCCACTCTTCTGTGTGGTAATAAACAGGAACAACTGTGGAGTTATCCTGAGTGAAGATGTAAGAACCTGTGTAGAGACCGTTACCCATATTGGAAGCAAATACGAACTCTGTACCGTTGATTACCCAACCATATACATAGTAGTCGTAAGTTCCGAATCCGTTACGGTTAACCTGAGTAGAGAATGTAACTACTTCGCCTGCAACAACAGATGCAACCTGATGTGTTGGATAAGTGGTTGTCTTAACAACTGTGTCGGTATCGAATAATGTCTTACCAACTCTGTCGTTATTTGTAACCATTGTGTTGTCGGAGCTGTTTGTACCTCTACCGTCGGTAGCAATAACTTTGATTGTAGGTACCTTGGGAATTATCTCCCACCAGAAGTTGTTTGCCTCACCAACAGTACCATCGGGATCGAAGGTGAACTTAACATCGTAATCTGCATCAAAGTCTTCAAGGTCGATTTCTACCTTAACCTCATTGGGAGTATCTGTGTACTTACCGAGAGGTGTAAGAATCTGAGGATTATCGGTCTTATCATCAAACTCTGCATTCCAGAAGTGTGAGAGCTCGTTTGTGGGGTTAACATAGATGTAACCATCATTAGTATGAGTTACAGTGATTGTGATGCTGTATGTACCATCAGGATTCTCGGTAAACTTCTCAAGGTCGTATGCTGTGTGGTTTGCACCATTCCATGCACCCTGGAGGTAGTAACCGGGTTCTACGTAAGTACCGGGCTCTTCACCGCCGTTACGGTAAAGGTTAGGAGTAACATCACTGAACTCTACCTGCTTCTGGTTTGTACCATTGTTAAACTGAATGTCGGTTGTGTCATAAGGAATATAACCTACATAGTATCCGGAAACAGGATCTATTTCCATCTTTGTTCCGGGCCACTCATCAGTCTCAAGCTGGCTGCCCCAGAAGTAGAGCCAACACTCACCCCAGCGAGCAGTATTCTCAAGATAAATCTTACGATATGCCTCGATGTAGTTAGCTGTTGCTGTTACATCACCGATAATAACGATGTTAAATTCCTTATCAAAACGTGTTGAGTTATCAGCGGGACTGTAATCGCCTTCGATCTCCCAGCTTTCAAAGATGTAGCGAGGATCAGTAGCATTTGCGGTAAGTGTTACAGCGTCGTACTGATTGAGCTGCATGGAAGATGAGCCTTCAGTTGTAATGCTGTCGTTACCGGATACAGCGGAGGCTGTACCTGCAGATACAGGATTTACTTCTACTGTGAGAATTACTTCCTTAACCTGCTGCCACTCGATAGCGATCTCGTGATTTTCCTTAACACTTGCGAATGTGTAGGTATTCTTATAGAACTCGCCTGTCTGATCGATTACCCATCTGCTGATTGCGTAACCATCCTTAGCAGTTGCAGTGATAGTTACGTTCTCGCCTGCAAATACAGTGATTGCATCACCTTCTGCGTTGAGAGCTGTATCGCCGTAGTAGAGGGTACCGCCATTGATGTCGTAAGGATGAACTGTGATTGTATAGCTCAGCTTACGCTCAAACTGAACTTCAAGCTCAACATCCTCAATAATGGAATTGATTGTGAATGCCCTTGCAGTAATTGACTGGTTAGTGTTAGAGAAGAGCACATCACCGTTTGCAATAATACCGGAGATATAGTAGTTATTGGGAGCAGATACGCTGATATCTGCCTTGCCATTGTGGTTAACCTGAGCTGTACCGGAAGCTGCTGTGATAGTTGTAGAGTTTACAACTACTGTACCGGGCATACCGGTCTGGGTTACCTTAACAAGGTGGAATGCCTTAAGCTCAAGTGCATCATAAGCTTCCTGGAGATATGCTTCTGCATCATCGATAAGGCTTTGGTCAGAATCGCCGCTACCTGAGATCTCTTTTGCAATTTCGTAAGCATCTACGAAGGTTGCCCAGGACTCTTCTGTGTACATATTGTCAGGATTTACACCATTGTTGTAGGGGTCAGTCATAGATTCAACAAGATCAAGGAGATCTCTACGGATTGTTATAATTACTGTACCACCGGAATGATAGAGCCATACCTCCTCAACACCTGCCCATACACCATTCTTATAGAGCACGTTCTGGAGATTGAAGTCATTGGACTGGAGACTCAGAGAAGGTGCACCGGACCAGTTACCGTTGCTGTAGTATGTTGTGCCATTGGTAGACTGGTTTGAGGTTGTGTTGGGTGTAAATGTGGGATAATCCTTATTGTAATCTGTTCTGTAAGAAGCGGATGTATTGTGGATGTTATTATATGCGTCCTGCTGATCCTTCATAAAGAGGATGGATGCAGTGTCGGATACATAAGCATACCAGTAATTTGTAGTTCCGATTCTTGTCATGGTGTAGTGTGTTGCACCGTTTGTTGTACATCCGTTGTCACCATTCCAGATGTTGTTTGCAGATGTATAGAGGTGAACATTTGACCAACCAAGAGTATTGTTGAAGATTACAAGGTTGCCATTGCCTGCGGGAACTCCGCTGTTACCGTTTGTAAGATTTGCGATAACCTCGTTGTAGTAGCCTCTTGTCATCTCAAGCTCATTGGAGGTCTTCCAATTTACGCCATTGAAGTTTGTAGTAGAGGGCTGCTTTGTTCCGGGTGCATTGCCTGCAGGATAGCTTACGTTTGTTCCGTCAGTTTCCTTAATGAACAGATATTCATAACCGGAAGTTGAGTAGGAATGAACTGTAAGGTTTACTCCCTCACCAAAGGTTGCAGTTGCAACGATATCGGATGTGGGTCTGATTGTAATTGATGGGGTTGTTGTAGAGCCGGAAACAATTTGGAAGGAACCGGAAATTGTCCAACGCTTGAAGTTGTTTTCGCCTGTAGCATTAGCTGTAAGAGTAACTATATCATCATAGCGAACGCTGGACTTGTCGGTAGAAGCTGTACCGCCCTGAGAAGCATTTACTGTGATGTTGTAGAGGTTACCCTCGTACTGAGCTTCAACAGTAATACTGGATGTAACATTTGTGAACTCTCTGCTCCAGCCTGTGAACTGATAGTTTGGACGAGTGGGATCATCAGGAGCTGTAGCAGCACCGCCGTGTTCAACCTGTTCGGTCTTGAGAACAATACCGTTCCAATCCTGGAAGGTTACGGTGTAAGAGCTTACACTCTGTGAATACTTAGCTGTTACAACGGTATTCTCTGTGATATAAGAGAAGTCCTTATCCCAACCATCGAAGGTGTATATAAAACCATTCTCGGGTTCTCTGTAAGGATTTGCAGGAGCTTTTGCGGGCTTACCGCGCTCAACCTCTTGTGTATCAAGTACAGTACCATTCCAATCCTGGAAGGTTACGGTGTACTTATCTCCCTCGTATTTAACCTGAAGCTGTTTTGTCTGCTTGTTGAACTCGAAGGTGTACTTACCGCCGGTTGCATTAAGTGTTACGTTACCGGCAGAACCTGATGCAGACCACCAACCGCCTGTTGTGTCATTAACTTGACCATCGTTACCGTAGAATACATCCTGATAGAGATGCTTGAACTCATAAACGCCCTGCTCAAGTGTTTTGGTATATGTATATACATTACCATTATCAGTGGACGGAGTCATGGGAATCCAACCCCAAGTTGTGAAGTCACCGCCGATATAAACAGTTGTGTTGAGGATAGATGCGATAAAGGTTGTACCGCCGTAAATCTGGTAGTTATTTACGATCTGACCGTTACCTGTATGCCATCCCTGTAACTGCTCGCCTGTTGCAAGTTTGTATTGATTGGGGCCGTCGCCTTCTGTGGGAGGTGTTGCATATTTACCATGAGATACAGTCTCGCTCTTAACTACTTCACCCTTAACCACCCATTGTACAGTGTACTGAGTCGCCTGTGATCTGTACTGTGCAGTTACGGTCATATCACCTGTTACAAAGATAGGATTGGGATTCCAACCGCTGAAGGTGTAGATATAGCCGCCGGACTGATATTGTGTAGGTTCATAATAAGTTACAGCAGAACCACCATATTCAACTGTAACTATATCAACTACTTCACCACGATCCTTGAATGTAACTGTATATTCACGCTTGATTTCGTTATATACAGGATATACATCCATATCAGACATTACAGCGGAGAAATCCTTATCCCAACCTGTGAATACGAACCTAAACTCTGCTGTTTCTTTTCTTTCAGGAGCTGCGGGAGCAGTTGCAGGTGAACCTGCAGAAACTGTTTCTTCATGGAGGAGAACAGAACCATCGTGGTTCCAGAACTTAACTGTGAAGAGCTGATTCTGATCTGCATACTGTGCAGTTACAACTATAGATTCAGTAATTACTGAGAAGTCCTTATCCCAACCTGTGAAGAGGAAGCCCTCTCTAATGGGATCTGCGGGAGGATTATCAACACCCTTGCCGTATTCAACATTTCTTACTGCAAGAGTTCTGCCGTCCCAGTCTACGAACTTAACTTCGTACTGGTTAACAACCTGTTCGTACTGAGCTGTGATAGTCATATTCTCAGAAACTCTGGAGAAGTCTTTATCCCAACCGATGAAGTTGAAGCTGTATTGTGCGTCGCCCTCTCTTGTGGGAGCTTCAGGAGCGATTGCTGCTGTACCTGCTTCTACAAGCTGAGAATCCTGACCGTTAACCTGAATAATTGTACCATCCCAGTCAACGAAGATTACTTCGAATATTGCACCGAGTTCTGTATAAACTGCAGTAACTGTTGTGTCACCTGTAATGAAGGAGAAGTCTGTATCCCAACCTGCGAACTTAAAGCCCTCGGGAGCTGTGGGATCAGCAGGAGCTGTAGCGGAATGACCGTACTCTACTTCTTCCTGCTTGAGAACTGTACCGTCTGCATCCTGGAATGTAACTGTGAATACATCAAGGATGTGTTTAACCTCAAGTCTCTGGGTCTCGGTATTGAAGATGAATTTATATTCACCGCCGATACCTGTAGTTACAAGAGTACCGTTGGGAATCTGATCGCCAGATTCCATAAACCAAGGATTAGATACACCGTTTACATCTGTTGTATCTGTGATGGTACCACTGTTACCATACCAAGTAATGAATTGATTGATCTTGAATTCATACTTGCCGTCAGGAAGTTCAATCTGTACTTCGTAAGTATTCTCACCTGTCTTAACCATAGGTGTAGAGGTACTCCAGTTATTGAATTCACCCTTGAGGTATACTTTGTTGTCGCCGTAAGTAGCCTTGATAGTTGTATCTTCTGTAATCTTAGAGAAGTCACCCTGCCAGCCGGTGAAGATGTAGTTATCGCCTCTGTCGGGAGCCTGAGGAGCTGTAGCGGACTTGCCGTACTCTACCTGCTGAGTATCAATAACCTTATCGTTATGATCAACGAAGGTTACTGTGTACTTCTGTACTTCCTGAATGTAGGTTGCTGTTACAGTGATGTCGGTCTGAACATTCTTGAAGCTGGGATCCCAACCAGAGAATGTGTACTTAAACTCTGCGTTACCCTCTCTTGTGGGTGTTTCGGGAGGAGTTGCATCCTTACCCTTTTCAACCTTTTCTGTCTTGAGAATTTCGCCGTCCCAGTCTACGAATGTAACTGTGAGCAGACGGGATGTTGCTTCATAGACAGCTGTAACTGTAAGATCTTCCTTAACGTTAGAGAAGCTCTTATCCCAACCCTTGAAGGTGTAAACTATGTTACCCTCGTCAGGTCTTGTGGGATTCAGAGGAGCAGAAGCGTCTGTACCGATGTCAACAGTCTGCTCTTTAAGAACAGAGCCGTCCCAGTCTACGAATGTAACAACGAAGGTGTAGGGTGAATACTTAACTTCCAGTCTCTGAGTTTCTTTATTGTAGATGAAGGTGTAGTTACCGCCTGCTGTGATAAGAGTACAGTTCTGTCCCTCTGTATCGGACATATACCAGGGATTTGAAGCACCGTTTTCATCTGTGGTGTTGTTGATGTCACCGGAGTTGCTGTACCAGCCGTCTCCCCTCTTGAGCTTGAAGTCATACTCGCCTTCGTCAAGAGTGATCTTAATTGTAACAACGTTAGGATCATCAGTGAGGTTCATGGGGAGATTCTTCTCGTGCCAGTTGTTGAACTCACCTACAAGGTAAACGTTATCATCAATGTAGAGAGCTGTTACTGTTGTATCCTCTGTGATGAAGGAGAAGTCCTTATCCCAGTTTGTGAATACCCAACCGTCCTGTCTTCTGGGAAGCTCGGGAGCCTTTGCTGCTGCACCGTAATCCACTGTCTGAGTTGTGGAAGTTTCCTTGCAATCAGCTGTGAAATATACGAATGTAACTTCAAAGGTGTGAATTGCATAAGTTGCATTAACATCAAGGTCACCCTGAATGTTTGTGAAGCCCTTATCCCAACCGATGAAGTTGTAATGCTCACGAGTGGGATCTGCAGGAGCAGTTGCATCCTTGCTGATTTCAACCTTCTCGGACTTGAGAACAGAACCGTTCCAATCGAGGAAGTTTACTGTGTATACATAAGGCTCGTAAGCAATTGTGAATTGCTCGTTGTTGTTATTGAATGTGAAGGTATACCAGCCGCCTGTAGCGTCAAGCTTTGTGTTAGCGCCGTCGGTCTTGGTAGCCTGAGCTGAGTCTGTCTTATCAACAAATGTTGCAGACTCGAAGTCGGTGTAGTAGATACCGTTTCTGTAGAACTTAAACTCATACTGACCGGGTGCAAGCTCTACTCTTGCAGCAACTTCAGTGTTACCGTAAGTGTTAAGCTTGTATGCGTTAGAGGGAGTCCAGTCATTGAAAGAACCTACAACATAGATGTTGTTATCGAAGTAACTTGCTGTTACTGTAATATCCTCTGTGATGTAGGAGAAGTCCTTATCCCAACCATTGAATTCGAAACCGTCTGGTCTGAAGGGCAATGTGGGAGCTGTAGCTGCCTGACCTCTGTCAACAGTCTGAGTTGTTCTAATATCGGTTACACCGTCTGCATCCTTATAAACGAAGGTTACTTCGTACTTGTAAGGCTTGTAATCAATCTTGAAGTTATTGTTCTCATGATTGAATGTGAAGGTGTAGTAACCACCGTTAGCAATAAGGATTGTATCGCCGAGATTTGATGCGTCCTCAGAAAGTTTCCAATCTGTAGAGTCAACAATTGTCTCTGAGGGAGCTGAGTACCAGAGCTGACCGCCGCCCTCTGTTTCCTTGAAGAACTTGAAGGTGTATGTACCGGGCTCAAGCTCTATGGTAGTAGTAACGATCTCGTCACCATACTTGGTGAACATATTCTCAGTACCCCACTCGTTGAAGGAACCCTTGAGGTAGAGGTTGTCGTCGTAGTACTTTGCATATACATCAAGGTCGCTCATAACTTTTGTGTAATCAGGATCCCAACCCTTGAAGATGAAGCCACCACCTCTTGTAGGTGCGTCGGGAGCTGTTGCACTCTTTGTGATTTCAACCTGCTCTGTCTTAAGAAGAACATCATTGTAATCATAGAAGTTTACTGTAAATATGAAGGGATCGTACTTAACTTCCATCTTCTGTGTATTAACGTTATAGATGAATGTGTAGTAACCACCTGTTGAATCAATTGTACAGTTAGCAGACTCTGCAGAAGACATATCCCAGGGGTTAGATGCACCGTTTTCATCTGTAGTATCGTAAACGGTACCCTTGTTACTAAACCAGCCATCTCCTACCTTGATCTTGAACTCGTTTGACTGACCATTGTGGAGAATGATTGTTGTGGAAAACTCGCCGGGATTACCTGTAGGCATCATAATATTAGCCTTGTCGTTCCAACCGTTGAAGTCACCAACGAGGAATATGTTACCGTTGATGTATAGTGCTTCAACTGTGAGGTCACCTGTGATGTAGGAGAAGTCCTTATCCCAACCATTGAATACCCAACTGTCTGTACGAGCAGGAACCTCAGGTGCTACTGCAGCTGTACCGTAATCGGTCATTACGTCAGTAGATGTCTTGGTCTGTCCGTCAGCCTCGTAATAAACGAAGGTTACCTTGTACTGGTTCTTAACCTGAGTATAGGTAGCTGTAATCTCCATATCGGACTGAACGTCGGAGAAGTCCTTATCCCATCCTGCAAAGATGTAGCTGAACTCTACGTCGCCCTCACGAGTGGGCTCTGCAGGTGCAGTTGCAGCATTACCTCTCTGAACAGACTGTTCAGAAAGAATTGTGCCGTTCCAATCCTTAAATACTACATTGAAGAACTTTGAATCATACTCAACAACCAGAGTGTTGGTAGAAGGCGTGTACTTGAATATGTAGTAACCGCCGGAAGCACTGATTGTACAGTTAGCGTCATCACTCATCTTGATGCCGTCTGTATAATCGTGGATTGTAGTGGTGCTACCGAACCACTCTGTAGAGTTAACGCCTGTGTTGTGATTAATCTTGAAGGTGTATGTGCCAGGCTCGAGATACACACCTGTAACAACAGTGGAGTCACCATAGGGACCCATTGCGTTAGAGGTATCCCAATTGTTGAAGGAACCCTTAAGGTAGTAGTTATCATCGAAGTACTGTGCCTTAACGGTCATATCGGAATAAACTTTGGAGAAGTCTTTGTCCCAACCGTCAAACTTTCTGTAACCGTCTCTAACCTCGTCCATTTCAGGTGCCTTTGCGGATGTAGCAATCTGTACCTGCTGGGTATCGAGAACAGTTGTGCCGTCCTCGTCAACGAAGGTTACTGTGAATACGTCGGGAACATAGAAAACAGATAACTGGTTTGTTCTTCTGTTGAATGTGAAGGTGTAAGTACCACCTGTAGCATTGATTACACAGTTGTTAGCTGCGGTGGACATATCCCAGTTGAAGCAGCTATCGTTGATTGTACCGTTGTTACCGTACTTGTAATCAACCATAGAACCATCGTGTCTGTGGATAACCTTGAATTCGTACTGACCGGGATCGAGGTGGATAGTCTTTGAAGAAGTACCTGCCTCGTAGTCATATACCTCCATGAGATTTTCCTGAGTTCTAAACCACTGACCGTCAATAACATTACCAATCAGGTAAGCGTTATCGTCGAAATACCAAGCCTGGATAACCATATCCTGAGTTACATTTGTGATGGTCTCAGTATAACGTGTGCCGTAAGGCTCGCCACCTACATTCTCTGCCCAGAAGAGGTAGAACCATCTGTCTGTACGTTCGTCGAGAAGAGGAAGCTCTACATTGCCGCCTGCCTCAACAGCAATGATATCCTGCTTAGGCTCCAGATAAGTCTTGCCATAGTAATTGAATGTTACGTGGTAGATATTGGGCTTGTGCTCAACCTGGAATGTCTTATTGGTCTTATTGAATGTAATTACATAAGAACCGCCGGAAGCACTGAGCTTGGTGTTACCAACAGACTGATCGTCGGTAGTTGACCAGAAGCCATCTGTCTTATTATCAACAGTGCCGGCATTGATATCTGTGTACCATACATCTTCATAGAGGAACTTGAACTCATAGGTAGTAGCACTGGATACGTTTCTGATTGTGTAAGTAGCAGTGTTACCGTCGGAAGACTTCATGATATTGCAATCTTCCTTAGTCCAGCCCTTGTCAATACCCATAAGGTAAACGTTGTCGTCCTTATACTGTGCCTTAACTGTAAGGTCAGACTGAATGTAATCAAAGTTCTTATCCCAACCGATGAATACAAAACCATCGTTTCTTACAGGATCAGCGGGAGCTGTTGCACTCTTTGTGATTGCAACTTCTTCTGTCTTGAGAACCTTATCGTCGTAATCAACGAAGGTTACTGTATACATATAAGGCTCGTAAGAAACTGCGAGAGTATCATTTGCCTTATTGTAAGTAAAGGTGTAGTAACCACCTGTTGCATCAAGCTTTGCGTTGTTCTGAACGCTTGCGCTCATCTGAACAGCAGATGTTGTCTCGTCAGCGATTGTACCGTCGTAGCTGTACCAGCCGTCGCCCTTATGGAGCTTAAATTCATAAACACCGGGAGTAAACTCAAGGGTAATCTTAACGATATCCTTGTTATCTGTAAGCTGAAGAGGAGTTGCCTTTTCGTTCCAGTTATTGAACATAGCTGTGAAGTAAACATTCTCGTCGATGTACTCAGCTGTAACTGTTAAGTCGCCCTGAATGTTTGTGAACTCCTTGTCCCACTTATCGAATACCCAACCGTCTTTACGAACAGGAACTTCGGGAGCGATAGCATCTTCGCCCAGCTTAACTTCCTGTGTATCCTCAATGAGTGTCTTACCGTCTGCATCATAGTAAACGAATGTTACATCAAATACATTGGGTACATAAGTTACCATGAACTGATGTGTCTCGGTATTGTAAGAGAATGTGTAGATACCGCCTGTGGAAATAAGAGTTGTATGGCCGCCATCAGCCTTCTTTGTATCCCACCAGCCGTCTGTTGTTTCGTTCTCGAATGTACCGTTGTAAATATCGGTGTGGTAGTGTCTTACTGCCTCGCCGTTAACGGGCTCATTGTGGAAGAATGCGAAGTCATAGCTACCGGGCTCAAGAACCATTGTTACGGTCTGGATCTTATCGCCATAAGCACCGAGAGCTGTTGTACCCCAGTTATTGAAGTCACCGGAGAGATACATCTTGTCGTCGTAGTAACGAGCGTAAACTTCTGTTCTGTCTGTAATGCAAGAGAAGTCTTTATCCCACTTGAGGAACTTAAAGCCGTTTGTTCTTGTGGGAACATCGGGAGCTGTAGCAGCCTGACCGATGCCAACCATCTCTTTCTTGAGTACGTTCATTGCGTAATCATAGAAGATTACTTCGTACTTGATAGCATCATAGTGGATGTTGAAGTCCTTGGAGTCTGTTGCAAACTTAAAGGTGTAAGTACCACCGGATGCTTTAAGAACAGTATTTCTGTTATCAACCTCGTTTGTAGAAGTATGATACCAGCTACCAAGTGTAGAGTCGGTAATAACTTTACTTGAACCGCTTGTGGGTCTGTAGGTGTACCATGTGTTGTGCTGTTTGAACTTGAATTCGTGTTCGGACTGAGTGAATGTGTCACCTGCTGTCTTGCCGATTTCAAGAGTAAGCTCTACAACATTCTGTGTACCCTTGTTTGTAAGACGATTGCTTGCATTTGTTGTAGTCCAATCGCCATTAATACCCATAAGGTAAACGTTGTTATCATAGTAAACAGCTGTAACTGTAAGGTCACTCTTTACACTTGAGAAATCTGTATCCCAGTAATCGAATACAAATCCATCGTTTCTTGTGGGTGTTGCAGGAGCTGTTGCAGCGGTGCTGATAGCTACCTGCTGAGTATCAAGAACTTCGCCGTCGTAATCCTTAAATGTAACTGTGTACATATAAGGCTCGTAAGCAATCTTGAATGCGTGAGTTTCGGTATTCCATGTGAATGTATACCAACCGCCCTTAGCTGAGAGCTTGGTGTTACCAACATTGCCATTGTCAGTTGTGTTCCACCAGGTTTCGCCTGTGGTGTCGGGGACTGTACCTGCATTGCCGTCGGTGTAGTACTTACCATCGTGGAAGAACTTGAACTCGTAAGTACCTGCTGCAAGCTCAATTCTCTTGGAAACAGTCTTGTCTCCATAAGTCTGGAGAACACCTGTGTTGTCCCAGTTATTGAAGCCGCCCTTAATATATGCGTTATCGTCAAAGTATTCAGCGGTAACTGTAAGGTCGCCTGTAATACTTGAGAAGTCCTTATCCCACTTTCTGAGTGCCTGACCATCAGGTCTTAAGGGGAGCTTGGGCTCTGTTGCTGCAGTGCCGTACTCAACCTGCTGGCTCTCAGTAATTATTGTATTGCCGTCAGCATCAATGAAGCTGAACACAACTGTGTACTTTCTGAGAGTTTCTTTATACTGAGCCTTAATAACCATATCCTTGGTTACGGAGGAGAAGTCCTCGCTCCAACCTGTGAAGGTATAGTCATGAGAAACAGTAGACTCTCTTGTGGGGTCTGCAGGAGCTGTTGCGGGCTTACCGATAGCGATTGTCTGAGTAGCGCCGATTTGGGTATCATCCCAGTCTACAAACTTAACTGTGTAAGTTGTAGGAACGTACTTAACAATAAGCTTCTTGGTAGCGTTATTGAATGTAAAGGTGTATGTACCACCGGATGCATTCATTGTACAGTTACCTGCGTCTGCGTTCATATCCCAACCGGATGCGGATGTTGTATCTGTTGTATCGTCGAAGGTACCCCAGTTACCGTACCAAACTGTATCCTGATTGAGCTTGAACTGATATGTACCGGGAACAAGAGCTACGGAGTAGGTTGCGACATCGCCGCTCTGGGACATTGTGTATGTGTTCCAGTTTGAGTCAGAGCCCTTGGGACCGAGTACGAGGTAGATATTGTCGTTTCTGTACTTTGCAGTAACAGTAAGTGCGCCTGTGATGTAATGGAAGTCCTTATCCCAACCAATGAAGGTCCAACCGTCAGTTCTTGCAGGAACTGTAGGTGCGGAAGCCTCTGTTCCGTATTCAACAGACTTAACTTCTGTCATTTCAGTCTTACCGTTAGCAGACATATACTTAAATGTTACGTCGTACTTGTTAACGGTTGTCTTGTACTGAGCAATTACAGTAATGTTTGCGGTTACATTTGTGATGGGCTTGTCCCAACCATTGAATGTGTAGGTGTACTGTGCGTCAGCCTCGCGAGTAGGAATCTTGGAGGGTGAAGTTGCGTTTGCACCGTACTCTACAGTATCGGTAGCAAGGACTGTACCATCCCAGTTAGTAAATGTAACAGTATACTTGTTCTTTGTTTCTGTGTAAGTTGCTGTGAAGGTTGTATCCTGAGTGATAGCAGAATTGATTGAAGGAGTCCAACCTGCAAATGTGTAAGTGAACTCTGCGGTTGCATTTCTTGTAGGATCAGCAGGAGCAACGGATGCTGCTGTCTTACCCTCTTCAACCTTAGCGGTTGCAAGAACTGTGCCGTCATAGTCCTTAAATGTTACGTTCTTAGCGTTGGAGAAATGCTCAACAATAAGGAACTTGGTATTCTTATTGAATCTGAAGGTATATGTACCGCCGGTTGCAATAAGTTTACAGTTACCTGCGGAAGTTGACATTTCCCAACCAAGACCGGGAGATGTAGTCTCTGTTGTATCTGTAATCTCACCGCCGTTACCCCACCATACGTTACCGTTTTCGTTGGAGCCGTAGATAAGCTTGAACTCGTAAGTACCTGCTGCAAGTTCGAGTGACATAACAGAGATGTTACCATAAGACATCTTTGTGCCTGATGCCTTGGGATCCCATGTACCTGTTACACCCTGGAGGTAAACGTTGTTATCTGTCCACTGAGCTGTGATTGTCAGGTCACTCTGAACGTTCTTGTAAGCATCGCTGTCCCAACCGATGAAAGTCCAACCGTCGTTTCTTGTGGGATTAGAAGGAGCTGTAGCAGACTTGCCGTACTCAACTGTCTGAGTCTTGTAAACATGACCATCCCAGTTAACGAACTTAACTGTGTAGCTGTTTACTGTCTGTGTATAAGTAGCTGTTACAGTAATGTTATCTGTAATCTTGTTGAATGCCTTATCCCAACCCTTGAAGGTGTAGGTGTACTGTGCGTCTGCAGGTCTTGTGGGATTCTCGGGAGCTGTAGCAGCCTTGCCGTACTCAACCTGCTCACTCTTGAGCTCTGTACCGTTCCAGTTAACGAACTTAACTGTGTAGGTATTGATTGTGTACTTAGCAGTTACAGTAAGAGCACCTGTGATGTTATTAAATGCCTTATCCCAGCCTGCGAAGGTATAACCGTCACGAGTGGGGTTTGCGGGAGCAATAGCACCTGAGCCGTACTCAACGTTCTGAGTATTGAGGATTGTGCCATCATGGTCCTTAAATGTAACTACGTACTTGTTTACAGTCTTTGTGTAAACTGCGTTAATCTCAAGATTTGAGCGAACGCCTGTAAAGCTCTTGTCCCAACCTGAGAAGGTGTAGGTGTACTGAGCATCTGCAGCCTTTGTGGGGTTAGCGGGAGCAGTAGCGTTCTCGCCTCTCTTAATTGTCTGAGTAGAGAGGAGTGTGCCCTCGTTGAAGAACTTAACTGTGTAAGTAATGGGAGTGTGCTTAACCTCGAAGCGCCATGTGTCCTTATTAAATGTAAATCTATAAGTACCGCCGATAGCCTTCAGCTTGATGTTGTTGCCATCGTAAGTCTCCCATGGATTGGAGTTACCATTTTCGTCGGTTGTATTGGTAACTGTACCATTGTTACCCTGCCAGTAACCCTTGTATACGAACTTGAACTCATATTCGCCTTCGTTAAGAGTAAGAGTCATAGAGGATGTTGTGCCGTAGGACATCTTTGTACCGGAATCGCCAGGAGTCCATGAGCCTGTAACACCCATGAGGTAAACGTTGTTATCCCAGTAAACAGCTGTTACAGTGGTGTCGCCTGTGATATTGTTGTAGGCCTTGTCCCACTTGTCGAAGATCCAGCCGTCAGATCTGGAAGGATTGGAAGGAGCTGTTGCACCCTTGCCGTACTCAACGGTCTGGGTCTTGAGCACTTCTCCGTCGTAATCCTTAAATGTAACGGTGTAGCTTCTGATAGCTTCTGTGTACTGAGCTGTTACTGTAAGGTCGGATGTAATATTTGTAAATGTCTTATCCCAGCCCTTGAATGTATAGGAGTACTGTGCTGTAGAAGGACGAGTGGGAGTTGAAGCTGAGTATGCAGCATCGGCACCATAGTTTACTTTGTAAGCAGCAAGCTTGGAGCCGTCCCAGTTTACAAATGTTACTGTGAACTGCTTGATTGTGAAGTTAGCAGTAGCTGTTATCTTCTTGCCTGTGATGGGCTGGATTGTGATAGATGTCTGGTCGGTACCACCTGCAGTAATTCTGTAGTCTGTGTTAAGAGTACCGCCTGTGATAGTCCAGCCTGTGAAGTTGTGACTTACTGCTGCCGTAGCAGTAGAATTGATTGTGTTCGGGTATGTAACTGTGTTATTGCCTGCATTTGTTACAGAACCGCCTTCAGTTGCTGTGAAATTAACAACAGCGGCATTTGCTGTAAAGATAGCAGTAGCAGTAATTGTTGCACCCTTCTTATAAACCTTGATACCGATTGTAGCGGAGTTTGCATCGCCTGTTGCAAAATCCCAATCTGTACCCTTTGTGCCACCAGTTACATTCCAGTTAGAGAATGTGTAACCATTGTTAGCGGTTGCAGTAGACTTAACCTCATTCGGATATGTTACTGAATTGTCGCCCATATTGGTAACAGAACCACCGGAAGAAGATGCATACTTAACTGTAGCTGTGTTTGCTGTAAAGTTAGCGGTAGCGGTTGTTGCCTGTGAGGGCATAATTGTTACGGTTGTGCTTGTAGCAGAACCATCCTTGATAGAGGGTGAGCCTGTGAATGTCCACTTGGAGAAGGTGTAACCGGGTTTAGCGGTTGCCTTGAGAGTTGTTGTGTCACCATAGTGAACAGAGGTCTGAGTGATAGTTGTTGTACCACCTGCTGAAGGGCTTGCAGATACAGAAACAGAATATGTGATGGGAGAATATGTAATCTTTAACTTATTGGTATTACGGTAGTATGTGAATGTGTAGTTACCGCCGCTTGCCTGAAGTGTCAGATTGTTGCCGCCATCCATATCCCAACCTGCAGGTGCGGTTGTGTCGGTTGTGTCAACAACTGTACCGTTGTTGCCGTGCCAATCGCCCCACTCTTCTGTGTAGATCTTGAGGCCGTAGGTGCCCTTGGGAAGCTTAACGGTCTTTGTGGAGGTACCGTTGGAGTTGTAGGTCATACGCATACCTGTGCCTGTAGACCAACCGCCGATGTTGCCGTCACCAAGGAGCTGTACGTTCTTATTGGAACGAACTGCGTAAATGTTTAAGTCTTTCTTAACATTCTGGTAGTCGCTTGCATTGCCCCAGCTGTAGAATTCCCAACCACCTTCGGGATTAATGAGGGAGCTTGCGGGAGCAGTTGCGTTGGAGCCGTGCTCTATATACTGTGTGTTAACGATCTCGCCGCCGAAGTCAGCGTGATCGCGGAAGTTTACAGTATAAACAGCAATGTCGAAAGTAGCTCTTACTGTGATATTGCTCTTAACAGTAAGAGTTGTAGAAGCGGAAGTTGCGCTTGCAAGTGTACCTGTACCGGAAGTGATCTCCCACTTAACGAAAGAGTAACCCTCGTTGGGAGTAGCTGTGATTGTACAGGTCTTGTTGTAATCAATAGTATAATCGTTAGCGCTTACGGAACCGCCTGCAGAGGGAGTCTTAGTAAGTGTAACGTCATAAGTATTAATCTTATACTGTGCTGTAATGGTTGTGTTTCCTGTGATATTTGTATAAGCAGGAGACCAACCTGTGAAGGTGTAACCTGTTCTGGAGGGATCAGCAGGAGGTGTAGCTGAAGAACCATGGGTTACTGTCTGTGTCTTAAGTTCTTTGCCATCGTGGTCAACGAACGTAACTGTATAAGAATTAATCTGGAAGTTAGCTGTGAAGGTAGTTGTACCACTCTTCAGAGGCTGAACTGTAATAGAAGCAGTTGATGTGCTGCCTGATGTAATCTTATAGTCAGTACCTGCTGTACCGCCGGAAACAGACCAGCTTGTGAAGTGGTAGCCTGTGTTAGGTTTAGCAGTAGAAGATGTTGTGCTGGGATAAGTTACAGCGCCGCCTGCACTGGAAACTGTACCACCTGAACCTGCTACGAAATTGATAGTACGCTTGTTAGCAGTAAAGTTTGCTGTAGCAGTAATGGTTTTACCTGCGGTATAAACCTTGATACCGATTGTAGCAGAGGTTGTGGAACCTGTGCTGATTGTGTAATCAGTACCCTCTGTACCACCGGAGATAGACCAGCTTGAGAAACTGTAACCTGTAGAAGGTGAAGCTGTAGAAGTCTTCTCGCTGGGGTATGTTACAGAACCGCCGGTACTGGAAACAGAACCATTTGATCCTGCTTTATAAGTAACTGTACCTTCGTTACCTGCGAAGGAAGGTGTACATGTTACATTACCGTTAACCTGAATTGTTAAGGATGCAGAGGATGCAGAACCGGAGGTGATGGTAGCATTAGAGCCGATTGTCCACTTAGAGAAGTGGTAACCCTTGGAAGCAGAAGCCGAAAGGGTTGTTGTATCACCGAGGTTTACTGTTGTTTTGCCTGCAGAGCCGCTACCGCCTGTTGCAGAACCGATTGTAACTGTGTAGGTAATAGGGCTGTAGCTGATAGAGAGCTTTTTAGTACTACGGGTATATGTAAAGGTATAGCTACCACCTGATGCGTTAAGAGTCAGGTTGTTACCGTCGTACATATCCCAACCGGAACAGCTGTCGTTAACTGTACCGTTGTTACCGAGCCAATTGCCCCACTCTTCGGTGTAGACCTTGAGTTCATAAGTACCCTTGGGAAGTGTTACGGTCTTTGTGTTGGTGCCGCCGGAATTGTAGGTCATTCGTCTGGCTGTACCTGTAGACCAACCGCCGATGTTGCCGTCACCGAGGAGCTGTACGTTCTGGTTAGAACGGACTGCTGTAACTGTAGTGTTAGCTGTGATGTTACTGAAACTCTTATCCCACTCGTAGAATTCCCAACCGCCGCTGGGACTCATTGAAGGTGCAGTAGCAGCAGAGCCATGGTTTACGGTCTGAGTCTTGAGGGTGCCGCCGCCAACAGCTGCGTCATCCTTAAATGTAACGGTGTAAGTCTTAATAGTAAAGTTAGCGGTATAGGTTTTAGCACCTGATACAGTAATTGTAATACTGCTGTTAGAACTTGTACTTCCACCACTCCAACCTGAGAAGTTATAGCCAGTATTTGGAGTAGCTGTAAGAGTTACACTTGTACCATATTTATAAGTACCGCCACCGGAAGCTTTACCACCTGTACCTGCATTAACAGTAATCGTATAGGAACGTACTGTACTGCTAAAGGTAGGTGTAATGGTCAGGTTACTTGTAACGTTAGTTGCAGACTTATCCCAGCCGCTGTGGGTATAAGAATACTGTGCTGTGGAAGCCTTGGTAGGTGTTTTGCTACAAGTTGCGGAACCACCATGTTCAACAGTGTCTGTTTCAAGAGTAGAACCATCTCCGTTGAGCCATGTAACAGTATAGGTCTTCTTTGCAAAGCTTGCGGTATAGGTTTTGTTACCTGTAACTGTAATTGTTCTGCTGGCAGAAGTATTACCGTCATCCCACTTAACAAAGTTGTAGCCTGTGTTAGGTGTAGCCTTAATGGTTACACTTGAGTTGTACTCATAAGTACCGCCACCGGAAACTGTACCACCTGTACCTGCTGAAACAGTAATGGTGTAACTGTTCTTTGTAAAAGTAGCGGTGTAGGTTGCATTACCTGTAACAGTAATGGTACGGCTGGCAGATGTGTTACCGTCGTTCCACTTGCTGAAGCTGTAACCTGTGTTAGCTGTAGCCTTAATGGTTGTGGTTGATCTGAATTTTAAGGATGAACCACCGCCGGATACAGTACCGCCTGTACCAGCAGATACGGTAATTGTAAAGGTTTTTGTACCACTGGATGTATAGCAGGTACCTGCTGAAGGAGCAGATGTTCTAACGCTGGATGCGTTAGTTGCATAACCTTTACGGTGAGAAACTGAGTTGCCCTCACTTCCCCAACCTGAGCCGGCGTTAATGATACACCATTCAGTTGCACCGTCCCATCCGCTGGGAAGGGATACTTTATAGATGGTACCGGTGTCTTTTGTCATCTTGTAACACTCTGAATAGGTGCCGTGACCAATCATAAAGTAAAGGTTACTAACTGACCAGGAACCGGCGTCAAAGTAGATTGTACCGCTGCCACAAGTCCAGCCTGTAGCTGCTATGTCTACGTTGGCACCGACGCTGGCAATGTCCTTGCCTGCTCTCTGAAGAACAGAAAGAACTGACTCACCCACAGTAGCCGGGGCTGAAGCCTCGTCCTCTTCGGGTTTCTTTTCGGGAGTTTCTACCTGAACGTCGCCCTCGGGTGCCTCGGAAGAGTCGCCACCCAGGTCAAATTCCTGGGTGTATGACTCGGGCATCTGCGCAGCAGTTGCGGTAAAGCCTACAGACATTGTAGAGAACAATGTCATTACCACAAGCACTACTGTGAGCACGCGTGCAAGAAACTTTTTAGTGTGTTTCATTCAAACTACCTCCTATTTCATAGGAATTTTTGATTATACCTGCCAGCTTCTTCTGGATGTGGGTTGCATCCTTGACTGAAACCTTCAGGTCATCATTAACATCCGCTGCTTCAAGGTCTGTTGAGCTGAATTTAAGCAGGTCTGCCAGACCCTTCTGGATGTATGTTGCATCTCGTATGTTGACCTTACCGTCGGCGGTTGTATCGCCTACAAGTCGCAGGTCAACTCTTGCACTTACCTGTGCAAGCTTTTCGCTTCCGTCTGCCTTCGGGTCATAGACCATGTGCACTGCACTCTCGCACCAGTTACGTTCGTCCTCTGATGCGTTTGTAAGGTCTACAAGCTCTGTGCCGTCGTTCAGGTTATCAGTTGCGAAGTAATATGTCTTGTCCTCTGTTATCAGCAGATTTGTCTGTACCTCCATTGCATAACGGGCAGACAGGAT
>SVQA01000002.1 GCA_015065545.1 Oscillospiraceae bacterium
GCTCATTTAAAAACACTTGACGTGTTTACTTGATGTTTGTTGTGTCATCTTCACTGTAATTGTTCGAGTACTTATTTTCCTCAAAAAAATTACGGGTTCTCATTTCTTTGTTGTTCAATTTTCAATGTCCTTTGTTCCGTCGATGTCACCAAAAACCGAGATAAACTCTTGTTTATTTCGCTGTGTTTTTGTCGTTCTCTCGTGCGGAACGTTATTTATTATATATCAGCCGCAAACAAAAGTCAAGAGCTTTTTTCGATTTTTTTCAAAAAAATTTTACTTTTTTTCAATCACCAAAAGGTAGTGTATCGACCCATTTTCAAACACAACATATTGACCCTCTTTAACCTGGTGCGATTTATATATATAAATAGTATAGAGATATTGATTTATTTAAAGTCTTGATATATAATTTGTTTATCAATTTACAAGGAGATTTTATAATGAGTACGAAAGTGCGCTTTTTTCAAAAGCCTTTGACTTTGATTGTTTCCATACTATATTTTTCTGTTTTTATTTTCAGCACCCTTGCCGCTGAATCCAAAAGCACCTTCCTCAGTATTATAAAAGACAGATTCTCAAAGACACCCTTTGTCCTCACCATCGGTGAACAGATAATGGACTTCGCAAACATAGCGGCTCCTCTGCTTCTTGCTCTTGCCTTTGCTTCTCTGTTCTTTCTTTACAAGCGACTCCCCCTTTTAAGTGCTACAGTATTGCTTGTTGCCGCTCTGGGTGCTCTATGCGGAATTACTGTGTTTGTTTGCCTTAATGCATACAACATCATCGAAACCTTCAATGCACACTCCAATGCCGTTGAACTTGCCAGCGACAACGCAGGCGAATTATCCAATCTTCTCTTAACTCTCATTCCATACCATTTTCTGCTGATTATTTATGCAGGCTGTCTTGTGAACTTTTCTATTGGAGTTAAAAAGCTTGCTCTGAACAAAACCGTTAAATCGGGCAGTGCACTTGCTTTTTCAGCAGTAAATGCTTTGCTCAGCATTTGGCATTTGCTTACGCTTATTTTTACACCCGATGTTGTCAGCAACTACTTCTATATACACTACATCGACAAAAGCGAATATATATACAGCGAAATAAGCAATATTCTCTGTTTTGCTGTTGTTTCTATATTCTGCTTCTTCTTTGCCCGCTCTTTAAAGGCAAGCAAAACTGATAACGCATAACCCCAACACAAAGGAGTACATATATGAACACTACCGAAACGATACAGACTGCTCCTGCAGTACAGGAGAAATCAACCACACCAAAGAAGACTTTAACCTTAATAGTTGCTATATTTTTTTTAATTACAGCAATCGTTCCTATTGTTCTTCTGCTTATACCTACGCCTGCCGTTGACAATATGGAACACCCCGCTGTAATCACCGACAGCGAAGCTCCCCTTAACATGACAGCCGAGCAGAAATTTCAGGAGTTTGCAGGTGCATTAGAAAAAACCTTCTATCCTCCTTACAAGGAATCAACCCTTCTCTCCGAGGAGGAAGTTCAGGTAAAGGAAGCCAACAGAAAAGAGTTCTTCCTAATCGGCACAAAGGTAATGTTTGCAACTCTTGTCGCTTCATCACTTCTTATGTCTGCAGCCTTCTTTATTATGTACCGCCGCTGCAAGCTCTCCTACAATATCCGTTCAACCGTAATGCTTGTTTGTGTTACCTTGGCTGTTGCAGGTGCTCTTATTATGGCGATAATGCATATATACTCTATAGTTGTGCTTATAAATCGACTTCCTTCCATTGCAACCAATATGAATCTGACAGACCAGAAGGCAAGGGATGCCTGCACTACCGAAACGGTATACTACCTCCTCAGAAACCTTCTTGTTACTGCAGGTCTGGCACATTACCTCTACACCCTGCCTATGTTCGCCTTTAGCAGTGAGCTGAACAAGGCTTCCAAGAAGAAAAAACTAACAAAAGCATCCAAAAAACTTTATGGTGCATACACAAGTGTGGCTCTTGTTTGCAGTTACTACGCAATTATAATTGCTCTTACCTGGACCTTCAACTTCACAACAAAAGCTCTGCTTGGTATCCTTGCGCTTATGGCAATCTCCTCCTTTGTGATGATAGGCTTTGTTTATGACTTCCACAAGGAACTAAAAAAATCCTCATCAAAAGAAGTTTTGCAAGCCGAAACCGAAGTTCAACCCTCCAGTCTTTAATATAAAGGAGAACTTATATGTATAATCTTCAAATCAATCAAAACCGCTCTGTCTTTAAACGAGCACTCAAAACACCCGTAACACTGATCCTCGGCATTATGATGGCTTTGACAGGTATTCTTACCATTGCTTTTTTAGCCTCTTTAAAAGGTGACTTTTCAGATTTGATCACCTCATTATCTTACAGCTTCAGAGCTTTTTTCCCGAACTACAAATCTTCATCAGAGGAACTTTTTGAGGCAACCACGGTAATCATTATCATATCTGCCATCGTAGCTCCTGTGCTTTCTTTTATGGGATACCTCTTCACTTTCATCGACTCCGGCAGCAGAAGCTCCAAGACCCCCAAAGGCGGTACGGTAGTCCTTATGGTCAGCTCCATAGTTTCCTTGCTGGGCTTTGCTTCAATTCTGATTATGTATTTATCTTCTTTTGAAACATACACCAATGCCCTTGATTCCGATTATGTATCTGACGATGTAATATCCCTGTTCATCAGAGTCACACTTCTGGTTGTTGCCTATACGCTTTACGGCATAAGCAATCTTATCTTCAACTGCTCCCTGAGCAGTATGTGCAGTGGCACAAAACGCAGTGGCGGCGGTGCTGTATTGTTCGCCATCTCTTCTATTTTTGTTGCTTTTATTTACCTTTTATTCATAATCGACGTCACAACAGAGGATGATAATTTATCAGATCAGGGTAACTTGCTTATAGCCACTCTCTTCTTCTCGGCTGTGTCTTACATTCTGACTGCGGCATTCGCCTTTATCTTCAAAAGTCGCATAAACGCTTCTGTTACTCCCGAATATTCCGCTATACCTGCTGCTCCTGTTATGGAAGCTCCTGCATACACAGGTTATGCAAACCCATACACCCAAGCTCCTGCACCCTATCCCACATACTCTCCTGTTGCAGACACACAGAGAGTTCCCGTTGCAACCAATACAGAAGCGGTTGCAGTACGCACACCTGTGCGAGAAGCAGAAGAAGCCTTTGTTAACCCCACAGAAAAGCCTGCCGATATTCCTGCATTCTGCGCTGAGTGCGGTACACCCATTAAGCCTGATCAGGTTTTCTGTGCTGTATGCGGCTCAAAGCTTAAATAAACACCTTTCCTTTTATATGGAGTGATATTTTATGAATTCAACAACACCAACCCCCAAGAAAAAAACAATCGAAAAATTCTTCGGCAAGATCTATATTGTAATCTTCGCTGTGATTATGTTTGCCGGTGCAGCGGTAAAACTGGCTTTCACCTTATCGCAAACCTCTGCAACCAATATCTGGAAGTTTATACTTATATTCGATACAATCACAACCCTGCTTACTGCCGCATCACTTTTCCTGTTCTATATGTCTTCGGATACAAAAACAAAGACCGGCACAAAAATCTCTGCTGTTACATTTCTTGTAGCTTCCGCACTCACTGTGTTCACCCAGTTCTTTGTTTTTCTTTACTATATGTCTGTAAGCTTCAGCGTTGTAATCGCAATGCTCACTCTTCTCTTCTTCGGCGCACAATCCCTCTTTATGCTGTACTTCGCAATCCGTCTTACAATAGATGTGTTCAAGGGTCAGATTAGTGCAAAAGGTGCGTTGGCTTATGCAGGTGCAAAGGCGTTTTCCATTATCCCTATGCTCATTATCCGCTTTGTTAAGTCTGAGCTTCTTGCTCTTGATCATTTCCACACACCCTTTGAAAATGCTACTGTCACAAGGGCAGATTATCCTGAAATTGCTTTTTATTTAGCTATTGCCTCAGCTCTTGTGATGACAATATTTGCTTTGCTCTATAACAAATTTGCAAACGATTGCAAAGAAGAATCTGAAGAAACAACCACAGAAGATAAATAAAAATAACCTCTGAAACAGATCTTCCGTTTCAGAGGTTTTCTTTTATCGGTTAATTATTCAGCATAGAAGGACTTGAACACTTCTACAATTGCGTCCTTTCGCTCTGCACGCTCTTTGCTGTCGCTGTAAATCATCAGGTACTTGCCGTTTTCAGAGAGGATAGCCTCAAAGGTTTCGTCCAAGAGTGTAATCTCGCCGTCTGCCTTTGCCTGCTGATACCACTTGTTGTCTGTATCGCTGTAAGAGTAAACCTCCAGCACAACATCGCCGCCATCGTATTTGTACATAAACTTATATCCCTCGTCTGCACCAATCATAGATGCAGTAGGCACGATGGCATCCTTATAAGCATACACACAGTTCTTATCTTTAAGGTAAGTGCAAAGACCCTTTAAGTTGTTTTCATACTTGGGCTTTGCTTCGTCAGATGTTGCAGCCGAAGCTGTAAACTCATCGGGTGTACCAACTGCACCGCCTTCAAAATCCTTGTACTCAACTGTTGGCTGGGGCTGTGCACCCATACAACCGCAAAGAGAAAAACAAAGAATTACCACAAGCATAAATGCTAATATCTTTTTCATAATATAGAATCCTCCATAATACCTTCTTTATTAAAACCGAGGCTCAAAACCTCTGCGTTAAATTATCTTAACATATTTCTTTTTTTAAATCAATAGTGTATAATCAAATTATTAGGGGTGATTGCTATGCAAAAGCACTGCTCAGTTATGCGTGCGGCTATAGATAAATATAATATGATAGAAGAAAGCGACAAAATCGCAGTAGGCGTTTCAGGCGGTAAAGACAGCCTTGCTCTGCTCTTCGGTCTTGTAAACCTTCGCAGATACTATCCAAAGAAATTTGATGTTGCGGCCCTTATCGTTGACCCTTGTTTTGAGGGGATACCTTCGGATTATTCATCCATAGAGGCTTATTGCAAGGAGCAGGATATTCCCTGCACAATCCGAAGAACCGAGCTCTACAACATAATATTTGAAGAAAAGAAAGCCGAAAGCCCCTGTGCTCTTTGTGCCCGAATGCGTCGGGGGATTCTTCACAATATGGCAAAAGAGCAGGGGTGCAACAAGCTTGCCTTGGGACATCACTCGGAGGATGCGGCAGAAACCTTCCTTATGAATCTCCTGAACGGCGGTGTTGCTGAATGCTTCCGCCCTGTTACTTATCTGAGCATAAAGGACATAACCGTTATCCGTCCCATGATTTTCTGCGATGAGCAAAAAATAGTATCCCTCGCAGAAAGATACGACTTCCCTGTTGTTAAAAGCCTTTGCCCTATGGACAAAAACACCGAAAGAGAAAGAACAGGCAACCTTATAAAAGAATTGTCTTTAAAATATCCCGACCTAAAAACAAAGCTTCTGGGTGCTTTAGAGCGAGGAAGCATCAGCGGTTGGTAATCATAACATAAAACGAAAACGGCTCAAATCCGAAAATGGATTTGAGCCGTGTCTTTTTCTTTTAGCTTAAAACATATACAGTTACGTTTCTTCTGCCCCAGTTCATACATTCGCCGTAGGTGGAGTAGAACACGTCTACAAGTACAGACCCGCTCATAAGTGCTCCGCCTGTGTCCACAGCGGTTGCATAGCCATAAATCATCTTGCCGTCAGAAGATACAATATAGAGCTTTGAGCCGTAAGGAATAACATTGGGATTAACCGCAACTCCGCCCACATAAACAGGCACACCTGTTGCAGTAATCGCACCCTCAGCCGCATAGTAAGCCGTACTTGATCCTGTCAGCTTCCTTTTATAGTATACTGTATTGCCGCTTGCATCCACAAAGGAGCCTTCAGCATTATCCACCGATGCACCGCCGGAATATGAAGGCTTTGAAGGTTTGCTTTGATAGGAAGGTGCTCTGCCTGTACCGATAAGCTTAATCTGGTCAACGGGCTCTTTTGTCACCTCATCGGAAACAACCACACTCTCCGAAAGCTCGCCGTCAATATACTTACTTTTTGTAACAAGGGTTCTTTCACCCTCGATGCCATACTGCTTGATTTTAGACGTACCGCTTACGAGGTCATCGGTCTCTTCGGTTATAAAGCCGTAGTCCACAACCTCTGTTGCGATTTCTTCTTTATATTCAACTCTCTGTACTACAACCGACATACCTTCGTATATAGATTCAGAAAGCTCGGGAGAAACAATGTCATCTTCGCCGAGAATTATGTTCATCTGCAAAAGGAATTCCTCAACAGTATTCGCAGTGGTTATGCAGTTTCGGGTTTCACCGTCTGCTGTTAAGGTAACTCCGCTGTCGGATACTATATATATATTGGTATCTGGTGTAACTTTTTGAGAAAGCTCGGGTGTCACCCTATGCTCTTTTGTAAGTGTGATTCCTGCCTTTGCTATAGCATCCGCAACGGTATCCTCAGAGCATCTTACGGTAAATTCCGTACCGCTGAAGTTTATCTTTACATCAAAGGCTCTTACAATATTAAGCACCACATATCCGTCACCTTCTGTGCGGATAACAGTATCATCCTTGTTAAGAGTAATCTCTGCTTTTTCAAGTATCTCGTCGGTGTAAACATCTGCAACCACAGATTCCTCGTCAGATGAAGAATGCTGTGCCTGTGCGTTAAGCCCGAGAATACAAACCGCCAAGCAAACAGCAAGGGCAAAAATAACCGCATAAGGAGATTTTCTCTTTTTGTTTTTCACAGGTCACCACATCCTTTCGCAATAAAATTTCTGTGTTCACAAAGAGTTTATACGCATCTCTTTTTGCTCTTTTGGAAATTATACTTATTCTTTTAACAAGTGTCAAATTATTTCTTCTCTCGTTTTTGTGCAATATCAACAAAGCTTTTTGTCGAAAATAAAAATTACTCAAAACAATCATTCTCTTTAAGAAAAATATCTCCTTCCAAGTTGTAAAAAAGCAACAGAAATTAAATATTACAAAAATGTAATAAAAAATGACACTTTTGTCACGCAGATTCCTATTATTTATCCTTGTTTTTTATATGTTTCTTTTTTGCCATTGGCTTGTTTACTGGCACTTTGACCTCTTTTTCACAAAACCAAAGAAAAACACAAGAGAAAAATCCGCCGCATTTCGCGACGGATTTCTGTGATCTTTATATGTAGCTTTTGTCCTTGTTTTAATCAAAGGTTCTGTAAAGTGCAACCACGGTTCCCAGCAGCACAACCTCTTCTGTAATAATAGGCTCGAAAGCATCATTCTCGGGCTGCAAACGGAAATGCCCGTTCTCCTTATAAAAACGCTTTACGGTTGCTTCTTCGTCAATCATTGCAACAACAATATCTCCGTTATTTGCCACCGGCGTGCGATGAACTATAACAATATCTCCATCAAGGATACCTGCATAGAGCATACTCTCACCCACAACTCGCAGGGCAAAAAGCTCTCTTCCTCTGCGTACACTCTCGCTTACGGGAATGTAAGTTTCAATATCCTCAACCGCAAGTATCGGTACACCCGCAGTTACTCTGCCCATAACGGGAATCTGGGATGAGGCTTCTGTTTTGCTGAGCTTTATGCAACGGTTAAAGCCTTTTTCTCTTTCAATAAGACCTTTTTCCTCCAAGGACTTCAGATGAAGATGAACTGTGGATGTGGATTTAAGTCCTGTTGCAACGCAAATTTCTCTCACCGAGGGGACTCTTTGCTCACGTGCACACTCGCTGATATAATCAAATACCTTCTGCTGACTTTTTGTCAAGGGCTTCATGGTGTATCCTCCCGTCTGCATACTTAAAATTATTGTAAACAAAATCTTACACATATACTATAACACACCGATTTCAAAAAATCAAACGTTTGTTTTGTTTTTTAATAAAAAATACAGCAAAAGTTTTTTCCTGCTTAACAGTATATTCATCAAACTTCTCGCAAGCGGTGATATAATATAATCACAGCGCAAGGCTTTTTTCATCACCCCTCACTCCTAAAGGTCAACCTAAGCAATATGGCTGTAACCATAACCTTTCTGTTTGCAGCCATATTCTTAGGTTGACCGCAAGCGGCAGCTTGCAACCCCTTTATTTTCCGAAGACACCGAGAGAGCAACTCTCGGTGTCTTTGCTTTTCTCAAGTTTTTAACACTTAATAAAAGGATTTATAGACTTTTGTAAAACATTGTGTTATACTACATAATAGGGTATTGTGGGTATGCGAAAACCTTAAGTCACGCTACCTGCAAAGCTCCCATATAAACAACTTTAAGAACAGCTTATTTAAACTTTCGTTGAGAGGAACTGATATTATGTGTGGTATTTGCGGCTTTACGGGTCAGGTTGTTGACCGCAGCAAAACTATAAAGAATATGACCGATGTCATCACTCACCGCGGCCCTGATTCCAGCGGCTTTTACGAGGATGACAAAATCTCTATGGGCTTTCGCAGACTGAGCATCATTGATGTAGACGCAGGTCATCAGCCCATTTATAACGAAGATAAAACTCTTGTTCTCACCTTCAACGGCGAGATTTACAACTACAAAGAGCTTCGCGAGGAGCTCAAGGCAGCCGGCCACAGCTTCTATACCGAAACCGACAGCGAGGTGCTTATCCACGGCTACGAGCAGTGGGGCATTGAGCTTCTCAATCGTCTGCGCGGTATGTTTGGCTTTGCAATCTACAACAAAGAGGACGGCTCTGTATTTATTGCCCGCGACTTCTTCGGCATCAAGCCCATGCATTACACCCTTATCGGAAAGGACCTTGTGTACGCATCAGAAATCAAAAGCATTCTGGAGCATCCCAAATATGAAAAAAGTTTTAATGTTTCCGCTCTCGATAACTACCTTTCTTTCCAGTATGTAGTTCCTCCCGAAACCTTCTTCGAGGGTATCTACTGTCTGCTTCCCGGTCATTTCCTTATTTATAAAGACGGCGATATTCACATAGAGAGATACTTCGAGGCAAGATTCGAACCCAACGAGAATCTTACAGAGGAAGAAGCAGTTGATATGATTGAGGCTGCGTTCGAAGATTCTGTCAACGCTCACAAAATCGCAGACGTTGAGGTTGGCTGTTTCCTCTCTTCAGGTGTTGACTCCAGCTATGTTTCTACATACTTTGCCGACCAGAAAACCTTTACCGTAGGCTTCGACTTCGGCGAAAAATACAATGAAATCAGTTGGGCACAGCGACTGAGCGAAAAAATCGGAGTTGACCATCACACAAAGGTAATCACAAGCGAGGAATACTGGGACTCTATTCCCAAAATCCAGTATTTTATGGACCAGCCCCTTGCTGACCCTTCTTGCATTGCTCTCTACTTTGTTTCAAACCTTGCAAGCAAGTTCGTAAAGGTTGTACTCTCAGGCGAAGGTGCAGACGAGCTCTTCGGCGGTTATCAGGTATACCGCTCACCTATGAATCAGAAGGTGTATCACAAGGTTGTACCCTACTTCTTAAGAAAGCTCCTCAGAAAGCTTGCCCTTAAAATGCCCGATATAAAAGGCAGAGATTACCTTATCCGTGCCTGCGACCCTCTTGAAGAGGCATTTATTGGCAACGCATTTATGTATAATTACGAAGAAAAATGCGAGCTCCTCAAAGACCCCTCAATTGCAACTCGTCCTCAGGATTTAACCCGCAGCTTCTATCGCAGAGCCAGAAAATACGATGATGTCACCAAGATGCAGTATCTTGACATCAATCTTTGGATGGTGGGCGATATTCTTCTCAAGGCAGACAGAATGAGTATGGCAAACTCCCTTGAGCTTCGTGTTCCTTTCCTTGATAAAGAGGTCTGGAAGGTTGCCTCACAAATCCCCGCAAAGCTCAGGGTTAACCGCAACAACACAAAGTATGCTCTGCGTCAGGCGGCACTTCGTCATCTTCCTCAGGAAACCGCAGAGAAAGAAAAGCTGGGATTCCCTGTTCCCACTCGTGTATGGCTCAGAGATGAAAAATATTACAATGTTGTAAAAGAGGAATTCCAGTCACCCACAGCCCAGAAATTCTTTAACATCGATATTCTTCTTCGCTGGCTTGATGACCACTTTAACGGCATTGCAGATACAAGCAGAAACGTATGGACAGTTTACGTTTTCCTCGTTTGGTACAAGCAGTATTTCGATGAGATTTCTGCAACCGAAATCAAAGAGGATGCTATCGCCGAGGTTGAAACTATGGTTCAGGAGTCAGAAGCAGAGGTCGCACAGAGCAATCTTAACATCCCCGACAGCGATCGTCTTGACGAGCTTTTTGGTCTTGCTTTTGACGACGAAGATGGTGCAGGTGTTGAAGAAATCGTTGCTCCATCCGATGCCGACAGCACAAAAAACGAGGAAACTCCTGCAAAAGCAGACGAGAATAAAGCAACTGCTTCAGATTAAACTACATAAGGGCGGATCACTCCGCCCTTAATCTCTTAGAAAGGATGGTGAAAGCTATGGAGATTTTCAGTTACCCCTGCATACTCAAAAATCCCACCGCTGTTGCACTCGGCAGATTCGATGGTGTACACTCGGCTCACAAAAGGGTTATCGAAAACAGCAAACAGGAAAATCTTGTAAGCACAGTTTTCACCTTTCTTGATAACCCCGGCAAAACCGACACAAAGCTCCTCACAACGGAAAAGGAAAAGCAAGCTCTTATTGAAGACTGCGGTGCAAATATACTCATAAACGCATCCTTTGCTGACGTCAGAGATATGTCTGCCGAAGAATTTGTGCGTGATGTTTTGTGCCAAAAGCTCAATGCAAAGGTTATCTCCTGCGGTTACAATTACCGTTTTGCAAAGGGTGCTTCGGCTGATGTAAACACCCTTCGTTCTCTTTGCCAAAAATACAATGTAACTCTTATTTGTTCCGATGAGATGACAGCAGAGGGAATCTCTGTTTCTTCCACCGCAATCCGAAAGCTTCTTTCGCAAGGTAACGCTTCCCTTGCCAACAAGCTTCTCGGCAGAACATACAGCCTTGAGGGTAAAATTATTCACGGAAACGCCTTAGGCCGCACCATAAGCACCCCGACCCTCAATATTGATGCAGACAAAAACAAGCTTCTGCCTCTTTTTGGTGTGTATGCCACCAAAGCACATATAGACGGCAAGGTCTTTGATTCTGTTACAAACATAGGAATTAAACCCACCGTGGGCTCCGAAGCTCCCACCGTTGAAACCTATCTTTTAGATTTTTGTGGAGATTTTTACGGCAACTACTGTACCGTTGAGCTTGTAGATTTTATAAGAAAAGAAGAAAAATTCACCGACCTCTCCACCCTTAAAGAAGCCATTGCAAAAGATATAGAAAAAGCAAAGCTGATACTCACATAAAAAAGACCTTTCGAACAATCGAAAGGTCTTTTTTATCAGTAATCTTCTACATCAAAAACTCTGTCTTTATAATAATATTTTCTGTCCTCATCGGTTATCTTCCGATAAACCTTGCAAGGATTACCAAACGCCACTACATTTTCGGGAATATCCTTTGTTACCACACTTCCTGCTCCGATAACCGAACCGTCACCAATTGTTACACCGGGACAAATAACCACATTGGCACCAAGCCAAACATTATTTCCGACCCTGACAGGCATACCGTACTCATATTTTTTTCGCGAATCGGGATGAATGGGATGACCTGCGGCGGCAATGGTAACGTTGGGTGCCACAAGCACATTATCACCAAACACAACTCTGGTGCAATCAAGTATTATCAAATTATAGTTGGAGTAAAAATTCTCACCAAGCTCTATGTTGCAGCCATAGTCGCAACGAAAAGGCGGTTCAATATAAAATTTCTCTCCTGTTTTGCCCAAAAGCTCTCTGAGAATCTCAGTTTTTCTCTCTGTGTTTTCCGGAGGTGTGGAATTAAATTCAAACAGAAGCTTTCTGGTGTTCATCATAATGCTTCGTGTTTCATCGTCGCCATGATAAGGAAGCCCTGCCATCATTCTCTCAAACTGGGTCATATCAAACCTCTTCTGCACTGCGGTCAAGCTGCTTCATTCTCTTGTATCTGTAGAGCACATTCTGTGCCCATTCTCTGTCAACCTTGATAAAGCCCGAGAGCTTTCTGTCTTTGATTGCCATTTCGCTTACTATTGTAACCGCCTTGCCGTAAATTTCCAGCCTTGCAGACTGAACATAAGGCTCGTGCTCTTTGCCCACAAAGAAGGTAAAGCCCATGGTGTTCTTCTCTCTGTCGTACATAGAGAGGTAACCCTCCTCCACGTGTGGAATACCGTACTTTTTGGCAACCATTTCAGAGATAACAAGCTTTGTAATCTCCACCGCCATATCGTCCAGACCGGACTCAAAGATAAACACCTTTTCCTTAAAGCTGTTGAAATCGGATGCTATGCGTTTTCTGATACCCTTGAGTCTTTCGTACTTCTGCTCAAGCTCTACGTCCTCAAGCTGAAAGCGGTCAATCTCGGGAATCATATAAACCATAAAACGATTTCGCATATCGTTATAAAGCACAGGATATGTAAGCCGTGCCTCGTGACCGCAAGCAGTACATCTAAATCTGAAAAGTCTTTCATCCAGCACATCTGCACGCAGAGTGGGCTCATTGGTAGCATTTATGCTCATATACAGCTTCGCCTCTGTAGACTCGCTGCATTTGGGACAAGCGATATTCTTAACAACTACGTTTGCCATTATGTCCTCCTTATATGTAAAGCCTCGGGGCATATTATTCTAATTGTATTATATCACGAGAAAATCCAAGTTTAAAGCACTTTTGCAAATTTTTGTTGATTTTATCTCTGATTAGTGCCATAATATAGTATAGGTATGAAAGAATCCCTCAGGGGTTACGAGAAATGAGGTTTATTATATGGGTAGCAAAACATCCACACTGGGCGAGCTTTTCCTTGACGCAACCAGAGAGGTTATCGAAAAAAGCCGAATCAAAGCACAGATGCTCCGTCTTGAGCGAATTATGGAAACGGACCGAAGCCGTCTCACTGCAGTTTATGCCCAAATCGGTAAATTATATATTGAAGGCACTCTTTTGAAGAACAAGAGCAAAGCAAACTTTGCAATGAAGGAAATCAAGCACCTGAAGCTCCGTCTTGAAAGAGCAGAGGAACGTTACGAGCAGCTCAAAGAGGCTCATTCCGTTGACGAGTGCAAAGAGGCATTCCGTTCAGAGCTTTCTGCCAAAATCAAGCAAGCACAGGATAACACCGCCATCACCGCTTACAAAGCAAAGAAGAAAGCTCAGGATGTAATCTCCGGCAAAGCTCCTCAGGTTGCAACTCGCATAAAAGGCAAGGCTGTGTCCGTTGCAGGCTCTATCAAAAGCAAAACATCTGCTCCTGTAAAGAAGAGTAAGAAAAACTCCTATCTTGAAGAGAACGAAGACTTAAGCTATCTTGAGCTTCTCGCAGAGCTTGACGAGGAGGGCACAACCATCGCAGAGGATATCGACCTTACTCCCGATGCAGAGGTAAAAGAAATTCTCGACAATCTGGATGCTCTTATCGCAGAAGTTGAAGAAACTCTGGCAGAAACTCCAATTGACGACGAGGTTATCCCCGCTGCTGCCGACATCACCGACGAGGCATCCGACGACGAATCTGCAGAAAGTTTTGATTTTTAAAATCTAATAACTTATATACAACAACGCCCCGAAGTATAACACTTCGGGGCATATTTTATTTTTCTGATATATCTCTGACAATCTGCAGAACGTGCTCTGCTTGCGCAGGAGATAACTTTTCAAGCTCCGCCATTAGTTCCTTTGTCTTTTTGGGTGAAGCAGATTGAGTGTTAAAAAATTCTTCAGGGGTAACACCAAAATACTCGCAGATGTAAATAAAACCTGTAAAGGACGGCAAAGCCTTTTTGTTCTCTATCTTGTTTATATAGCTCTCACTTTGACCCAAAGAGAGACTCATCTCTCTTGCAGAAACCCCCTTCTGACTTCTGAGTTCATAAACACGCTTATAAAACCACTCTAAATAATCCATACCCTGCACCTCCGCCAGACTTCTGTATATAGTATAAATCCACCCTTTGCGGATTATGTGGAATTACAAGATATGTTTTTGTTGACTTATAGAATTAGATGATATATAATTAAAGCAACAAGGATTTTTATTCCACGTCCTTGCAAATTTATTAACGAAAGCAGGTAAAAAATGAAAAAACTCATAACATTCCTTATGGCTCTTGTCCTCTGCCTCTCCCTCTGCGCTTGTGGCAACGACAGCAAATCCAACGAAGACAGCACAAAAGCACCTGTAAATCAGAACACAGTTGTAGAAACCCAGGCTCCCACAACAGAAGCTCCCGCTGAATCTGCAGCACAGACAATTCAGGTAGGCGAAACAATTTCTCTCGATTATGCAACTCTTACCTTGGATTCCTTCGAAATCTCCGATGGTTACGAGTTTGAGTATGTAGATACTTCCTCCGGTATTAAAATCACCCACAAAAGCAGTATAGATTGTCCCTCCGGTATGAAACTGGTTTGTCTCAAAGGAAAATTCACCAACAAATCAACAAACGAAGTATATCCCTCCAACAATCCTGTACACGGCAAAATGGTTATTGACGGCTATGAATATAAAACGGAGCTTGATTGCTACGTTGTTGCAGAAGCAGAATCCGTAATGGGCGTTGCTCCTCTCAGAGAGGTTGATTACTTCCTTTACGCAGAGGTTCCCGACACTCTTGCAAACAACATCAGCAACTGTCAGCTTTATATCGGCTTTGTAGAAAATCTTGAAACCGGTTGGCTCGACGATGTAACCGATTGCGATGCACTCTACCTCCTTGAGGCAACTCCCACAACAAAATAAACCACCTTTAGGGGAGCGGACAAAATCCGCTCTCTTTTTTATTACATAGTTTTCTTGACTTTTCCTGCCCTGCGTGCTACAATTTTTCTCGTATTTTTTTGGAGGGATATTATGAAAAAACGTTTATCTGTTATTTTGACACTTTGCTTGCTTTTATTCAGCATTAGCCCCACCTTTGCTTTCTCTTACGAAGCAAAATCAGAAACCCTTGCTGCTACCGATTCGGTTAAGCTTGTTCCTGTCAAGTTCGGTGATTCCGACTTTGACAATCGTGTTTCTATCAAAGACGCTACCCTTATCCAAAAACACGTCGCAGGTCTTATAACTCTGACAGAGGATCAGTTGCTTCTCAGCGATGTTGACGGCAACACCCGAGTTAACATTGTTGATGCAACATGGGTACAAAAAAAGGTTGCCTCTATTGTTGATATATTCCCTGTGGAAGAAAACAAGCCCGAAGAAACAACCACAACAGAACCAATAGAGCCTACTGTTCCAACCACTCAAACAACTGCTACAGAACCCGTAGAGCCTACTATCCCCACTACCCAGACAACTGCTACAGAACCCGTAGAGCCTACTATCCCCACTACCCAGACAACTGCTACAGAACCTGTAGAGCCTACTGTTCCTACTACCCAGACAACTGCTACTGAGCCCGTAGAGCCCACTGCTCCCACTACTCAGACAACTGCTACAGAACCCGTAGAACCTACTGCTCCCACCACCCAGACAACTGCTACTGAGCCCGTAGAGCCTACCACTCCTTCTGTAGAAACAACTATTCCAAAACCCGAGGAGCCTACCAAGCCCTCGAAACCCGAGCCTCCCGAAAGGCCTTCAAAGCCTGAAAACTACAAGCCTATTGATACCATCGACGGCGACTCTATCTCCACCGAAACCCTTTGGAAAATCGAAGAAGGCTTCCTCAGATTAGTAAACGAAGAAAGAGCGAGCAAGGGCTTAAATCCCATTTCCCACAACAAAGCTCTTGACGATGCCGCACAGGTAAGAAGTGCAGAGCTTATCATAAGCTACTCTCATACAAGACCTAACGGCGAAAAATACAGCACCGCCATAGATAAGGATTTATACCGCTATGCAATCGTCGGCGAAAATGTCTACGCAGTATACGGCACCCATACCGGTAAGAAAGAATATATTTGCAACGACGAACAGGTTGAATACATTTACACAAAATTCTTCAACGACTTTAAAAACAGCCCGACTCACTATGAAAATATGATGTACGAAGAATTTAAAGACACAGGAATCGGCATCACTTACATCTGGAACGATGAAGTTGGTCTTCCCTGCTTCTATATATCCCACATCTTTGGCGTAACCCGATAATCACAAAAGGCTTCCGAGCAATCGGAAGCCTTTTTCATATCTTGCGGTAAAATTATTTCATTGCATTATACTGCAACCGCAGAGGCGACTGTAGCCGAAACCTCAAGGTTGCTACTCACTTCTTCAAACTTTTTTCCTTATGGGCTTTTTGTGTTTTCAAAATCCCAAATTCTTATTTATTCTTATCTGTCCGTATTGGTATAAAAGTTTATTTCGTATATACTGTTTATAAAAATTCAATTAGCAAATCCACATAAGCTTTAATTTTTTTGATGCAATTTGACAATTTTTTGGTTTGGAGGGAATTTTTATTGCGTTTGAAATTTCAATTATGTATAATTATTATGTATAAGTATAATGGGGAGTGTTTCTCTGACCGTATGTCCTGTGAATGCAAATACTCTTTTTGTTCTGTATTTCACATGCTGAGTCAGGGTTTGCATATATTAAACCCGAAATTTCTCCGTCTTCCACGAATATTCATAACCGGGAGGTAGCATTATGAAAATTCATTCAAAAAGTATCTTTGCTCGCGCAGTATCTTTTTTGCTTGTTGTAGTCATAACTATGTCAATGATAGCAGTGGGCACTTTTATGACCAGCGCAGCAGCAGCGTTTACTGTCAGCATCAATACAACGGGTACATCCCGCAGTGTTACGGTAAGCGATAATGATGGTGACGGCTACTACGAAATCTACACCGCAGACGAGCTTGATGCGTTTTCTTACCGTGTTAATTACAGCAGTTCTTACCGTCATATTTGCGCCGAGCTTATGGCAGATATTGTCTACAACGAAGGTGTTATGACCGCAAATTCCACACCGAGCAGAAGATGGATACCCATAGGATCAAGCACTCAGGTACCCTTCAGAGGCAAATTTCTTGGTAATAACCACTCCATATCAGGTCTTTATTTTAACAGTTCCTCTGAGTGTGCAGGTCTGTTCGGCTATATTAATGAACTTGATAGTTATGTACCTCACATCGAAAATTTAATCGTTAAAAACTCCTACTTCAAAAGCGGCAACTATTGTGGTGCAATAGCCGCTCGATTTCAGTCTCGTTATGGTGACAGCACCATGACTAACTGTGCAAGCATTAATAACATCATTGATAATGCAGGTCGTTCATACTGTGGCGGTATAGTGGGATATAATCAGGGTTCCATTACAAATTGTTACAGCACAACAACAGTAAACGCAACAGGTTCATACGTTGGTGCTATAGTAGGTCAGCAATCCGGAACTGTAACCAACTGCTACTATCTTGCAGGAACTTCTACCGGTGGTATAAACGGTAAAGATATTGCAGGTCAGGCAGAGGCAAAAACTGCCGAAGAGTTTGCAAGCGGTGAGGTTGCCTATCTCCTTCAGGAGGCACAGAACAACCAAACCACAATTACCTGGGGTCAGACAATCGGCGAAGACCCTCTTCCTCTTTTTGGTGATGATAAGGTTTACTACACAAATCTTACCTGTGCAGAAGATTCCCCTCTCGGCTATACCAATACTCTCGACCCCCAGCACGTCTACGAAACGGTAGTCACTCCTCCCACCCCCTATGACCGTGGCTACACTACACATACCTGCTCCGGCTGCGGACACACTTATATCGACGGCATTATTAACCCCACAAATGTAGGCGGCGATGCAGAGCTTTTCGAAAAGGTCGCTCCTCAGGGCGCTCACCTTTTCGTAAACCCAACTTATGCTGTCGACGAGGCAATTTATGTTACAGCCGTCAATGGTGTGTGGGTAGGCTTGTATCCTTCAACTGTTACAAACCCCTCAAACAAAACCGATGCTATCTATACCTACCAGCTTGACGGCAAGGGTACGCAATGCTTCGATATGCGTTCAGGTTTATACAACCCTTCAAACACCGCTTCGGTGCGCGACTGCCTGAATATGGGAGAAACCTACAATGTCTTCCTGTTTTCCGACAGTGAATATACCGTGGCTGCCTCGGCTTCTTTCAGTATGACCGCCGACAACGAAGTTAAAGTAAGCGACACTACCTATCTGCAAACCGACAGAAAAACTTACACCTACGGCGAAACAATGCTTCTCAACGCAAACGCCTCGGACAACGAATATGCATGGGTAGGCGTGTACCCCAAAGATAGTGCAAACTCCACAACCCCTGCTGAATATATTATATATATTGGATCAAGCTTTTCTCCAAGCTATGCCGGTCAGCCTGTTGACATTATTAATTCTTCCCATGTAAACAATGGAGCAGAGCTGCTTCCCGGTGACTACGATGTTTGTCTTTTCGGTGATAAGACAATGAACAATGTTCTTGCAAAGCTTACAATTTCTGTCAGAGCAGGCTTTATTTCTACCGATAAAAAAACATACGGTTATGGCGAAAAAATTATTGCAAAAGCCAATCTATATAACAGTGCTTATGTAGATGTATCAAATACAATGGAAACTGCAGTTAGCACCTATTTATACAAGGGCCCCGGAACAACGTATGGTTACTATTATCAATTGTCTGCGGGAACAGTTGTAACAGTTGTTGGAACTTCCGGCACAGATACAAACAACTGGGTATGTGTTAACGATGGTACCAATACCGGCTACGTTACTGCATGCTTAAAGCCTATAAAGGGCTCTGATGTTAAGGTGTACGGATATGCTGTTGGAACTGAATATTTGAAGAACGCACCGGTAACTTACACCACAGCTACATATCGAATAGCAACTCTGCTCGATGGTACTGCTATTAATTATTTGGATGTTTATTCCGGTAACAGTAATTATCTCATCGCTCAATACGGAGGATATTCGGGCTATTTTTATCGTACCAGTACCACAAGTACTGCAAATATAAAATATGTTCATAGTGCCCACGATAATTCAAGCGTTAATATTGTAGACCACAATGCTTGGGTTGGTCTTTATGATAAAGGCACAACTCCCGGTACAGAAAGCCCCTCTGATGCTTGGTACTATTTAAGGCAATTCCCAGGCAGCTCTGTTGTGCTTCAGAGTTTGGCATCCGGCGACGGCACAACTTATGCAGGCTCTGCTGTTATTGAAGCCGGCGAGCATACTCTGAACCTGTTTGGTGACGGAGACTACACCAACTGGCTGGATGATGCTGACTTTACAGTAAGCAATAAGGTTACAGGCTCCTTCAAAAGCGGTGCCTACAAGGTAATTACCCTTAACGACGGCTTTGCAAATGGCACTGTTGCCCTGGAACTTTCTGATGATAGCCTTGGCTATATCGGTACAGGCGAGGCTATTGTATACTGGGCAGACGCAAACGGCAATTTACTTGAAGGCTACGCAGCTCTTGCAAATCAGAAGATAACTGCTTCTGTTTTCACTTTCGATATGTATCCCCATACTATCATCCCCGAGGGCGCAATGTCACTTGTAGCTTATGTTTCCTACAACGGTATGAAGGCTGACACAAGCTACACAATTCCCCTGCCCGAAAACTGCAAAGCATACGAAAACCTTGACAGCGATATTATCTCCGAATTCCAGGTTGTGTCCGACCTTCACATCACTTCCGATGTTGCAACATCGGGTACAGAGTACAACAGATTCAACGCAAATTATCAGGCAATGCTTGCCGATATTACTGCAACCAGCCCGAACAGTGTTGGTATCTTTGTAAACGGTGATGTTGCAAACAACGGTCTTTCCGAAGAATACGGACAGCTGAAAAGTATGAACACTCTTGCAGGAACCATTCCCCAAATGTATGTAACAATGGGCAATCACGATGCATCCCCCGGCAACATTACAGATTATATAGAATTCGCTACTTCTCTCGGCGCCGACATCTCTGCCGATAAACCTTACTATTCAAAAACCATAAACGGCTACAAGTACATTTTCCTTGCATCCGATGTCAAGGAGTACTATGGTCTGTACAACGGTGCTGACCACGAAAGTGCAAAACTTTCATCGACACAGCTGAGCTGGCTTGAGGCTGAACTTTCAGACAATGAAAAAAACAACGCAGGTAAGCCCGTATTTATTATGATGCATCAGCCTGTTGCAAATTCCGTTGCAGGCTCATTCACAGGTCAATGGGCTTCAGACAAAAGCATTGTCAATGCGAGTGAATTCAAAGCTGTTGTAAGCAAATACAACAACGTATTTCTCCTCAGCAGTCACAGCCACTATGACCTAAACTGTGAAGGCAACCACAATCCCGGAGACGAAAACCTACCTGTTACACTAAACACAGCAGCTGTCAGCTTCCTGCGCACAAACGTAGGAGACGTCAGCGGTTCTCAGGGCTTCTATGTAAGAGTTTACAACGATAAGGTTGTTTTCCTCGGCAGAGATTTTGCAAACAATAAGTGGATTCCCTCTGCTTGCTATGTATTCTGCAACGGAGATATATCGGCTAAATACGACCAAAAGGTTCTTCGCCCCGGCGAAGAGCTGAATTCCTCCGAGTATATCACAAACACACAAGGCAAAAACCTCACCTTTAAATCTTCTGATACTTCTGTTGTAACAGTTGATGCACAGGGAAAAATCTCAACATCAGGTAAAGGCAATGCAGTTGTATATGTGACTGCCGCCGCAACAAACACAGAGGTGGTTACAAAAGCAAAAATACAAATCATAGTTCCCGTAACCACAACTGCTGACATCACCTATCTTTACACCGACCGATGGGGCGACGAGCAAAGCTACATTGCAGTTCACACCCTTTCTGACGACGAAATACTCGGTTTTGAGGGCAATAACTTCACCCCTTACGCACCGGCACACATAAGCGGTCAAACCTGGACAAACTCTGTTCTTAAAAACTCTCCTCATATTGTAACTATCACAGAAGACATTGCATGGACAATAAACAGCGATACCTATAATGCAAAGGATTTTGTTCTGCGTGCCACCCAGACAGACACCCTGTTCACAATCACCTCACAAGCTGGCGATGCTGTGGTGGTTAATCAAAAAGCCTACGGAGAGCTTCTGACAATCGATGCCAGAAAGCTTGACAAAAATATATCCGGCAAAGGCTTCTGGTACAACGACACCGACAACGACGGAAAGTACACCGACGGCACAGACCTGATGCTTACCTATGGTCCCCGCTATTCCTACCGCGTAACCTGCGATATGAACATAAACTTCGCGCAAGCAGATAAATACGATTTCAACATCACAATCGATGCTCCCGCTTACGGACGTAAAATGACAACCGCAACCGATGGCACCGTTACTGATAAGATAACTGTAGATTATATAATCAATATTCTCACACCTTATTTCTACGGAAACGACAATAATTTTGTGCCTTCCGATGATATAAACGGTAAACCAGACGGTCAGCATGTTACAATCCGCTCCCTGAGAGATGCCGGTTACACTGTAAAATTCGGTGTGATTTTAGAGCAGGTAGGCTCCTTTGCCCCGGGCAGCACAGCTTATCCCACTTACGATGATGCCCTCACAGCAGCAAAGGCTGCAAATTACGGCACCGCAACAAACAAAGCTATACTTGCAAAGGTTGCAGAGAATTACACCGCTCCCACTATGACCGAAGCGGGCACCTACTGCACTATCTACGATTACTCAGACTACAACATCAGTAACAAGAACAGATTTGGTTTTACCATCGGCTTCAACAACACTGCCGCAAACCACAAGAAATTCTACAATGTGTACTCCTATGTGACCGTCACAACCCCCGAAAATGTGACCACAACCTACATCAGTAATGTACAAACTCTTAACATCTACAATGCAGGCACACCTACGCTTCCATAATGTCTACGACAGCTTTAAATAGTATATTTAAAAATCTGATGAAACAAAATCACAGAGTTTGAAGCCGCGAGCCTCAAACCCTGTAATTCTTTAAATATTCAAAACCGCTTGAAACAGAGGTTTTTCAATTGTTTCATTGCCTACAAAACAGCAACCGCACAAACGCCTTCCCCTTGAGGGGAAGGGGGATTTGCAGCAAGGCAAAGACGGATGAGGTGGAAACACTTATCAATCAAACAGTTATAACGGACACTGTCGTGTCCTACACCTCATCGCCTGCTTCGCAGGAGCTTCTCCTCAAGGAGAAGCCTCATATTACAACCTCACAAAAGCACAAAAGGCTTCCGATAAACTCGGAAGCCTTTTACTATACCTTGCGGTAAAAATTATTTCATTGCGTTGTAAACTGCAACTGCACAAGCAACTGTAGCATGAGCCTCGGGGTTGTTACCCATACCGATAAGGCCCATCATCTCAACATGAGCAGGAACGGAAGAAGAACCTGCAAACTGGGCATCGCCGTGCATACTCCCTTTTGGCTCTTATACACTCATTCTACCACAAGAAGATAAAATAAAAAAGAGCGGATTTCTCCGCTCAATTACTCAATTTCAATGTTATTTACTCCGTGGCTTAAAATAATGTTAATAAGTTCGTTTCTGGAATAGTTGCTCTCATTTGCTATTTGGTCGAGTTTTGCCAGAGTATCCTCTTTAATTCTGACAGTAATTACTTTGTTGCCGTCTTCTCCACGCTTTTTGATTTTCAAGGGTTCGTTTTTCATATTAAGCACCTCACATTTAATGTAATTATACCTTGACAAAAGACTACAAAATATACTACAATTACATTGTATCAGTAATATCGCATTGTAATACAGAAAGCTGGTGAAAAATGAGCGATTCTATGGGAACAAGAGAAGCCGCTGACTTGTGGGGTTATACACAACCAACAATCAGCAAATGGTGTCGAGAAGGAAAAATAAAAGGAGCGGAGCAGGATGCTCACGGAAGTCCTTGGCATATTCCCAAAGCTGCCGAATGTCCGAAAGCAATAAAAAGAAAGACTAAATGAGGTGTAAAAATGAAAAAATTTATCGCATTACTTATAGTTGTTATTTTAGGTGTATCACTTTGTGCCTGTTCATCCAAGCCATCCAAAGATGACCTGATGGTGGAAGCAAATCGTTTCATAGCAACAGACACCACAGGCAAACCTTACTACAATATTAATGGTGAATACTCTGAAGATTACAATGCATATTATGTTATCATTTCTATTAATTCAGATTACTATCTCAAGGATTACAGCGGAAGCAGCGCCGATACAGAGCTCTATCTGGGTGCAGCAGAAGGAATCCTCTCCAGAAATGGCAACATTGCAAATATTGTTGACTATATTTTTAATGAACTCAAAGATATTTTTGAAGATTCAGAAATTGATGTAGTCGTAGGATATCAGAATATAAGAGGAGAATTCTCCGAAACTCGAACCACAATAGAACAATAATTCATCCATAATAAGCGACAGGGAGCGGAATTTTTACATTCCGCTCCCTTATTTTATCCTTCCAAAAGAGAAATGTATTTATAGACAGTTGTGCGGCTCAGGTCGCAGACTCTGGCCAGTTCTGACACCTTCAGACCGCCGCCAATACACACAACAAAAACACAAAAGGCTTCCGAAAAATCGGAAGCCTTTTACTATACCTTGCGGTAAAAATTATTTCATTGCATTATATACTGCAACTGCGCAAGCAACTGTAGCACCAACCATGGGGTTGTTACCCATACCGATAAGGCCCATCATCTCAACGTGAGCAGGAACGGAAGAAGAACCTGCGAACTGAGCGTCGCCGTGCATTCTGCCCATGGAGTCTGTAAGACCGTAGGAAGCAGGACCTGCACCCATGTTATCGGGGTGGAGTGTTCTGCCTGTGCCGCCGCCTGATGCTACGGAGAAGTACTTAACACCGTTCTCGAGAGCCCACTTCTTGTATGTACCTGCAACGAGGTGCTGGAATCTTGTGGGGTTAGTGGAGTTACCTGTGATGGAAACACCAACATCCTCTTTCTGCATAATTGCTACGCCTTCACGAACGTCGTCTGCACCGTAGCAACGAACAGCAGCTCTCTCGCCGTCGGAGAATGCTCTCTCTTCAAGAATCTTGAGCTCGCCTGTAAAGTAATCGAACTCTGTCTCTACATAAGTAAAGCCGTTGATTCTGGAGATAATGTAAGCAGCATCCTTACCGAGACCATTGAGGATAACTCTAAGGGGTTCTTTTCTTGCCTTGTTAGCGTTTCTTGCGATACCGATAGCACCCTCTGCAGCTGCAAAGGACTCGTGACCTGCAAGGAATGCAAAGCACTTTGTTTCATCACGAAGGAGCATTGCTCCAAGGTTACCGTGGCCAAGACCTACGTTTCTCTGCTCTGCAACAGAGCCGGGAATACAGAATGCCTCCAAACCGATACCGATTGCCTCAGCAGCATCAGCAGCAGTTGTGCATCCCTTCTTGATTGCTACTGCGCAACCAAGTGTGTATGCCCAAGAAGCGTTCTCAAATGCGATGGGCTGTACGCCCTTTACGATTTCATCGGGATCAAAACCCTTCTCAAGACAGATAGCTCTTGCCTCTTCAAGATCCTTGATGCCATACTCTGCCATGCAAGCATTGATTTTGGGCATTCTTCTGTCCATGCTTTCAAATGTAACAGCCATTACTTTAACCTCCCTTATTATTCTTCACGAGGGTCAATGTACTTAGCTGCGCCATCGAAGCGACCGTACTGACCGATGTTGTTCTTATATGCCTCGTCGGGGCTCATGCCGTGACGGATATCCTCCATCATCTTGCCGAGCTTAACGAACTGATAGCCGATAACCTCATTGTTCTCGTCAAGAGCTGTCTTAAGAACATAGCCTTCTGCCATTTCCATGTAACGAACACCCTTGTCCTTTGTGGAGAACATCGTACCAACCTGAGAACGAAGACCTTTACCAAGGTCCTCAAGGCCTGCACCGATGGGAAGACCGTCCTCAGAGAATGCTGTCTGGCTTCTGCCGTATGCAAGCTGCTCGAAGATGTTTCTCATAGCTGTGTTGATAGCGTCACAAACAAGGTCTGTGTTAAGGCACTCAAGGAGAGTCTTACCGGGAAGAATCTCTGCTGCCATAGCTGCAGAGTGAGTCATACCGGAGCAACCGAGAGTCTCAACAAGAGCCTCTTCCACAATACCGTTCTTAACGTTGAGTGTGAGCTTACATGTACCCTGCTGGGGTGCACACCAGCCTACACCGTGAGAAAGACCGGAAATGTCGGAAATCTGATAGGATTTTACCCACTTGCCCTCTTCGGGAATGGGTGCGGGACCGTGCTTGGGTCCTTTTGCAACAGTACACATTTTCTGTACTTCATGAGAATAGTTCATTATGTTGCTACTCCTTTCTGAATTTAAAAGTTGAGATAACTCATACAGGGACATTATATGCTATTTTTCCTTATTTTTCAATAGTTTTTTCGTGATAAATTATCGCAATTAAAAATGTTTATAAAATATGTACATAAAGGTCAATTATTACCTTCTTTTTTATTGACAGTTATTATTTCTGCATTGTATAATTTTTGCGTATAAATCATGCCGCTTCAGGAGGTACAAAGTATGAAAAAGATAACATCGTTATTTCTGGCAACATTACTTATCCTCTGTTTTTTGGGTTGTGAAACAAAAAAAGAAATGAGAGAAAATCTCAACGAAAGAATAACCCGTGGCACTATTGACGGAAATATATACAAAAGCGAATTTACAGGCATTACTTTCACAAAACCTGACCACTGGCGATACCTGACAGCAGAAGAAATAGAAGAAGAAATTAACTATGGTATCAACTCTCTTGACGCTAACGTCTACGAGAAAAACGCAGCATACTATTCAAATATCGTAGATATGCGTGTTGTAAACAATACTAATGGTACATGTGTAACCATAGGCTACGAAAATCTCTCTCAATCTTTAGGCAAAAGTGTTTCCGAAGAAGATTATCTTGTTGCCGTAAAAGAATCTCTTGCATCAAGTGGCTATGTTCATATTGGCGAGGATGAGTATGTAAAAATCAGCAACGAGTCGTATCTTAAAGCTTCCTTTCTCACTTGGATTGATGGAGTCCAAGTAGAAGCCACCTATTATCTGCGTCTTATCGGAGATATAATGACAGTCATCACTGTAGGTGTTCCCGAAACTGTTACAAATCACAATATAGAATCCTTATTCAGTTAACATAATGGAGTGGTTTTACACCACTCCGTTTCCTTTAAACAGAGAGCTTTTTGTTGACAACAAAAACTATCTCATAGTATAATTTTAGTGTCAATTATCTGTTCAGATTTTGTCTGTGCAACCAGGAGGAATCATTATGAAAAAATTGAAATCTTTTTTATCCGTTATACTCACGCTGATAATGATTATGTCTGCCTTTGCTACACTTTCTGTGGTAGAAACCTCTGCTGCAACCTATGCAAAGATTCCTGCTCTGCAGATTTCCCGAGTGTATCAGCCTCACAATGACACCAACGGTCTCTGCTACTGGTCAAGTATGGCAACAGTTCAGGGCTACTGTCTGGGCTCCTACACCTACGGCGGCGTAACCACCGACTACCGTGTTCCCGGTCAGGACTATAACTATTTAAGCCGTGGCGACGCAATTACCAAATTCTTCAAAGACAGTGCTAACGGTGTTGCTAACAACTATAATAACCTGACTAAATATTATCCTGTAAAGATGACTCGTATAACCGACGGCATCGGCAAAAATGCAGCAACTTATAAAAAGATTTACGACCAGCTGGCTCTGGGCAAGCCCGTTATCGTTTACACAGGCACCCACGCTTCTGTCGTTATCGGTTACTCAGGCTCTTCCACTACTCTCGACCCCAAAGGCTTTACTGTTATGGAGATAAAAAAGGATGTTGCCGATACTGCCTCGGGCTACTGGTGGGTAAATTCCGCAAATTACTATAACAAACATGCAAACTCACCCCAGATTGACTCCAACACCCTTAAGACAAACGGCACAAACTATATGAGCTGTTATGTAAACCTCCAGTCCTGGATTGAGTACTGCGGCAATAAGTTGCAGGAAATCTGCTATCCGACCAACGCAATTTCCAACACCTCAAACTTCTCCTTCAACGCAAACGGCGGCACAGGCAGTATACCTGCTATGAACGTTAAATACGGAGATACCATCGCAATCCCCGAAAACTCTTTCAGCTACACAGGCTATACCTTCCAAGGCTACAATGTATGCCGTGCAAGTGACAAAGCATGGTACTGTAATGCTACAGGCTGGCAGTCAGCACAAAATATTATCAACAACAATTATGAAAAGAAGGTTTATAAGCCCGGCGAAACCTACAGCTTTAGTGCCGAATGGCTCCGTGACGGCGGTGTGATGGGTACGGGCTTTGTATTCTATCCTATATGGAAGCCCACAAAAACCACTCTTGATTTCTACGGCAACCATTCCGACACAAGCTATATGATGTCTTTCGACAAAAACAACTTTGAGCAATATTATCAGAGCAGAGATACATCTGTCTATACAGTAAATCTTTACGAAAGTCTCAATTCTTCTCCCGCTCTTGTAATCGAGGGCAAGACCGCCGGTGCTGTGGGCAAAGACCTGCTCTTTAAAACCCAGACAAACCAGAGTCCCAACTATAACTTCCACGCAGGCGACAACAAATCCATGCTTCTTCGATTCAGAGCAAAGTCCTCTGTTGACGGAGCAAAAATGTTCATCCGTTGGGGATATACATCCGACACAACCTCCATCACCCTTTCTACACAGTGGCAGGAATATACCATTGATATGTCCAAGCAGGTAAACGACGGTGCTCATATGCACCCATACTTCGATAAAGCAGGCACTTTCTATATTTCCGACATCACCCTTACCGATGCAAAGGCTTCTGCTCCTACTCAGAACGAAACCTCAGACCTGCTCTATACAAAGGAATATACTGTCGGCTCAACCTACGGTGAGCTTCCCACTCCTGTTCGTTCGGGCTATGCCTTCAGGGGCTGGTACACATCCAAGTACAGCGGTGTAAAAATCACAAAGGACACGGTTGTATTCGGCTCCAACCTTGCAGTATACGCAAGATGGATTAAAGCAGATTTTGCAGAAACCATACTTATGGGCGACACCGACCTTTCGGGCACTATCAATGTTAAAGATGCAACCCTTATCCAGAAAGGGCTTGCAGGCATCACACCTCTTACCGCCAAAGAATCCTTCTGCGGTAACGTAATCACATCTGATTTGCTCAACATCCGTGATGCAACAGCAATCCAGAAATGGTGTGCAGGCATGGATGCAGGCAACGCAATAGTTAACGAAAAAGCTCCCTACCTTATTTACTAAGAGGTATTTATGAAAAAGTTTTTATCCCTTCTTTTTTCCCTGCTGATTATTATTTCTCTTGCAGGCTGCAGCAAACAACCAAAAACAGACAAGGAGAATCACGAACACGAAACAAACTATGTAACAAACAGCAACGGTGACACAACCACCCCCGGCGAAATTTGGGAAAAGGGTGCAATCGACGGCAACGTCTACACCAACAGTTTTCTGAACCTGACCTTTACAAAGCCTAATTCCTGGGAGTTCCTTCCCGAAGAGGCAGTAAAAATCCAGGGTGATGAATACGATATGATGGTAGTTGATCACAAAACCAACGGCAGTGTTTACCTTGCCTTTGAGAACGTAAAGGCAACCTCAGGCGCTGCCATGACAGCCAAAGAGTATGTAAGCCGAGTGCTGCAGGCGGCTCTTGAATACAGTCCCTATTCAACCTTTATGGATCAGACAGAGGTTAAAATAGGCGGCAATACCTACATAAAGGTTACCATCGTGGTTCAGGACCAAAACGACCCCTTAACAAAATATGTTTATCTGCGAAGTGTCGGAGACTATATGGCACAAATTTACGCAACCATTCCTACCGCCAACGCAGATGCAGTTGATTTTGACTCAATGTTAAGCTGACTTTTTCGGGCAGGATTTTCCTGCCCGATTTTTCAGTTGACTTATTATCGGTGTAGTGCTAAACTCTTTATAAAAAGGAGGCAAAAATTTATGAAAAAAACACTTTCTGCCTTGCTGTGCCTTTTGTTTATCTTCTCTTTTTGTGCTTGCAAAAACGGATCTGAGAACACTGCCGATGCCTTGTTAGTCCGTGGAGAAAGCTCAGAAGGAATTTACAAAAATTCGTTTGCAAAGCTTACCTTCAAGGCTCCAAAAAACTGGAGCTTCGCAACCAGCACCGACCTGCTCGCAAACACCGAGCACGCAGGCAAGCTCCTTGACACAGAACGTCTTAACGAGATTTTTGTAGAAATAGGTCTTGCCTATGATATGACCTGCTACTCAGACGACGGTGTTCACTCTGTTGGTCTGCTCTTTGCAAACACCAATCACGAACAATTCAAGGAGTATTCCTCTACCGAGGAACTGCTCCGGGCTATGATAGAGCAAACAGGACTTGACACAAGCGAAGGTATCACAAAGGAAGAGGTTACCCTCTGCGGTGAATCCTATCTTCGCCTTTGCGTAAAAACCAAAACAGGTACAGGTGACACGGGCTATGCTACCTTCTACGGAAGAAGCGAAGGCTCTGCCACTGTAATTATCGTTGCCGCCTGTACAGATGATTTCACAGTATCCGATTGCGAAGCCTGCTTCGCTTAATCTATAAAGCTTAAATTGGAGGATAAAAAATGAAAAAAATATTTGCAACACTTCTTGCCGCTTTAATGCTTCTCTCTTTTGCAGCTTGCGGTAAAAACAACTCAAAGGAAAACGATACCACGACCACAGCTCCCGAAACAACAGCACCTGCAACAGATGCCGTTGTTACAACCACTGCCCCTGCTGCCCCCACTACCACCGCCAACACTACTCTTCCCGAGGGCGGGGCTGTAATCGAAGCAGGTGCAACAGAGGTTTTCCGCGGTACTGTTTCCGACAACACCTATATGAGTGCATTCTCGGGTCTTACCTTCACCGCTGACGAGAAATGGACATTTTTAAGCGATGCTGACATAGCTTCTATGTTAGGTGTTACAGAAGACGACCTTAAAAACGACAAGCTCTCTTCCACATTAACCTCAACCGGAGCTGTTTACGATATGTATGCTCAGCTCATCTCCGAAGACAACATCCTTGACGCAAATGTTCTTGTTATGCTCCTTGATGCAAACAACATAGACTTCAAGGACAAAACTCTGGAAGATACTGTAGAGCTGCTTGCAAGTGCATCCTTCGGACTTGACCTTGCAAGTGCCGAAACCGGTTCTGCTTCTTTCGGCGGTGAAAATTACTACAAAGTAGATGCAACCACAGAAAATGCAAATGTCAGCGTATTCGGTTGCAAAATCGGTGATGTTTATGTAGTTTGTGCGTCTGCCGCCTCCAAAGAAAGCGGTATCGACCCTGTTTCCATGTTCAGCTGATATAACCGTGCAAAAGCCGTCGGTTTGTTTTCCGGCGGCTTTGTTTTTTCAAACTTTTCTTTATATTATCTATCCTTTGTGATATAATTAAAATATAATTTTGAGAGGAGTTATCAAATGATTATCGACACTCACGTACACATCGGCACAGGTCTGGGCTTTCATATGACCGAGGATGATGTGCTCTATTCATTAGATAAATATGGCATAGACTATGCGATTGTTTCCAACACCGAGGTTGCATCCCACGACCACGAAAGAAACCCTATTCCAAAAGAATTACAGAAATCCCAGATTGAGTGCCTTGAGCGTTCAATTAAATTCGCAAAAGAAAACCCGAATAAAATCGGCATTATGCATTGGGTCAAGCCTATGGAGGATATAACAGCAGAGCTTCGCAACCTCATAGAATCCAACCTTGATATTATAAAAGCTCTCAAGTTCCACCCCTACCATGCAGGCTGTGCCTTTACATCCGAGAAGTCAAGAAAGTACATCGACCTTGCTGCAGAATACAATCTGCCCGTTGTAAGTCACACAGGCACAGGCTACGACGATAACCCCATGCGTCTATTTGAAATGGCAAAGATATACACAAAAACACCCTTCGTAATGGTCCATTTGGGTCTTGGTTCCGATAACAAAGAGGCTATCGAGCTTTGCTCAAAGCGGGATAACCTCTACGGCGACACCACCTGGGTCAGCACCAAAAGTGCTCTGGAGTTTATAAAAAAATGCGGTGACGACAGATTGCTCTTCGGCTCCGACTCCCCCATTGACGGCAAAGACACTTATCTGAACAATGGCAAAGGCGACAGAAGTCTTTATCAGGAATATTGGGGCGAGTTCAAAACCGAGATCTCCAAAGAAACCTACGATAAAATTATGTATAAAAACGCAGTAAATCTCTTTAAAATCAATTTATAAATTTGCACTAAAAAGGGAGCGGATAAAAAATCCGCTCCCTTCATTTTTGTGGATTATTGTGGTAAATTATCTATGTACTCCTGTGCTTCTTGTCGCCACTTAAAATCGCCATAACAGTTTTCGCACATAGAGGTGTTTCGGATGCTTTTGCCATTAGCGCTGTGGTCCTTAAATCGCTCATTACAAGAACTGCAAGTAACTAATGATGTTTCCGAAGACGATGTCCTTGTACTATAGTATTCTTTATCGCCAACACTAATTCCGAAAATTCTTAATATAGAGAAAAACAACACCAGTGTTAAAACAATAAACAAAATCGTATGTATAATTCTTTTTACGATTGTAGGGCTTGTTTCCTTATCCGCACACATTGCTTTGATTCCAAAATAAAAAATAACCAAAGCAATCACAAGAAATACCATACCTGCGATTTTAAGAAAGTTATCATCCTGTATTAAATGCCATACATATCCAACACAGAGAAACGGCAACAAAAACAGCCAATACACAAACATAAGCAACAGTGCGTCCGGTGTAGAGCCTTTTTTTAATTTCTTTTTTTCTTCCATCTGAAACACTCCATTCATATATTAACCGATATTGGTTAATATGATTATACACCACAATCGGTTAATATGCAAGTAGGAATTTTATTTGGAATTGAGGCTTGCAAAGTATGATTGTTTACGATAAGCTATGGCAGACAATGAAAGAGAAAGGTGTTACCCAATACACCCTGATTAAAGTGCACAAAATAAGCCCCGCACAAATTACACGGCTCAAGCGAAACGAAAGCGTCAGCACCCACACCATAGACACCTTTTGCAAAATCCTTAACTGCAAAGTCGAGGACATAATGGAATATACAGAAGAATAACAAAAGACCTTATCTTTGACAGAAACATCAGAGATAAGGTCTTTTTTTACTTCCTTCTTAAGCCACCCCAAAGCTTGTCCGCTTTATTTCTTAAACCAATTAAACAGCGGTGTTGCCCATTTTTTATAATTGGTAAAAGGATACAGAATATATCCAAAAGGCTTCAAAGCCAAAACAACCGTAAGCATTGCAGATGCTCCAAATACAATGAGGAATACAACCCCTTCCGAACAGGAGCTAAGCAACAATGCAGGCAATGCCGAATACTGATAAAAATACAAAAGCTGTCTGTGCAAAGCATACACCGAAAGTGTGTTGCAACCCAGAAAAGATACCAAAGGAATTCTTTTTGCAGGCAATATAGCAATTACGGATAAGCTTACAACTGCAGAAAACAAATATGCCCCTATTTTAAGCAAGGGACCGAAATCTCTCAGATTTGCAGGCAAACTTGCATATCCCGACGACCCTGTATACAAGGGATTTAAAATCTTGAAAGCAGCCGCACCCATCATAAATGCAATAACTGTAAATGCTGCAAAGAACAAAGCCGCTATAGCTCTGATATAGGGTTTGTGTAAAACACTCAGAAGCTTGTCTCCCTCTGTTAAATATCCCAGATAAAAAAACGGGTAAAACGCAAACATACGGGAAAGCATCAGGGTAGAGCCTATTTGGGGGAAATATGCTGCACCTAGGCTTATCGCCAAAATAGCCACTATAACCTTGCGAGGATTAAGACTTCTTATCAGATGAGTAATAACTATGTACATTGCCGTAACAAAGATATACCACGGTGTTCCGCTTTCTGACAAAAACGAAAATTTAACATTTCCTTTGGCTATATCAGCACAGATAAAAATCGTAAGCTTCATAAAATAGAAAATCAATATATACGAAACGATTTTTGCATGATTAAGTTTTTCTGCATTTATTGCCTTTTTGGAAAACAGCCCCGAAATAAAAATAAACAAGGGCATGTGAAAGGTATTAAGCCATATATACGCTCCGCCTATAAAATCACTTTTTGCACGCAAAGGCAAAATTGCATGACCAAATACAACAAGAAAAATCAAAACCGCCTTAATGTTATCCCACAAATATACTCTGTTACTTAAAGCTTCTTTCCCGATGTTTAAATTCCCCGTCGTATTCAAAGTTCTATCGGCATGTTTCATATTTTTCTACCCCCAAGGATATGGAAATAAAACAAAAAGCCCTGAAACAATAGGGTTTCAAGGCTTTGGAGCTGATAAGCGGATTTGAACCGCTGACCTCGTCCTTACCAAGGACGCGCTCTACCTACTGAGCTATATCAGCAAAGTTCACACATATTTGTGCTACCCGACTATATTATCACAAACTCTTTGTAATTTCAATATCTTTTTAAAAATTTTTTATTTCCCGCTTTTTCCTAATCAATATGGCACCTGCACACCCTGAAAGACTTCTTCGTCTGTATAAAAGTCATCCTCTGCATAGTCATCTTCCTGTGGCAAGGTTGCCGAAGGCACCTCTGTCGGTTGTGCTACTGTAGTCGGCTCGGCGGTTGAAGCGGTTGTTTCCACTCTGTACTCAACCTTGCTGTTCATAAGAGCAAGGGTTCTGTCCTTATCCTCTCCCTCGGGCATAATCATAGGCTGGTAATTATTCATATAGCCTGTGTACACATAGCAAGGAACAAGCTCGGTTTCTGCTTTTACTTTATTTTCTTCCTTTTTAAGTTCCACCCTGAAAATCACAGTCTGATTATCGGGATAATTGGCAGCAGAGTAGCAGAAGTTACCCAAAGAGTACAGAATGGGCACATCGTTTACAACCTCCATTGGCTGAAGCACATGGGGATGACTTCCGACAATAAGGTCGCAAAGACCCGAGTTTGCCAGATATCTGCATGCATCTATTTTATAGTTATCGGGCTCATGGATTCCTTCTTCGCCGCCGTGGAAGAATACTATCTTATACTCGCACTCATTCTGCATAGTTTCCAGAGCTTCCTCTATATAAGAAACATTGTAACTGCTCCAAAGGTTACAGCAGAGAAGCCCGATTTTGATTCCGTTTTTCTCTATGTAAAGGGGCTTGAGGTTTTCACCCACCTGCAAACCGTGGGATTTAAGAGCCACAACCGTATCGTCGTAACCCTCGTCGCCATAATCCCCTATGTGATTATTTACAATACTCGCAACCTCAACAGAGCCTAAAGTAAGAATATCCGTATTTGATGTAGGCGTTTTATACCAGAATGCAGGGTCATAATCCTTGCCGATTTTTTCTAAATCCCTGTCGGTAATAACACATTCCATATTGGCAATGGTAAAATCGTCCTTCGAAAGCTCGCTTACAACCTTTTCAAAGAAATAAGTATGAGGAGAATTCGCCGCCATATAAGAAAAATTGCCATCGTTGATTTTTCCCGATTCGCTTCCGATGATACAGTCACCAATAAAGGAAAGTGTCAGGGTGTCTTTTTCTGCAGGCTCCAAAACCTCCGCTTCTCCGGTGCTGAGAATATCCTGCACATTTGCTTCAGTTGTAGTTTCGGTTTTGTTTTCAGCAGAGTTGTTTTCTTCTCTTTTTCCCGAAAGCCCGAATATTAAAACAAGCAAAAAAATAAGTGCCATTACCGAAACAATTATTATTGTAAGCCGCTTTGTTTTTCCCTCCATATATATCTCTCCTGTTTATAAATTCACTATACACACTTTATATATCATATTCGACAAATTTTTTCAACAACACAAATATTACAAATTATGGTTTCTTCTGTTGTCAAAATCAACATCACAATCGGCAGTTTTAGCTTTTTTACTGTATTCGTCTACAATTGACACTATCTGTTACTTAGGGTATAATATATACTGCAATTTTCTGGGCTTTGCCCTTAATAAAACGGAGGAATGATATATGTTTGATACCATTACATCATGGCTCGCTATCCCTTTGGGCTATGTTATGGAATTCTGTCACTCTATTTTTTCCAACTACGGACTTGCGATAATCTTCTTTACGCTTATTACAAAGATATTTCTGCTTCCTGTTGGTATCTGGGTGCACAAGAACGCTATCAAAATCGTTAAGATTCAGCCTGCTATCAACAGACTCAAGGCAAAGTTCTACGGAGATAAAGAAAGAATCGGCGAAGAACAGAACGCTATGTTCAAAAAGCAGAAGTACAACCCCTTTGCCAGTCTGATTCCTCTGGTTCTTCAGATTATCCTTCTCTTAGGTGTTGTGGCTGTTATCTATCATCCCTTTACCTATATCTTTAAAACTCCCGAGCCTGTTATCAACGATATCAACAGCACAGCTGCTCTGGTTGAACAGATAGATCTTGAGTCAAACTCTGTGGAGATTGATGCTATGCACGCTATCAAAAGCAATCCTGAAGCCGAAGAATTCATGCTGCTTTGTACCGACAAAGATGCCGCTGTTGCTTTTGACCAGGCACTTTACTTTGACCTTAAATTTTTAGGTCTTGACCTTTCTGCAACACCCAGTCAGGTAATGGGTGACGAGCTTATTTATGTACTCTCTCCCGTAATTGCAGGTTTTTCTTCATGGCTTCTTTGCTTTATTCAGAACAAGATAAATGTTCTTCAGGCAGAGCAAGGCAAGGGCAACAAGTACGGCACAATGGCCTTCTCTGTCGGCCTTTCCCTTTACCTCGGCTTCTTTGTTCCTGCAGGTATAGCTCTCTACTGGGTTGCAAGTAACCTCTTTGCTATCCTTCAGCTTCTGCTCCTCAATGCAATCATCCCCCCCAAAAAGTATGTTGACTACGAAGAGCTTGAGGCAAGCCGTAAAGAGCTTGCCGCAATTGAGGCTCTGGACACAAAGAGCAAAAACGGATTCTTTAAAAAAGACGAAAACTCCAAGAGAGAAAAAGCCGACTACAAGCGCTTCTTCTCCATTGTTAACAAAAAGCTGGTTATCTACTCTGAAAAGAGCGGTTTCTATAAGTACTTCGAGAATGTTATCAATGAGCTTCTCAAGAACACCTCTCTCACTATCCACTATGTAACCAACGACCCAAAGGACGCTATCTTCAAAAAAGCAGAAGAGAACGACCGTATCCGTGCATATTACATCGGACCCAAGAAAATCATCACATTTATGATGAAGATGGATGCCGATATTGTTTTGATGACAACCCCCGACCTTGAAAAGTACTACATCAAACGTTCTTATGTAAGAAAAGATGTTGAGTATATCTACACCTTCCACGGCCCCACAAGTACTACAATGTGCGTACGTGAGGGTGCTTATGACCACTTCGATACAATCTTCTGTGTTGGTCCTCATCAGGTAGACGAAATCCGTGCTACCGAAAAGCTCTACAACCTTCCCGAGAAAACTCTCGTACCCGTAGGCTTTGGACTTATTGATAACCTCTGCAAGATGTACGACGAGATGGAGAAGGTAGAAAAAGACAAAAAGCAGATTCTTCTTGCTCCCTCTTGGCAGGAGGATAACATCCTTGAGTATTGCCTTGACGAGCTTATGGAGGGTCTTCTCCACAAGGGCAACAAGGTTATCCTTCGTCCTCATCCCGAATTCATTAAACGCTTCCCCGCAAAGATGGATGCTATCATCAAAAAGTACGAAGGCTGTGATGGTGACGATTTTGTTATTGAGATGGACTTCTCCTCTAACCGCACAATCTGGGAATCCGACCTTCTCATCACCGACTGGTCAGGTATCGCTTACGAATTCTCTTACGCTACAAAGAAACCTTCTATGTTCATCAATACTCCTATGAAGGTGCTCAATCCCAATTACGATAAGATTCCCTTTGTTCCCACAGAAATCTCCTGGAAGGATCAGGTCGGTATCTCAATAGATACAGACAAGCTATCCACCGTGCCCGATGTTGTTGCAACCCTTCTCTCAAATCCCGAGAAGTACGAAAAGCAGATCACAGAGGCTTTAAACCGCAACATCTACAACGTGGGCGAAAGCGGTCTTGCCGGTGCAAAATACATCTACAATCGCATTCTCGAAAAGCAAAACAAGAAAAAATCAAAATAAATCTTTTAAAAACATTTTATTACAATTGACTTTTTATACGCACTAAACTATAATGTTGGTGTTCAGATAATTTAAATCGGAGGAATCTATAATGATGAATTTCAATGCATATATCGATGCCGCTACAATGTCAATGGTATTTGCCGCTGTTGCAGGTGCCGCTGTTACAATCGGTGCTGTTATCGCTGTTTACCTTCGCCGTGTTAAGCACAAGGTAAGCGAAAAACTGGGCATCGACGAAAACCGCAACAAAGAGGTTGAAGGCGAGCTCACAGGAGGCTTTGGCGAATCTGCCGATGTTATGACAGCAGAAACAAACAAAGAAGAAAACTGATTTCTGTCTGTTCAAATTTTAAGAAAAAGTTGCCCTCTGTAAAGGATTTTACCGCAGAGGGTTTCTTTGCTCCAAAAAAGCCTTAATCTTCCCCTAAGGATGTTCAAATATTCTGATAAAATTATTTTAAGGAAACGGTGTTATTATGATTTCCAAAAAACAATTCAATGTACTTGTGTTTCTTTCCGATAAGCACAAATCCATTCCCCAGAGAACAATCGCAACAGAAACAAAAATGTCTGTCGGCACAGTAAACAAATGTCTTTCCGAGCTTACCGCTATGGGTTACCTTGAGGACGGCGTAATTACCGCCGCTGGTCTTGATGCTCTTGAACCCTACAGAGTAAAGAGAGCAATCTTTATTGCCGCAGGCTTCGGCTCCAGAATGGTACCTGTTACTCTCAACACCCCCAAGCCTCTTATCAGAGTTAACGGAAAACGTATCATCACAACTCTTCTTGACGCAGTTGTTGCCGCCGGTATCAATGAAATCTATATCGTAAGAGGCTATCTTGCAGAGCAGTTTGACCAGCTTCTGTATGATTATCCAATGATCAAGTTCATCGAAAATCCCCAGTACAACGAGGCAAACAACATTTCTTCCGCTGTTTGTGCAAGCTATCTTCTGAAGAATGCTTATGTACTCGAAGGCGACCTTGTACTCTATAATCCCAAGCTCATCACAAAATATCAGTACCACTCAAACTATCTGGGTGTTCCTGTTGAGAAAACTGACGACTGGTGCTTTGAAACCAACGACAGCGGTGTTATCAAAAAGCTCCTCGTCGGCGGCACAAACTGCCACCACATGTTCGGTATTTCTTACTGGGATGAGGCAGACGGCTCTCGTCTTGTGGGTCACATCAAGCAGGTATTCCAGTCTCCCGGCGGCAAAGAGAGATATTGGGATCAGGTAGCCCTTGAATACTTCAAGGATGAATACAAAATCCATGTAAGAGAGTGCTCCTTTGACGACATCATCGAAATTGATACATACAACGAACTTAAAAAACTCGACAAAACCTACGATGTTTAATTTATAAAAACCAAAGGCAGTACGCTATGTACTGCCTTTTTCTTTATCGTTCTAACACTCGGGCCAAAGTTTTTATGGCTTTTTGAAGATTCTCTTCTTCTAAACCCGAATAATTTATAACCAAAGTATGTTGCTCATCTTCGCCGAACCCCTGCATATATTCAGACAAAAAAGCTACTCTTATTCCCTTCTGATATGCCCTTTGGCAAAATTCATCGTCACACATATCCGTTTTTATTTTCATCAGAAAATGTAACCCTGCATCCTCTTCGGATATTTCAATCTCTGAGGAAAAGCTGCTCTCTTTCAACGCCTTTATCAACGCATCCCGCTTTGCTCTGTATCGGGTCTTCATCCGATTTATATGCCGTTCAAAATACCCTTCACTGATAAACCTTGCCAACATATACTGATCAATTCCTGAAACCGAACAAGAATAGAAACTCATACTTTTTTTGTATTTCTCCATAAGTTCCTCGGGCAATATCATATAACTTATTCGTACCGCAGGGGTAATACTTTTTGAAAAAGTATTAATATAAATTACTTTTTTTGCATCCAGACTAATCATAGGAGCAATGGGATGACCCGAAAACCTGAACTCACTGTCATAATCATCTTCTATAATATATCGGTCTTCCGATTCTCCTGCCCAGTGCAACAGCTCCTGTCTGCGCTTGATCGGCATGGCAACACCTGTCGGAAAATGATGTGTCGGAGAAATATGTATTATCTGTGCATCTGTCTTTTTAAGATGTTCTGCAGAAAAGCCTTCCTTATCTACCAGTACGTATTTGTAAGATACATTGTTGCACTCATAAATTCTTGCAATTTTGTTATACCCCGGTGTTTCCAGAGCATAGCACTTATCTCTGCCCAAAAGCTGAATAATAAGATGATACAAATATTCCGTACCTGCACCCACGATTATCTGATCGGGACTTACTGATATTTCCCTGAATCTGTACAGATACCCTGATATTGCTTCTCTTAGTTCTTTAACCCCGCAAAACTCTAAGGGTTCCAGCAGTCCTCTTTTTTCTGCAAGTACCTGCCTCATTATTTTTGACATAACCGTGCAAGGAAATCCCGAATCACATATTCTGTTTGTCTTAAAATCCATAATCAGGTCATCTTCTGCTTTTTCTGCAGAAGGCTGTCCGATATGGTGAGTTGTGTTGCTCTCTGCAACCCACATTGTGTCTATCTGACTGACATAATATCCGCTGCGCTCTCTGGAAAAAATATAGCCTTCCGCCAAAAGTTGCTCATAAGCATTTTCTACTGTAATCACACTTATTTTAAGATGCTCAGACAGCACACGCTTTGACGGAAGTTTTTCTCCTGACAGGAGTTTTCCCGTAAGTATATCCCTTTTTATCCTCTCGTAAAGCTGTTTTGTAAGAGTTCTCTTTGTAGACTTATCCAAAATATAAGTTAGCATATTTTCCCTCCAAAGTAAATCTGGTATTATTATATTATAACAAACTGAATATTTCAATATGTTCAGTTTTCTGTATAATAATGCTCGTACATAAAGGAGGATTTACAATATGAAGAAGCAATCTCATCTTATAAATTTAGTCACCGCCTCTTTACTTGCAGCTTTGTGCTGTGTTGCTACATTTATCAAGCTTGCAATAACCCCCACAGGCGGTTATGTTAATCTGGGTGATGTAGTAATTATTCTTGCGGCATTCCTGCTCTCTCCTCTGTATGCAGCATTGGCGGCAGGTATCGGCTCTATGCTTGCCGACATCCTTATGGGTTATGCCCAATATGCACCGGGTACTTTGGTAATTAAAGCTCTCATGGCTCTCTTTGCAAGTCTTGTGCTTTATGCAGTAAAGAAAATTTCAGACAAGAATACTATTCTTTCCATTGCTTTCATAATCCTTGCCGGTGTTTGTGCTGAGGCAGTAATGGTTGGAGGCTACTTCGTGTTTGAGGCTTATATCTTAGGATACGGTGCCGCAGGTGCTCTTGCATCTGTTCTTCCCAATGTATTTCAGGGCATTGCGGGTATTGTGGGCGGCACTCTTCTCTGTCTTATCTTTAAACGTATCAAAATCAAGAAATAAATCACCTTTACTTTTATATCCGACTCTTTTGGGGTCGGATATTTTTTTATTGAAAACTCGTAAGTTTTGTGATACTATATATAATGTATAAATATCAGTATTTTAAAACTCCGGAAAGGATGATGCCAGATGGCACTTATCGCAAAAAAAATCAAAGGCACGGAGGATATTCTCCCTCGTGACAGTTATAAATGGCAATTTGTAGAGAAGATCCTCTCTGACGAAGCAAGAGTTTACGGCTTCTCCGAAATCCGCACACCTGTTTTTGAGCAGACAAAACTCTTTCAGCGTGGCGTAGGTGAAGGTACAGACGTAGTTCAGAAAGAAATGTACACCTTCGAAACCAAAGGCGGCGAATCCCTGACTCTTCGTCCCGAGGGTACCGCAGGTGCCGCAAGAGCACTTCTTGAGCACGGCCTCTACAACGACGGTCTGCCCATAAAGGCTCACTACTTCACAACCTGCTATCGCTACGAAAAGCCTCAAGCTGGTCGTCAGCGTGAATTCCACCAGTTCGGTATGGAGGTTTACGGAGCATCCGACCCCATTGCTGACGCTGAACTTATCTGTGCCGCAAAGTCAATCTTTGACAGACTCGGACTTTTTAATATTCATCTTGAAATAAACTCCATCGGCTGCCCCGAGTGCAGAAAGAACTACCACAAGGCTCTCAAAGAATACTTCTCTCAGTACACAGACACTCTTTGCGGAACTTGTCTTTCAAGACTTGAGAAAAACCCTATGAGAATTCTTGACTGCAAGAGTCCTGTTTGCAAGGAGATTGCTCAGAATGCTCCCAAGATTACAGATTTTCTCTGCGAGGATTGTGACAATCACTTCAAGAAGGTTCAGCAGTATCTCACAGCCGCAGATGTAGCCTTTACAGTTAACTCCTCTATCGTTCGCGGTCTTGACTACTATACAAATACAGTTTTCGAGTTCATCTCGGACAACATCGGCGCACAGTCCACAGTTTGCGGTGGTGGCAGATACAACGGACTTATGGAGGAACTTGGCGGACAACCCCTTGCTTCCTTAGGCTTTGCCATCGGTCTTGAGCGACTCCTGATGGTAATGGATGCAGAAGGCATCGAAATTCCCAAACCCGAAACCGATATGCTTTATATTGCGGCACTTGGCGACAAAGCACAACTCAAGGCCTTTGAGCTTGTAAGAACTGTCCGCGAAACAGGTCTCGGTGCACAGTTCGACATCGTAGGCAGAGGACTCAAAGCACAGATGAAATACGCAAATAAAATCGGCGCAAAGTACTCCATAGTTCTTGGTGATAACGAAATCGAAGAGGGCAAAGCAATACTTAAGAATATGGAAAGCGGAAATCAGACAGAAGTTTCTATTGACGATGCAAATATATTTATTGAAAACCTGCTTGCAGCAGATCTTTCAGACGCTGTAAGCTTTACAGAATAATTCGGGAGGTATAAACAATGGCAGAATTTATGACAGGTCTTAAAAGATCCATCTACTGTGGTGATCTGAGAGACAAAAACATCGGTGAAGAAGTAACCGTTTGCGGTTGGGTACAGAAACAGCGTGATCTGGGTCAGCTTGTTTTTGTGGATCTTCGCGATCGCACAGGTATTGTTCAGCTGGCATTTGACGATAAAACCGACAAAGAAATTTTTGAGAAAGCACAGACCCTGCGCAGCGAGTATGTAGTATGTGCAAAGGGTACTGTTCGCGAGAGAAGCTCCAAAAACCCCGACATCCCCACAGGCAACATTGAAATCGACGTTTGCGATTTACGACTTCTCTCAAAAGCAGAAACCACTCCCTTTGAGATCATTGATGAGCTCAACACCAACGAAGAGCTCCGTCTTCGTTACAGATACCTGGATCTTCGCCGCAGACCCCTGCAGAAGAACATTATGATGAGAAGCGAAATCTGCAAATCCGCCCGTGACTATTTCTACGAGAACGGCTTTGTTGAGATTGAAACTCCAATGATGATGAAGTCCACTCCCGAGGGTGCCCGTGACTATCTTGTTCCCTCAAGAATTCACAAGGGCTGCTTCTATGCTCTTCCCCAGTCACCCCAGATTTACAAACAGCTTCTTATGCTTTCAGGCTTTGACCGCTATATTCAGCTGGCAAGATGCTTCAGAGATGAAGACCTCCGTGCTGACCGTCAGCCTGAGTTCACACAGATTGATATGGAGCTTTCTTTCGTTGACGTTGAGGATATACTCGAAATAAACGAAGGTCTTATGAAGCGAATTTTTAAGGATGTTCTCGGTAAGGACCTTGTGACTCCTTTTGAGAGAATGAGCTACAAAGAAGCTATGGAGCGATTCGGCTCAGACAAGCCCGACATCCGCTACCAAATGGAGATTCAGAACATTTCCGATATGGTAAAGGATTGCGGTTTCGGTGTGTTCACAAGTGCTATTGAAGCAGGCGGTTCTGTTCGTGCAATTGTTGCAAAGAATGCGGCTTCTACCTATACAAGAAAAGAAATTGACAAATTAACCGAGTACGTTCGTGGTATCGGTGCAAAGGGACTTGCTTTCGTAAGATGGGTAGAGGATGCTCCCTCCTGCTCCTTTGCAAAGTTTATGGCAGAGGGTGAGCTTGAGGCTATCCTTGACCGCCTCGGTGCCGAGAAAGGCGACGTTGTTCTTTTTGTTGCAGACAAGGACTCTGTTACCCTTCCCACCCTTGGTGCTCTCCGCGGTATTATTGCAAAGCGTCTTAACATTATCCCCGACGAGTACAAGTTCCTCTGGATTGTAGACTTTCCCTTCTTCGAGAAGGACGAGGAATCAGGCGAGTGGGTTGCTATGCATCATCCCTTCACAATGCCTAAGGAAGAGTGTCTGGAATACCTGGACACAGATCCCTCAAAGGTTATCGCAAAAGCTTACGACCTTACTCTCAACGGCGTTGAGCTTTCTTCAGGCTCTATCCGTATCTCCAACCCCGAGCTTCAGCAGAAGATGTTCCGCGCACTCAAAATGACCGACGAAGAGATTGCTCTCAAGTTCGGCTTCCTTGTAGATGCTTACAGATACGGTGCACCTCCTCACGGCGGTATGGGTATCGGTCTTGACCGTATTACAATGATTCTCTGCGGTGCAGACTCTCTTCGTGATGTTACCGCCTTCCCCAAGGTACAGAATGCATCCGAGCTTATGTCCCAGTGTCCCTCTCCTGTTGATAAAGAAAATCTGGATGTATTGGGTCTGGCAATTGTTGCTGACAACAAAGAATAACAAAAATTTTCAATACCCCGAGCAGTTTTGTTCGGGGTATAAACAAATAAAGGACGGGATATTATGAAGTTAACCGAACTTTTCGCAAAGGATAAACCCACACTTTCCTTCGAGGTTTTTCCTCCCAAAACTTCCGATTTATACGAAAAGGTAGAGCAGGCGACTCTCGATATAGCAAAGCTAAATCCTGATTATATGAGCGTTACCTATGGTGCAGGCGGCGGCACAAGCGAATACACAGTATCAATTGCAAAGGATATAGAAACCACCTACGGTGTTCCCACTCTTGCCCACCTTACCTGCGTTTCTTCCTCAAAAGAAACCGTACACTCACAGCTTAAAAAGCTTAGAGCAGAGGGCATTGAGAACATCCTTGCTCTTCGTGGAGATATTCCCAAAGAAGGCAACCACTCCACCGACTATAAGTACGCCTCTGAGCTTATTCGTGAAATCGTGGATTTCGGCGGATTCTGTATTGGCGGTGCCTGTTACCCCGAAGGACATCTTGAAAGCGAATCCTTGGACGCAGATATTGTAAACATCGGCAAAAAGGTGGAGGCAGGCTGTTCTTTCCTCACAACCCAGATGTTTTTTAACAATGACATTCTCTACAGTTACATAGACAAGCTCCACCGCAAGGGTATTTTTGTTCCCATTGTAGCAGGAATTATGCCCATTACAAATGCCCGTCAGATTATGCGTTCCTGCGAGCTTTCGGGTACAGTACTGCCCAAACGGTTTATTAAAATTGCCGAGCGCTACGGCGATAACCCTGCGGCTATGAAACAAGCAGGTATTGCCTATGCTACCGAACAGATTATTGACCTCTATGCCTCGGGCATTAAAAATGTTCATGTTTATTCTATGAACAAGCCCGATGTTGCCGCAGAGATTCAGCGAAATCTCTCTGAGATAATCAGGAATTAACTATGAGCGATATTAAAGTTATTACTGCAGATATAAATAATCTTTGTGTCCCTTGTAAAGATATTATGCTTTACAGCGGATGCCGAAACTCTACCGACGAAAAACTCACCGCTCTTTGTAAAGAGTGTCTTGAAGAGCTAAGAGAAGCGCTCACTCTTCGTGCGGTTTACACCGAGGTTTCTGTAAACTACGACGGTGATTCTGTAGATTTTGGCTTTTACAAAGCCGAGAGCAAATCCCTCAGTAAATTCCTCGGTGACTGCTCAAAGGTTTACTTCTTTGCCGCCACAATCGGCATCGGTGCCGATATGCTTATAAGTCGTTACAGCACCCTGTCCCCTTCAAAAGCAGTTATTACAGACGGCTGTGCAACCGCAGCTATCGAGTGCTTTTGCGACTATCTGTGCAGTGAGGTTTTCGGTGTTCCTGAACAAGAAAGATTTTCTCCCGGCTATGGAGATTTACCTCTTTCTATGCAACCCGAAATTCTCGCCTTGCTTTCATCACACATTAACATCGGTCTTTCTATGACCGACTCAATGCTTTTAACCCCCACAAAATCCGTTACTGCAATCGTAAAATCCCGAAAGGATTGATACATATGAATATAAAAGAAAAACTCGGAAAAGAACTCTTGTTCTTTGATGGTGCTATGGGTACCGAACTTCAGAAAAGAGGACTTAAAACAGGCGAACTTCCCGAACGTCTTAACATAACAAATCCCGAAGCTATCACCGAAATCCACCGCTCTTATCTTGAGGCAGGTTCAGATATTATCAGCACCAACACCTTCGGTGCAAATCCTCTTAAATTTTCAGAGGATGAGCTTGAAGCTGTTATTAACGCCGCTCTTGATTGTGCGAAGAAAGCAGTCACCTCTGTTGGCGGTAAAGAGCGTTTTATTGCTCTGGATATTGGCCCTTTGGGCAAGATACTCAAACCCTTCGGCGACCTTTACTTTGAGGATGCAGTAGAAGCCTTTGCAAAGGTTATCCGCATAGGCTCAAAGGGTGCCGACCTTGTTCTTATCGAAACAATGAACGACGCTTACGAGACAAAAGCCGCTGTTCTTGCCGCAAAAGAAAACTGCGACCTTCCCATATTCGTCACCAACGTTTACGACGAAAAAGAAAAGCTCATGACAGGTGCCGATGCCCTTTCTATGATTGCACTTCTTGAAGGCTTGGGTGTGGATGCCATCGGTATGAACTGCTCCTTAGGACCCAAGAAGATGAACGAAATTCTCCGCACCTTTGCACAGTTCTCATCCACACCTCTTATGATAAACCCCAACGCAGGTCTGCCCCGAAGCGAGCAGGGAAAAATCGTTTTTGATGTTACTCCCGAAGAATATGCAAAAGAAATGGTAATCTCTGCAGAAATCGGAGCATCCGTTATTGGCGGTTGCTGTGGTACAACTCCTGAATATATAAAGACAGCTCACGATTTACTTAAAGACACAAAACTCAATCCTATTACAAAGAAAAACCACACTCTTGTTTCTTCCTATACCCATACAGTTGAGTTTGCCGACACTCCCGTAATAATCGGTGAGCGTATTAACCCCACAGGCAAAAAGAAGGTTAAGGAAGCCTTACGCGCAGGCGACTACGCCTTTATTATGCGCGAAGGACTTTTTCAGCAGCAGGCAGGTGCACAGGTGCTTGACGTAAACTGCGGTCTGCCCGAAATTGACGAACCTGCGGTTATGAAAAAGGTTATAGAAGATTTGCAGGGAGTCTGCGATGCTCCCTTGCAGATTGACACCTCTGACCCTCAGGCTTTAGAGAAAGCTCTGCGAATTTACAACGGCAAACCCATGATAAACTCTGTAAACGGCAAAGAGGAATCTATGAAAGCTGTGTTCCCTCTTGCAAAAAAATACGGGGGTGTTATTGTTGCACTTACCCTTGACGAAGACGGCATTCCCGAAACCGCAAAGGGACGAGTAGAAATCGCCAAAAAGATAATAAAAACAGCCGAAAGCTACGGAATAGACAAAAAAGATATTATTGTAGACACTTTAACAATGGCAATCAGTGCAGACGAAAATGCCGCAAAGGTAACTTTAGAAGCTATCAGAGAACTCTCGGATACAGGAATTAAGACCGTTTTAGGAGTTTCCAACATCTCCTTCGGTCTGCCCCATAGAGATTATGTAAATTCCAAATTCTTCTCTCTTGCTCTTAAATGCGGACTTTCCTCGGCAATTATGAATCCTCACTCTGAGAATATGATGAATGCTTGCCGCAAGGATTTTGAAGGATACAACAGCTCTTCTGATACACCAGCCGAACTGCAGACATTCGCAAAAAACATTATAGACAAGGTTATGTCTATGGAAGATACAGGTAACATCATACCTGCCCACACAGGTAATCTTACTCTTAAGGATGCCATTATTTCGGGACTTTGCGAAGAAAGTTCACTCCTTGCAAAAGAACTCCTCAAAAATTCTGCTCCTCTTGATGTAGTAAACTCCCACATCATTCCTGCTCTTGATGTAGTAGGCTCCGGCTTTGAAGCAGGCAAAGTCTATCTCCCCCAGCTTCTTATGAGCGCCGAAGCCGCAAAGTCAGCATTTGCAGAAGTTAAGGATGTACTCTCAAAGTCTGCCGATACTTCCGAAAAAGGCGAAAAAATAATTGTTGCCACAGTCCGCGGCGATATTCACGACATCGGAAAAAACATCGTTAAAATACTGCTGGAAAACTACGGCTATGATGTTTTGGATTTGGGCAAGGATGTGCCTGAAGAAGCCATCCTTGAAACCGTTTTAAAAACAGGTGCAACCTTAGTTGCTCTTTCTGCACTTATGACCACCACAGTTCCCTCTATGGAACGTACCATAAAACTCCTGCGAGAAAAAGCTCCCTTGGCAAAAGTCACCGTCGGCGGTGCCGTGCTCTCTCAGGAATATGCAGATATGATAGGTGCAGACTATTACTCAAAGGACGCTATGGGTGCGGTGCGTATTGCCGAAAAGCATTTCAAGGCTTTAAATAGTGAGTAAAATGCCCAGACTTTTTGTTGCGATAACCCTTACAAAAGAAATTGCCGACAGTCTTTATTCCTCAGCACTCCTTTTAAGAAACAATAGCACCTATGCAAACATATCTCGAAAAGAAAATCTGCACTTAACCCTTGCCTTTATCGGCGAGAGTAACAATATCCGCGAAGCCTCCGATGCTTTAAAAGAGATAGATATAAAGCCCTTTGAGCTTATCTTTGAAGGTTTTGGAGAATTCGCTTCAAGAGACGGCAGTATTTGTTATGCAAAAACAGAGAAAAACAAAACTCTCGAAGCACTTGCAGAAAGTGTAAGAAAAAACCTGACAGCCAACGGCTTTAAGATTGACACAAAGCCTTTCAAAGCTCACATTACACTTTGCAGGCAGTTTACTCCTGCTCCCTCTTTCACAAAAGAACTTATGACAAATTTTCTTACAAAAAAGAGTATGCAGATAAACGCAGTTTCTCTTATGCGATCTGACCGCATAAACGGAAAGCTCACCTACACAGAGGTTTCAAGAAAAGTTTTATAAACAAAAATCCACCCGCTTTTTTACGGGTGGATTTCCTTTTGCGATTTATTCTAACGATAAAAACATATTCTTTGTATTCTGCCAGTCTGTGTAGTCGTAAAAATTTCTGCAACACAAATCAAAAGGTGCGTTCTCCTCATTCACAAGCTCAACACAAACCGCAGGTCTTTTAAATTCACAGCGAAACCAGTTTTCAAACCCGCCGGAATAAGCTTTAACACCCTTTGTTTCTGCGCAAAGCTTAAGCTTGCAAAGTCTTGAAAGCTTCTCGGCAAAGGCTTTATCGCCGCCGATTTCTCCGTTACCCTTATCCTTCCAATAAACACATCCGCCGCGAGTATGCAGAGAAATCATTTTTTCAAACTCATACCTTCTGCAGATTTTCATAAGAAATCGGGTTTCCTTCTCAGAAGCCGGCAGCCCTCCCCCTTTTCTTTCTTGGGGTACATCCTCCCAAAAGTAAGGAAAGTTCGCATTCAAATTTACTCCCCTTGCATTATCCTTATAAAAGTAAGGAGAAAAATCTTCTGTATTGACCAGAGGCTTTGCCCTTCTAAGCGTAATCTCCACAGAATCGGGATTGCTCTGAGGCACTATATAAAAAGACATTTTCTCTAACAATCTGCGGATATTTACTCCTTGAAGCAAGAGCTTTTTGCAAAAAAGCACCGCATAAAACTCCACCGCCTTCAAGAGAAATCCTGTTGTTACATACTCTCTGCCATGTATTGCGGCGGTAACGAGCGCTCTCCTCTCTCCCTTGCCCAGCCTAAGAAGAAAAATATCCCTGCCCTGCTCACTGCACCCAGCCTTTTCTGCTGAAATAATCTCCGAATACCTTTTTTGAAGGCACTTTACAGCGTAGCAGGTTCTTGTGTAAGTATATGGGTACTTAGGATTCACTATATAATTATCCATAAATTCATCTCCTGTAGTTTTCCTCTACAGAATATGAATATTTACAGATGGGAATAACTCTTTATATTAAAGTTTTGCGATATGCTCCTCAACAAATTTTGCCGCAGTATAAACAATCTCTGCACAGGGTCGCTTTTCGTAATACATCTTTGTTCTCTCTTCGGGAACAGGTGAAGAAATTTTTTCCTCCAGACCGAGAAGCTCACGGCAAACTATACTGCCGACTTCCTTCTCAAAGTCTGCAAGCACCCCTCTTACCTCTTCGTAAAGCTTTATCTTCTCTTCTTTAGCCTCTGCATCAGTGTAGCCATGCAGAAGAGAAAGCACCATTACCGCTCCGCTTACTGCTCCGCAGACCTCTCGACGTCTTGCAAAGCCTCCGCCAAAGCCCGAAGAAATTTTAACTCCTAAAGAAAAATCTATTCCAAAATCCTCACAAAATGCACCGAAAACCGCCTGAGAGCAGTTATATCCTTTAAGGAACAGCTCTTTTGCCTTGTCTGCCTTTGTCATAATTCATCGCTCCTTTTTATTTCTATGACTTTTATATCACAAATTAAGGAGTTTTACAACAAAAAGCTTTCAGAAGTAAATAAAATTATATAGTGCTATTGTCACTAAAAAAACAATGTGATATAATTATAGTGTATTTTTATCTTTCGAGGTGATACTCTTGGCATTCGATCAGAGTAAAATTAGAAATTTCAGCATTATTGCCCACATCGACCATGGCAAATCAACCCTTGCCGACCGAATTCTTGAGCACACAAGCTCTGTTACAGAGCGACAGATGCAGGACCAGATTCTTGACGATATGGAGCTTGAGAAGGAACGCGGTATTACAATTAAAGCAAGAGCGGTTACTCTCAAATACAAAGCCGACGACGGCGAGGAATACACCTTTAACCTTATCGACACCCCCGGCCATGTTGACTTTAACTACGAGGTTTCCCGCAGCCTTGCCGCTTGCGAGGGTGCAGTACTTGTTGTTGATGCAACTCAGGGTATCGAGGCACAGACTCTTGCTAACACCTACTTGGCTGTTGACTCGGGTCTTGAGATTGTTCCCGTAGTAAATAAAATCGACCTTTTAAGTGCCGACCCTGCACGCATTAAAAACGAGATTGAGGATATTATCGGCATTCCTGCACAGGATGCTCCCGAAATTTCTGCAAAGAACGGCATCAATATCCACTCTGTTATGGAGCGGATTGTTCAGGACGTTCCTGCTCCCGAGGGTGACATCAGCGCACCCCTGCGAGCTATGATATTCGACAGCATCTACGACAGCTACAAAGGTGTTATTATCTATGTCCGCATTAAAGAAGGACAAATCAGTGTTGGTGACGAATTCAAGCTTATGCAGACAGGCTCTGTTTTCTCTGTTGTTGAGCTTGGTAATATGGGTGCTGTTGCCTCACAGCAGAGAGATACCCTTTACGCAGGCGAGGTTGGTTACATCACCGCCTCAATCAAAACCTTGGGTGATGCAAAGGTTGGCGATACAGTAACCCTTACAAATAATCCTGCAGAGTTTCCTCTGCCCGGTTACCGCGAGATTCAGTCCATGGTTTACTGCGGTATTTATCCTGCCGATGGTGCAAAATACGGCGACCTTCGTGATGCTCTCGAAAAGTTAAAGCTCAACGACGCATCCCTTACTTATGAGGCAGAAACCTCTGTTGCTCTGGGCTTTGGTTTTCGTTGCGGCTTCCTTGGTCTTCTTCACATGGAGATTATTCAGGAGCGACTGGAAAGAGAATTTAACCTTGACCTTATCACAACTGCTCCTTCCGTTAGCTATAAAATCACACTTACCGACGGCACAGTCAAAATGATTGACAACCCCACAAACTACCCCGAGCCTTCTCTCATTCAGAGTGCAGAGGAGCCTTTCACAAACGCTCACATCTATGCTCCTTCTGAATATGTTGGTAACATTATGGAACTTTGTCAGGAGCGTCGCGGTGTGTTTATCGGTATGACCTACATCGACTCCGACCGTGTGGACATTCACTATGAATTACCTCTTGCGGAAATCGTCTACGACTTCTTTGATACTCTTAAATCAAGAACAAGAGGCTATGCTTCCTTTGACTACGAGCTCAAAGAGTACAGACAGAGTCAGCTTGTTAAGCTTGATATTATGCTCAACGGCGATGTGGTGGATGCACTTTCCTTTATTATCCACGCAGAAAAAGCATACCCGAGGGCAAGAAAAATGGCAGAAAAGCTCAAGGAGAAAATCCCCAGACAGCTCTTCGAGGTTCCCATTCAGGCTTGTATCGGTGGCAAGATTATTGCTCGAGAAACCGTTAAAGCAATGAGAAAAGATGTTCTTGCAAAGTGCTACGGCGGTGACATCACGAGAAAGAAAAAGCTTCTTGAAAAACAGAAGGAAGGTAAAAAGCGTATGCGCCAGCTGGGTACTGTTGAGGTACCTCAGGAGGCATTTATGGCTGTGCTCAAGCTTGATACAGACTAATTTATTTAATAGCCCATATACAAAAGGCTGTCCCACATTTTGTGAGACAGCCTTTTGTTTTTATTCATATCGTATCAGAATATTTTAGAAACGGTATCAACTACCCAGAAGGAAATTGAAACAAGTGCTACCGCACCGCAGATAACCATAAGGGTACTTCCGATAAGCTTGTCCTTTGCTCTTGCTCCGACAGACTCTTTCTCTTCCTTTTTGTCCTTTTTCTCCTTCTTGCTCTTTTTATCTTCTCTGTTTTTAAAAATAAAAAGTTTGCTGAAGATGTAGTTTACCACAAGCACAACAACGCTTACAACCATTGTTGCCACAGTGATGTTCATTAAGGTAACCTCGCAGATAAGCGGAATTCCCACAAGCTCAATCAGACTTGCCACCGCTCTTGCAGAGATAAATGCAATAAACTCAATTCCGACTATATCTTTGCGAAAACTCTTGCTCTCAAAAACAACCAGCTTGTTGGGCGGAAAAGCAAAGAGGATTGTTATGATAAGAGAAAGTGCTGTAATAAACACATCACGAAGTACTCCTTCGCTCATAAAACCTGCAAACAGATTTTCAAAAATAACCGTAGTACCCCAACGAACCAGGGTTGTAAGACCGCCAACTATAATATAGTTGATGATTTCTTTGTGCTTTTTATAGATGTTAAGTAACTTTTCCATAATTATTTCTCGTTCTTTTCGATGTTCTTAACCTTTGCGATGTAAATGGGTCTTTTCTTTGTTTCAATATAAACTCTGCCCAGATACTCGCCGATAATGCCAATGGAAAGCTCGATAAGTCCGCCGATAAACAGCATTACACAAACGATGGTTGCATAGCCTGAGCCAAAATCACCGGTAATAAGCGCCTCAATAATTATTGCAATCATACCCGCAATTGAGCCGAAGAACAATAAAACTCCCAGAATAAAGATAAATTTAAGAGGAGAAACCGAGAAGGATGTGATGCCGTCGATTGCATATTTGAAAAGTCCCCAGAAGCTCCAGCTTGAAGTGCCTATTGTTCTCTCAACATTCTCGTAAGGAATCCACTTTGTATCAAAGCCAACCCAGCAGAAAATACCCTTTGAAAATCTCTGTACCTCAGAAAGCGAAAGAATAGAGTCAATCATCTGCCTTGTCATAACTCGGTAGTCAACTGCACCGTAAGGCATTTTTACAGAGGACATAGAGTTCTGCATTTTAAAGAAAAGCTTGGAGAATCCGCGACGAAGAAATCCGTCTTTTCTCTCTTTTTCTTCTCTGTAAAGAGCACAGCAATCGTGACCCTCTTCTATTCCCTTAAGCATTTCAGGGAACATTGCAGGGGGATGCTGCAAATCTGCATCCATAACAATTACCAAGTCCGCGGTTGTATGCTCAAGTCCTGCATACATAGCAGCCTCTTTGCCGAAATTTCTTGCAAAAGAAATGTATTTTACATTTTCAAACTCTTTTGCAAGCTTCATCATAACAAGCAGGGTTTTATCTTTGCTGCCGTCGTTTACAAGAATATAGCGAAAGCTGTACTCGGGCAAAGTTGCAATAACCTCGTTTGTAACCTTTATAAATTCAGGAAGCACCTCTTCCTCGTTATAGCAAGGTACTACTATATCAACTGTTTTCATCATTAAATCACCTCATATTATAAATAATCAGTAGCTTTATAAACATATATAATTTATTATAACACCAAATAAAACAAATGTCTACGAATTATGCCCTATGTTACTCAAAATTATTTGAAACTTTTTAAGAAAAACAGTTTACCTTTATTTATCTGCATGGTATAATTAGTGTGTATATCTATGTGCATAAACAATTTTTGATTTATGCAGGAATTCTATTAACTTACGGGAGGTTTTTGTGTATGGTCAAGGCTCGCTCTGCCAAGGTCCCCACTATGAAAACTCTTTTAAACAAAGCTCGCTCAAAAGGCGACGGCTCAGGCAAGTTTATAGCACTCTCTTTTATTGTACCCTTTGTGTTGCTTGCAATCGCTTTTGCCCTTGAGAACGTTGCTCCCTTCGGTATTCTTAAAACCGGTGTCAACTATATTCTTTACCAGTTCAGCGATTTTCTCGGTATGGATGTTTATGTTGAGCAGGAAAATCCTTGGGGCACTCAGCAGATGCACGTTGTTGATATGTGGCATCAATATTTCCCCTTCCTTGTAGAGCTTCACGATAAGCTTCAGTCAGGCGGGTCACTTTTCTGGACCTGGTCTGTAGGTATGGGCGTAAACTTTATTGCCATGGGCTCCTACTACCTCTTCAGCCCTCTCAACTTCCTTTCTGCATTTTTCTCTACAGACGTTCTTTCAAGCTATATCGTTGTTGCAACTGTTATTAAGCTTTCTCTTGCAGGTATGTTTACTGCTATCTGCTTTAAGATTATATTTAAAAAGACAAGCTTAGCAACCGTATTCTTCTCTACGATGTTTGCTCTTTGCTCCTTTAATATGGGATATTACTGGAACATTATCTGGCTTGACTCTGTAGCAATGCTTCCTTTGGTAGTGGCAGGTACAATTTGCCTCTTGCGAGACGGAAAATATAAGCTCTTTATTATTTCCCTTGCTCTATCTGTAATATTCAACTACTACATCGGTCTTTTTATCTGCGTTGCAGTATTCCTTACAGCAATCGGCTATACAGTATCCTGCTGGGTAAGCCTTAAAAAAGCCGCAAAAGACCTTCTGCGTACCGCAATAAGTGCCTTAATTTCTCTGATGCTCACAGCCATTGTTACCATCCCTGCTTACCTTGGACTGCAAAATTGCTACAAACAAACCACAGGTATGCCCAAGGGCTTTGACATCAACATCGGTGCCGATAATACCTCCGGTGTGCTTGACGCCTTCCATAAAATTTTCAGTAATGCCCTCTCTTTTATTTCTCCTACTTCTACAGAGGGTATGCCAAACATCGGCTGCGGACTTCTTTGTCTTGTGCTTCTGGGTATTTTCTTCTGCTCAAAGAAAATCAAAAAAGGCGAAAAGATCTTCTGTATCTCTACTTTGATGCTATTTGTAATCAGCTTTATTTTCAGAAGACTTGATTTTATGTGGCACGGCTTCCACTATCCCAATATGCTCCCCTACAGATTCAGTTTCCTCTTCAGCTTCCTTATAATCTATATGGGCTACAGAGCATATCTTGTCTTAAAAGACAGCAGTTATATTGATGTTATTATCACAACTCTTGTTTTCTCCATGTTCATTCTTCTCTATTACTTCAGAAAGTATATTGTAGTAGAAGAAGGTGTTACAAACCGCTCCCCTTACAACGAAAATATCTTCGTAGCCTGCATAATCATAGGCGCATTTATGATTGCGGCAATATTGTTGTATGTGCTGAAGCTTGTACCAAAGCGGTTCCTGTCTGTTTTCCTTTGCCTTTTAGTTATAGGTGAAATGAGTGCCACAGCAATTATCGGTGTTGATACAGTAGGCTCCACCTCAATGCTCGGCTATCCTACAGAGAAAGCAAACGTAGATATTCTTCTGAGCAGAATCGAAGAAAGAACCAAGAACGAGGCTCCCGATATTTATCGTATAGAAGCAAACAATGCTTATACTCTCAATGACGGTGCTATCTACGATTACAACGGTCTTTCAATGTTCAATTCTATGGCAAATGCCACCTTCAACAGATTCTTCGGTGATATGGGCGGTGCAGGCTACTTAGGCGGTAACCGCTACACCTACTATGATTCCTCTCCCGTAACCAACGTTCTCTTCAATATCCGTTATCTTTATGCAAAGAGCAGCAAGAGCTACGGTGAACCATTTATGAAGGTAATTGATTCTGCAGGTAACGTAACCCTTTACGAAAACACCTACTATATAAATATGGGATTCCTTGCAAATGAGGAACTTCGAAACTTCGAGCTTCCTATGGTGAATGATAAAAACAAGCAGCTGGATGCAAATGCAGACCCTGCAGATGCTTATGTAAATCCCTTTGAAAATCAGATTGATTTCTGGAAGAAGGCAACAGGCATCGAAGAACCCCTCTATACTCCCATTGAGAAAACCTCCACAGAGCATAACGTAGACCCATCTATGAAGTACTCCGACGGAATGGAAATCGGCTATACAACCTCAGGTACAACAAAGGTTAAGTACAACTTCCAAGTACCCAAGGAAGGTTATGTTTACTCCTTCTTCTATATAAGCGGACCTAACGGCAAGGGTAAAATCAGTATAAACAACAGCCAGCTTCGTGAAATCAATATTGAACAGCCTCATATTGCCGCAATCGGTAAGGTTAACGAGGGCGACACTGTATCCATGCAAGGCGAGCTCAAGAGAAGCTCCTGGATTCGTGCTCACCTCTATTATCTTAATGAGGACGTTTACAGAAGAGGTATTGAGATTTTAAAACAATCTACTCTCGATACAACTCACGTTTCCGACACAGAGCTTGAGGGTACAATCAACGCAAACCGTGACGGCATTCTTTACACCTCTATTCCTTATGAAAAAGGCTGGACAGTAAAGGTTGACGGCGTTGAGCAGGAGGTTATTCCTCTCGGCGTAGTTTATCCCGATGCAGATACACCCGATAACAGAGAAACCGCAAGGCTCGGCGGTATGTGCTGTGTAGCAATCACAAAGGGCACGCATACCATTGAGTTCTCCTACACTCCCGCAGGCTTCAAATTTGCAGCAGTAATCTTTGCCGCCGCATTTATTGTTCTCTTATTCTTTGCAGTATGCACATCAAGATTTATGAGAAACAAGAAAATTGCAAAGCCTGTAATTTGGCTCTTTGACCCAAGTGTAAAAGAAAGGGCTTCTGATGCTTCCTATGATTTTATCCGTGTGGAAACCCCAACTGAAGCAGAGCCTCAATTCTTTGATTTAGACACCTTTGAGGATATAGAAACTACCGAAGAGGAATTAAATATCCCCGATATTTCCGAAGATGACATCTTTGCAGGTAATTCTGAATCTGAAGAAACTTCTTCCAAAGAAAACTAAATATTATTCCAAACAAAAACAGTGAGTAGAAATTCTACTCACTGTTTTTTCGTTATTGTTTAATTATTCTTCTGCAGCTTCTTCCGCGGTTTCCTCTGCATCGTCGAGGATTACTTCCTCTTCTTCGTCCTCAACTGCGTCACGAGCTTCTTCTTCGGGGTCGATTTCTTCTGCTTCAAGGGCTACTGCGTCCTCTTCGTGAGGTGCTCTTGCGGCGGCAACAACCTTGTTGCCATCCTTGATACGCATTACTGTAACACCCTTTGAAGGACGGGCACAAACACGGATGGAGCTTGCAAGAATACGGATAATAATACCATCCTCGGAAACAAGTATTACATCATCCTCAAGGTCAACAACCTTGATAGCGGCAACATCGCCGTATTTCTCAACGTGATAGTTGATAATACCCTTACCACCTCTTGTTTGCAGTCTGTAGTTATCAATCTCGGAAAGTCTGCCGTAGCCTGTTTCAGAAACTGTCAGCACCTTGCCGCCTTCTCTTGCTACAGACATACCGACTACCATATCGCCTTCACGCAAGCGAATTGCACGAACACCTCTTGCCAATCTGCCCATAGGACGAACATCATTCTCGTCAAAGCGGATTGCATAACCCTTCTTTGTTGCGACAATAATAGAATCGTTGCCATTTGTCATTCTTACCCAAGCAAGCTCATCGCCTTCGTTAAGCTCAAGAGCAATGAGACCGCCCTTACGGTTTGTATTATAAGCACTGAGAGAAATTCTCTTGATAATTCCCTGACGGGTTACCATAATAAGATACTTGTCTTCCTCAAAATCAGGAACACGAATCATAGAGGTGATCTTTTCGTCACCGGTTAAAGGCAGAAGATTTGCAATATTCATACCCTTTGATTGACGGCTGCCCTCGGGAATCTCGTAGCATTTGAGTCTGTAAACCCGACCTTTGTCAGAGAAGAAGAGAATATAGTCATGAGAACCGGTAATCATAAGCTCGGTTGCTACGTCTTCTTCTCTTCTTGTCATACCTGCAACACCACGACCGCCACGATTCTGAATCTTGTAGGTATCGGTGGTCTGGCGTTTGATATAACCAAAGCGGGTATAAGTAACAACACACTGCTCCTCAGGAATAAGGTCTTCAATATCAACCTCACCGCTGATAGCACAGATTTCTGTTCTTCTTTCGTCTGCGTATTTATTTCTAATTTCAGTAGCCTCAATCTTGATAATCTGCATTCTTCTTTCGTGGCTTGCAAGAATTTCTTTGAGGTCTGTAATCTTAACCTGAAGCTCTTTGATTTCTTCTTCTATCTTTTCTCGCTCCAAGCCTGTGAGCTGACGAAGTCTCATCTGTACAATTGCTTGTGCCTGAATCTCGGAAAGTGCAAACTTCTCCATAAGCTTTGTCACAGCCTCGGGAGTATCCTTACTTGCACGGATTGTAGCAATAACCTCGTCAATATTATCAAGAGCAATCTTTAAACCCTCTAAAATATGCATTCTTTCCTCTGCTTTTTTAAGGTCGAATGCAGTACGACGGGTGATAACTTCCTCTTGGAAGTCAATGTAATGAGTGAGCATTTCTTTAAGATTAAGAATCTTAGGCTCCCCGTTTACAATTGCCAGCATAATTACACCAAAGGTGGTCTGAAGCTGAGTATAGCTGTAAAGCTGATTGAGCACAACCTGAGGCGATGCATCTCGCTTTACATCAATCTCAATATGCATACCCTCTCTGTCAGAGTGGTCCTCAATATTTGAGATTCCTTCAATTCTCTTTTCATTTACAAGGTCTGCAATATATTCAATGAGTCTTGCTTTGTTAACCTGATAAGGCAGCTCTGTAACTATAATTTTGAATCTGCCGTTCTTTTCCTCAACAATTTCTGCTCTTGCTCGAACAGTAATCTTGCCTCTGCCTGTCATATAAGCGGCACGAATACCGCTTCTGCCCATAATCATACCGCCTGTGGGAAAATCAGGGCCGGGCAAGCATTCCATAAGCTCGGGAATCTCTACATCCGGGTTATCAATAAGCATACACATTGTATCAATAACTTCACAGAGGTTGTGAGGAGGAATATTTGTTGCCATACCAACAGCGATACCACCCGAACCGTTTACAAGCAGATTGGGGAATCTTGAAGGAAGTACTGTTGGCTCTTCAAGACGGTCGTCGAAGTTAGGCATAAAATCAACAGTATCTTTATCAATATCAGCAAGCATTTCTGTAGAAAGTTTGCTCATTTTTGACTCTGTATATCTGTATGCAGCAGGCGGGTCACCGTCAACAGAACCGAAGTTACCATGACCGTCTACAAGCATATATCTCATAGAGAAATCCTGTGCAAGTCTTACCATTGCATCGTAAACAGATGCATCACCATGAGGATGATAGGAACCCAGCACGGAACCGACGGTATCCGCACACTTTCTGTAGGGTTTTTCGGGAGTAAGACCTTTCTCATACATTGTGTAGAGAATTCTTCTGTGAACAGGCTTCAAGCCGTCACGAACATCGGGCAGTGCTCTGGACACGATAACCGACATTGAATAATCGAGGAAGGATTGACGCATTTCGCGGTTTACATCAACATCAATAATTTTTGTGTTTGCAAATGCACTTTCGTCAACCATATAAGACTTTTCTTTTTTAGTTGCCATAATTATTTCTCCTTTCCCCGAAATTAAATATCAAGATTCTGAACGTATTTTGCGTTCTGTTCAATAAATTCTCTTCTGGGCTCAACCTGATCACCCATAAGAATAGAGAATGTTTCGTCTGCTTCAACTGCATCGTTAAGCTCAACACGGAGCATTGTTCTTGTTTCAGGGTTCATTGTTGTTTCCCAAAGCTGCTCAGAGTCCATTTCACCAAGACCCTTATATCTCTGAATATCGGATTTACCCTCAATCTCTGCAAGAATCTGATCTCTCTCAATATCAGAATAAGCATATTTATGCTCTTTTTTATGTGTAATTCTATAAAGAGGAGGCTGAGCAATATAGATATGACCTTCTTCAATAAGGGGTCTCATATAACGGAAGAAGAAGGTAAGAAGAAGTGTTCTGATGTGCTGACCGTCAACGTCAGCATCCGCCATAATAATAACCTTGTTATAACGAAGCTTTGTAATATCAAACTGGTCACCGATACCGCAGCCGAGAGCTGTAATAACAGGCATCAGCTTATCGTTGCCGTAAACCTTGTCTGCTCTTGCTTTCTCAACATTGAGCATCTTACCCCAAAGAGGAAGAATAGCCTGATAACGTCTGTCACGTCCGCTTTTTGCAGAACCGCCTGCAGAGTCACCCTCTACGATGTAAATTTCTGTAATGCTTGTATCTTTTGACTGACAATCTGCAAGCTTACCGGGAAGCTTTGCACCCTCTAAAGCTGATTTTCTTCTTACGCTTTCTCTTGCTTTTCTTGCTGCTTCTCTTGCTCGCTGAGATGCAAGAGCTTTTTCAAAAATAGTTTTTGCAACAGCAGGATTTTCTTCGAGGAAGGTCATAAGCTTATCAGAAACAAGCTTATCAACCATACCTCTTACTTCTGTGTTACCAAGCTTTGTCTTTGTCTGGCCTTCAAATTCTGCCTCTTTAACCTTAACAGAAATAACAACACAAAGACCTTCTCTAATATCTTCGCCGCTTAAGTTTTCATCATTTTCCTTAAGCTTGTTGAATTTTCTTGCGTAGTCGTTCATAACTCGGGTAAGTGAACGCTTAAATCCCTCAACGTGAGTACCGCCGTCTACTGTATTGATATTATTTGCAAAAGACAGCATAAGCTCTCTGTAGCTGTCTGTATACTGCATTGCAATTTCAACTGCCGCTGTATCCTCTGCATTGGATGCAGAAAGATAAATAACATCAGGATGAATAGGATTGCTTCTTTTATTGAGATGCTCAACATAAGAGCGGATACCGCCTTCGTAGCAGTAATTATTTACAATTACATTATCTGCATCTCTCTCATCACGAAGCTCAATATGTATACCTGCATTGAGGAATGACTGCTCTCTGAGTCTTGTCTTAAGAATATCATATTCGTAAACATCAGTTTCCTGAAAAATTTCAGGGTCAGCTTTAAAGAGTACAGTTGTACCACGCTCGGTAGTTTTTTCGCCTTTTTTAAGCTTAAAGCATTCGTGACCTCTCTCAAAACGCTGAGTATATTCATACTCGCCGTCGCAAACTTTAACCTCAAGCCACTCTGAGAGTGCATTAACAACAGAAGCACCAACACCATGCAGACCGCCCGAAACCTTATAGCTTCCGCCGCCGAACTTACCGCCTGCATGAAGAACTGTAAATACAACTGTTACAGCAGGCAGACCTGTTTTCGCATTTATACCAACAGGAATACCACGTCCGTTATCCTCTACCTTAATAATATTACCGGGCAGAATTGATACAGTAATTTTTGAGCAATATCCTGCCAGTGCTTCGTCGATAGAGTTATCAACAATTTCATATACAAGATGATGAAGACCTCTGGGTCCAGTTGAACCGATATACATACCGGGACGCTTTCTTACAGCTTCAAGACCTTCAAGAACCTGAATTTCATCAGCATTATAATCTGTTTCTACCTTTGTGTTGGTAGATTCACCGTAAACTAAATTTTCGTTATCCAAAATAATAACCCCCTGAAATAAGGAATTTTGATTTTTTAAATCTATTCGTTTATATTATCAAAATTTTCTGTTTGCAGAGTAATTTGATTGAGTTGGTTTCTCTTGCTCTGCAGGTTTATTTTCTTTTGCCCGTTCCTTTGTGGGAACATACTCTTTAACGTCCTCATCTGCACTCACAGGAGGAGTATTATGAGAAACCTTTACAAGCGGAACATCACTTGAATAAGAATTAGAAACAGAGTTTTTCTGGACATTTATATCTGTCATAACCTCTGTTGTTTCTTTTTTATCTTCCTTGAAATATTCTGAAGAATCAGAAACTTTGAATGATTTTGTTTTATCCATATCATTTTCAGATGATGAAGAAATATCTTCATAAACTCCTGAAAAAGCAGGTTCTTTTGCTTTTAGAATATTTCTTGATCTCTGATCTGTTTTAACCTTGAGATTAGAAGAAGTATTTGTAAGCGGAACAGAAAGATCTATTTTAGACTGAGTCTGCTCCATAAATCTTTTCTGGGGAGAAAATTCAATAAAGAAAGGAGAAATAAAGTAAAACACAATAAAAGGAAAAATCTCCCATAATATCCATTTTACTTCCTTTAAATCACCGAAGAAAAGCTTTACAAGAAATTTCATTTTTCCTGTATCATCATAGGTATTCTGAATACTCTTTGCAGAAGAAAAGTAAAATATCAATATAAAAAGAGCAAAAAGACAGCAAAGAATAAGTGTAATCCATATTACAGGATTTTGCTTTATGTTTGATATTTTTTTGCAGTTTTTACAGGTATGTTCTCCTTTACTGTTTTCAAGCAATCTTCTCCAGTAATTAACCTTTCTTGAACAGTAAGGACATCTTTTACTTTCTTTATTCATAAATCATCACCTTCAATAATTTACTTTTAAAAAATTATTTAATAAGCTGTGAGCTTTGTGAACGTCTTTGCAATGTCTGACTTGAAAGAGGACTTATATAAACTCTTTCTATTTCTTTTTCATTTTCTATTTCTTTGCAAATAATAAAAGATTTTGGAAGGTCATAAAAAGAAACATTTATAACCCTGCCCTCTTTTTCTGCACGATTCAAATATTCTCTTGACCATTTTGAAACAGTAGATGTATCCATATCGTAAATTCCTACGATACTTTCTGCCGGTACTACCGTGTCTTGTCCTAAGTGCAGATACATTTACATAACCTCACCATTATTTACTGTAAAAATCTTTATATTTTCATCTTCAATTACAGGTGCTTCACATCCTGTAATAAAGGTCTGGCATCCTTTGGAATTTAAAAGTAAAAACTCCTGTCTGTTTCTGTCTATTTCAGAAAGTACATCATCAAGAAGCACTACAGGAGGCTCTGAAAAATAGTTCCATAGCATCTTTGCTTCAGCAAGTTTTAGTGAAAGAACTATGCTTCTCTGCTGTCCTTGTGAACCGAAATTTTTAGCTTTCATAGAATTTATAAAAAATTCAAGGTCATCTCTGTGCGGACCACAGTTTGTACAGGAAAGCTTAATATCCTCTTTTCTGCATTTTTCAAAACTCTGCTTTAATTTTTCTATAATCTTTTCTTCATTATCATCAAGAGAAATTCCAGCAGAACTTACATAATCAATAAAAAGCTCTTCTTTTCCTTTTGAAATACCATTATGATATTCTTTGGCAATAACATTTAATTTACTAATATATTCAAGTCTTTTAAAAATTATCTTTGCACCTAAAAGAATAAGGGAATCATCCCAGATACAAAGGGTTTCCTTAAGCTCGGGATGCTTGTAAATTTCTTTTAAAAGAGAATTTCTCTGCACAAGAGTACGATTATACTTTGAAAGCAAAACAGCAAATTTTATATTTTGCTGGCAGATTGCACCGTCAACAAATCTTCTTCGAAGTGAAGGCCCGTTTTTAACAAGAGCCAGATGCTCCGGCGAAAAAACAACACAGCCGAAGCATTCAGAAAGATAAGCAGAAGATGTCTTCTTTACATCATTTATATGTATCTGCTTTTTATTGCCGCTGAATAAAATTGATGCGTTCTGATTTCTTCCCTGACTTTCAAATTCCATTTCTATAAGAGAATTCTTACTGCCGAATTTTGTAAGCTCGCTTTCTTTTGAGCCTCTGAATGAATGACCGCCTGAAAAAAGCCAGATTGCTTCCAGAAGATTTGTTTTTCCCTGAGCATTATCTCCGTAAATAACATTGGTACCCTCACCGGGAAATATTATATTGTCCTTGAGATTGCGAAAATCGGAAAATTTCAGGGACACTACTTTCAAACTACAGACACCTCTACAATTCTATCGCCATACTGTGCTTTATCACCGTCTCTCATTTTCTTGCCTCTCATTGTGCAAACTTCACCATTTACAAGCACCTGTCCGCTCTGGATAAGGAGCTTTGCTTCTCCGCCTGTTGCACAAAGACCGGAAAATTTCATAAGGCTGTCAAGCTTTATAAATTCATCATTTATTATTATTTTCTCAGATTTCATCATTTAACCTCATAGGAACAACAAGGAAAATAAATTCTTCGCCTGCAACGGGTCTAATAATCATAGGAGAAAGACTGCCGTTGAGCACAAGAGTAACCTCGTCGCATTCTGTATTTCTCAAAGCTTCGAGAACATATTTATTATTAAATCCTATTTCTACCTCTTTGCCGATTGTAGAAACAGGAATCTCATCATTTGCTCTGCCTACTGCAGTTTTGCAGGAAAGCTTGATTTCATCCTTTGTAATGCTAAATCTTACAGGGCTCTGCACTCTGTCACTTGTGATAAGTGCGATTCTGTCTACAGAACTTATGAGAGAGCGGGTATTGATGCGGATAACTGTTTCTTCACCCTTAGGTACTGTTGTTCGATAATCAAGGAAGTTACCTTCAATAAGTCTTGATACAACAGAATAGTTATCAATTGTGAAAGATACATGACGCTGACCCACAACGATAAGAACTTCTTTTTCATCATCATTTATAAGCTTGAGGATTTCGCTCTGCATCTTGCCGGGAACGATAAATCTCTGCTCCACCTCTGTGTCAATATTTTCCTGTCTGATTGCCATACGATAACCGTCGATTGCAACGATTCTCATAATCTTTTCCTTAATATCAAAGAGAGAACCTGTATAGATAGGTTTATTAATGTTATCAGATACAGCATAGATTGTCTGTCTTATCATATTGTGAAGTACGCCTGCAGAAATTTTAATTTCGTCAAGAGCTGCAAACTCCGGCATTTCAGGGTATTCCATTGAAGAAATACCAACAATCTGATAAGAAGCATTACCTGAGTTTATATAGATAATCATTCTCTCATCTGTTTCAAAGGTAACGATTTCTTCAGGAAGCTTTCTTACAATTTCAAGGAAGAGTTTTGCTCCTACAACAATCTCACCTTCGTTTGAAACAGTTGCATCAATTGAAGTTGTAATAGCAAGCTCCAGATCGTAGCCTGAGAGTGTAAGCTTATTATCGTAAGCTTTAATGAGGATGCCTTCCAGTGCAGGAAGAGTTGCTTTTGTAGAAACTGCACGAGAGACATTCTGTACAGCAGAAACTATATCTGAACGCATGACTGTAAATTTCATTTTTTGTTTGTCCTTTCTTAAATCAAAATCAAATTAATATAAATTAATTAGTGGTTGTAGTAGAGAGGGTTAATATGTTAATAACCTTAAATTTTCCCATAAACAAGAGAAAAATTCTTCCTTAAAAGGATAGTAAAAAAATAGGGGCTTTTTAACATTTTTATTTCCTTGGAAATCACCTTTGTTGAAATGTTAATCTTAATAATGTTGAAATTTATGGAAATGTTAAAAACTCTTATTTAGTTATCTCTAATATTTCTCATAATATCTTCTATGGTTTCTTTAAGGTTACTGTCGGTCTGAATTTTCTTTTCTATCTGCTGAGTTGCATAAACGATTGTAGAATGATGCATATTGCCAAAACCCTTGCCGATTTCAACCATTTTCATACCTGTGAGTTCTCTTGTTATGTAAATAGCAACATATCTTGGAAGACTAATATTGGCTTTTTTTGTTTTGTGAGAACTAATATCTTCAGCAGATACGCCATAGGTACGGGCAACCTCGTCAATAATTTTTTCAAGAGTTTGTTCGGGAGTTGCATCGTTGTTGAGAATATCAGAAATAGCTTCAGAAACAATTGCTTGAGTAATTCTTTCATTATTGAGCAGGTATCTTGCTTTAAGCTTCTTTACAACTCCTTCAAGCTGGCGGACGTTGGATTTTATTCTCTGAGCAATAAAATCAGCAAGGTCATCAGAAAGAGGAACCTGAAGAATATCTGCTTTCTTTTTAATAATAGCAATTCTTGTTTCAATATCAGGTGCTTGCAAGTCTGCAATAAGTCCTGATTCAAAACGTGAACGAAGTCTGTCATCAAGAATCTTCATATCTTTGGGAGGACGGTCAGAAATAAGTACTATCTGCTTATGGTCCTCATAAAGAGCATTAAAGGTATGAAAAAATTCCTCCTGTGTCTGATTTCTGCCTGCGATGAACTGAACATCGTCTACAAGGAGAACATCTGCTTGTCTGTATTTTTGTTTAAATTCTGCAGTTGTAACGTTTCCGATAGCTTTGATAAGTTCGTTGGTAAATTCATCACCCTTGGCATAAACAATGTCTACATTAGGATTATTTCTTTTTATTTCATTACCGATAGCATAAAGAAGATGAGTTTTGCCAAGACCTGAACTTCCGTAAATAAGAAGCGGGTTGTAAGCACCTGCAGGATTTGCGGCAACTGCCTGAGCTGCAGCATGAGCAAACTTGTTGGATGGACCTACAATAAAGTTTGCAAAGGTATAATCATAAATTGAACTGGGATCTGCTGCATTTTCAATATTCGGAGATGTTTCTTTTTTATCGGGTGTTGTAAGAGAAAGTTCAAAGGCTGTTCCGAAAATTTCTCTGCAAGCATCGTTTATAAGAGAAGTGTAACATCTTTCTAAAGTTTCTTTGTGAAACTCGGTAGGTACCATCAATTTGATAGTAGAATTTTCAAAATCGAGATCAATGGGTTCAATGCGGCTGATCCACATTTTATAAGCAACATCTGTGATTCTTGTTTTGCAATATTCGCAAATAACGCCCCAAGCATCGCTGAAGGATTCCATAAATAAACCTCCTTAAATAATTATCTGTTTCCCTCAAATACGTAATTTTATATGGATAATAAATAAAAATTTAAAAAATAGACTAAATATCCACAATATCATATTTACCTTTTTATTTTATCAAAAATCGGTATCAAATGCAATACTTTTTTCACATATATATGTATTTATTACCATTTATAATATACCTTTATTTTATTGCATTTAAATATCTGCAAATTGTGTGTTAAATACTGATAAAATACAAGATGTAGTATGTTGTATTTTTTTAAAATATAAAAGTAAAAAGTTATTCGAAAAAAGAAGAAAAAAATTAAAATTAATATTGACTATGCCCGAAATTTCAAGTATAATGCTATATTGCAAGGTTATGTATCCGAAAGGAGGATTAATATGCTCAGAACATATCAACCCAAGAAGCTCCACAGAAAGAAGGAGCACGGCTTCAGAAAGAGAATGTCCGACAGAAACGGACGTAAGGTTCTTGCTCGCAGAAGAGCAAAAGGCAGAAAGAGACTTTCTTACTAATTAAGAAATTTTCTTACTAACTTAAAAGTGAGGACCACGGTAATGTGGTCTTTCTTTTTATCAGCAGAAAGTTACGGCTATGTTGCCACTTAAGAAAAACAGGTGGTTAAATGAGTGAGCTTATCACTTTAAAAGAAAACAGAGAGTTCAGGCGAGCATATTCAAGAGGAAAATCTTATGTCTCGCCGGACCTTGTTACTTACATTATAAAAAATAATAAAAATAACCTTCGTATCGGAATAACCACCGGTAAAAAGATTGGCAAGGCCGTAGAGCGTAATCGCTCAAGGCGTATTATAAGAGCAGCCTTTAAAGAAATTTACGGGCAGATTTGCTCAGGATACGATATTGTATTTGTTGCCCGTACTAAAACTCCATTTCGTAAAAGTACGGATATCCTGAAAAGTATGAGAAATCACCTTACTCAAGCAGGACTTCTCTGCGAGGATATAAAATGAAAAAACTTCTGCTTAAACTAATTCGATTTTATCAGAAAAGAATCTCCCCTCGTAAACCACCTGCCTGCAAGTATTATCCTACTTGCTCTCAGTATGGATATGAAGCGATAGAACGATTCGGTGCTTTTAAGGGAACAGCTCTGGCACTTTGGAGATTCTTGCGGTGCAACCCTTTTTCAAAGGGTGGATACGATCCCGTACCGCAGAAAAAACAAAAGAATCGAAAGAAAGGTTAAACTTATGTTTGAATTTATAGGAAGCCTTTTTGGTTATGTACTCTGGGCAGTTTACCAGATTGTACACAACTATGCTTTTGCAATTCTTATTTTTACCATTATTACGAAACTTTTGCTTTTCCCTTCTTCTGTAAAGCAGCAGAAGACAATGGCAAAAAATTCCAGATTACAGGCAAAACAGAAAGAACTCCGTGAAAAATACGGAAACAACAGAGAAAAGATTCAGGAAGAAACACAGAAGCTTTATGCTCAGGAAGGTGTTAAGCCCTACGGCGGATGTCTTTCTACAATTATTCCTATGATTCTTATGATTGGTGTTTACTATGCAGTTGCATATCCTCTTACAAACACCCTTCATATCGACAAAGCGGCTATTGATAGTGCAAAGGAAGCTTTGATTGCAATACCCGGAGTTAATATTGTTCCTTCTGCTACCTATGGCAGTGAGATTGATATTATGAGGTATTTTGATGTTGAATCTGTAAGAAATTGCTTTGCAGATTCAAGTATTTCTATTAGTCATATCAGCGGATTCTGTGACAGCTTTAAGTTTATGGGATTCAACCTTATGGAGATTCCTAAAAATCACGGTTTTTCCTTGTATCTTATGATTCCCGTGCTCAGCTTTGTAACATCTGTAGGTTCTCAGATTTTTATTCAGAGACTTAACAACAAGGGTAATCCTCAGCCTCAGCAGGGCTGTATGAAGTTAATGATTTTACTTCTTCCTCTGTTCTCTGCATACATCTCCTATACTGTTCCTGCAGCTGTAGGTTTCTACTGGATTTGCTCCACAATTCTGGGATTTGTTCAGTCCTTGGTTCTTCATCGTTATTATGGACCCGGAATGATGATTGCTAAGGGTGAAGCAGCAAGAGTAGCTCTGCTTGAAAAGAAGGAAGCAGGCTATAGAAAAATCAGATAATTTACTTCTGACATTAAAAAGAAAATAACTATTTTTAATAATAATTAAATAACAAGAAGGTGACATCTTGGTAAGAGAAGCTATCGGCGTAGGTGAAACCGAAGTCTTAGCACAGGAAGATGCTTGCAGACAGCTCGGTGTAGAAACCTATGAGGCAGAATTTGAGATTATCCAGAGAGCAGAGAAGAAGATTCTTGGTCTGTTTGGCGGATGTCCTGCTAAAGTCAGAGCTTTTATTAAAGCAACTCCTGCTCAGGCAGCGGAGGATTTTGTAAAAAATGTTCTCAAGGCAATGGGTCTTGAAAATATTGCTATTGAAGTTAAAGAAAAAGAAGATGGTGGAGTAGAGATAAATCTCGAAGGCGAAGAGGTTGGTTCTGTTATCGGCAGACGCGGCGAAACACTCGACGCTCTTCAGTATCTTACAAGTTTGGTTGCAAATCATGTTGATAATGCTTACTTTAAAGTTACTATCAACACAGGCGATTATCGTGAAAAAAGAGAAAAAACACTTGAAATTTTAGGTAGAAAGCTTGCTTTCAAGGCTGTTAAAACAGGCTATAAAACAAGCCTCGAACCTATGAATCCTTATGAAAGACGCATTATCCACACTGCTGTTCAGAAGGTAAACGGTGCAATCTCTTGGAGTGAGGGCGAAAACCTTAACCGTCATGTTGTTATTGGTCCCGACCCTAAGGCTCCTCGTAGAAACAATCGTAATCAAAGAGGCGGTCGTGGTTACGACAGACGTCCCAGACGCACTTATGATGAGGTAGCAACAGAGGCAACTGCTCAGCGTGCTCCAATCAATGAGGGTGAAGGTGCCGCACTTTACGGCAGAATTGATAAATAATATTCGGCGGAATTGGCCCGTCGGTACTAAAGGGCGACGGATTGTCGCCCTTTTATTATGTAACTAACAAATTTAAGATAAGTTGGTGAAGCCTGATGAAAGATAATACAATAGCTGCAATCAGCACTGCTCAAGGTCAGGGCGGTATCGGAATTATCAGAATTTCCGGTGAAAAAGCAATTGAGATAGCAGATAGAGTATTTGTGCCACTTAATAAAAAACCACTCTCCTCTCTCTTCGGTTATCAGGCATCTTACGGTAAAGCAGTAAGAGAGGGCGAGGTTTTAGACGAGGTTGTTGCGATTTTGTACCGCAATCCTAAAAGCTATACAGGAGAAGATGTTGTTGAGCTTTGTTGCCACGGGGGTCTTTATGTAACTCGAAGTGTTTTAAGAGCAGTGCTTGAAAATGGTGCAACCCTTGCAGAGCCGGGAGAATTTACAAAAAGAGCTTTTCTTAACGGCAAAATGGATCTTTCGGAAGCACAGGCTGTTATGGATATTATTTCTGCAAAAAGCAAGCAGGCAGCTCGTGCGGCAGTAAGTGTAAGAACAGGAGCTCTCACCAAGAAAACGGACGCAATTAAAGATAACCTTGTATCCCTTGCAGGTCATCTTTGTGCTTGGGCAGATTATCCCGAGGAGGATATTCCCGAGGTAACTTCAAAGGCGATTGAAGATACTCTTAATAAAGCAAAGGCAGATTTTTCGGAGCTTATAAAAGATTACGAGCGAGGGCAGGTAATACTCCACGGAATAGACACCGTTATTGCAGGCAGACCCAATGTAGGTAAATCTACACTTATGAATCTGCTTTCGGGCTTTGAGAAGAGCATTGTAACGGAAATCCCCGGAACTACCCGTGATGTTGTGGAAGAAACGGTTATTGTAGGCAATGTTACCCTTAATCTTTGTGACACTGCAGGAATCAGAGAAACCGATAATATTGTAGAAAAAATCGGTGTTGACAGAACTTTTGAAAGGCTCTCTTCCTGTTCTTTGGTGTTAAGTGTTTTTGACAGCAGCGAGGAGCTTTCTCAAGAAGATATTACGCTTATAGAAAATCTTTCAGATGTCCCTGCGATTGCAATTGTAAACAAAACAGATCTTAAAAGAAAAATTGATATTGATTATATAAAGAAAAGAATTCCCTGTGTAATTGAAATCAGCGCAAAATCAGGCGACGGAAAAGAAGCATTGGAAGAAGCGGTGGCAAACGTTACAGGTACAAAAGACTTTGACCCCTGCAGCGGAATTCTGACAACAGAAAGACAGAGAGCAGCGGCACAAAAGGCATTGAGTGCTTTGGAAGAAGCACAGAACACCTTGTTTGAAGGCTTTTCATTTGACGCAGTTACTGTTTGTGTAGAAGATGCTATAGATAAGCTTTTGGAGCTTACAGGAGAAAATGTTTCTGATGCAGTTGTGGATGATGTGTTCCACTCCTTCTGTGTCGGAAAATAATATGCCCCTTAATTTAAGGGAGCCTCATCATAAAGAGGAATGTTTATGACAACATATCAGGCAGGAAAATTTGATGTAGCAGTAATAGGTGCAGGTCATGCGGGTATTGAAGCGGCACTCGCTTGCGCAAGACTTGGATGTAAAACTGCGATATTTACAATAAATATGGACGCAGTGGGCAATTGTCCTTGCAATCCTTCTATCGGCGGTACAGCCAAAGGACACCTTGTAAGAGAAATTGATGCTCTTGGCGGCGAAATGGGAAAAACAGCAGATGAATGCTTTTTGCAGATGCGAATGCTCAACCGAGGCAAAGGCCCTGCTGTTCATTCGTTGCGTGCTCAGATTGACAGACTCAAGTATGCGTCGGTTATGAAGCATAAGCTTGAGCTTCAAGAAAACCTTGAACTTCGTCAGGCAGAGATCGTTGATGTAAAGAGAACCGAAAACTCAGAATATCCATGGCAGATTACTACCCAGATGGGTGCAGAGTTCTTGCTTAAAAAGCTTATTATAGCTACAGGTACATACCTTGGCGGCAGAATATATGTAGGCGAAGTTTCTTACGAAGGCGGCCCTGACGGTACATTTGCGGCTACTCGTCTTGGTACAAGCTTGCGTGATTTAGGACTTCCTCTTCGTCGGTTTAAGACAGGCACCCCTGCAAGAGTTCTTCGTTCAAGCATAGATTTTTCTGAGCTGCAGGAGCAAGCCGGCGACGAGCCGCCCGAGGCATTTTCTTTTATGACAGAAGATATGGGCGAAAACTCTGTGGTTTGCCATATAAGCTGGACAAATGAAAACACAAAGAATATCATTCTTGAGAACATACACAGAAGTCCTCTTTACGGGGGAATGATTGAAGGTATCGGCCCTCGATATTGTCCCAGCTTAGAGGATAAGATTATGAGGTTTCCTGATAAGGAAAGGCATCAGCTCTTTATTGAGCCATGTGGACTTAATACGGAAGAAATGTATTTGCAGGGTATGTCTTCTTCTTTGCCGGAGGAAGTACAGCTTAAGTTTTATCATACAATTAAGGGCTTGGAGAATGCAGTTGTTATGCGTCCTGCCTATGCTATCGAGTATGATTGTGTTGACCCGCTTACAATGTCTGCCACTCTGGAGTTTAAAGATTTCCCCGGACTTTACGGAGCAGGTCAGTTTAATGGTAGTAGTGGCTACGAAGAAGCAGCAGCACAAGGTCTTGTGGCAGGTGTTAATGCGGCACTCTCTGTTCTCGGTAAAGAACCGATGATTTTAGAGAGGTCTTCTTCCTACATTGGTACACTTATTGATGACCTTATTACAAAGGGTGCAAACGAGCCATACAGAATGATGACTTCTCGCAGTGAGTACAGACTTATTCTCCGTCAGGATAATGCAGACAAGCGACTCACACCCATAGGCAGAGAGATTGGTCTTGTTACCGATGAGCGATGGGAAAGCTTCCTCAGAAAGCAACAACAGATCGAAGAAGAACTGCAGAGAATCAACTCCACTACCCTATCCCCCTCTGATGAGCTTAATGCAATACTTGTTTCACGTGAAACATCTGCGGTTGTTTCAGGAGTAAGTCTTGCTGATCTTCTCCGCAGGCCACAGATTTCTTACAAAGATTTGGAGTCTGTTGATGTAAATCGTCCTGATTTGGCGCGAAGTGTTTTTGAGCAGGCAGAAATTGAAATTAAATATGCTGGTTATATAAAGAAACAGCTTGATAGAGTTGAGCAGGTTCAGAGAATGCAAGAGAAGGAGCTGCCTGCTGACTTTGACTATAAAGAAATTTCCGGACTTCGCCTTGAAGCTCAGGAAAAGCTCAATAAGATTAAACCCCGCAATATTGCTCAGGCAAGCCGAATTTCCGGGGTTTCTCCTGCGGATATAAGCGTGCTTGTTATCTGGCTTTCCGGCAGAAAAAGAAAAGGCGGTGAGCAATAATGAATTTTTCTCAAAGTCTTTTTGATGAATGCAAAAGCATAGGAATTGAACTTTCGGAACTTGCCCTTAATAGATTTGAAAAGTATTATAATATGCTTATTGAATATAATGAGCGAATGAATCTTACGGCCATTACCGAAGAAAAAGAGGTTATAGTCAAGCATTTTTGTGATAGTCTTTATCTGCTTACAAAATACGACATAAAAACCGGTGCAAAGGTAATCGATGTAGGCACAGGTGCAGGCTTTCCCGGTATTCCCCTGCTTATTGCCCGACCAGATTTAAAGCTAACTCTTCTTGACGGTTTAAACAAACGACTGGTTTTCCTCTCTGATGTTTTGCAGGAGCTGGGGCTTACTGCCGAGATTGTTCACAGCAGAGCCGAAGACGGAGCAAAAGATAAGAAATACAGAGAAAAGTTTGATGTTGCAACGTCCCGAGCTGTAGCAAGACTTAATGTGCTTTCGGAGTATTGCTTGCCTTATGTAAAGAAGGACGGAGTCTTTCTTGCGATGAAAGGCCCCGCCGCAACAGATGAGTTGTGTGAAGCAGAAAATGCTCTGAGGGTTTTAGGCGGTAAGGTTGAGTGTGTGGAGAAGTATGTTCTTTCCGATGAAAGCGAGCGATCAATAATTATCGTGAAAAAGATGGCACATACCCATCCTGCATATCCCAGACACAACAGTAAAATAAAAAAACAACCGTTATAGTAAAAAAGAGGTTTCCTTTTTATAGGAAGCCTCTTTTGTTTTCGTTATAATATCGACATTATGCGTCGGTTATCCAAGAAATGACCTATAAAACTTACTCAGAAAACGACAGCTTTTTGAGTGCACAAGTGATAAAATATAGACACAGTCAAGAGAAAAACAGAGGGACAAACAACTTGGTGGTGTGTATGAAATTTCTGACAAAAGAAGAAAATAAAGTTTTGGATATACCTACCATACAAATTCGTCCCAATAAGACGCAACCGAGGAAATCTTTTGATGAGGATGAATTGAGGCTTCTGGCACAATCAATTGCGACTAACGGCATACTTCAGCCCTTAACTGTCAGAAGATTATCACAAACGGAGTTTGAACTTATTGCAGGCGAACGCAGGCTTCGGGCTGCGGTGCTTGCAGGACTAACAAAAGTCCCCTGTGTGCTTATTAAATGCAGTGATAAAGAGTCGGCGATATTCGCTCTGCTTGAAAATATCCAGCGGGCTGACCTTAATATGTTTGAGGAAGCACGAGGAATAAACCGACTTATCCGCAAATACGGACTAACCCAAGAGGATGCGGCTGCAAGGCTTGGAAAAAAACAATCAACTGTTGCGAACAAGCTTCGGCTTTTAAAGCTTTCTATGGAAGAACAGGATTGGATATTACAGGCTGGTCTTTCAGAAAGACACGCAAGAGCGCTTCTGCGAATAAACGAAGAAGAAGTGCGGAAAGAAGTCCTAAGCCGAATAGTAGCAGAGAGCCTGAGCGCCAAAGACACAGAGGATCTTGTAATAAAGCTCCTTTGTCGTGCGACGGTCTCGGACTCGGACTCCCCCAAACAAGAAAAGAAATTTATAATTCGAGATGTACGTATATTTGTTAATACAATCAATAAAGCGGTAGATACAATGCGGCTTTCGGGCATCAATGCGGTTTCAAAGAAAATGGAAACCGAGGAATACATAGAGTATACGGTACAGATACCCAAAAAAGATGCGTTGGAAAAGCCTGATAAAAAAGAAAAATCCCCACAAAAGACCGCTTAGTTTGCAATGCTTTTCCCTTAGGGTGCTTCGGCACCCGTCCACTCATACCCATTTCCTTATCTGAACCCCTTGCCTCAAGGCGCACGGTAAATCTTTTATGCCGTGCGTCTTTTGGCGTTTAAAGAATTTTGTTGCAGAATGTTCCACGTGAAACATTGGTGTTTCTTTTGCATATACGCAAAAATTATCTTCTTTAAGTTTTTTACAAAAACCCTTTTAAATCTTCCTTGTTTGTGATAAAATATGTATTAGATTTCGATATTTAATTTATTTTAAGCAAAAGGTGATTTTATTGGCAAAAATTATGGCGGTTTCTAACCAGAAAGGCGGCGTAGGTAAAACCACAAGTGCGGTGAATATTGCCGCGGCCTTCGGTGCTTTGGGAAAGAAAACCCTTCTTATTGACATAGACCCTCAGGGAAATGCTACAAGCGGTGTGGGGGTTGACCGCCGAAGCGCAAAGTATTCGACCTATGACATACTTGTGAATGACAAAAAAGCGGCAGAGTGCATTATTCAAACAAGTTTTCAGAATCTCTATGTTATTCCCTCAAGCCTTGATCTAGCGGCGGCAGAGCTGGAAATTGTAGATAAGGACAAACGAGAAGCTATCCTTAAAAATGCGATACTTCCCATAAAGTCAGAGTTTGACTACATTGTAATTGACTGTCCGCCTTCTTTAAATCTTGTGACAGTAAACGCTTTGACCTGTACAGATACGGTTCTGATTCCCATTCAGTGCGAGTATTACGCTCTGGAGGGTTTGGCACAGCTTATGAACACAATCCGCAGAGTTAAACGTACATACAATCCTTATCTTGATGTGGAGGGTGTAATCCTTACAATGTACGACGGAAGACTTCTTCTTACTCAGCAGGTTGCAAACGAGGTTAAGAAGTATTTTCCTCGAAAAGTTTACTCAACTCCTATTCCCAGAGGAGTTCGTATTTCCGAGGCTCCAAGCTATGGAAAACCAGTTATTTATTACGATAAGTCCTCCAAGGGTGCACAGGCATATATGGAGCTTTCGAAGGAAATTTTAAAGAAAGAGAGGGCATAATATGGCAAAAAGAATAGGCGGTCTTGCAGAAGGCATGGGACTTGATAAGCTTTTCGGTGAAAATGAAATCGAAAGCGGTAGTGCCCTCACCCTTCGAATCGAAGAGATTGAACCCAACAGAGATCAGCCCAGAACAGAGTTTGATGACGAGGCACTTCTTCAGCTTTCCGAAAGCATCCGAGAAAACGGTGTGCTTCAGCCCATTCTGGTTCGTCCTATCTTTGGAGGCGGTTATCAGATAGTTGCCGGAGAACGCAGATACAGAGCATCTCTTATGGCGGGCCTTACAGAAATTCCTGTGATTATTCGAAGTTTAGACGATAAAAAGACAATGGAGCTTGCGCTTATCGAGAACCTTCAGAGAGAAAATCTGAATCCCGTTGAAGAAGCCATGGGCTATCGCACACTTATGGAAGGCTACAATATGACTCAGGAAGAGGTTGCAACCTCGGTGGGTAAATCCCGACCCGCTATAGCAAATGCCTTGAGAATTTTAAAGCTTCCCGAATATGTGCTGGCTCTTGTTTCCGAGGGTAAGCTCTCGGCAGGTCACGCAAGAGCTTTGGCGGCTATTGATGACCCTGAAAAAATCTGCGCTTTGGCAGAGGAGATTGTAGAAAAGGGTCTTTCAGTTCGTTTTGCAGAGCAGGCGGCAAAGCCCGAAAAAGAGAAGAAGGTTAGGGAAAAAGAAAAGACCCCCAAGCCAAATTACTACAAAGAAGTGGAAATTGCCCTGACCGAGTCTCTTGGCAGAAAAATCTCTGTTTCAAAGACAAAAAACGGTAAGGGTGGAGCACTCACCATTGAGTTCTATTCAGACGATGAGCTTAAAAGTTTTGCCAATTTACTCGGCAGATTTAACTAAAAGATAAAATATAGCAATATATTCTTAATAATTATCCTATAAACAGAGGAGTATGAAAAATGATTGATATTAAATTTTTAAGAGAAAACCCCGATGTTGTAAAAGAAAACATCAAAAAGAAGTTTCAGGACCACAAACTTCCCCTTGTAGACGAAGTTATCGCTCTTGACATTGAGAGCAGAAACACAAAGAAAGAGGCAGACGACCTTCGTGCCCAAAGAAACAAACACTCCAAAGAAATCGGAGCTCTTATGGGCAAGGGAAGGAGAGAAGAAGCAGAGCAGATGAAGGCTCTTGTTACTTCTCAGGGCGAGAAACTTGCAGAACTCGAGGCAAAAGAGGCAGAGCTTTCTGAGAAGGTTAAAACAATTATGATGACTATCCCCAACATCATCGATGAGTCTGTTCCCGTTGGTAAGGATGACTCCGAAAATGTTGAGGTTCAGCGTTACGGCGAGGCAGTTACTCCCGATTTTGAGGTTCCCTACCACACAGATATTATGGAAAGATTCTGCGGAATCGACCTCGAGAGTGCAAGAAAGGTAGCAGGAAACGGCTTCTACTATCTTATGGGCGATATTGCAAGACTTCATTCTGCGGTTATCTCCTATGCTCGCGATTTTATGATTGACAGAGGCTTCACTTATTGTGTGCCTCCCTTTATGATTCGCTCTGATGTTGTTACAGGTGTTATGAGCTTTGCCGAGATGGACAGTATGATGTACAAGATTGAGGGCGAAGACCTTTATCTTATCGGTACCAGCGAGCACTCTATGATTGGTAAGTTCATCGATACAATGAACAAGGAAGAAGATCTCCCCTACACTTTAACCAGTTACTCCCCCTGCTTCCGTAAAGAGAAGGGTGCACACGGTATTGAGGAGAGAGGTGTTTACAGAATCCACCAGTTTGAGAAGCAGGAAATGATTGTTGTCTGCAAGCCCGAGGATTCTATGATGTGGTTCGATAAGCTCTGGCAGAACACTGTTGATCTCTTCAGAAGCCTTGATATTCCCGTTCGTACCCTTGAGTGCTGCTCCGGTGACCTTGCAGACCTTAAGGTTAAGTCTGTAGACGTTGAGGCTTGGTCTCCCAGACAGCAGAAGTATTTTGAGGTAGGAAGCTGCTCCAACCTTGGTGATGCTCAGGCAAGAAGACTTCGAATCCGTGTTAACTCCAAGGAAAATGGCAAGTATTTTGCTCATACCCTCAACAATACTGTTGTTGCTCCTCCCAGAATGCTTATCGCATTCCTTGAGAACAACTTAAACGCAGACGGTTCTGTAAATGTCCCCGAGGCACTTCGTCCTTATATGGGCGGTATGGAAAAGATGGTTCCCAAAAAGTAATAGACTGCAAAAGTTTAAGCGGTATCCGATAAAAAGGATACCGCTTTTTTGCAAGAGAACATACAGATTAAAGCTATCCTTGTGTAAAGGAGGGAAGATAGCCGATAGGCTATCAGGGAGGATTGCAAAAGAAAATATTGCGTATGCTTTTCAGATGTTTTATAATATTCTTAAAAGCAAAGGAGCAGAAATATGAAAATAGTTATACTTGATAAAGATACATTAGGCGGAGATATTGAGCTTTCTCCTATAAGAAACTTAGGCGAATGCACAGAATACGGCACAACAGACTACTCGCTTGTGGCAGAAAGAGTTGCAGATGCAGAGGTTGTTGTAACAAATAAAATTAAGTTAAATGAAGAAACTCTTGATGCCTGCAAAAATGTTAAGCTTATCTGCGTTGCTGCTACAGGGTTTGACAATATTGACACGGAATTTTGCAAAGAAAGAGGTATTGCCCTGTGTAATGTACCCGGATATTCTACCGACAGCGTTGCACAGGTAACACTCTCGATGGCACTTGAGCTTGTGACACATCTCAGTACATACAGAAACTTTGTGCATTCGGGCAATTACAGTGAATCAGGGATTGCAAATAAACTCTCCCCTGTTTACCATGAGCTTTCTTCAATGGTCTGGGGTGTGATAGGTGGCGGCGCCATCGGAACGAAGGTAGCAGAGATAGCAAAGGCGTTTGGTTGCAAAGTTCTTGTTTGCAGACGTAAACAGGAGGGAGACTTCCCTCTTGCAGATATTGACACAATTTGTGAGCAGGCGGACATTATTTCTGTACATCTGCCCCTTTCTGACAGCACAAGAGGTATTCTGAATCGTGAGAGAATCGGAAAATGCAAAAAAACTGCAATTATTATCAACACCGCCCGCGGTGCAGTTGCTGACGAAGAAGCACTTGCAGATGCAATCAAAGAAAAGAGAATCGGAGGACTCGGTGTGGATGTTTATTCTAAAGAACCTTTTCCCGCAGAGCATCCTTATACCGATATTCTTGGCTACGATAATGTGTGCCTTACTCCTCATATGGGCTGGGGTTCTTTTGAAGCCAGAAACCGCTGTATCGTGAAAATCGCAGAAAACATCGGTGGTTTTTATAAAGGTGAGCAGAGAAACCGAGTAGTGTAACACAGAAGTGAGCATCGTCTGTAAACTTGCAAATAAAAAAGTGCAGATGCTGCTAAAAAGGTAACCTGCGCTTTTGTTGGATATGGTCGTTTTATCTTGCAAAAGAGAAAAATTTGATATAATATATTGATAAAAGATTTGTGAAAATAATCAGGGGGTTGTGTTATGTTTTGCAGAAAATGCGGAAAAGAAATACTTAGTGACAGTGAATTTTGTAATTACTGCGGAGAAGCAGTAAGGATGGTAGCAAATAATGAAGAACCTCAAAAGACGTCGCCGGTACAGACACATAAACCCTCAGGTGCGGTCAGAAGGCTGACAGAACAGGAATTTATATATCGCTCCGAAGAGCTCAAAAAGGAAAAGCAAAAGTTGGAAGAGGCTTATAAGAAAGATAACCGTTGGGATAAATTATTCTTTATCTTTGCTGCGATTATGTATGGTCCGTTTTTGCTCATTGGTGTTCCTTGCATGGCGTTAGATGACGTCATAGAATATGAAGTGGGTCTTGTAATAATGATTTTTTGCATGATATGTTTAGTGGTTGGAGGCGTTGTGTCAACAATTGCCCTAATAAAATCCAAGAAGGCTGTGAAGGAAAAGGCACAGAAAATCAAGGATTTGGAAAAATCACACTACGAAAGATATTTGGCGGAGTTTAATAAGCAATCACAGGTATAAAAGGAGTATATTTATGATTTGTAAGGTTTGCGGTATAGAAAATCCCGAAGGCAGCGTTGTTTGCAGAATATGTGGTTCGACTTTTTTAGCAGGAGCACCAGGCTATGATGCTCCTGTCAGCAAGGAGGAGTTTCTGGCAACCTCAGATAAGTGGCTGAGCGAAAAAGAATATCTGGAAGCTCAGCAGAAGTCGAAAGAAACCCGGCTGAATATTCCGATATTGATTGCGTTTATTATTGTAATGATCTTTTTGCCCTTGCCTTTTTTTGATGTCAGTGTGGGCTTTAAATGGGGCGTGTTTATTGCGGTCTGTGTTAACAATTTCGTTATAGACTTGATTTTCGGAAGTATAAAAGTGGCTTCCAAAAACTCTTATCTGGCAAATATCAAGCGCCGAGAAGACGAAGTTTATCAGGAATACCTGAGAAATTTTAAGTAAAGATATGTTTTTCAGAAAATGAAAATGCAAAAGCCGTAGGTGAAAACCTACGGCTTTTAAGTTTATTTATCTTCTTCTAAACTTTCGAGAGCAGCGCGGACAGCGGATATTACAAAAGCGGAAAAAGTGCAATCCTTACCTTTGATAGTATTTTCAACCTGTTCTATAATATCATTTGGAAATCTGATGGTTTTGTTGGTTGTAGGCGGAATAGATGGTATTTGAAATTTTGCCATAAGTTACCTCGAAATACTTTTGTATTGCTTTTAGTTTAATACAAAAACAAGATAAATTATGCATTGCAATACATAATTGGTATAATATTATTGGAGATTTATATGGCAGAATATTGTTTTAATCACAAAAACCCCTGCTTATAACAGGGGTTTTTATACATACAACTTATTTAAGAATTTTAAGTGCGCCTGTGGGACAAGCTTCGGCACATTTACGGCAGGTCATGCAGCAGGCAATGGTATCTGCATTGTTGAACTCGGGCTTGATAACAGTATCAAAGCCTCTGCCCACAAAGCCGAGAATACCTTTTTTTGCAACCTCATCGCAAACTCGAACGCAAAGACCGCAGAGAATACATTTGTCCTGATTACGCTCGATGGAAACAAGATCGCTTTCCAGGAATCCCTTGTGAAGCTCACCCATAAAACGAGAGGGGTTTATTGTGTAGCGGTTAGCGTGGCGGATAAGAGAGCAATCCTCGTAATCGTGGCAACCACATTCAAGACAACGCCTTGCCTCGTTTCTTGCTACTTCCTCACAGAAGCCCAGATTGATTTCCTTAAAGTCGTGCTTTCTCTCCTCGGCACTTCTGCAGGGCATCTTTGCTCGGGGCAGTTTCTCTCTGTCTGCAAAATCTTCTTCGGTAACGGTTTTCTTTGATACAAAGGGTGCGAAGTAAGGAATACAGTCGCCTTTGAGGAAGCTGTCGATAACTTCGGAAGCCTTCTGTGCTTCGCCGATAGCAGCGATTGCAATTGAAGCACCGCGGTTTGTGGCATCACCTACAGCAAAAACTGAAGGGAGATTTGTGCGGAATGTGTATTCATCGGCACTGATAATACCGCGATTGTTAAGCTCAAGACTCTCAAAGCCATGAACGTTTACCTTCTGACCGATAGCGGCAATAACGGTATCAACATCAAGGTATCTGAACTCGCCTTCTTTTGCAACAGGAGAGCGACGGCCTGATTCATCAGGCTCGCCCAGCTCCATAACCTGAAGCTTAACCTGAGTTATCTTGCCATCCTCGCCCAGATACTCGTCGGGGTTTGTAAGGAAGAGAAACTCTACTCCCTCTTCCATAGCTTCTTCTATCTCAATATCTTCCGCAGGCATTTCTGCCCTTGTTCTGCGGTAGATAACATAAACGTTTTCTGCACCCAGTCGCACAGCTGTACGGCAAGCATCCATGGCGGTGTTGCCGCCGCCAACAACAGCAACGTTCTTGCCTATGTTTATTTCTTCGCCAAGAGATACTTTTCGAAGGAAGTCAATACCGCCGATTACACCCTCAAGCTCCTCGCCTTTTGTGCGGGTGCTCATTGAGTTCCAAGCGCCGATGGCAACTAAGGTTGCGTCAAAGCTTTGATTGATTTCTTCAAAAGTAATATCCTTGCCGATTTTGATGTTGTTCTTCATCTCAACTCCCAGAGCCTCAATGAGAGCAATCTCTTTGTCGAGGACAGCTTTGGGCAGACGGTATTCGGGGATACCATAGCGGAGCATACCGCCCATCTTGGGCATTGCATCAAAAATGGTTACCTTGTGACCCTTGATTGCAAGAAAGTTTGCGGCAGTAAGACCTGCAGGGCCGCCGCCGATTACAGCAACCGACTTGCCTGTGGGCTCTGCTACATCGGGTTTATAAGGATTATCAGAAGCAAGGTCGTTGTCTGCGGCAAAGTATTTGAGAAAAGCTATGGAAAGGGGCTCTTCAACAAGTGCTCTGCGGCAGGCTGTTTCGCAGGGATGAGGACAAACTCTGCCGATAGAGGCAGGAAGGGGCAGTTTTTCTTTAATTATTTTAACTGCTTCTCTGTCGTCACCCTCGGCAATTTTCTTTACATAACCCTGACAGTTGGTGCCTGCAGGACAGTTAAGTACGCAAGGACCAAGGCAGTCGCCTTTGTGGTCGCTCATAAGAAGCTCCAAAGCAACACGTCTTGCTTTTACTACTCTCTCGGATTCGGTGTTTACTACCATACCTTCGGAAACAGTAGCACTGCAAGCACGCAGGAGCTTCGGGATACCTTCTGCTTCTACAACACAAAGTCCGCAAGCGCCGAAAACCTTAACACTTTCGTGATGGCAGAGTGTGGGGATTTCAATACCAGCATTCTTTGCGGCGGTGAGGATTGTGTCACCCTTATGAGCGGTAATTTCTGTTCCGTTAATTGTAAGTTTAATTTCGTTCATGGTGACACCTCCTTAAATAATTTTAACTGCAGAGAATTTGCAGGCGGTCTTGCACTGTCCGCACTTGATACATATATCTTTGTCTATTTTGTGGGGGTTTTTAAGTGTTCCCTCAATAGCAGATACAGGACACTTTTTGGCACAAAGAGTACAGCCTCGGCAAGCCTCTTTGTCAATTTCGTAAGAAATAAGGTCTACGCACTCGTGTGCAGGACAATTCTTATCTATAATGTGAGCATCGTACTCGTTTCTGAAATAACGGATTGTGGTGAGTACAGGATTGGGTGCTGTCTGACCAAGACCGCAGAGTGCGCCGTCCTTGATAGCTTCGCAAAGCTCTGTTAGAAGTTCTACATCGCCTTCTTTACCCTCGCCCTTTGTGATACGGGTAAGGATTTCCAGCATTCTTTTTGTTCCGATTCGGCAGGGTACACACTTACCGCAGCTTTCTTTTGCAGTAAAGTCGAGGAAGAATTTAGCCATAGCAACCATACAGGTGCTTTCATCCATAACAACCATACCGCCCGAGCCCATAATGGCACCTGTGGCACCGAGAGCTTTGTAGTCGATAACAGTATCAAGAAGTTCCTTGGGGATACATCCGCCGGAGGGACCGCCCATCTGTACAGCTTTAAACTCTTTGTCGTCCTTAATTCCGCCGCCGATGTTGTAGATAACCTCTCTGAGTGTCATACCCATTGGGATTTCTACAAGACCGCCCTTTTTGATTTTGCCTGTAAGGGCAAAAACCTTGGTGCCCTTGCTGTTTTCTGTGCCCATAGCGGAAAAGGCTTCACCGCCGTTGAGCAGAATCCAGGGAACATTCGCAAAGGTTTCAACGTTGTTTATGTTAGAGGGCTTCTGCCAGTAACCGCACTGTGCAGGGAAAGGAGGTTTGAGTCTGGGCATACCTCGGCTACCCTCAAGAGATTCGATAAGTGCGGTTTCTTCGCCGCAGACAAAGGCGCCGGCACCTGCCTTAATACGCATTTCGCAGGAGAAATCAGTGCCTAAAATATTTTTGCCCAAAAGACCCTTTTCTTTTGCCTGTGCAATTGCATTTTCAAGTCGCTTTATTGCAAGAGGATACTCGGCACGAACGTAAACCACTGCCTCTTTTGCGCCGATAGCGTAAGCACCGATGAGCATACCCTCGATGAGATTATGGGGGTCGCTTTCGATAACAGCTCTGTCCATAAATGCACCGGGATCACCCTCGTCAGCATTACAGATAAGATACTTTTCCTCGCCCTCGGACTGACGAGCGGCATTCCACTTGAACCATGTGGGAAAGCCTGCACCGCCTCTGCCTGCAAGACCGGAGGTTTTGATTGCCTCAATAACTTCTTCGGGGGTCATAGTTTTAAGAACTTTCTCGATAGCCTTGTAGCCATCGTCAGCCATGTATGCATCAATCTGAGTGGGGTCGATAACGCCGCAGTGACGCAGGGCAATTCTTGTCTGCTGAGAGAGGAAGCTTTCGTCATCTTCCTTTATAACAAGCTCTTTTACAAAAGAAAGGTCGCCGCTTTCTGCGGTTTTAACTATATTTTCTGCATCCTTTGATGATACCCTTACAAGACGGGCAAAAAGCTTCTCGTTATCATAAAGGTCAACGATGGGTTCAAGATAGCACATACCGATACAGCCTGTAATTCCAAGCTCTGTGTTGTTTGAAAGCAGACTTTCGATAGCGTCATATACCTTCTGTGCGCCTGCGGCAATACCGCAAGAGCCACAGCCAACTATAATTTTCATCACTCTTCCCCCGCTTTCTTTTTAAGTTCATTCAAAATTGCGATTGCTTTTTCGGGAGTGAGTGAGCCGTAGGTTTCTTCGTTAATCATCATAACCGGAGAAAGCGAGCAACAACCAAGACAAGCAACGCACTTAAGTGTAAAGAGTCCGTCCTCGGTGGTTTCGCCGTCTTTTATTTGGAGCTCTTCGCAGATAGCGGCTTCAATTCTCTCGGAGCCGTTAACGTGGCAAGCTGTACCCTGACAAAGCATAATAAGATATTTGCCCACGGGCTTGAGTCTGAACTGAGTATAGAATGTAGCAACACCCATAACCTTTGCGGGAGTGTTGCCTGTTTCTTTTGCCACGTGATAAATAACATCTGTGGGAAGGTATCCGTAAATATCTTGTGCTTTTTGAAGTATTGTGATGAGTGAGCCTTTTACATCTTTATACTGTGAAAGAACACCGTTGAGAAGTGAAAGGTCGCTATGCTGATTTGAGCAGCAGCAATTCATAAAAACACCTCTTTGAAAAATTTTTTCTAATATATAATTTTACTACAAAAAGCACATATAATCAATGTTTATGCGACTTAATCCGCAGAGGAATTTGGAGGGAAAAATGGTAGATTTGCATAAATATTGACATTAAAAAGAAAACCGCCTGAAAAATCAGGCGGTTTAAAAAATACAATCAGTATTTATACGTGTTGTAGGATTCAAGCAGAAGCTTATACTGAGAGTCTGCATCAAGCTCAGCAAAGGCCTTGGAGTCGATAGCGCCATCGCCCTGACCGATAACTGTTTTGAACTCAAGAAGCATATTTGTGTTTTCTTTCTCGTAATTTTCGAGTGTTTGCAGATAGGTTTCTTCGGAAACGGAGCTTTTGTTTCCTTCCTCGTCAAAGATATTGTAGGTGATTGCGGCGTTTGCGTAATCTTCTCCGTCAAACTGAATGTCCAAAGACCAGAGGTTTCTGGCGTGAAGATTACCGTTTTCGTCCATATACATCTCGCCGATAACTGTTGAGGTGTTCAAACTGTCACTGCGGGAATAGTCGCTGGTCATAAAGCGGAATTCGCCTGTAGCGTTGTTTTTGTAGAGGTCGGGGTAGTCCATTCCGTTAAAATCACACTGATTCTCTTCATCTTTATCAGGGAAAGGAATCTCAACCACCGTGTTTGTATCCTTATCAATACGATAGAAGTTATTGTGGCTTATCTGTTTATAGCCTGAAATTGTGGTTTTTACAAGTTCAAGTACTCCGTCAGAGTTAAAGTCAAGGAAAAGATAGCCGTACCACTGGGGTTGCTCAGAACTGTGTTTCCAGGTGTCTATATTGTCCATATAGATTTTAACAACATTCTCTGCTGTAAGCTCTCCCTCGGGTATATTGTTGGTTGTTGTGGGTGCAGTGGCTTCTGCGTCCCCAGTAGCTGTGATATTATTTGTAGATTCTTGAGCGGTTTCGGTGGAATCGCTTTTTGCACAGCCGCAGAAAACAGAAACAATAAGCAGTAAAGCAAAGATAATTAAAAGAGATTTTTTCATAACAAGCTCCTTATGTTTTGGAAAATAAAAGCCATCCGAGCAAAAAACTCAAATGGCGATTTTGTAAGTTTTGGGCATAGCTTCTCTATGCGTTTAAGAAGAAAAATTATTTTAAAACCTTTCTCCAGTCAAGGTCGCCGCGGTTAAGTCCGTGGATAAGTACCTCAGCAGTAGCGATGTTTGTTGCCACAGGGATGTTGTGCATATCGCAAAGACGCAGAAGATTCATATCGTTTGTCTCGGAGGGCTTGGGGTTGAGGGGGTCTCTGAAGAAGAGCAGCATATCAATCTCATTACAAGCGATTCGTGCAGCAATCTGCTGGCCGCCGCCCTGTGTGCCGCCGAGGAAGGTCTTTATTTCCAGACCGGTTGCCTCTGTAACCATTTTGCCGGTTGTACCTGTTGCAAGAATTGTGTGGTGACATAAAATTCCGCAGTAAGCAATGCAAAACTGTACCATCAATTCTTTCTTTTCATCGTGTGCAATAATAGCGATATTCATAAATCTACCTCCGTTTCGCTATAATAAATCAAAAACCTAAAAACAAATAACACATACAAGGTATGCAGATATAATAAATTAAAGACCAAGAATTTTTTTTGCAAGAGGAGGATTAAAGCCCTCGATTCTTGCGGCAAGATTCTTAAATGCTTCCATTGAAGGCACGTTTTTTTGTCCGCTTTCGCCACGCTGAGCGATGGCAGCAATCATAACATCCTCGGGAACAATAGAGATTAACTGTGTTCCTGTGATGTCGATAAGTGCGTCAAGGTCGGAGTAAATCCCCAGCGCTCTGAATCTGTCGGGACAGAAACGGTTGATAACAAGCCGAGCATTATCGATACCCATTTCACAGAGCTTTCTTCTTATGTTGAGGCAGCCTCGCACACTTGTGGGCTCAGGGTTGATAACGATGAGAGCCATATCTGCAGCCGCAGCCGCTGCCTCAAAGCCTGAACCTGTGCCTGCAGGAGAGTCAATAAGGATGTAGTCATAATCTCCTTTGATTTCGTCTATAAGCTCCTTAAGAACCGATGGGCTTACCTCGTCGTCAGCAGAGAGTGCGGCAGGCATCATATAAAGCCCATAGATATTCTGGGTAACATAGATAGCGGCAGATTTATCGCAACCGCCGCCAACAGCGTCAGAAACATCATAGATGAGTTCTTTTTCAACACCGAGCATAAGGTCAACTCCGCGCATACCGCTGTCGCAATCTATAAGAAGAACTTTTTTATTCAGTTTTACCAGCGCTACCGCAAGTCCTACGGAAACCGTAGATTTGCCGGTTCCTCCTTTGCCGGAGGCAAGCACAATAACTTTGCTCATAAAACAGTACCTCATAGTTATTTTATCATAAAAAAGGATAATAGACAAATATTTTTGATTTTTATGGTGTAAAAATATCGGCAAAATTTTTGGGCAGTTTCTACAAGGGGTAAAATTTTAAGAGCGGGTTTAGTACGAAATGCATAGTAAATATCGGAGGTTTATGCAGTTTGTATAAAAAAGAAAAAAGGAGAGCGAACTCTCCTTTTTAGAAATTTATTGCTGTGGAATATCGGATGCGGTTTGTGTTTCTGTTGTGGTTTCTGCATCCGGGTGGAAGTAAGCATTGAGCAGATCCTTTGCAACACCCATAGAGTAGGTACCCTTTGCACCGTGTTCAAGAACAACGGCAATGGCTACCTTAGGATCGTCGTATGGTGCATAGCAGATGAAGGCTGTGTGGTCGGAGCCTGTGTTTTCTGCGGTGCCGGTTTTTCCCGCTACAGGAATGTCAAAATCAAGGAAGGACCAGTAGGCTGTACCTGCTTCGTCGGCAACAACGTTACGCATAGCTGTCTGCACAACCGAGAGGTTGTAGGGTGTAAGCTGAAGGTCAGCTACAACCTCGGGATTGTTTTTGTCGTTTTCAAAGATGACCTTGCTTCTGTCGTAGGTGGTTACCTTGTCTATGATATGGGTTCGGAGTCTGACTCCATTGTTTGCGATTGTAGCCACATAAGTTGCAAGCTGAACAGGAGTGAAGGTGTTATCAGACTGACCGATAGCCGCCTGCACCGTGTTACCGGGAAGCCAGCTTACACTGTCTCTGCCTGCAAGGAATCCGCTTGTTTCGTAAATTTCAAGTCCTGTTTTTTCGCCGAGGCCAAGCTTTTCCATATATAAAGACATATCGCTGATGCCCAGCTGTCTGCCTACTTCTGCAAAATAGTAGTTGCAGGAGCGGGCAATCGCACCATAAATATCCTGATTGCCGTGGTAGCCCATGCAGTTTACTACGTTGGATGGGTAGTAATCGTAGGTTTTTGAACAGAAGATAGGGGTGTACTCTCCTACAACTCCTTCTTCAAGAGCGGCAAGTGCAACGGCAGGCTTAACAACGGAACCGGGGGCAAAAGAGCCGGAAAAGGCTCGGTCGTAAAGAGGAAGCGTTTTATCCTCAAGAAGAGACATATAGTAGTCGCCGTCGCTGTATTTAGAGAGATCGTAGGTGGGATAAGAAGAAGCGGCAAGCACAGAGAAATCCTTAACATCCAGCATAACAACCGCACCTGCGGTGCAGTCCTCGCCGTGTCCTTCTTCGCCTCCTGCCTCAGCACTTGCGGCAATACCTGCTGCCTGAGCTGCTTTTATGTTTTCTGCAAGAGATTTGTTTGCAACCTCCTGAAGTCTTTTGTCTATGGTAAGGTGTACTGTGTTCCCGGGTTCTGCAGGATCAACCCCCACAACGCTTATTACCGTGCCGTCGGAGTTTTTAGAAACGGTTTTAGTACCGCCCTCGCCCTTCAGGTATTCCTCCATAGCACTTTCAATGCCGAATTTTCCGATAATATCGTTGTAGGAATAGCCTTTATCCTTCTTATCCTCGTAATCCTCTGCGGTGAGAGGTCCTGTGACACCGAGGATGTGAGGCATAAGGGTGCCGTCAACGCACACTCTCTTGTAAGCCGTGGTGATGTCAATGCAAGGTAAGGACTGAGAAAGCTCGGAAATAACAGCGGTAAGTTCCTGTGAAATGTCCTCGGCAAAGGTATAGGGAGTTGAGTAAGAAAACCGACACATCTCCATATTGTAGCGTACAGATGCAAGGTTGCGGCAAAGTTTCTTGTTCTCTGCCCAAGCCTCCAGCTCATAACGCTCTGTGAGTGCTTCCATATAATCGTCGGCAGGAGCATACACGCTCAAATCCAGCATCTCGGAGGAAGCGAGATTTTCAAGCTCTGCCTCGGCATTTTCGTCGCTTGAGAACTGATAGTTGTTTTCGTTGTCAAGGATAATGGGCAAGGTATCAATCCATTTTGCACCCATAGCATCAAAAATATCAAACAAGCGGAGTATAACATCATTCACGGTCATATCCTGACTGATGTACAGCTTGTCGATAGAAACAGAGTAAACGGTGAGATTTGTGGTTAATGCAACTCCGTTGCAGTCTACGATTTCGCCTCGGGTTGCGTCAGAGGTCAGACGATAGTTGGCGGTTGTTGCAACCTCTTCGCGATAGTATTCGCCCTGCACAACCTGCCAATCAAAAAGACGCACTACAAAGGAAGTAAATATGATGATAACCAGTAAAAGACAGACCAACGCACGTCGGTTTTCTTTTATGAATTTCAGCATCGCGTTGATCACTCCTTTTTGATAAGTTTTATTTGTGGTTTTAAATATGTTTAATCTATAGCGATGTGAAGCAGTTTGTTAAGCAAAAATAGCAAAGGCAAAAACAAAACAGTATAAATGATCTTTACAAGATAATGTTTGAGAAAGTGTGTGCCTGCGTACTGCATACCTGCACAGAAAAAAAGAAAGTAAAGACAAAGGAGAATAGCTGTAGCAGACACACCGATTGCCATTGCGTTAGCAAAGTTTGTCACAAAGAAATTCCTTGCACAATAGCCGAAGACAAAGCAAAGGATTGTAAGTGCGATTGTATAAAAGCCGATTTTGTCGTAGCTTCCTACATCGCACAAAGCACCGCAGATAAGTCCGAAAACCATAGCGGGAATCTCGTTTTCGAAGACAGCAATGGTGAATGCAACAGGGAGCAAGAGCATAGGCTTTATTCCGAATATCTCGGGCATAAAGTTGGGGATGCCGCTAAAAATATACAGCAAGAGAATTTCTGCGGTATAGGCAACGTATCGTAAAAATCTTAACCTGCTTTTCATTGTTATTCACCTGCAAACTCTGTAGAGGGGGCTGTGTTATCTATAGGCGCTGTGGTAATAGAGATTGTAGGCGCAACCTCCTCGATGCTATCCTTTGAGAGCTCGCCTTTTCCGTCGAAATCGGTAATAACAACAACGTCAACAACCGAGGTTATATCCTCAAAGGGTTTGATAACCGCATATTTTGAGGTGTCGTATTCGTCGAATTGAATTTCTTTTACCTCACCCACAATAACTGAGGGTGGATAAATTCCGCTGACACCTGTTGTAACGATAATATCTCCTGCCTTCATAGTGTTTTGGGCAGAGATTTTAGTCATTGTTGTAAGGTTTTGGTCACAGAGCTTAACACTGCCTGTTACAACGCCTGTATCTCGGGAGGCGCTGTCAAGCACACTCACCTTTGCGTCGGGAGAGAGAATGGTTTTTACTCTTGCGGTAGCGGAGTCAACACCGGAAATCCAGCCGATAAGTCCGTTTTCTGTTACAACAGGGTCGCCTGTGCTTATTCCGTCAGAGTAGCCCTTGTTGATGGTAAAGCCATAGAAGTCTGCCGCAGGGTCTCTGCGGACAACAGTAGCAGGCAGAAGCTCATATTCGGGATAATCCCGCTTTAAATCATAGTATTTCCACAGACGGGCATTTTCAAGCTTTACGTCATAATAGTCTACAAGCTGTGTGCGTAAGGAGGCAACCTCGGAGGAGAGCTTCTTGTTTTCCTCTAAAAGCTCATCGTAGCTTTTGGAAGAAAAATTATCCGATGCTTCAGCAGAAACTTCCTGCATACCTAAGGTTGCACGGCTCAGAAAATTGGAGACCACAGATTTTCCCGAAAGAGCGGAAACAGTCATTGCAGTAATAAGACAGAGCAGTACACATATAAGTTTTTTGAAGCTTTTAGACATAATAAGGTCTCTCATATCGTGCCTCCGGTGAAATTCGGGGAACGGAAAACCGTTCCCCGAGATAATAAACAATCAGTAAAATCCGAAAATTATTTTCTTCTGGATTTGTAGTATTCTCTGGGCATTGTCAGCTCAAGACGCTTGCCTGTGCCGTCAACAACACAATCCAGAGGTCTTTCTGCAACGTGAACAGGCATACCTGTCTGTTGCATAATGAGGAGGTCAAGACCGCGAAGGAGTGCACCGCCGCCTGTGAGCATAATGCCGTGGTCGATTATATCTGCAGAAAGCTCGGGAGGAGTTTTCTCCAGAGTGTTTACAATTGCGTCGATAATTGTAGAAAGAGAGTCAGCAAGGGCATCTCTGATTTCTGCGGCAGTAATGGTAACATTCTTGGGAAGTCCGTCCATAAGATTTCTGCCCTTGATGCACATTTCACCCTCGTCCTCATAAGGATATGCAGAGCCAATGCCGATTTTGAGGTCTTCTGCAGTACGTTCACCGATGAGAAGGTTGTATTTTTTCTTGATGTAAGACATAATTGCTTCATCGAATTTGTCGCCTGCCACACGAACAGAGCAGGATGTAACAATATCGCCGAGAGAAATGATAGCAACCTCGGATGTACCGCCGCCGATGTCAACAACCATTGAGCCTGTGGGCTCTGCAACAGGAAGGCCTGCACCGATAGCGGCTGCCATGGGTTCTTCGATAAGCTCGATTTCCTTGCCGCCTGCTTCTCTTGCGGCATCTTCAACAGCATTCTTTTCTACCTCGGTAACACCGGAGGGAATACAAATGACAATTCTGGGACGGCTGAAGAAGTTGGAACGAACAGTCTTTCTTATAAAATGCTTGAGCATAGAAGCTGTAATCTGGAAGTCGGCAATAACACCGTCCTTGAGGGGACGAACTGCAACAATGGAGCCGGGAGTACGGCCAATCATTTCCTTAGCCTGAGAACCTACAGCCAGAACTGTATCTGTACGGATGTCAACAGCTACAACAGAGGGTTCTCTGAGGACTATACCCTTGTTCTTCATAAAAACAAGAGTGTTAGCTGTACCTAAATCGATACCAATATCTTTTGTGAATGAAAACATATATTTGCTCCTTCCTTTGCAGTTTTACTGCAAAAGCATGATTTTATTTATATTATAGATATAACTTAACTAATCAATTATACATTATATACGTGAGGATTTCAAGTTTTATAAAGTGAATTTTGTGTGGATAAAAGCGGATTTTTAGCTTTTGCCCGTTGAGCCGAAACCACCCTCGCCCCTTTCGGTGTTTGAGAGCTCCGTTACCTCTAATGTGGGCATAAGCGAAACGGGAGAAATTACCATCTGGGCAACTCGCTCCAAGGGGGCTATGGTGTATTCTTTGTCAGATACATTACAAAGTCCTACGCAAACCTCGCCACGATAGTCGCTGTCAACTACTCCGACACCATTTGCAAGGCAGATACCGTGTTTGATGCCCAGTCCGGAGCGGGCAAAGATGTATGCCACATACTCAGCCGAGGGAAGCTCAATGGCGATTCCTGTGGGAATGAGCAGAAGCTTACCGGGAGCAAGGGTTTTAGGCTCGTCAATACAAGCGTATAAGTCCATACCTGCAGAGCCTGCGGTAGCTCTTGCGGGAACCTTTGCGTTTTCTCTGAGTTTCTTTATTTTGAGTTCCATTACATAACCTCGTTTCCTGCAAATTTTAAACACAACTTGCAAAATTAGTTTTAATTTCTCTTTAGAAATTCTCTCAAGGAAACAAAATTCTTTTTATTTTTTTCTGGAGAATTAAACTTTTTTCTTAAAAATAATTCTAAAGAGTAATTAATAAAATGTTATTTATTTAACACCCCTGTAATACAATCCACGGGTAAAAGTGTTAGAATTTAGATTGTCACTTAAAAGAATGATAGAGTTTTCCACTTTTTCCACAGAGTTTTCAACAGTAAAACGTGAAACGTGGAAATCTATGTTAGAAAAATCTTTATTATCTGAAGGAATTAAAAGCGGTACACAGTTAAGGATTTCGGTGCAAATACCATCACAATGCAAAATGAATTTCTTGCTCTTTCTATCCTGCAAAAACGAGCTTTGATGACAAGCTTTGCAACCGTCCTTCTTTATATATCCGGGACAAGCTCTGCACAGCATAAGGGGAAGATAGCCGTAGGAGAGGATTCCTCTCGGGATTCTGCCGCCCAACTTGCTGATTTGCTTATGAGTAAGCTCAAAGCTCACCTCAACATCTTTAATACCATAGTCCTCTGCCCATAAAAGCGAGGCGGTGTTGCATATATTAAGACCAAAGCCGCCGTGAACAGTAAAGCCCATTTCTTTTGCAAGGTACACAGTGCCGATATTACCGGCAAGAATATGTTTTATCCCTATCTCTTTGAGCTTTGAAAGCTTTGATGTTATCTGCTGTTCTCTCCCGAAGGCGCCTCTGGGGATTTCAGCTCCTACAGTAAAGCCTTCCTCTGTGAGCCTGATAAATTCCTCCGAAGGTGAATTTAAAGGTATGAAAATTAGTTCGCAGGACTTAAAGTCAAAAGGAATGTCTGTGTCTGTAAATCTTGCTCGGTGGAGTTTTTCTTTGCAAGGAGTGTGTGTATCAAAAGCAAAAGACTCAATCAAAGCCTTTTGGTTTTTAGTTTCTGCACGCAAGGCAGATAGCCTTGACAGGACATTTCTGCGAAGCTCGTTTATTTTGCTTGCAGGGATGGAAAGATTTGGGTCTATTGTGCATATAATTTCTTCGGCATAGTAAGGAGTACCGCCGCATTTTTTCAGAAGTGTTTTGACCTTTTCTTCGTTTAGTGCAACGTTCAGAGCTGCTTCAGGCAATGAGTCTCCGGTTTCCGTGGCGGTGTGTGTGCCGTCAAAGACAGAAAGTGTGGGAAACTCCCCTGCCCTTGCACAGAAAGTAAAGTGCAAAGGCACTCTTTGCAGTTCATCTTTATATGTGGTGCGTATGCTTGAGAGCAGTTTTTCGTCGCTTGCGACTACGTCCTCTTTTCTGCGGTAGCCGAACATATCGCCTGTGCGGTTACCTTTTATATATCCGTCGGTAAAGCCTGTGCGTGAGAAAACATTTTCCAGCTGAAATCTTGTTTCCTCTGATACAAATCCTTCGTCCCGCATTTCTTTGCAGGCTCGGGTAGCAGAGGATACATATTCGGGGCGTTTCATTCTTCCTTCGATTTTAGCAGAATGTACGCCGATTTTTTCAAGTTCTTTTATATATTCGATTACGCTGTTGTCTTTAAGGCTCAGAGCATAATCACTGCCGCCCTTTATCTTGAAAGGAAGTCGGCAGGGCTGGGCACACATACCTCGGTTGCCCGACCTTCCTCCAAGCATTGCGGAAAAATAGCATTGTCCCGATACACACATACAGAGTGCACCGTGAACAAAAACCTCCAGCTCTATGGGGCAAGAATCTGCGATTTCTTTAATCTCTTTGAGAGACAGTTCTCGGCTGAGCACAACCCGTGAAAAGCCCATTTCGTAAAGTGCCTTTGCACCGGTCGGGGTATGAATGCTCATCTGAGTTGAGCCGTGAAGCCTCAGGTCTGGAATGTATTTTTTAATAAGAGAAGCAAGACCTATGTCCTGCACGATAACCGCGTCGATGCCAAAGGAGTAAGCTTCGTTTATAAGACCGAGTGCTTTCGTGAGCTCATCGTCAAACATAAGGGTGTTGACGGTAAGATATGCCTTGACACCGCGGATGTGGCAGTATGCTATTGCTTCTTTAAGCTCCTCAAGAGAAAAATTCTGTGCGGAAGCTCTGGCGGAAAAATCCTTTGCACCCAGGTATACCGCATCAGCACCGCTTCGTACAGCAGCCTCAAGGCTCTCGAATGAGCCTGCAGGAGCAAGGATTTCTATTTTATTTTTCAAATCCCCCACTCCTTTTTGATTTATTACAAAACGCACTTATCAGGGAAGATCGTCAAAAATGCTGAACTGATGATAAGGAGAAGCCTCTGCAGCAGCTTCGTCCGGGTCTGCAGGGGCAGATGTTGCCACGACAGCAGGTGCAGGTGCGGGGGTCTGGTAATTGTTATTATGCTTATGCTTGTTCTTTTTGTTTTTGCCGCCGAAGTTTTTGCCCACAAATGCGGTATGGCGAGTCTGTGCTTCTGCAGCTACAATTGCCTCGGATCTTGTAGGGAGGGTTACGGATGTGTTTGCACAAGCAGTTTTAGTTGCATCTTCCTCGTCTGCAACTTCGCTTTTTTCGGCAAGCTCTTTGCGCAGAGCGGCAATCTCCTCTTTGAGCTTGGAGTTTTCTGTACGCAGAGCATCGTTTGAGTTTATGTAATCCTTAACCTGCTCGCGAAGAACCTCCATCATCTGACGGAGCTTTGTTTCGTCGTCGCAGAAATTAAGTGCAGTAAGAATAGCGCAGGCATCGCGGTTAAGACGAGGGTTGTCCTTTTCGATTCCCTTTATCATTACATCAACCTTCTGGCCGATACCGATAACATATTCATCGGTGTCGCCTGTCGAAATCGAAAAGCGCTGACCTGCTACGTAAATAACTACATTTTTCTTTTCCATTTGGTATCCGTCCTTGCTTTTTGATTTTTATCCATTCTAATTATAATACAAAAATTCCGTGAAGGTAAAGTAATATGTAAAAATTGTAATTCACTTTTTTAAAAGTAACTTTTCTGTTACCGCAAAATACAATAAATTGTGCTTGAAAAAATTGAGCATCTATAGTATAATTGTACCACATAAATGGGTGACAAGCAAAATAAATTGTTAACTATGACCAAAATTTACAGAGTTTTACTTATAAATCCAAAAGAAATAAAAATTTTACCGAAGGAGTGCTTTATATGAGCAAAAAAATTACTGTTTCCGACACGATTTCGGCAATCGAAGAAAAACTGGAAAGATTTTATCACGTAACTGCGGAAGAGGCATCGGACGAGCATTTTTACAAGGCGACTGCCTTGTGGTGCAGAGAGCTTATGAGCAAAGACTACAAAGCCTTTAAAACTCAGGCGGAGAAGCAGGAGAAAAAGACGGTTTACTATCTTTGTATGGAATTCCTTATGGGACGTTCGCTTAAGAATAATCTTTGCAATTTGGGGCTGGAAGAGACTGTTTCCAAGGCACTTAAAAAATTGGGTGTAAATCTTGGGGTGATTTACGAGCAAGAGCCCGATGCAGGACTGGGTAACGGCGGTCTGGGCAGACTTGCGGCGTGTTTCCTTGACGGACTTGCATCTCAGGGGTATCCCTCTATGGGTTATTCCCTCAGATATGAATACGGAATTTTCAATCAGAAGCTTGTGGACGGCTGGCAGACGGAGCTTCCTGATTTCTGGCTTCCCGGCGGCAGTGTGTGGCTTCATGCACATCCCGAAAAGGCGGTAGAGGTTTCTTTTAACGGAGACCTCAGAGAAGAGTGGATTGACGGACATCACGTTGTTCGTGTTGAGAACGATACAAAGGTTCACGCTGTACCCTACGATATGATTGTTTCGGGCTCAGACAGAAAAGGCTTCAGCCGATTGCGTCTTTGGGCGGCTGACTCAAAGGCTTTTGATATGGACCTTTTTAATTCGGGCAACTATATCCGTGCTGTTGAGCAGAAGGCTATGGCAGAAAGCATTACAAAGGTGCTTTATCCCGGAGATAATCACGCAGAAGGCAAGAGCCTCAGACTTAATCAGCAGTATTTCCTTGTGTGTGCCACAATCAAGGATATTGTTACCCGACACCTGCGGGTTTATAAAACGGTTGAGAATCTGCCCGATAAGGTTGCGATTCACTTAAACGACACTCATCCGGTGCTGGCGGTACCCGAGCTTATGCGAATCATTATGGACGAGTGCGGTTACGGTTGGGATGTGGCATGGAATATTGTAAAGGGCACTATCGCCTACACCAATCATACAGTTATGAAAGAGGCTCTGGAGTGCTGGAGCGAAGATATGTTCAGAACAAAGCTCCCCAGAATCTATCAGATTGTCTGTGAGATTAACAAGCGTTTTTGTGAAGAGCTTGCAGCTTCGGGCAAGAGTGAAGCAGAGATTGCTGCTATGTCAATTATCCGTGACGGCTATGTAAGAATGGCAAATCTGGCGGTTGTTGCAAGCCACAAGGTAAACGGAGTATCTGTACTGCACAGCGATATTTTAAAAGAAACCGTGTTCTCGGATTTTTACAGCCATACTCCACATAAATTTACAAACGTTACCAATGGTATTGCTCACAGACGTTGGCTTTGTCAGTCAAACCCAAGACTTTCAGGATTTATAACGGAGCTTATCGGTGACGGCTTTGTTAACAATGCCGCAGAGCTTGAGAAGCTGCAGAAATATTCTGCTGACCGAGGTGTGCTTGATAAACTTACCGAGATAAAGCGACTCAACAAGGTAGCAATGGCAGAGGAAATCCGCAAAATAAGCGGAGTTCTGGTTGATCCCGACTCAATCTTTGATGTTCAGGTAAAGAGGCTCCACGAGTACAAGCGTCAGCTTATGAATGCTCTGAATATCCTTGCAACATATCGAATGCTTCGGGATAATCCCAGTATGGACTTTACACCAAGAACCTATATTTTCGGTGCAAAGGCGGCGCCGGGTTACTACTTTGCAAAGCAGATAATTCAGTTTATAGTTGATCTTGCAAATACTATCAACAATGATTCCCGTGTTAACGGAAAGCTCAAGGTGGTATACCTTGAAAATTACAGGGTGACACTTGCCGAGAAGCTGATTCCCGCCGCAGAAATCAGCGAGCAGATTTCTCTTGCCGGTACCGAGGCATCGGGCACAAGTAATATGAAGTTTATGATAAACGGTGCTGTAACTTTAGGCACACTTGACGGAGCTAATGTTGAGATTTTTGATGCCGTAGGCAATGATAATATCGTGCTTTTCGGTATGACCACACCAGCGGTGAACGACTTGAAGCTTCGCGGCTACAGACCTATGGATTTTTATAATTCATCGGAAACAATCAGAGGTGCAATCGACGAGCTTAGAATGGGCAGATTCTCCCCCATTGCCGAAAACCTTATGTATGCAGATCCCTATATGGTGCTTGGCGATTTTGAGTCCTATCGCAGAGCACAGCAGCGTACGTCAGAAATTTACAACAACCGTGAAAAGTGGAACAGGATGTCCCTTATGAATATTGCAAAGGCAGGAAGATTCTCTGCCGACCGCTCCATAAACGACTACGCAAGAGACATATGGAACTTAAAGCCTGTTGAATAAAATGGCTCCATTCCCGAGGGAGCTGGGTTTCGGCGTTAGCCGAAAGACTGAGGGAGTTTTTTGAGGTAAGAAGTAATAGGAAAGAGGTTTTTACTCCCTGCGTCAAAATCAGAGATTTTGCCACCTTCACCTCAAGGGTGAGGCTTAAAACAAAATAATTACAAACAGCACCCCTTTCGAACACAGTCGGAAGGGGTGCTGTAAGTTTGTTGTAAAGTTTATTGCTTGCGATTTGTGATTACCTTTGCGGTCACTGCTCCGCTAAAACTAATTCATTGTCACTTGTTTGACGAGTGGGTTCAAAGATACTTCACAGCTTACAATAAAATTTTATAACATAATTCTTTCTTTGCAAAATGATGCAGATTTTTTACCGTTATTTATAAATTGAAAAAACAAAAAACTTGCGATAAAATGTGGACATAAAGAGATGATTATTGTCTTTGATGTGCTCGGGGTTTAAGAAGATTGTGAAATTTTCCACAAATTCCATTAAAATATGCGATTATTTGCTTTAATTTACTTTACAAAACTATTAAAAAGTGTTATCATATACGGTGGTACAAAACGTACCGTAAATGTATATTATGCGAGCTTTTTCGCATTGATTATTTCAAGGAGGTAATTCCAATGGCAAGAAAAAGAAAGACCATGGACGGTAACAACGCTGCGGCTCACGTTTCCTATGCGTTTACTGAGGTAGCCGGTATTTATCCTATCACTCCCTCTTCCCCCATGGCAGACTATGTTGACCAGTGGTCCGCACAGGGACTCAAAAACATCTTCGGCACAACCGTTAAGGTTGAGGAGATGCAGTCTGAGGCAGGTGCAGCAGGTACCGTTCACGGTTCTCTGAATGCAGGTGCTCTCACAACTACTTACACAGCATCACAGGGACTTCTGCTCATGATCCCCAACATGTACAAGATCGCAGGCGAGCTTCTGCCTTCTGTTTTCCATGTTTCCGCAAGAACAGTTGCTTCCCATGCACTTAACATCTTCGGCGACCACTCTGACGTTTATGCTTGCCGTCAGACAGGTTTTGCAATGCTTGCTGAGACAAATACTCAGGAAGTTATGGACCTTGGTGCAGTAGCTCACTTGGCTACCATCAAGAGCTCCGTTCCCTTCATCAACTTCTTCGATGGCTTCAGAACCTCTCACGAGATTCAGAAGATCGAGGTTTGGGACTTTGATGATCTTAAAGAAATGTGCGATATGGAGGCAGTTGAGAAGTTCCGTAAGCGTGCTCTCAACCCTGAGCGTCCCGTAATGCGTGGTTCCCACGAAAACGGCGATATCTTCTTCCAGCACAGAGAGGCATGTAACAAGTACTACGAGGCAGTTCCCGGCATCGTTGAGGAGTACATGCAGAAGGTTAATGCAAAGCTCGGTACAGACTACCAGCTCTTCAACTACTACGGTGCAGAGGATGCAGAGCGTGTTATCATTGCTATGGGTTCTATCTGTGACGTTGCAGAAGAAGTTATTGACTTTATGAACGCTAACGGCGAGAAGGTTGGTCTTGTTAAGGTTCGTCTTTACAGACCCTTCGCAGCTGACAGACTTATTAAAGCTATCCCTGCAACTGCAAAGAAGATTGCAGTTCTCGACAGAACAAAGGAGCCCGGTGCTCTCGGTGAGCCTCTCTATCTTGACGTTGTTGCAGCTCTTGCAGCAGCAGGCGCTACAGCAAAGGTTGTAGGTGGCAGATACGGTCTCGGCTCCAAGGACACACCTCCTTCAAGCATCTTCGCAGTATATGAGGAGCTCGCTAAGGATGCTCCCAGACACAACTTCACACTCGGTATCAACGACGACGTTACAAACCTCTCTCTTGAAGAGAAGCCTGCTCCCAACACAGCAGCAGAGGGCACAATCGAGTGCAAGTTCTGGGGTCTCGGCGGCGACGGTACTGTTGGTGCTAACAAAGACTCTATCAAGATTATCGGTGACCATACAGAGAAGTTCGTTCAGGCTTACTTCCAGTATGACTCCAAGAAGACAGGCGGTATCACAATTTCCCACCTGCGCTTCGGTGACAAGCCCATCAAGTCCCCCTACTACATCAACAAGGCTGACTTCGTTGCTTGCCACAACCCCTCTTATGTTGAGAAGGGCTTTAAGATGGTTCAGGATGTTAAGCCCGGCGGTGTATATCTTATCAACTGCCAGTGGTCTGCAGAGGAGCTTTCTGACAAGCTCGACGCTGCTTCCAAGCGTTACATCGCAGAGAACAACATCCAACTCTACACAGTTAATGCTATCGATATCGCTGCTCAGATTGGTCTTGGCAAGCGTACAAATACAGTTCTTCAGTCTGCTTTCTTCTCTCTTGCAAAGGTTCTTCCTCCCGAGGAAGCAATTGGCTACATGAAGGAAAAAGCACAGAAGTTCATGAAGAAGGGTAAAGAAATCGTTGAGATGAACGAGAAGGCAATCGACATGGGTGCTTCCGCTTATGTTAAGATTGATGTTCCCGCTGACTGGGCTAATGCTGTAGACACAGCAGACGCAAAGGCTTCCGCAGGTCCTGAGAAGCTCGTTAAGATGGTAGACGGTATCATGGTTCCCGTTTCCAAGATGGACGGTGACTCCCTCCCCGTTTCCGCATTTATGGATCACGTTGACGGTACATTCGAGCAGGGTGCTTCCGCTTACGAGAAGCGCGGCGTTGCTGTTATGGTTCCCGAGTGGAACGCAGAGACTTGTGCTAAGTGTAACAAGTGCGCATTCGTTTGTCCTCACGCAACAATCCGTCCCTTCGCACTTTCTGACGAAGAGGTTGCAGCAGCTCCTGCAAACACAAAGATTGCTCCCAAGCCCGTTGTTAAGACAGACTACAAGTACACACTTGCAGTATCTCCCCTTGATTGTATGGGTTGCGGCGTTTGTATCGGCGTATGTCCCACAAACTCCCTCACAATGGTAGCAAGAGAGTCTCAGGACGATCAGCAGGCAGTATTCGATTACTGTGTTGCTAATGTTACAGAGAAGGCAGAGACAACTGCTAACCTTAACCTCATCGGTTCTCAGTACAAGAAGCCTCTCCTTGAGTTCTCCGGCTCTTGTGCAGGTTGTGCAGAGACATCTTACGCTCGTCTTGTAACACAGCTCTTCGGCGACAGAATGTACATCTCCAATGCTACAGGTTGTTCTTCTATCTGGGGCGGTCCTGCAGCAACATCTCCCTACACAACAAACGCAGAGGGTCACGGTCCTGCATGGGCAAACTCCCTCTTCGAAGATAACGCAGAGCACGGTCTTGGTATGTACCTCGGCCAGAAGGCAATCCGTGAGAGACTTATCGAGAAGGTTCGCGTAGTTGCAGCTTGTGATAAGGCATCTGCAGAGCTCAAGGCAGCAGCTGACGAGTATCTTGCAACTCTTGAGGATGGCGAGAAGAACGCTTCCGCTGCAAAGGCTCTCGTTTCAGAGCTTGAGAAGCTCGGTTCTTGCGACTGCACAGACATCTCTGACATTCTTACAAACAAAGAGTTCCTCTCCAAGAAGTCCGTATGGATCTTCGGCGGCGACGGTTGGGCATACGACATCGGCTTCGGCGGTGTTGACCATGTTCTTGCAACAGGCGAGAATGTAAATATCTTCGTATTCGATACAGAGGTTTACTCCAACACAGGCGGTCAGGCTTCCAAGGCTTCTCAGATCGGTCAGGTTGCTCAGTTCGCTGCAGCAGGTAAGGCTATCAAGAAGAAGAGCCTCGCTGACATCGCAATGAGCTACGGCTACATCTACGTTGCACAGATTGCTATGGGTGCTGATATGAACCAGACACTCAAGGCTATCAAAGAGGCTGAGTCCTACAACGGTCCTTCCCTCATCATCGGTTATGCTCCCTGTGAGATGCACTCCATCAAGGGCGGTATGATCAACTGTCAGAAGGAAATGGCTCGTGCTGTTGAGTGCGGTTACTGGAATAACTTCCGTTTCGATCCCAGACTCAAGGCAGAGGGCAAGAATCCCTTTATGCTTGACAGCAAGGCTCCCGTTGCAGATTACAAGGAGTTCATTCTCTCCGAGGCTCGTTACAGCTCACTGACACGTTCCTTCCCTGAGAGAGCAGAAGCACTCTTTGAGGATGCAAAGGTTAACGCTATGGAGCGTTACGAGGAGCTCAAGAAGAGAGCAGAGCAGTAATTGCTTGAACTTTAAATTCAGACAGACGCAGATTTCTGCATAAAAATACCCTCGGTCGTTCGGCCGAGGGTATTTTGCGCAGTTTGGAGGGAAAAAGAATGCTCCAAGAAAGGCTTGCTTTTCTTGGAGCTGAATTTTTATTTGTATTTATTTTCTTTGGTTTCTGTGATTTTCCAGTTACTGAAATCTCTTGCACTTCCTGTTATTTCGTATGTGATGTTGGTGTTGGCCGAAGTGCCGGGATTTACCTTTTGGAAGGAGTGAACACGTGTAACGGCCTCGTCTTCTGCAACTTCACAGAAAGCTTTTCCGTAATCGTGCTCGGTTTTTATACCTGCCGACTTTATAATCGTTGCAAGGAGATTGTCCTGCGAAACAGGAGCGTGACTTGTGACGAGAGGTGTGTCGGATTTTCCGCTTTCCTTTACGAGAAGAGTGGTGAGTTTTGGTGAATCATAGGCTTGGGAATCCGAAGAAATTGCGGCGTGGTCACCTGTGATGATAATGGTGGCATCTTCGTAAAGTCCCTTTTTCTTCAGTTCTTTTATGTACTCGCATATTATAGAGAAACTGCCTCGGGTCTGCTGAACGGATTTAATGCTTTCTCCCTCACGGTAAACGCAGTTTTCATCCGTCGTATACGGAGGGTGACAACCTCTTATATGCAGGAACGTGAAGGTGTTTTGCTCGTTTTGTGAACTGAATCCGTTGTTTAAAAGATTTGCGTAAAGCTTTGAATCGCTGGAACTGTTCATCGAGTATTCAGGAGCATCGCCTTCAAAAACAACAGACTCGTTGAATTTGTTGGAGGATATGGTTCGGGATTTGAGCTTATCCGGCAGCCAGAAATAAGAAGACAAGAGTATCATATTCTTGGTAAACTGACGGGAATCCGAGATGGAATGACCGTTCAGCTCGGATGTGTTTGATGCGTAATCAGAAAGAATATCCGCGTCCGTGTACGTGTAATAGAAGGGGATGTAAAGGTTGATTTTATAGTTGTTGTCCTGCAGGTCTTTGAGGAAGGTGGAGCTTGAATAGGCTTTTTCGAAATACCCGGAGCGCTCCGCCTCAAAGTCGTTCTCTACACCTGTGAGCATATAGGTGATTGCGGGGTATGTTCGAGGATATTTGGAAACGTTGTCATCGTAGTAGGTGAAGCCGTCAAGTTCGGAGATGACCTCAGGATAAGCCTCTGCCAGCTCCTCGTAGTATTCTGCATCAAAACGGTCGAGAACAAAAACAAAGATATTGTCGTTTTCCGATATTTCATAAATGTTCTCGGTAGTCAGATACATATTTACAGGTTCTTTTTTAGAGCTGTCGGTTGCAAAGCTTATTGCCGAAGGAATAAAACTGAAAAGCTGAGAAACAAAAGCAAAAACGAGAAGAACGCTTACAACCTTCTTACCGGTCTTGGCTTTTGATGAAATAACACAGAACCAGATTATTACTGCAAAAACAGCAAGCCACAGCAAAAGATTGATGATGATTTTGCTTTTTGAGGGAGAGGTTGTGTTTCCGTCACCGGGAAGACCCTGAAAAGTCAAGGTTGTGACCAATGTCTGAATATATCCGCAGATAACCAGTCCTGCACAAAGGGAAAAAATAAGGTTGTGAAATTTATTTTTTGTAAGAATCAGTACAGCGGTTATTGCAACGAATACAACAGCCGATGCAAAAAGGAAAAACGGTGCGAAATCGCCAACGCTGAATCCAAGCTCTTCTGCATTACTGAAGTAAACGGAAAATGCAGAGCAAATCAAAAGCAGAAAGGGAACCGAAAATCCTGTGAGGACTGATATTAGAATTTTTCGTTTTGTAATCTCAAATTTTGCAATCAGCTTATTTATAATGCTGTTTGTTTTTTTTGACGAGGTGTCCATAAGAATATCCTCTCTGACAATTATCAGTGTTGTTAGTAATCTACGCTGGTACCTTCCCAATTGCTGAAATCTCTGCCGGGACCGGTGATAGTGTATTTCCATACCTTGTTGGGATTTTGACCGATAGTGCTGAAATAGTGAGTTCTTACTGTGTTTTCGCCTTCTTTTATGTCAGAGTAAGCTTTGCCATAGTAGCGCTCGGTTTGAAGCCCTGCAGACTTAACGATTGTAGCCATAAAGTTGTCCTGAGATACCTGTGCCGTGCTTGTCTTAAGAGGTGTGCCGTACTCGCCGCTTTCTTTTACAAGCAGAGCAGTGAGCTTTTCTTTGCCGTTGTCCTCTTCATAGGGTCTGCTGTCGGTTTCAAGAGCAGCATGGTCGCCTGTAATGATGATGGTTGCATCTTCGTAAAGGCCTAAACTTTTAAGTTCCTCTAAATACTCGGAGATAAACTTGAACATACCTGTGGTTTGCTGACGATTTGTAGACCTCTCGGTTCCGTTTTCGTCGTAAACCTCGCAGTTTTCACCCAGAGTGTATGGAGAGTGGCAACCTCTCAGGTGAAGGAAGGTAAAGGTGTTCTGAGAGGATTGGGTGGATAAGCTTTCTTCTTTGAACTGTGCGTAGTACTCAGCATCTGAAGTTTCTGAAAGAACATACTGAGGATTGTCGCCTAAATGAGTAACAAGATTGTTAAGTCCGGATTCGCTGACATCGATATTAGCCTTGGCAACCTCGGGTGCCCAGAAGTAAGCGGCAAGGGCGAAGATGTTTGCGGCAAGTCTGGGCTTGGAAACAGTATATCCTTCGGTTGCAGTAGTGTTTGATACCTTATCGGCAAGGACACTTGCGTTTGTGTAGCCGTCGGTCATGGGTATGTAAAGATTGATTTTATAGTTGTTTGCCTTTAAATCAGCCAAAAGAGGAGAGTTTTTATATGCGTCTTCCATATAAGCATCTCGGGAAACAGAGTAATCGTACTCCATACCGGTGAGCATAGATGTAACAGCGGGGAAGGTTCTGGGATATTTGGCTATGTTGTCGTTATAGTATGTGAAGCCGTCCAGAGAGTTAAGATACTCGGAGTTTGTTCCCATAAACTTCTCGAAATATTCAGCATCAAATCTATCCAAAATAAAAACAATAACATTTTTCTTTTCAGATACCTCAAACATATTGAGGGTTGTGAGATGGGACTCACCTAATGAACTGTATGATGAGTTTTCTGTTTCCTGCTGTTTGGAAGAAGCGTTAATACCCTCAATAACAGCACAGCCTGCCTGAGTAACCATAACAAAAAGAAGACCCAAGGAAACAACAGTGCGGGCGAAGTCCTTTTGATTGCTCATAACAATAAACCAGAAGATAAGGGCGATAACAGCAACCCACATTGCACAGTTTACTATCTGTGTAACAGGAGAGGCTGCGGTAACGTTACCGTCACTGGGCATACCCTTAAAGGTGAAGGTGGTGATCATATTCTGGATTCCGCCGATTAACGCCAGTGCGGAATAGATCGCAAACAGAACTCTGTGAGCGGTTCCCTTGCATAAGAGCATAGAAACAAAGAGAACTGAGAAAATCAGAAAACAGAGGCCTGTGTAAAGAGGAGCGAAATCAGAAAAAGAAAACGCCATTCTGTCGGAGATGTGGAAGAAGGAAGTGTAAGCGGATGCAACCAGCATTATAAGAACTGCTGAGCACACCATAAGAGAAGACAAGACTTTTTTCTTGGTGATCTCGAATTTTTTTGCAAAAGAAACTTTGTTTTCTTTTGCGGTGCTTGTTTTTGCGTTCAAAAAAATCATCCTTTCGATATAATAGACTTTTTTACATAAACATACATTATAAACTATATCACAAAGGGCTTTGAAAATCAATATTTACATATATAAATGTAATAGAAGGGCAGATACTCTTCTGTAATACAAAAATCTTTTTGAGAAAAATCAAGAAAACCCTTGACAAATCCTAATCTTTCGCATATAATAATTCTTGCTGATTTTCAGCACATATATGGCGGAATAGCTCAGTTGGCTAGAGCATTCGGTTCATACCCGAAGTGTCGTAGGTTCAAGTCCTATTTCCGCTACCATGTGTGGCCCGGTGGTCAAGAGGTTAAGACACCGCCCTTTCACGGCGGTAACACGAGTTCGATTCTCGTCCGGGTCACCATTTCTTTTTTCGTCAGCTGCCGGTGTGGTGGAATGGCAGACACAAGGGACTTAAAATCCCTCGGTAGCAATACCGTACCGGTTCAAGTCCGGTTACCGGCACCATAATGGTAAAGATTTAAAGCATCGCATAAGCGGTGCGTTTTTTGTTTTATGGCGATTTTGTAGCGGAGAATCTCTGTGCCCTCCCTTTTAAAATAATTTGCACTAACAATAAAATCAAGGTAAAAGAAAAAACCCGAAACCGTAATGGCTTCGGGTTTTGATTTTGAAAATTGCAAGAAATAACAAGATTATCTCTTGGAGAACTGGGGAGCTCTACGTGCGCCCTTAAGACCGTACTTCTTACGCTCTTTCATTCTGGGATCACGAGTGAGGAAACCAGCCTTCTTAAGTGTAGCTCTGAGAGCCTCGCTGTCGTACTGAAGGAGTGCTCTGGAGATACCGTGACGGATTGCACCAGCCTGACCTGTTACGCCGCCGCCTGCAACTCTGCAAACTACGTCGAACTTTGCGCCTGTTTCTGTAAGCTCGAGGGGCTGACGAACGATGAGCTTCAGTGTCTCAAGACCGAAGTAATCGTCGATGTCACGATCGTTGATTGTGATTTTACCTGTACCCTGGTAAAGACGAACTCTTGCTACGGAGCTCTTTCTTCTACCTGTACCGTAGAAATAAGGTGCCTTATCGTACATTCTAAATTGCCTCCTTCTTACATTTCCCAAGCCTCAGGCTGCTGTGCCTGATGCTTGTGCTCTGCACCTGCGAACAAACGCAGACGGAGCATCTGTGCTCTGCCCAGTGAGTTAGAGGGAATCATGCCCTTAACTGCAAGCTCCATAGCCTTTTCGGGCTTTGTAGCCATAAGTGTTTTGTAGTCGGTCTCTTTGAGGTGACCAACATAGCCTGTGTGTCTCTGCCACTTCTTCTGAGTGAGCTTGTTACCTGTAAGAACAGCGTCTTTGCAGTTGATAATAACAACATGGTCGCCGCAATCTACATGGGGAGTGAAAGTAACCTTGTGCTTACCTCTGAGAAGAGTAGCAGCCTCAACTGCAACCTTACCAAGGGGCTTGCCAGCAGCGTCAATCACATACCACTTGCGCTCAACCTCGCCTTTTTTAGCCATAAAAGTTGACATAAGCGATGCCTCCTAAATTAAATACTTTTTTACTGCCCAAGTATAATATCACAGCTTAAAATCAAAGTCAACACTTTTTAATAAATATTTTAATGTACCACGTTACATTCTTTTAAATACTCATAAATGCTCCCAAATGCTCCGTTTTTCTCTTTTGCTATTTTTAAAAATTTATAAAAAATTATTCCGAAAGGCTCGAAAAAATCCCGAAAACTTCTCACATTTTTTAAAAAATCCTCTTTAATATGGGAAAATAGTGTGATATACTATTATATATAGTCGGCGTTGTTCCGACGTTTAAGCGAACATTTTAAGGTGAAAGGATGATTTAATATGTATAGACTGGGTATTGACCTGGGCGGTACAAATATTGTGGCAGGTGTTGTTGACGAAAATTACAACATCGTTGCAAAGGCAGACTGCAAAACTAACGTTCCTCGTCCTGAGACTGAGGTTTGTGACTCTATGGCTGAGGTTGCAAAGGCTGCTGTTGAAAAAGCAGGTCTTACAATGGAAGACATCAAGAGTGTTGGTATTGGTGTTCCTGGTGCAGTTAACCCCGAGACAGGCATTATCGAATATTCCGCTAACCTTTTCTTCCACAACTGGAATGTTGTTGAGATGATGGAAGAAAGACTGGGCACCAGAGTTATTATTGAAAATGATGCAAATGCTGCGGCTTACGGTGAGTTCCTTGCAGGCTCCGCAAAGGGTGCAAGAAACGCAATCGCAATCACAATCGGCACAGGTGTTGGTGCTGGTATCATCATTGACGGCAAGATTTACTCAGGATCAAACTTTGCAGGTGCAGAGATGGGTCACATGGTTATTATCAAAGACGGCAAAGAGTGTGCTTGCGGCAGAAAGGGTTGCTGGGAGGCTTATGCATCCGCAACAGGTCTTATCAACCTGACAAAAGAGGCTATCCTCAAAGAGAAGCCCGATTTCTCTTATATGCTTTCACTTTGCGACGGCAACATCGACAACGCAAACGGCAGAACTGCATTTGATGCTATGCGTGCAGGCGATGCTTCCGGCAAGGCTGTTGTTGACGAGTATCTGGGCTATCTTGCTTGCGGCCTTATCAATGCTATCAACATCTTCCAGCCTGATGTGCTTTGCATCGGCGGCGGTGTTTCCAACGAAGGCGAAACTCTCCTTGCTCCTCTTCGTTCCATTATTGAGGCAGAGCGTTATACCAAGCACAACCCCAAGCAGACACAGATTTGCAAGGCAACTCTCGGCAACGACGCAGGCATCATCGGCTCTGCTTTCCTTGATACAGTATATTAATAGAAGCTTTAAAGCATAAGAAAACACCCGAAGGAAACTTCGGGTGTTTTTGATTGCAGAAAATCAGTGGATAAAGTTTGTGCGAACCACGGGTTCTTTCTCGGGAATGCCGAACTTTTCTTTGCCGAGAGCGATGCTTTTCATAAGGAAAGCCATATTCTTTGCCAGAGTTCTCATAGACTGAAGTCCCTCTTCGTCCTGCTCAGCTTCGCCGGGCTTTGCACCGTGAACACTGTTCCAGTACTGGCCGGAGGCGATAGGCATACCGCTTATTGTAAAGAACTTGTTGAGCTCGTCGAAAGTGGAGGAAAGACCGCCACGGCGAGCAGATACTACAGAAGCGCCAACCTTCATGGTTTTATCAAAGTTTGTGCTGTAGAAAAGTCTTGTGAGGAATGCCATAAGGGTTGCGTTTGCAGAAGCATAGTAAACAGGGCTTCCTACAACAAGACCGTCGCATTCTTCGAACTTTTTGATAGTGTCGTTTACGATGTCGTTATATACACATTTGCCTAATTCGTGACAAGCACCGCAGGCAATGCAGCCTCTGATTTCAAGAGCACCGATCTGGAGGATTTCTACCTCGATACCTTCCTCAAGAAATACTTTTTCCATTTCCTTAAGTGCAACTGCGGTGTTGCCCTTAGCCCGAGGGCTTCCATTAATCATTAATACCTTCATTATAATGCCTCAATTCTGAATTTTGTGTTTGAGATTGTTAATATTATATCACAGGATTTTCCAAATTACAATTGAATAGAAAAAGATAATTTTTGAAAATGCACTTGTAATATTTTGTTGCATAATATATAATAAAATAAAATGGAATAAGTATAATATTTATTAAAAATTTACATATCCGCAAGATATGCTTAAAGGAATTTTTGCAGAGGAGGTCGTTTTTATGACCGCTAAGAAAGATATTATGAAAAAAGCACTCAGCCTGCTTCTTTGCTGTGCGTTGTGCGTTTGTATTCTGCCCTTTGTGCAGCTGAAGGAAACTTATGCAACAGGGCAGACAGATACAAGAATAGTTGACCCGTCTACAATGGATGGGTGGAAGAATATTTTTTCTCGGGAGAATATGACCACGGAATATGCAGGCGGAATATGGACCGATAAGTCGGTGTTTATTTCGGCAGAAGATTTCGGCGGTGCTATTGCGATGCAGAATGACAAGGAGAATTTCCTTGTTGCCTTGTCTGCTATTGCTTCCGAGCAGTCGGTTACAGGCTACTCTCAGATCCCTACGGATACGGTATTTGTGCTTGATGTTTCTCGTTCTATGGGCGAAAACGTGCAGGACGGAGACAACAATAATAATGCAGTGGCAGAGCTTGTAGATGCAACCAATAAGGCTATGGCAACCCTTCTTTCTGCCAATAACAATAACCGCGTAGGGGTTGTGCTTTACTCGGGTACATATTCTCCTGATGTTCACGCTGATGCTTCGAACGCTATGGTTTTACTTCCTCTTGGCAGATATGAGCAGGAGAATAATGCTTTTCTTGAAAAAGATAACCACATTTTTAAGGTAGGAGAGATCCTGCGTACAGCAGAGAGTATCAGAGTGAATGCTTCGGTTACATCTGAAGGCTCAGAGGTTCAGCAGAGAGAAAGAGAAGTTTTCGGCGGCGCCTTTATACAAGGCGGCGTTTATGCGGCTTTGAATGAGTTTTTGAATGTATCCGACACAGAGATTTTTTCAGGACAGTTCCAGTCCGGCACAAAGCGTCTGCCTGTAATGGTGCTTATGGCTGACGGTGTGGCCACCTCTGCCTCTACAAATTATATGGGTACAGAGGGCTCTATCGGTACATCCGATATGGGTGACGGTTCAACTCCTGAGGATGAGCTTAGTACAGCTATTCCCTTTGCAACCCAGCTTACCTGCTCCTATGCAAAAGAGAAAATGAAGGAGCATTACGGCAGAGAGCCTTTGTTTTATACTTTAGGCTTTAATGTTAAGAGCACACCTGTGCTTGACCCCGAAAACACAACAACCGACCTGCACTGGCAGACTTATGACGTTACCGAAACAGGCAGCTTTATGCAGCTTGCCGTAAAGAGTACTTGGATAGCAAGCGGTTGGTGGGGTGAAGGTCACTGGGACGAAGAGTACAAAACTATTCAGAAAAGCGATTATAGCCTAAACAAAAATTATGTAGACAGATATTTTTATACCGACGATGATTTGCCCGGTGCTTTTGGGAATATAACCGACGAAATTATGCGGAAATCTCTTTATTATCCCACTCAGGTTGCGAATGGCAACATTCACCACGACGGATATGTAGAGTTTATCGACGATATTGGCCAGTTTATGGAGGTTAAGAAGATACACGGAATCCTTCTGGGCGATGTGCTTTTTACAGGCGAAAATGTAGCAAGCAACTTTATACAGGGCGGTGGCAAGCTTGGTTCCATCGATAAACCCAGCAATCTGGGCGATGAGCTGATTCGTTCTGTTAAGGCAAGGCTTGGAATTGCAGAAACAAAGAAGGCACAGGAGCTTGTCAGGGCGGCATATATTTCCAAGCAGCTTCACAATGACCTCGTAACAGGTGAGTGGAGCAACTACATCGGTTGGTATGCCGACGCAGACGGAAAGTTCCTCGGACACGGTACAAGAGAGCTCAAAGACTGCCCGGATGCTGCTGTGTTCTATAATGAGTCTTATGGCTTCTTGGGCGAGGTAACAGACGGTCATAAAAACAGCGATATGATGTTTGTTTCCGTGCAGGTGCATACACGAATTGCAACGGGCACATCTGCTGTTATTTTCCGTATTCCTGCCTCTTTGCTGCCTGTTGTAAGCTATGATGTAACACTTACAGGCGAGAGCCTCAAAGACCCGGGAGATATTACTCTGAATATAAGAGATACCGTCAAGAAAGACACAGATAATGACGGCGATTTTGACGAAGAGGTTCACGCTTCTCCTTTGCGGCTTGTGTTTGAGGTAGGCCTTAAGGACAAGATAAATGAGCTTAATGTGTCCGAGGTTACAGGAGAAAATTATAAGTACCAAAAAGATGGCAATTACGATTTCTATGTGAGCCGTTGGAATCCGGAGGATATTAACCACGGGTATCCTTCTGTAGCAGAAAACACGGTTTCCTTCTTTACTCCTTCCTCGGATAACGGAAGATACTATTACGAGGAAAACGCAACCGTTTACAGAAAAACAGGCGAAGAGTACGTTGCCTACACAGGCGAGATAAGTCCTGCAAATGCAAACGAAACTTTTTATCGTGAGTATGCTGTTTTTGAGCGAATTAACGATAATGAGCAGGGTAACGCAAGAATGCACCTGCACTATGAGGAGATGTCAAAAGAAGCATTGGCTGTTGCAAAATCCAACACAGACACAACCTGGTATGTTCCCAAGGGAACCATACACAGAATGTATCGTGACCACCACATTGGCAAGGGCGGATTTACAGACGAAACAAAAACACAGGTTAATTCCAATGATACCAACACTCTCCTGTATTCTCATTATTTAGGTGTTGAGCTTACACAGGATGAAAATGGAAACATTTCTTATTATGCTGACGTTGTTCACGGAAATAACGGAAAAATGACCATTAAACAAGCTCAGGGGGTAAAGATTTCTGTAGAGGCAGACGTTACTCTTTGGGGAAGAGAAGATGTATTTGCTTTTGAGTTGCTTGATGAAAGTCAGCTTATTACAGAGCCTCTACGTCTTATAAAAGAAAGTACCGAGGGAGAGCTTACACAGTCTTCTGTTCAGTTTGAAGAGGGTAAGCTGGAGGTTCATCTTTCTTCGGGCGAGAGTGCGTATCTTATTGATATTCCCGAGGGCGTGCAACTGATTGCAAGAGAGCTTTTGGGTGATAATGATTACAGTGTAAAATCTGTAAACTCAGAAGAAAAAACTGAAATAAGCCTTTTGACAAAAGCAAAGGAAATTACAAACATCGATTTTGTAAATACATTGGAGTATCCGAAGGACTCTGCTGCAATTGTGCTTTATAACACGGTATCACATCCCTTTGGCGAGGAGTACGAAATTCCCGAGAACATAACCTTTGATTATGATATTATGATTGAAACCGATTCTGACGATGTGCGTATAATAACGGCGAGTCTGCATCCCAACGAGGTTAAGGTTATTACAGAGATTCCTCTGGGAGCAGAGGTTACGGTGTCAGAATCGGCAGGTAAAGGCTTTGTATCTGAAACAGACTCTCGTATGCAGAGTGTGGTTGCACAGGACGAGCTGAACTATGTGGTGGAGTTTAAGAACATCTATACTCCCGAGGCAGTAAGCCCCAAGGTTACTGTGAACGGCGAAAAGACTCTATACGGCAGAGATGATGCTTTGTGGCTTGAGGGCGACGAGTTTACATTTAAACTCCAGAAGCAGACAGAGGGCGTTTGGGTTGATATGGCCGAGGCAGTTGTATTAGGGGAGAACAGAAGCTTTGATTTCAGTGCTGTTTTGCAGTCAGAGGTATATAGTGAAGCAGGTGTTTACTCCTATAGAATCACAGAGGTCTTTGACGAAAATCCCTATAAGGGCATAACCTACGACAAAAGTATACATTGGTTTGACGTTTTTGTCGGTGATAAGGATATGGACGGTCAGTTTGAGATTGAGAATATAGTGCCCTATATGGGAACAACTGCCGAATTTGACGAAGAAACAGGAAGCTGGAAGATAAACACATCGTTTACAAATACCTATGCTGTTGCAGGCAGTGATGCAGTAAGCGTTGTTGTGAAGAATAAGATTTTGAATTCCGACAATCCGGAAGAAAACAAAGCTTTTTCTAAAGCAGGCTATGAATTCGGACTTTATCAGGGCGAGCGATTGATTACAATTTTGCCTGCTACCTCTGAAGCAGGAGAGACAATGGTAACGCTCACTTATGGCGCTATGGATATGGGTAAGCATATTCACTATCAGCTTAAGCCTATAGTACCAAGAGATGCCGACGAAAATATAGATTACAGCAATCAGGTTTATAATATTGCCGTAGAGGTTCAGGACGATACAGAGGGCGGAGTTTTGGCTACCCTGACTGTTACAGAGGATAAAGAGGGTGCTGAGCCGGTCAGCGCTGACGAGGTTGCAGTAGAGTTCGTAAACTTTATAAAAGCACAGGATAAACCGCCTGCAGACGACCCGGACAACAATACCGCAAATACCGAGCCATCAACTCCCACAGAGCCTGAAGTACCCACAATCCCCGAGGCAGAAAAGGATCCCGAATCATCAAAGGGTGATCCCGATAACTTAATAGATCCCAATGCGCCCCAGACGGGCTTTGCACAGGCATTGGATAATATGCTCTGGGGCTTGTTCCTTGTGGTGCTTGTTGTAAGTGTGTTTGGAATAATCTATACATCCCGCAGAAGAAAGTAATTTAAGTCTGCAAAACTCCTCGTTTTTTGACGGGGAGTTTTATTTTTTGCAGGTGCTTTGGCGTCCTATAAAATAAAACTGTTTTCATCCCTTGCTTTTATTCTCAAAAAGTGGTATTATATTAAATCATCCCGCAGTAAGTTCGGGACAAAATCCGTATTAAAAGGGTGAGTGCTATGAATAGTCTTTTTGTTCCAAAAGATTATGTGCCAAAACTTAACAGCCACGACCTGCAGCTTGCAATCGATCAGGCAAAGCAAGCTTTTCAGAAGGAGTTTTCCAATGCTCTCAATTTGCGTCGTGTTTCTGCGCCTTTGTTTGTAAGCAGTCTTTCGGGTATAAACGATAATCTGAGCGGCAAGGAGCGTCCCGTAAACTTTGATATTCCTGCAATCGGTATTGAGGCAGAGATAGTTCATTCTCTTGCAAAGTGGAAGAGGGTTGCGTTGAAGCAGTACGGCTTTTCTCAGGCAGAGGGCATTATTACCGATATGAATGCTATAAGACGCGATGAGGATTTGGACAATATCCACTCAATCTATGTTGACCAGTGGGACTGGGAAAAGATAATCAGTGCCGAGGACAGAAACGAGGAGTATCTTAAGGGTGTTGTAAAGCTTATTGTAAGTGCCGTTTGCAGTGTTAACCGCAAACTTCGGGAAAAATTCCCTGTACTCTCAACAGAAATCAAAGAGGAGGTTACCTTTGTAACTTCTCAGGAGCTTGAAGATTTATATCCCGAGCTTACTCCTGTAGAGAGAGAAAAAGCCTATACAAAAGAGCATAAGACGGTGTTTATTATGCAGATTGGCGATACACTCAAGTCAGGTATCTCTCACGGCAACCGTGCTCCCGACTATGACGATTGGACCTTAAACGGTGACATCCTTGTTTGGAACGATGTTCTGGAGTGTGCCTTTGAGCTTTCCTCTATGGGTATCCGAGTAGATAAGGATGCTATGGAAAGACAGCTCAAAAAAGCAGGCTGTGAGGATAGAAGAAATCAGCCCTATCATCAGATGCTCTTAGGTGGAGAGCTGCCCCTCACAATTGGCGGCGGTATCGGACAGTCAAGGCTTTGTATGCTTCTTTTGGGTTGTGCTCACATTGGCGAGGTACAGTCATCTTTGTGGGATTGGGAAACTGTCCGTGAATGCAAGAAACATTCAATTCCCCTGCTTTAAAAAAATATTGAATTTTTTTCGAGAAGGTGCTTAATTTGCACCTTCTTTTTTGTTGCGATAAAAATAAATAGCAAACAGCTTTCCTTTGTGCAAGGAAGTCGTTTTGCCTTGTTGGTTATTCGATAATCAAACAGAAACGCTTGTGATAAAATTTTGTTAAAACTGCACAATCGCCATAACTTTTTTTCAGTAATAAATGAGAGTGAAATTAAATTGAGTGTATGATAAAATAATAATGTGTGGCAGTATGCGAAAAATTCACACATTCAGCATAATAAAAGAGTGGAGATACCATGAGATTCAAAAAGCTTTTATCACTTTTAATCGTGTTTCTGATTTCTGTGGTTTATCCTCTTTCTGTAACTGCGGTTGAGGTTTGTGATGACCTTGAACTTGCTTCGGTGGGAGGAGGAAACCTTGCCGAAGTAGGAACAAATATTGATATTATTGAGAAGTATGTGGACGATGTAGATGCTTTCAAGGATTATATTATAAAAGAAGCTATGGCTTTCAATGAAACCATCTATATCGGTGACTTTAATATTCCGATGGTAGAGGAAGCATATACTGCAATTGCATACTATCTTTGCAAAGATGTTCCTTATGTTTTTCACGTGGGTGCAGTTGGATATACGGTTCAGAAAAACACACTTATGAATATGAACGTGGAGTATCTTTATACCAAAGAGGAATATAACAAGATGTATGCCGAGTGCGAAGCAGCAGCGGATGAGATGCTTGCCGATATTAAAGAAGCAACCCATCTGACCGAAACGGAAAAGGCTCTGCTTGTTCACGACAGACTTGCCCTGCGCTGCAGATACGACAATGAGCTTGTCCACGAAAATAAATTCGATATTTACGGAGCGCTTATCGGCGGTTATGCAGTTTGCGAGGGTTACACAAAAGCCTATATTTATCTTCTTGATAAAGTAGGTATCAAAAGCGAAATCTGTGCCTCTGATGAGTTGAAGCATTCTTGGAATATAGTTTACATTGACGGAGTTCCATATCACGTTGATGTAACCTGGGACGATATTATTAGCCTTGCAGGTGAGGTTTATCACGATAACTTCCTTGTTTCGTCAGAGGCGTTGTACGAGGGTGGCTCGGAGATTTTTGAAAACGGTCATGTAGCCGATGATTACAATACAACACCTACAGACACAAGGTACGATGATTCCTTCTGGAGACACTCTTATTCTGCGTTCCAGCTTCTTGACGGAGAGCTTTACTATGTAGACAGCACCAGATGTACAATCAACAAATATACTCCCGAAGGCAACGAGGAGCTTTACAAGTGCAGAACAAGATGGAATAAATACTGGAATCTTTACTGCAGAATTTCCAGTGACGGAGAAACCCTTTTCTACAATACAAATACAGGTATATTTGAATTTGATAAAGACACCCTGATTTCAACACAGATTTTTGAGCCGGAAGAGATAAAATCCGGTTTGGAGATTTATGGCTTTGAGTACAAGAACGGCTACCTTATTTGTGACCTTTCTGCAACAAATAATTACTACAACGCAGAGGTTATAAGGATAGATAAGCTCTATGAAAAAGGTACACAGGAGGTTACCAGGGTGCCTGTTTCCATAGGACTTATCACACCTTTCAGCGTGGTTTACTGCCCGGTCGGAAGCACTATCGACCCCACACTTATGCAGTTGGATATTACCTATGCAGACGGCTCGCAGAAAACAGTCAACGAAGGTTTTACTGTGGGCGAATTTGATAGCAGTGCTCCCGGTAAGAAAACAGTGTATATTACTTGGCAGGGAATTATTACAAGCTTTGAAATTAATGTTTATGCCATGGGTGATGCAAATTCCGACGGTAAGCTCAGCGTAGCGGATGCAACCCTGATACAGAAGCATCTTGCAGGAATGAACGATCTTTCGGATATGCAGAAGGCGGCTGCCGAGGTTACGGGTGATATGAAACTCAGCGTTTCCGACGCAACCAAGATACAGAAATATCTGGCAGGTATTGTACAGAATATGTAATCACTAAACGGACACTCATAAAGCAGTGTCCGTTTTTGTTTGTTGAAAAGGATTAATCTGAATGATATAATATTCAATAAGAGGTGGGGTCTGTATGATAAATGAAAAGCTTTTTGCAGAAATAAAGCGGTATATTGACGAAAACTTTACTGAAATCACAGAAGAAAAAATCAGGCGGGTTGGGTACCTGCGAAAAGCGTCTGTCTGTAAAGCAAAAAGACTTGTGAAAGAGACATGCGTTGAGTGTAGTATGCCCTGTGTTCCTGTAGAAGAAACTGCTCTTGAAGATTTGGTAAATAACCTTGACGAAAGCTTTTCACAAATGTTATTGCGAAAAATAGACGAAAAAGGGATTAAAGATTCCGAATGTTACAAAAGGGCGAATGTGGACAGAAAGCTTTTTTCGAAGATAAGAAATAATGTAAACTATAAGCCATCAAAAACAACGGCAGTTGCCTTTGCGATTGCTCTTTGCTTTTCTCTTGAAGAAACTGAGGAACTACTCAAAAAAGCAGGCTATGCTCTTTCTCACAGCAGTAAATTTGACATTATCATCGAGTATTTTATTATTCATGGCAGATATGATATATTCGAGATAAATGAAGCACTTTTTGCCTTTGATCAATGCCTTTTGGGTGGATAAGTCAAAAGAAAATGTCGCCTCAGAAGCGACCAATGGCTTTGAAAAAGCATTTATAATGTGGTTGTAAGGTTAAGATTACCTTGCAATCACATTGCTTTTTTGGAGGGAAATATTATGAAGAACAACTTGACAGAACTGGTTTTTATCCTTGACAAAAGCGGCTCAATGTCCGGGCTTGAGGGTGACACTATCGGGGGATTTAATTCCATGATTGAAAGACAGAAAAAGCAGGAAGGAGAATGCTTTGTATCAACGCTGCTTTTTGACACTGAGGTTAAGGTTATCCACGACAGAGAAAAACTTAAAGAAGTACGAAAAATAACAGATGGTGACTATGTTGTGGGTGGCTGCACCGCACTGCTTGATGCTGTAGGCAGTGCAATAAGCCATATTGAAAATATCCATAAGTATGCAAGATCAGAGGATGTGCCCAAGCGCACTATGTTTGTTATTACCACCGACGGATACGAAAATGCAAGCAAGGAATACAGTTTTAAAACCGTAAAGGAAATGATAGGACGAAAACGAAAGGAAAAAGGATGGGAATTTATCTTTATCGGGGCAAATATTGATGTGGCAGAAACCGCAGAGAATTTGGGCATTGCCAAAGAACAGGCTGTAAACTACCACGCAGATAAAAAGGGTACCGGAGTGGTCTATGATGCAGTGGAAAAGGCGGTGGCTTGTGTGCGCAGCAGACGTCCTCTTGAAGCTTCCTGCTGGAGTGAAGAGCTCCGAAAGGACTTTAAAGCAAGAGAAAAAAATACATGAAAATACAAAACGGACACATCTTTTGATGTGTCCGTTTTTACTTTGTGCTTTAAATATCTGCTTTCCAGAGGCCGTGAAGGTTGCAGTATTCGTAAACTGCAACGGGCTTTTCGTCGCAAAGTGCAAAAACTGCCTCGGGTGCGTCGGCAGGGGTGAGTGCTTTTCTCTGTCCGCCCTTGTCGGTCTGCAGGTAAATCCACTGGATGTAGTGTTCCTCGGTCATGGGGTGAGTAACCTCGCCAACCTTTACCTTAACCAGATTATCCTCCAGGGTTACAACCGGAACGTGCTTCTCAAGTGCCGCATCAACAGTGCCGGGAATAAGCTCGGTCATATTCTGACCGCAACATTTCATAGGTACACCGGAAGACTGAATTACGCCCACGATGTTTTTGCAATGCTCACAAATAAAAAATCTTGTTTCGTTCATAATCTTTCCTCCAATAAATATAGTATATTCTCAAAATCTTATTTTATTTCTTCAAAATCTGCTGCACCGTGTTTGCACAGAGGACAGATGAAATCCTCGGGCAGAGTGTCGCCCTCGTAGATATATCCGCAGATTTTGCACACATAGCCTTTTTTGCCTTCTGTCTGGGGTTTAGGTTTAACATTCTCCTGATAATAGGTGTATGTCATTGTTTCTTTATCGGAAAGCACACGTGCCTCGGTAATTTCGCAGATAAACATTCCGTGAGTGTCAAGGTCAACATACTGTACAACCTTTAAAGACATAAAGGAATTGATGTATCTCTGCAGGAATGCCAGACCGTTATCAGAGCGGAGAGGTTCCTCGTTTGCAAATTTGTCGGTGTTTCTGCCGCTTTCAAAACCAAATCGCTCAAAGAGAGAGAACGGAGCATCGGTAGAGAGGCAGTTTACATTCATTATGCCTGTCTGCTTAATAATGTGATGAGAGTAATTCTCTTTGTTGATAGTAACTGCTATGCGGTTGGGAGTGTTTGTAACCTGTGTAACTGTGTTTACAATAAGACCGTTGTCCTTTTTGCCGTCGTTAGAGGTTACAACGTACAGACCGTAGCCGATGTTAAAGAGTGCAGAAAGGTCGTTTTTGTCAGCGGTATCGCTGTGCTGTGCAAGATAATCCTTACAAAGCTCCCCTGCAAGAGTATCGAGAGCCTCTTTACTTTCGTCAGAAAGAGCAGAGAGAATGCTCACGGTGGTGTCTGCAAAGGTGAGGTTTTTGCTTTTTTCAAACATACCCTTCATAACCTTTGCGGCGGTGGGTGCCCAGCTTCCGTTTTCAATGAAAGCAACTGTGCGATTCTGGAAGTTACGCTCTGTAAGGTGGTTTATAAACTCACGCATAAAGGGGAATATCTCGGAGTTGTAGGTGGTTGTTGCAAGGACTAATTTACTGTATCTGAAGGCATCCTCTACTGCTTCTGCCATATCGCAGCGGGCAAGGTCGTTGAGGACAACCCTGGGACAGCCGTTTGCCTTAAGCTTTTCTGCAAGTCGATTTACAGCCTTCTTGGTGTTTCCGTAAACAGAGGTGTACGCTATTACAATGCCTTCCTCCTCAACCTGATAAGAAGACCATATATCGTAAAGGTTAATGTAATAACCGAGATTTTCAGAGAGTACAGGTCCGTGGAGAGGACAGATGATTTCAATTTGAAGGCTTGCGGCTTTTTTCAGAAGATTCTGTACCTGTACACCGTATTTTCCTACAATGCCGATGTAGTAGCGTCTTGCTTCGCAAGCCCAATCTTCCTCTACGTCAAGAGCACCGAATTTACCAAATCCGTCTGCAGAGAAGAGTACCTTGTCTTTTGTGTCGTAGGTAACGATTACCTCGGGCCAATGCACCATTGGAGCACCTACAAAAGCAAGCTCATGGCTTCCGAGATTTAAGGTGTCACCTTCGCCTACGACTACCTGCTTGTCCGAAAAATCAGTGCCAAAAAAGTTTTTCATCATCTGAAAAGCTTTTTTAGAGGATACGATTTTGGCATCGGGATATGTTTTTACAAACTGCATAATGTTTGCAGAGTGATCGGGTTCCATGTGCTGAACGATGAGGTAGTCGGGGGTTCTGCCGTCGAGGGTATTCTGAAGGTTATCCAGCCATTCGTGAGTAAAGCCTGCGTCCACAGTATCCATAACTGCAATCTTTTCGTCAAGGATAAGGTAGGAGTTGTAAGACATTCCGTTAGGAACGATATATTGTCCTTCAAAAAGATCAACCTTGTGGTCGTTTACACCGATATATTTTATATCCTTTGTAATAAACAAGTTAAGCACCTCTTTATTTAGTATTGTTTATATATTGATTTTAATTCAAATCTTTGGAAAAATCTACCCTTTTATGTAATTATTTTTCCGTCAGTTGTAATTATTATAACTTGCCAGGGAATAAATTTACCGCTTGATTGCAAAGCTCGCTTGACTGCGTTTTCCAAGCCTGTGCAGCAGGGAACTTCCATTCTCACGATCTTAACGCTTTTTATATCATTGGTTGCAATTATTCTTGTAAGCTTTTCTGTGTAATCTATGTTATCAAGCTTTGGGCAGCCAATGAGAGTGATATGATTTTTCATAAAATCTTCGTGGAAGTTTCCGTAAGCAAAAGCGGTACAGTCTGCGGCTATAAGCAGATTTGAACCCTCAAAATAGGGAGCATTTTCGGGCAAAAGCTTTATCTGGCAGGGCCACTGACAAAGTCTGCTGGGAACTTTTGAAACAGAGAGATTGCACTCGGCATTATTTAAGACTTTTGCATGGACAGAAGGACAGCCGCAGGGAAGAGTTGACTTTTGTTTCTTTGATTCCTTTACCGCAGCTTCGTTATAGGGCTTTGTCTCTCTTACTTCAAAGGATATTGCATCCATAGGACAGGCGGGTAAGCAATCTCCCAAACCGTCGCAATAGTCCTCACGGGTAAGAACAGCCTTGCCGTTTATCATTTCTATTGCACCTTCGTGGCAGGCATTTGCACAAGCGGAGCATCCGTTGCATTTTTCTTCGTTTATTTTAATTATTTTTCTCAGCATAGAAAAACCTCCTTGCTTTTATGGTTGTATTATAATACAATAAGGTTATAAGGTATGTTGAATTTTCAACAAAAGGTGGTTCTTTATGAAAAAATATATGGAAGTTTTAAAAAAGTGTCCTTTGTTTTTGGAAATAGACGAAGAGAAGCTTGAGAAAATGCTTGTGTGTCTGGGTGCAAAGGTGCTGGCTTTTGATAAGAAATATACGGTTTTTGCCGAGGGTAATCCTGCGAAGTACATCGGTATTGTGCTCTCGGGCTCGGTGCAGATTGTCAGGATGGATTATTATGGTAACAGAAGCCTGTTGGGCAATGCAGGTGTCGCAGAGATTTTTGCCGAGTCCTTTGCCTGTGCTCAGGTGGAGTCGGTGCCTGTTACGGTAATTGCCAACGAGCCCAGCGAGATAATGTTTATTGATTGCAGTCATATTTTATATACCTGTGCAAACGGATGCGAGTTTCATAAGAAACTTATTTTCAACCTTATGAAAAATCTGGCTGTTAAGAATATCGGCTATCACAGAAAGATAGATATAACTTCAAAACGTACCACAAGAGATAAACTAATGACCTATCTTATGTATTGTGCACAGAAAGAAGGGAACACTTCTTTTGAGATTCCCTTTGACAGACAAGAGCTTGCTGACTACCTGGAGGTGGACCGAAGCGGTCTTTCTGTCGAAATCGGTAAACTGAAAAAAGAAGGAATCATAGAAAATATAAAGAATCGGTTTACGTTACTTTAAAAGCAGAGCAAATAAAGTTTAGGAGAAGAAATATGTGTACGGCGGTAACATATAAAACAAAAGGATTTTATTTCGGCAGAACTCTGGATTTTGAGTTTTTGTATCCTTGCGAGATTGTGCTTGCACCGAGGAATTTTCCTTTTGATTTCAGGTTTTTGGGCAAGGACACAAGCCACTACGGCATTCTCGGAATGGCTTATGTAAAGGATGAGTACCCTCTTTATTTTGATGCATTTAACGAAGAAGGCTTGTGTATGGCAGGATTAAACTTTGTGGGAAATGCGGTGTACTCAAAGGTATCAGCGGACAAGGGAAATATAGCCTCCTTTGAGTTTATTCCCTATATACTGGGTAAGTGCGGAAATGTCGAAGAGGCAAAACATTTGCTTCGGGAAATAAACATCACAGATACCGCTTTTAAGGAGGATCTGCCACCCTCTCAGCTTCATTGGATGATTGCAGACAAGGACAGTGCAATAACCGTAGAGGCTGTAAAGGATGGACTTAGAGTTTATGATAATCCGGTAGGAGTACTGACAAATAACCCAGGATTTGAATGGCACCTTAAGAATCTTGAAAAATACAAAAGACTTTCGCCTTTGCAGGCTGATTTGTTACAAGAGGATAGCGCAGAAAGCCATTACACCAGAGGAACAGGAGCAAAAGGCTTGCCCGGTGACTATACATCCCAAAGCAGATTTATCAGAGCTGCATTTGTTCGCAAGTATTCTCACAGTGCACAGTCGGAAGAGGCAAGTGTAAATCAGTTTTTTCATATTCTTGCAAGTGTTTCTGTACCCGAGGGCTGTTGTGCCGTTGAGAATGGTGAATTTGACAAAACCCTGTATTCCTCTTGTATGAGCACAGAGGAAAAGGCATATTATTACAGGCCGTATGAAAGCTTTTGTATCAGAAAGATTTGTATGAATAAAGAGAATATAAATGCAGATAAACTTTTTAAGTTCCCCTTTGACACACGGGAGCATATTATTAAAGAGAACTAAAGCAAAACCCTTTGAGTAACTTGAACGCTGCTCAAAGGGTGATTTTTATATTTCGAACACATCGCCTGTGGATATGTAAGAGAGGTTATCAATGTGTTCCTTCATAAACTCGTATTGCTCATAGCCTGTACAATGGCAGGTATAAAAGCGAGTACCGAAGCTCTGGAGTGTTTTGGAATATTCCATCAGAGTTTCATCTAAAGGGAGCTTGGAAAAGTGAAATCCGCCTACCAGAGCATAGGGCTTAAACCAGCTTGTAATATCCATAATGCCTTTGTGGGAACAGCCGCTTATAAGGATTTCTTTGCCATTTTCCTTAATAAGCAGATATTGCTCGTGGCGAAAATCGTCGGGAACAAACCTTCCGTTTTGTACCATATTAAGTCCGAAACTGCCAAGGTCGAAAGATTTTTCTTTTTCGTTGCAGGTGAAAAGGCAAAGCTCTTCATCAATCTTAAAAGCATCCTCTGTAAAAACAAGTCGGGGCTTGTCTTCAAGAGCGGTGTCAAGACCGATATACTTATCTTTGCCGTTGTAGTGAGGCTCAAAGGCGTGTTTGTTAATATACACGGGAGCGGTTTTGTTGAGCTCAAGAAAATGTGCAAGTCCGCCGCCGTGGTCGTAGTGTCCGTGAGAGATAAGAGCGAGGTCTGCTTGCGTTAAATCTATTCCGAGCTTTTCTGCGTTTTTTATAAACAAATCACTTTGACCCGTGTCAAAGAGTATATTATGCCTTTCTGTTTCGATGTAAAGCGAAAGTCCGTGCTCTGCCTCTAAATCTGTGGATGTTGTGGTGTTTTCTGCAAGTACTGTTATTTTCATATCTATCTCCCAAAGGTGTGGTTTGCTTTATTATAGTTTTTTGTTTGAAAAAAATCAACATCCCTTTTTATACCATTGTATTTGTCGAAATAATATGTATAATGTAGATATATTCAGTAAGGGGTATAGAGGATGAAAAAGCTTAAACTCTTTAACCTTGCCTGGCCTATATTTATTGAGACCGCGTTGTTTATGCTTCTGGGTACGGTGGATGTTTTTGTTCTCAGTCGATACGATGATTTGGCGGCATCCTCGGTAAATGCAGCTAATCAGGCAATTTCAATTACGACAATAGTATTTACTGTGATTTCCACCGCAAGTGCGGTTATGATTTCCCAGTATCTTGGTGCAAAGAAGGAGAAGTCTGCCTCTCGTGTATCGGCATTATCGATGGCGTTTCATCTGATTTTTGGCGTGATTATCAGCTGTGTCTTTCTGCTTTTTGGCACACCGATACTCAAGTTCATTGGTGCCAAGGGAGAGGTGCTACGCTTTGCCGGTGAGTATCTTTCTATAGTTGGCGGATTTGTGTTTATGCAGGCACTTCTGAGCAGTATGTCTGTAATTATCCGTAACCATGGGATGACAAAGGTTTCAATGTATGTTACCGTGGGAATGAATGTGATAAACACAGCTCTGGATGTTATTTTTGTGCTTGGTCTTTTCGGGCTTGAGCCGATGGGTGTTCGGGGTGTTGCCATAGCTACTACTTTCAGCCGACTTTGCGGAGTAGTTGTTTTAGCGATGGTATTATTTAAGAAGGTAGAAAAGCCCTCAATATTTAAACTTCTGAAGCCCTTGCCCAAAGAAGATATAAAGAATATTGTGAAAATCGGTGTACCTGCGGCTATGGAGACATTTCTCTATAATGTTTCCCAGCTTATTATTACCTCCATTGTTCTAAATTGCCTTACAGAAGCAGAGCTTATAGCCAAGACCTACCTGCATAATATTACAATGTTCTTCTACATTTTTGCAGTATCAATAGGTCAGGCATCTCAGATTCTTATGGGGCATCTTGTGGGTGCAAAGCAGTACGATAAAGCCCAGAAGCAAGCCTATAAATCCTATGGGCTGGCACTTATGGTTGTTATGACGGTAAGTGTGGTGGGAGTGATTTTCAGAAAAAGCCTTATGGATATTTTCACGGATAATCCGCAGGTTATTGCACTTGGTGCCAATGTTCTGTTTATAAATCTTGCCCTTGAATTGGGAAGAACCTCGAACCTGGTGCTTATTGCGTGCCTGCGAGGAAGCGGAGATGTTTTTTACCCTACACTTTGTGCAATATTTTCAAACATCATAATAAGCACTCTTGGTTCTTATCTTTTTGCCGTTGTATTCGGTATGGGTATCTACGGCTTGTGGATTGCTATTGCGGCAGACGAATGTGTCAGGGGTGTTCTGATGTTCCTTCGTATACGAAGCGGAAAGTGGAAGACCAAAAGTTTAACGTAAGAGGTTTTGTATGAAGAAAAATCTGTTCAAAGAGTATCCTGAACGGGTGTTGGGTGCTCTGGTGCTTTTTGTCATAGGGGTGGTAGTGCTGGCGGCTTTTTTGTCAGGAGCTTTGGGTTATCGCCATATTCCTGCCAAGGCGTCCTTTGCAGGAGATAAGACTTCTGTTATCCTTAACATCAACACAGCAAGTGAGGAAGAACTCAAACAGCTTGACGGGGTGTCGGATGTGATTGCCAAAAGAATTGTTCTGTACAGAGAAGAAAACGGAAAATTCGGCACAGTTGAGGATTTAATGAAGGTTGAGGGCATAGGCGAAAAGAAGCTTCAGAGCATTCGCAACTACGTAACTGCAGAATAAAAAAGAAAGGTTCCATCTTTAACTGATGGAACCTTTTGTGCTTTAAGCCAGTTGAAGCTGAAAAATATTTTTAACTATAGAATCAAACAAAGAAACCGAAGCAAATCCGCAGACAAGACCGAGAACGATTCCTGCAAAAACATCGGTAAAGTAGTGTACCCTCAGATAAAGCCTGCTGAAAGCAATAAGCGATGCAAGTATAAGAACGGGAATAAGGATAAAAATATTGCATCGTATCAGAACAACTGCAACCACAGAGAAGGAAGAAGCCGAGTGACCCGAAGGGAATGAGTAATATTTGGGTCGCTTGATAATCTGTTCGTTATCGGGAATCTGCTCGCTGGGGCGGATTCTGCACACCAGATGCTTTATGGTGATTTCGCCCACAAGCCAGGCAATAAAGATGCCGAAAGGAATGTTGAGTGCGGTGTCAAGATGCCCTTCAATGAAGAAGAAGGGAATGCACATTGCAAACCATACCATTCCGCCGGTTCCCAAAGTGGTGATAACTGCCATTATTCTGTTGTTGGTGCGATTATGGAGCTTTTTGATTTTTCTTAAAATCAAAGCATCCATTTTACGGAGCTTTTTTATCATACCAAATCCTCAAAATAAAGCCATTGTGGTCAGTTGGTTTATCTTACATAAAAATATTATATCACAAGACTTACATTTTGAAAACACTTTTTTGCAAGGAATATAGTTTTATTTGCATCCTGTTGACAGTTCTACCAGATGAGCAATAGAAGGAATGGACTGTCCCTGTTGGCAGGCTGTAGGGTTCATAAGGGCACCTGTTGCAATGAACAGGATGCTTCTGAGCTCTCCTGTTTCAAGCTTTGGAAGAATATAGGAGCAAAGCACCGAGGCGGCACAACCGCAACCGGAACCGCCCGCGTGTACATCCTGTGTCTGTCGGTTATATATCAAAAGTCCGCAGTCCTTGTGTTTATCTTTAATGTTAAGCCCTGATTCGTCGGTCAGCTTGTAAAGAAGATTTGAGCCCACTACCCCTAAATCTCCTGTGAAGATTGCGTCGAACTCGGAAGGCGTTTTCCCCGTGTCTTTAAAATAGTCCATTATAGTTCTTGCCGCAGCAGGAGCCATAGCCGCTCCCATATTGTTTGCATCGGTAATGCCCGGGTCTGTAATTCTGCCTACGGTAATTGCATCAACAGAGGGCATACTCGGCTTTTCTTTTCCTAAGACACAACATCCTGAGCCTGTTACGGTCCATTGAGCAGTAGGAGTACGTTGACCGCCGTATTCAAGAGGAAATCTGTATTGCCTTTCTGCCGCACAAAAGTGTGAGGAGCTTGCCGCCGCACAGAAGGAAGCGGCTCCCGAAGCGAGAGTAATTGCTGACATTAAAAGGGATTGTGCCATAGTGGAGCAAGCTCCGTACTGACCGAGATAAGGAATAGAAAAATCCTTGAGTCCGTAGCTTGAGGATATGCACTGGTTAAGCAAATCTCCTGCAAAAACATAGTCAATATCTTCGGAAGAAAGGGTGGATTTACCCAAAGCAATTGATAAGGCTTCTTTTAAGAACATACTTTCAGCCTGCTCCCAGGTGGGCATTCCTGCTTTCGGGTCATGGAAGATTTTATCAAAGCAATTTCCCAGCGGTCCTTCGTATTCCTTTTTACTTCCAACTGCGGCATAGCCGAGAATATTTATTCTGCCATCCGTCAGAGTGGTGTATCTGCCTTTTCGTTTTATCATAAAGAAAACTCCCTTTGCGTTTTTAGTAGCATTTGCAAAAGGGAGTTTTTAATTCATATATATGTTTTAATCAGTACTCAATGGGTTGAGTTGGGGTTGTAACAACAGGAGCAGGGGGAGTTATGGGCACTGTAACTTCGGAAGAGGGAGGGGTAATTACAGGCTTTGTTGTGGGCTGTGTTACAGGCTTTTGAGTTGTGTTGGGATTTGTTGGGGCAGGTGTTGTGGGTTTGGCTGTAGGTTTGTTTGAGGGCTTTGTGGGCTCTGCAGTGCTTGAGGATGATGTGTTCTCGCTGGGTGATTTGTAGTGGTATGTAGAGCTGTGGAGCTGTTCCTCAAGTACAACCTTGCCGTTTTTGTAGAAAGTTCTTGTAGCGCCTGCACGATAGTAGTTTTCGTTAGGGTTTGCATCGTAAATATAGGAATCAACAACAACCTTGTCAAAGGAGGGGTCCTGATAGCCATAGATGTTACAGTAGAGTGTAACACCCTCCATATAGCACTCCATATACATAGGATATTCTGTGGGATTCTTGAGCTTAAGGTCAAGGTTGGGATAATCGATGGTTGCGTCAAGACCTGCGGGAGCGTATGTGGACTGGAAGTAGTGGCAGTAGCGCTCAACGATTTCCATATTAGTTCTGATTGCGGCATTGTAGATGGTTGTGCTGGACTGACAAAGACCGCCGCCTATACCGGGTACAAGCTCACCGCCTATGATAACTGTTGCGGGACGATAACCGAGGGATGTCAGGTTACTGTTGCCTGTGCAGGCATTGAAAGACCAGACCTCGCCGGGAAGAATAACGGAGCCGTTGCAGGAATCAAGAGCAAGCTTCATATTGTGATTTCCGTCTGCAGTGTTTGTGGAAACGGTGTGAAAGGAAGAAAGTCTTGTGATTTTGCCGTTAAGCTCGGTGTGTGTAACATCGGGCTTGATGCTTTCAACCTCTGCGGTAATTTCGTTCTTTGCTTCTTCGCCCTTTGCGAGAGCATTAACTGCAGCTGTAATTTCATTTGTAAGCTTTTCCTGATTAAGCTTTTTGCCGTCTGTTCCCTTTGTTATGGTAGCTTTGCCGTTCTTTATGCCGCCGATTGAAGCATTAACAGGTTCGCAGTCTGTAAGCTCTGCAAGCTTTTTCACCTCAGTATCTACGGAAGCTTTGCTAACCTCAAAGGTAAGATCAAAGGTTTTTGAGGTGTTTTCTTTATTCTCGGAAGAAGCTTTTTTGTCATTGTAAAGCTTTGCATCCAGAAGGAGCTTTTCGATGTTGTTATCAAACTCAAAGCTCTCACGGTTTAAGCTGTGCTTATCTTCACCGATTACAACTGTAATATCAAAATCTTTGATAAGAGTTTCGATTTCGGTGTTTGCAATCTCTCTTGCTTCCTTAAAGGTTTTATTGCTTATGTCAGCTTTGCCGATAAATATACCGTCAGAGAAGGTGTATTTTTCTTCGTCAATCTGCTCCGGAGAAGGAACTGTAGAGGTAGCAGAAGAGTTCTCTGTGGCAGAGTTTGAGCCTTCACCGCTCTGACATCCTGCAAGAATAAAGGTAATCAGGATAACACAAAAACACATTGTAAAAGCGGAGAAGAGAACACCCTTTGAGAGTTTATTCAGTTTTATCTCGAAACTGTTGTTCTTTTTCATTATCGATGACCTCATTTTTTATATAATATTATAAGGCTTTGCGTACATTGTATATAATACATTATCTACCCGAAAAAATAAAGATATTATCAGCATTTTCCCTATGGTAAATCTTCCAAACTTATTAAGGTGATTTGCCTTTTTTTTGGATTCAATTGTTATTTTGAGATAAAATCCGACAAGGTGGTTGAATTTTGCTTCGAAAAGCATTAAAATTATAAAGTGAAATGGTTTCTTCTTAAAAAGAAGGAAACGGAGGTTTTTATGAAACGTTTACTTTGCATTATTATATGCATTATTATGGTGCTGATGCTTGTCGGTTGCAACAAAGAAAAGGGTGGCAGATCAGAGCATTCTTTGCTTTCGGATTATGAAAAATCAGAAAGTATACCCGAATATGACTTTGTGTCCGGTGAATATACAATGCCCGAAAATTTCGAGGGCTACAGCAAGGGTGCTATGGATTTTGCATTCTCTCTTTTGTCAGCGGCTTCAGAGGATGGAGAAAACTCGGTAATATCTCCCTTGTCTGTCTCCAATGTTTTGGCTTTAATTTTAAACGGTGCGGATACTGCTACCGAAAAGGAAATCCGTCAGACAATTGCAGGAGTGGATACAGACACAATCAACCTCTGTAACCATTACATCAACAGCAGATTAAACACATTCAGCGGTGAGGAAGGCGGTTTTACGATTGCGGATTCCTTGTGGCTGGATGATTCCTTTGACGTAAAGGCGGCTTTCCTGCAGAATGCGGTTAATTACTATAATTCTGAGGTTATGAGAATCGACCTGCAAGATAAGGAAACACTCTCTGAAATAAACGATTGGATAAAGGATTATACCGACGACGAAATTTCGGATGTCATAAATAATATAGACGAGAATGCCCTTATGATGCTTGTAAATGCTGTGTTTATGCAGGATGAATGGGCAACAGTCTATGAGGAGGAACAACTGGATAAGGGCGTTTTTCACGGCTCTAAGGGTGACACAGAAGCAACCTTTATGAATTCAATGGAGCACTATATAAGCTCCTCTTATGCACAAGGATTTATCAAAGGCTTTAAAAACCTTCCCCTTAAATTTGTAGCGCTTCTTCCCGAAGGGGATGTATCGGCAGAGGAGTTTGTAGAGAACTTTACCTCGGCAAGATGGCAGGAGCTTCTTGCTTCCCAGCAGGCAACTGCATTCTGCTCGGCTTTTCTTCCCGAGTTTAAGATTGATTTTGACGCAGAGCTTTCGGATGCTCTTAAGGATATGGGAATAAACAGAGCATTTGACAACAGTAAAGCGGATTTCTCTCAGCTTAGCAATATGAGCAAACCCTTTGTTTCCGAGGTAAACCACAAAGCATTCATCGAAATCGGTCCTATGGGTGCAAAGGTAGGTGCGGCTACTGTGTCAGAGATGAAAGGTTCAGCGGCCCTTTCTGATGTTAAAGAGGTAAAGCTCAATAAACCCTTCGTTTTTGTTATCTGTGACAATGAGTCCGGTATACCTGTGCTCACAGGTGTTGTAAACAATGTGTCAAAGTAAGGTGTGGAATATGAAAAGGTTTTTATGTGTTGGCTTGGTTTTCTTCTTGTTGGCAGGGGTGCTTTGCGGTTGTAATTCAAAAGATACAGATGAGAATAAGAGCGGAACATCTTTTGATTTGACAGCTCCCGAAAAAGCAGACATAGACTGGTACGATTTTCCGGCTTATGAAAAGCGCGGATTGATTAAGGATATTAAAAAGCTTTCGGAGTTTTCAAAAAACTGCGAGGTTTATGAGTTTACATATCCTTCCGATAAATATATGGTTAAGGGATTCATAGCAATTCCTGCAAAGTGTGTTGAAGAAGAAACACCCTTTGGCTGTGTTGTGTATAATCGCGGCGGCAACAGCAATATGGGCTTCCTTACAGGCGAGGAAATGGCGGCTATGTGCGTTGCTTCAAACAGAGTTGTAATCGGCTCCCAGTATAGAGGAGCTGACGGCTCTGAGGGCAAGGATGAATTCGGCGGTGCAGACCTTAAGGATGTAACAGCCCTTATAGATTTGTGCGAAAAGGAGTTCCGCTTTGTAAATATAGAGAATCTCTGTATGGTGGGCATTTCCCGAGGCGGAATGATGTCTTATCTGGCGGCAAGGGATGACAAGAGAGTTAAAGGTATTGTTGCAATTTCGGCGGTTACAGATTTGGCGGCATCTTACAATGAACGTGAGGATATGCGTGATATTATGCACGATTGCATCGGCGGTTCACCCGAGGAACTGCCCGAGGAATATGCAAAGCGTTCTGCTGTAAACTTTGCAAAAGAACTTGATGTTCCCGTATTTATCATCCACAGCAAAGATGACGAGCTTGTTTCTTACTCTCAGGCAAAAACAATGAACGAATTGCTTAAAGAGACAAAGCACGGCTGTACAATGACAACACATCTGGATAATGTACACGGTTTGCATCCTGAAGATGCTGTAAGCATCGTGCAGTGGTTAGACCAGACCCTCTCTGCAAACCCTGTACAGAACTAATTTAATAAATGGCAACAAAAAACGGTACATTCATTACGAATGTACCGTTTTGTTATGGGTTGAAATTAGTCCCAGGATGTCCATAAAAAGAAGAATCCGTCGTCTGTGTTATGAGCTTCGCAGACATAGTCACTATGCCCATCTCTGTCTTTGTCGTAAAAATCTAAGGTCCAGGATTCTGTGGTTTCTCCATTGCAGGTAAATGCGATGTTGCTATTATAAATGGGAACGAGAAAATAAGATTTTTCTATATAAGGAAGAACTGTTACGTTATCAGGGTCGCTCCAGGATAGTGCATACATATCTTGACGATACCATACGTGGGGGAGTTCCACAGGAACTCTTGTTTTAGCAGGCTCACCTATGATAACAAAGGTTCTCAATCCTGCACAATACTTTTGTATTTCTGTAGCATTACGAACAGTAAGGGGTGTGGTTTTGTTTATAAAGTTGCTGAGGATTATACCGGGGTCGGAAAGAGTGATAAGACCTGCAACGTGCTTCTGGATAGCGGTTGCGTCCTTTACATTTACTTTGCCGTCACAGTTGGCATCACCCCAAGGAAGAGCCTCATCATAGGTGGATTCATCAGGTGAGCTTTCGTCCATAGTAGTAAAGATTGCACCGTCATAAAGACCGAAAGCATCTTCGTAGGCGCTTAAATCCGCATATCCGTCTCCGTCCCACCATTTTGCCAAAAGTTTTGGTACTTCATCTCTGGGAGTTCTGACATAGGTATCATCTGTGCAAAGAGTGTACAGGAAGCAGGGGTCGGTGTAAATAACAGGGAAGGTTTGCTCACCTGTGTCGGTGCTGAAAACAAGGGCATAAACAGTATCGCAGCTAAGATTGATACCAATTTGAGTATCTGCATTGAAGTAAGCCTTATCGTAGGTAACTTCACATTCTTCTTTGCTTGTTTGCCATGCTGTAAGGGGTTCTCCTGTTTCCAGATCCCAGATATGACAGTAGATTTTGTTAAAGGTTTTCCACTGATAAGGAATATTAAAGGTCATATAATTACAAAAATCGTTAAACCTCTCATCTTCGTTCAGTTCGAATTTGTTTTCTTTAGCATATTTTGCACCAACAGAGTTATTAGAGGCGTAAACTGTGAAGGTAGGGTCAGCTCTATAGATGTAAGTGCAGGTGTCAAGGTCGAATTTTCTGCGGTTGTAGCCAAAAGCTTTCTCTCCGATACTCTCTACAGTATCAGGAATTGTAACTGTACTCATATTGTAGCAGTAAAAGAACGCACCCTCGCCGATAGTTTTTACAGTAGAGGGGATCTTAACACCATATAGATAGTAGTTTTTTGAGTAGGCATAAGCACCTATAGAGGTGACCGTACAGCCTTCTATTGTCTCGGGGATTTCATCAACCCTGTCTTTTCCTTTGTATTCGATTATAGTACATTCACCTTCGCCGGTGACTTCAATATTGTATTCATCGCAATTGATTACGCATCCTGTGTGGGTACTGTCTGCAAGGGCAGGACTTACGGTAAGAGATAAAAGTGTTATGAGTGCAAGTGCAAAGGATAGGATTTTTTTCATAAATATCACCTCAATAAAATTTATAGAATATGAAGCTTATAAAAGCCATAGCTTACCTTGTTAAACCTATTCTATCACGTTAGACGTGCTTTGTAAATAGAATTTAAGGATTTTCTTGGATAAAACGATATATTTTACAACTTAATGATACTCAAAGATTGAGTAAATGTCAATACTCGAGTTTTGAGTATGCTACCATTTTTGCAGACATAATATTAGCAGGAGTGGTGGTATGGATTATCGTGCCCGTATTAAGGCAGTTCGGGAGGACAGAGATTTGACTCAGGCACAGGTTGGTGCAGTCCTCCATAAATCCCAACAGGGATATAATCATATTGAAGCAGGCAGGGCAGAACTTAAGATTGATGATTTAAAGAAGCTGTGTGAATTTTATAATCTCTCTGCAGACTATCTTATCGGATTGACTGACAATATTTAATAAAAATGAACGCAAAAAACGGTACATTCATCACGAATGTACCGTTTTGTTATGCATTGTTTAATTGAGCAAGATTACTTAACGTGCCAGAGCTCTGTTGCGTACTGGAGGATAGTTCTGTCGGAGCTGAACTCACCTGCGTTTGCAACGTTCTTGAGGCACTTTCTGCCGAATGCTACGCGGTCTGCGTATTCTGTATTGCAACGAATCTTTGTATCAACATAATCCTGAAGGTCGTTGAGGAGGAAGTAGTGGTCGGGTGCGTGCCAGCATTTGCCGTCAAGGATACCCTCCCAAAGCTCGCGGAAGCTGCCTTCGCCCTGAGCGCCGTTGTCGTTGAATGTGCCGTTAACGAGTGTATCAACAACACGTCTGATGTATTCGTTCTGTTCGTAGATGGCACGGGGCCAGTAGCCCTCTCTCTTGAGTCTTTCGATTTCCTCAACTCTTGCACCGAAGATGTACTCGTTCTCTTCGCCTGCCTTCTGTGCAATCTCAACGTTAGCACCGTCGTAAGTACCGAGGGTTACTGCACCGTTGAGCATAAACTTCATGTTACCTGTACCGGAAGCCTCTGTACCTGCAGTGGAAATCTGCTCGGAAACATCAGCAGCAACTACGATCTTTTCTGCGTAGGAAACGTTATAGTTGGAAACGAATACAACCTGGAGCTTGTCCTTTGTATCGGGATCGTTGTTTACAAGGTTTGCAATCTCGTTGATGTACTTGATGATTGCCTTTGCACGACGATAGCCGGGAGCAGCCTTAGCACCAAAGATGAATGCGGTGGGATTCCAGTTGGGGAGTTTGCCGTCTTTGATGAGGAAGTAGATGTAGAGGATAGAGAAAGCATTGAGGAGCTGTCTCTTGTACTCGTGGAGTCTCTTTACCTGAATGTCGAAGATGAAATCGGGGTTAAGATCGAAGTTGTCCATCTTTTTAACGTAAGCAGCGAGCTGCTTCTTTTTCTTAGCCTTAATCTTGTTGAACTCCTTAACGGTTTTGTCGTCAAGCATATCGTTAAGAGCGTAGAGTTTAGAAAGGTCTCTCTGCCAGCCGTCGCCAACCTTGCTTGTGATAAACTCGGAAAGCTCGGGGTTGCAAAGACCAAGCCAACGGCGCTGTGTGATACCGTTTGTCTTGTTCTGGAAACGCTCGGGGTAGATAGCGTACCACTCTTTGAGAACGTCGTTCTTGAGGATTTCTGTGTGAATCCAAGCAACACCGTTTACATAGCTGGATGCATAGATGCCAAGACGAGCCATGTGAACTCTCTCGCCATCGATGATACGCATATTGTTTACCATACCCTCGTCGAGACCGCGGCTTCTGAGGTCCCACATCTCTTTCTCATTGATTCTCTCAATGATAGAGTAGATTTCGGGGATAACTTCCTGCATAAGAGAGATGCTCCATTTCTCAAGAGCCTCAGCCATAACAGTGTGGTTTGTATATGCAAATGTCTTCTGTGCAATCTCGAAAGCTTCGTCAAAGCCGATGCCCTCAAGAGCAAGAAGTCTGATAAGCTCGGGAATACAGCAGATGGGGTGTGTATCGTTAAGCTGGCAAGCTGTCATCTCTGCAAAGTGAGAGAAGTCATTGCCGTACTGCTTCTTGTATCTCTTGATAATATCCTGAAGAGATGCAGAGCAGAAGAAGTACTGCTGCTTAAGTCTTAAAACCTTACCCTCTCTGGAGTTGTCGTTGGGATAAAGAACCTTGGAGATATTCTCTGCGTCGTTCTTAGCCTTGATAGAATCGTCGTATCTGCCGTCGTTGAACTGGAGGAAGTCAAACTCGTTAACTGCCTCTGCCTGCCACAGACGGAGAGTGTTGATGTTCTTTGTGCCGTAGCCGATAATAGCCATATCGTAGGGAACAGCAACAACTGTCTGGTCAGCGAATTTAACTGTTACTGCGTCTTCGATGCAACGAACGCTCCAAGGATCGCCGAATTTCTGCCAATCGTCAGCAACCTCTACCTGATAGCCGTTCTCGATAAGCTGCTTAAAGAGACCGTACTTGTAGCGGATGCCATAGCCGTCAAGGGGAACGTCGTGAGTTGCAGCAGAATCAAGGAAGCAAGCTGCAAGTCTGCCGAGACCGCCGTTACCGAGAGCTGCGTCGTCGATATCCTCGAACTGGTTGATGTTCATACCCTTTGCCTTGAGAAGCTCCTTAACCTCGTCAAGTGCGCCGAGGCAGTAAAGGTTGTTGTAAATCATTCTGCCCATAAGGAACTCAGCGGAGAAATAGTAAGCTCTGCGCTTTTTAGCGTGAGCCTTCTTGCTCTTTTCCCAACGCTCAGCGATGTCGCCCATTACAGCCTTACCAAGTACCTGGTGCAGCTGGTCTTTGTTCAGCTCCTTAGGTTTTTTACAATAAGCACTTTTTGCAATAGTCTCAAGATTCTCAATAATCTTACTCATTTTATTAGTCCTCCTGTTATCTGTTGTAGGTGTTTACCATACCCATAAGTTTTGCTGCGAGCTCATCGGTGAGGGATGCAGCGTCTATTCTCCACTCCCAGTTACCGCCAAGGGTAGAGGGTGTGTTGATTCTTGCTTCAGAGCCAAGTCCCAGCAGATCCTGCATGGGAATGATGGCATACTTTGCACGGCTTTCGTAAGCGGTGCGGATGATACCCCAGTTGAAGCCCTCTTCATCAGAGAGGTGGCAGTACTCATAAGCATGACGGAGTGTCTGCTCGTCAGCCTCTGCCTTCCAACCCATAATGGTATCGTTGTCGTGTGTACCTGTGTAAACTACGCAGTTTTCAGGGTAGAGGTGGGGAAGATACTCGTTGTCGTTGCCGCTACCGAATGCGAACTCCAGAATCTTCATTCCGGGATAACCGCAGTCAAGAAGAAGCTGCTTAACACCGGGAGTAAGGTCGCCCAGATCCTCTGCAACAATTTCAACGTTGTCAATCTGCTCGTTCATAAGGTTAAAGAATTCAATGCCGGGACCCTCTTTCCAAGAGCCGCCGATAGCGTTCTCTGCAGGGAAGGGGATAGCATAGTATGTGTCGAATGCACGGAAGTGGTCGATTCTTGTAATGTCGAAGAGAGCGGTTGCTGCCTTGATACGCTCAAACCACCATTTGTAACCTGTCTCTTTGAGGTAATCCCAGTTGTAAAGGGGATTGCCCCAGAGCTGACCTGTTGCGGAGAAGTAATCGGGAGGACAGCCTGCAACGCAAACAGGATTGCGGCTTTCGTCCAGCCAGAACACCTCGGGATTTGCCCAAGTATCTGCGCTGTCCATAGCAACATAGATGGGCATATCGCCTAAAATCTTAATGCCGAGGGAGTTTACATAAGCACGGAACTTCTCCCACTGCTCGTAGAATTTAAACTGAACAAAGCTCCAGAAGCCGATATCGTCAGAGAACTTTCTTGTGTAGCGGGCTACAGCCTTTTCGTCTCTGAGGCGGATGCTTTCGTCATCCCACTCGGTCCAGGACTTCATACCGAAGCTCTTTTTAACAGACATATAGAGAGCATAGTTTTTAAGCCAGCCTGCGTTTTTTCTCTTAAAGGAGCGAAATGCTTTCTGTGCATCGCTGTCTTTGTCCAAAGCCTTGAAGTTTTCATAAGCTTTACGAAGAATCTCAAAACGGCAGTTGTAGATTTTCTCGTAATCTACATAGCCGGGGTTGGTGCCGTAGTTGTAGCCGTCCATATCAGCGGCTTTAAGAAGCCCCTCTTCACAGAGCATATCAAGGTCAATCATATAGGGATTGCCTGCATAAGTTGAGAAAGACTGATAAGGGGAATCGCCGTAGCTTGTGGGACCAACGGGAAGAATCTGCCAGATTGTCTGACCAGCTTTCTTGAGGAAGTCAGCAAATTTGTAAGCTTCTTTGCCTATTGTGCCGATTCCGTAGGGAGAAGGCAGAGAAGTGATAGGCATAAGAATTCCGGCTGCTCTTGACATAAAATCATCTCCTGCAAAAGTAATTAAATTTTGGTTGAGTAGGTGTACTCGTATATATTCCGTATATATAATGCGGTAGAAGGTGCAGTCAAAAATCGCAACCTGTCAAATTTTGACCGCTATAATCACTTCGAATTTTACCACAATTCTTTCTGTTTTGCAAGCAAAATAAGGTAAATATGGCTTAAATACTGGAAAATCCACAATAAATTGCCAAATGAGCGGCGAGTTGGCGATTTTTATCTCGATTGTTATATTTTGCACTAAAATCGCCCTTTATTACCCTTGTCTTATCTTTGGTGGCAATTCCGATAAATACTGTACCTACGGGCTTTTCTCGGCTTCCGCCCGTGGGTCCTGCAATACCTGTAGTACTGATTCCCATATCAGCATTTGCAAGGGTTCGTACTCCTTCTGCCATCTGTGCGGCTACCTGAGGAGATACGGCACCTAATTCCTCTAAATCTTTACTGCTTACACCCAGAACCTTCTCTTTTATACAGTTGGCATAGGAGCAAATTCCGCAATCAAAAACCTCTGATACGCCTGCTTCGTCGGTGAGCAGCTTGCTTATAAGACCTCCGGTACAGCTTTCGGCGGTGGCAACCTTCATTCCTTTTTTCTCAAGTTCTTTTATAAGGAGCTTCGTTATTGATTCGCAATCCGTATTCTCTTTTTTTAGGAGCTCTTCAAAATCTTTTTCTGTGATTATTTCGAAATTCATAGTATATACCTCGTTTTTTGATTTGAATTTATATTTAATATTGCCTGATAAAAACATTTCAATACAACTTTATATTATCACTATAATATGATTATTGCAAACAGAAGAGTTTTTTGCTATATTATATATGATTACGATTAGTCCTTTATTATGGGAGATTGTTTATGGCATGGTTTTTTACAGATGAAGAAATAAACGGCACTTGTATTATTACAGGAGAAGATGCAAAGCATATAGAAAAATCCCTGCGGATGAGAGTTGGCGAGGAGCTTACTCTTGTTACACCCTCTTTGCAGGAGCATCTTTGCAGAATATCGGCTTTTTATTCTGACTCTGCCCGGGTTGAGAGTATAAGCTCCAAGCCTTGCGAAAACGAGGCGGATGTAAAAGTAACTCTTTATCAGTCTTTGACCAAAGGGGATAAAATGGATCTGATTGTACAGAAGTCTGTAGAGCTGGGGGTTGAGAGGATAGTGCCCGTTGTTACAAGCCGTTGCGTATCCAGACCTGACGAGAAATCCATTAAAAAGAAAATTGAGCGTTGGCAAAAAATTGCCTTGGGTGCGGCTCAGCAATCCTGCAGAGGTATTGTGCCCTTGGTGGATGATGTAATGAGCTTTGAAGAGGCACTGGGCGATGCATCGCAAAAGGATGTAAGCATTATTTTCTATGAGGGCGGCGGCGAAAGCCTTAAAACCTTCACGGATAATGAGCACAAGTCCTTCGGTATATTTGTGGGCTGTGAAGGCGGTTTTGATGTATCCGAGGTTGAGAAAGCAAAAGAGAGCGGAGTTCTTCCCGCTACTCTGGGCAAGAGAATTCTCCGGGCAGAAACAGCACCCTTGGCGGCAATTTCGGCTATTATGTGCCTTACAGGAAATTTTGACTAAGATTTTAGGAGTAGTATTATGAATAAACCCGTTGGAATTATCTGTGCTATGGAGCTGGAGCTTCAGGGCCTTCTTGAAATTATTGAAACAGAAAATATAGTGGAGAAGTCAGGAACGACTTTTTATAAAGGTAAAATCCGAAACACAGATGTTGTTCTCGTACAATGCGGAATCGGCAAGGTTAGTGCCGCAATCTGCACCCAGATGCTTATTGATTTTTACTCACCTGCTGTAATTATCAACAGCGGTGTTGCAGGTGCATTGTCCACCGATGTAACTGTCGGTGATGTGGTGATTGCTACAGCGGCAGTACAGCACGATTTTGACTGTACTGCTTTCGGAGACCCTAAGGGAACACTTGAGCTTCTGGGAAAAAGAATAGTTGAGCTCCCTGCTGATGAAGAGATTTCTGCAAAGCTTTTCGAGGCGGCAAAGACACTTGAGGATACAAGAGCCTTCAGAGGTATTATTGCTACAGGCGATAAGTTTGTAGCAGACAGTGAGGAAAGACTTTCCATAGGAAAAGAGTTTTCTGCTCTTGCCTGCGAGATGGAGGGTGGTGCTATGGCACAGGTTTGTATTCGTGCAGGAGTGCCCTTTGCAATCCTTCGCAGTATTTCTGACGATATAGGTCATAACACTACTGTGGACTTTAATGAGTTCAAGATTATGGCGGCAAAGAAGACCATAGATGTACTCTCTGCTGTGCTCGTATAATCAAAAAGCATTGACTTTTTGCGTTATTAGTGATAACATTCCAATTATTGAAACCAAGAGATAATAACCTGTTGAGGTGATATCGTGACCAAATATATAAAAATGTTTAAATGGCTTTCTATAATATTTGCAGGCAGTATGTTTGTGCTTTCTGTTATTCTTCTGCCTTACTTTATAGACTCTTTAAAATGGCGTGTGCCCGAATATGAATTTTTGCTTTACCCTGCACTTCTTTTTGTGTGGGTAACATCTATCGGCTTTTACTACATAGTTCTGCTGATTATCAATATATGTCAGAATGCCCAGTCGGGAAAAGCTTTTACGATTTCCACCGTAAAGCTTTTTGACAGAATCGCATTGGTTGCACTTATTGAGATTGTAGCATATATGATAGGCTTTGTTGCAGGCTCAATATGGATTATGAAGGTTAATCCTTATCTGGTGTTTGCTTTGTTTATTGTAGCTTTTTTCTGTTTGATGGTTTTCGGCTTCTGCAAGATAATGAAGCATCTGCTCAGACGAGTGGTAGATATAAAAGAAGAAAACGAATATACTATCTGAGGTGGACAAAATGTCTTTAGTAATTAAACTGGACGAGATAATGTCAAAAAGAGAGATAAACTGTGCAGAGCTTGCAAAGCTTGTGGGAATTCCTGCTCCCGATTTATCTCTTCTCAAAAGCGGCAAAGCGAGAGCAATAAAATTTACAACCCTCGATAAATTGTGCAAGGCTCTTGAGTGCACTCCCGCTGATATACTTGAATATAAAAGTGAAGATTGATTAAATATGACCGCAGAGTTTGAATTCAAGCTCTGCGGCTTTTTCTTTGTCTGTATGCTTTATAAAGCCGACGGCTCTCTGCTGTCCTCTTATATATATTCTCAAAGAGCAAGTACCTTTTTTCTTTTGAAAAACAGTTTGTGTGATTATTAACTTGCGGATTTTGTTTTTTGGAATATATGCAAGGCAATAGGTCAGTCCCCGATAATATCCTATTGTGAGCATATCGGAATTCAGATTGGCAAAGCATCGTGTGAAAATACAAAGCCGAAAGAAAAACCAGCCCACAAGCCAAAGAATAATGAAAAGTCCTATTCTTGTGCGAGCAATATATGGGGAGTATTTATCGGCAATTACCGAGAGGGCGGAAAAAACAAACAGCAGAGTAATCGGCAGATAAGTGTAGCCCCAAAGGGATAAGGGCTTAAGGCGAAGAGTTTTTTTGCTTCTTTCCGAAGTCTTTTTTAAGTGCTTTAAAGTATTGAGGCAGGTTTCTTTTTTTGCACCACAGAGAAAGGCTGTTCTCTTTTCTTTTCTTTTGCAGGAAGAAATAAACTCTCCGGTGTAACGATTCATAAGAATCATCAGAAGATTTTGTCGGAACGTAACAGCACAAATATGCTTTTTAGGAATTTGAGTTGTGTGTCTGATGATAAGACCCCGAGAAGTGGTAATGTTGTTTTTTGAAATGGTAAGCGAAAGACCATAAAAACGAAAAATATTAAGCAAAATGCCCACAAGCCATAAAAGAATGATTGATACCCAAAGAGAAAAAAGCAAAGCGGGTAAGGCAGAATGAAAATCAACAGTCAAAAAATGTATATTATAATTATCTGAACTGCTTGAAAGAACCGAGAGCTTTCTGAAAAAGGGCACAAGGGTCAGGGCTCCCGTAAACGCATTGTAAAATCCGAGAGAAAGCAAAAGGACAGCAAAGAGGTTGCTTTTTATCTGAAGAGAGGGTTTGCTTTTGCTACAGTCTGATATATGCCTGATAAAAAGATAAGGCTCTGTTTTCAGATAAACAGAAGAACTGCAAAGACTTGAGTGTATAGTTATACTGCATACTTTCAATATTTTTTGCAAAGGCCCTTGAGAGAAGGTTATGCATCTTATGTCTTTGAGGGGAAACAGAGTGTGCTGACAAAGGAATATGCCTTCCTTTAAATTTAGTGTTTTTGGATGTGAGTACACCCGAATGTTTTTATAATAAATATAGGAAAAAACAAAGAGAGATACAGAAAATGCTACGGCAACACGGGCATAGATATAAGGAGAAAGGTTTGTGCCGTTAAGAAGAAAAACTTGCAAGAGCAAGGTGAGAATTAAAAATCCCCTTCGGTAAAGAAACACAGGAATGTGATATGCGGATGTTTTATGCTTCAAAGCTTCTCGTCCTCAAAAATTCAAATTTTTCATATTGCTTTTGGGTAAGGGGCGGAAGTATCGTCCTTACTCCTTCGCAGTAAAGAACAGGACAGTATAGCCCGAGAGCAAGGGATAAGGGTGTGCGTAAGATTCTGGTTGTACAAATAAACTTTAAAGGGATTGTTTGTCTTTTCTTTATCAAAAAGCCTGTTTTAAGTACAAGGTGATCTTCTGAAAAAATAATGGTACAAAACTTAAACCTCAGATACAAAATAAGGTATACAAAGAGATTTATGCATAAAAACAAAAAGTATATTCCATAAAAACGGACTTCCTTTAAAGACAGCAAAGGGACTCCTGCAAAGCTCACAAACAGCAGTCTGCCTGCCCATAGAATAAAGACCTTCTTTGAAAGCTTCATAAAAATACCGCCCGATGATTTTTGATTAGTTTATGTAAAAAGGCAAAAAATAAACGACCTTCGTTTTTTGAAGATCGTTTTGTGATTTAATATCAGAGCTTTTCTACTGCATCTGCAGCTTTTTCAAAGTAATCACCAACAAAGAGCTCCATAGAGCCTGTGTCGGTGCAGGTAGCAAGGGAGCTGTCGATAGGCAGCTTTGCAAGTACCTCGGTGTTGTATTTTGCGGCAATCTCGTCGATGTGGCTTTCGCCGAAAAGCTTATGCTGTTTTCCGCAATCGGGACACTGGAAGTAGCTCATATTCTCTACAAGACCGATGATGGGAACATTCATAAGGTTAGCCATCTTCGCAGCCTTTTCCACAATCATGGAAACCAGCTCCTGCACAGCGGTAACAACAATAATACCGTCAATGGGCAGGCTCTGGAAAACAGTAAGAGGAACATCGCCTGTTCCGGGAGGCATATCGATGAACATATAGTCAATATCATTCCACACTACCTCTGTCCAGAACTGCTTAACAGTACCTGCAATGACAGGACCTCTCCAGATAACAGGGTCGGTTTCGTTTTCGAGGAGGAGATTGATAGATACAACGTCAATGCCTGTCTTTGTCTTAACGGGCAGAATACCCATCTCAGAGCCCATACATTTTTCTGTAAGACCGAAAGCCTTAGGAATGGAAGGGCCTGTAATATCAGCATCCATAATGGCGGTTTTATATCCGCGACGGTTCATCATTACAGCCATAGCGGAAGTAACAAGGCTTTTGCCTACGCCGCCCTTGCCAGAAACAACGCCGATAACTTTCTTGACACTGCTGTGAGCATTAAGCTGTTCCTTAGGAATAGTGTTTTCGCCTTTTGAGGAGCAGTTCTCCTTGCAGGTTTCGCAGTTGTGTGTGCAACCCATAATAAATTTACCTCTTTTCGATGAATAAGGGTGTATATTAAACATACACCCTGTTTTTACTTATAATTTGTTATTTTGTAAGGGATATGTTAAAGACTTTTATTCTTCTGTGATTTCCTCTGCTGTGCTTTCGCTCTCTGCCTCGATTGCAATGGCTTCTTCAAGCTTAACGTTCTCTGCGAATACTACAAAAGAGCCTACCTTGATTTCTTCTGCACAGGGAGTAACGTCGGAAAGTCTGATTTCTTTCTCTGTATTGTAAGCGGTGTCGAGGTCATCTACAACAAGGAGAGCACCCTCGGTGTCCTCGTCTGCGAGGATGTACATACCCTCGTCTTCTTCCTCGATGTCTTCTGCCTCTTGCACTTCTTCGCCGCTTTCTTTAAGCTCAAAACCGCTTAAGAAGGTGTAGGGAATACCGTAGCCCAGAGCCACACAAGCCATAATGAACAGAGGGCTGTAGGGCAGGGCAGTTGCAGTATCCAGTGCAGCTATCTGGTCGTGAAGAGGAAGCTTCTCAATGAAGTGAGCAAGTATTGCATAGAGAGCAGGCAAATCCAAAATGATAAGTGTCCAGAGACTGAATCTCTTTACGGGCTTGCCTTCGCCGACTCTTGTTGCGTAAAAGAGAATAAGACCGAATACTGTGAATACCAGAGTGTTGATATAGGGAGCCAGCTCGGGCTTTGCAGAAGTCATAGTAAGGAAAAAGTATGAGCATACTATGAAGCCCAGAATAAGAAATGCGGAAAAGATAAGATTAAGAGTATCTCTTTTGTTTGGTTTTTTCATAAGCGTTTTGCCTCCGAATCGGAAAATTTCAGTATTCGTCAGAATACATATTTATCGCAGTTAAGCTTTTACCTTTGCGGCAATGCAGACCCAACCTGCTTCTTCAAAGATGTTTGTAACTTCAAAATCCTTTTTGATAACAGAGAGTACTTCGTCTTTTCTGCTGTCGATGATGCCGCTCATAATATAAACGGATTTGTCGTTCATAAAGTTTCTTACATCTTTTGACAACATAATTATAGCATCTGCTACAATATTTGCAACAACAATATCGTAAGTGCCGCTTACTTTATCGGTAAGGTTTCCTGCAACAAAGGTGCATTTGTCAGAAACATTGTTCATTTCGGTGTTTTCAAAAGCGGTGCGTACAGCAGTGGGGTCAATGTCAACGCCGAAAGCACTTTTTGCACCAAGCAGTACGGAAGCTATGGAAAGAATACCGCTGCCACAGCCCACATCAAGAACAACATCATCTTTCTTTACGAATTTTTCAAGACACTTAAGGCAAAGTCTGGTGGTTTCGTGGTTTCCCGTGCCGAATGCCATGCCGGGATCAATATTGATAACCTTTCTGTCGCCCGGGTCGTATTCATCACGCCAGGTAGGACGGATAAGGAGCTTTTCGCCGACAGGGATAGGGAAGAAAAACTGCTTCCAGTTGTTTCTCCAATCCATTTCGTCACAGCCTGTAGTATCGATTTCGCTTCTGATTCCTTCCTCAGAAAGTCTTTCACGCAGGAATGCTACAGATTCTGCAGGGTTTTCTTCGGGGCTGATGTATACGTGAATGAGAGCTTTTGTCTTGTCCTTCTTGAGAAGCTCCTCGTCAATAAGGTCGATGTGAGCAATTTCCATAACTTCTTCAATCATAGAGGCATAGTCCTCTATGTAGAAGCCGTAGGGTACCAGCATGTGGGCAATTGCCTCTGCTGTTTCCAGATTATCTCTGTCTATTGATATAATGATTTCGGTCCATTCCATAACTTGTACCTCTTAGTGCGATTTAGGTTTAATCAAAGATCTTTTTGATTACATCAAAGAAGCTTTTGCGTTTTGTGTAGTTTTTGTCGGTTGTTGCGGCTTCAAAATCCTTGAGAGCAGATTTCTGCTTGGAGTTAAGATTTTTGGGAACTTCGACTGTTACCTTAACATACTGGTCGCCTCTGCCTCTGCCGTTTATGTGGGGGATTCCCTTGCCTTTGAGCTTAAATACGTCGCCGGGCTGTGTGCCGTCGTGAACGGAGTAGCTTACCTTTCCGTCAATTGTGGGAACGATTACCTCTGCACCCAGAGCTGCCTGGGCAAAGGTAAGGGGAAGCTCACACCAAACGTCGTCACCCCGACGCTCAAAAATAGGATGGGGTCTGACGGAAACATATACGTGTAAATCGCCTGCGGGGCCACCGTTGGTACCTGCGGAGCCCTGACCGCTTATATTGAGTACCTGATCATTTGCTATACCTGCTGGGATGTTGATTTCAATTTTTCTCTGCTTTTTCTTTCTGCCGTTACCGCCGCAGGATTTACAGGGGTTATCAATAATTTTACCTGTGCCTCGACAAGCATCGCAGACTCTGGAGGTCTGAACAACACCGAAAGGTGTGCGCTGGTTTACGGTTACCTGGCCGCGACCCGAGCAGGTGGGGCAGGTTTTGGCGGAAGTGCCCTTCTGTGCACCTGTGCCAGAACATTCCTCGCAGGTTACAACCGCATTGAAGGAAACTTCCTTGCGACAACCCTTTGCGGCTTCGTCGAAAGAGATACCGATAGAAGCCTCAACATCTGCACCTCTTCTGGGAGCATTGGGGTTTGAGCTGTTTCGTCTGCCGCCAAAGCCGCCGAAACCTCCGAAAACACTGTTGAAAATGTCGCCTAAATCTATATCCTGGCCAAAGGGACTGCCGCCGTAACCGCCGCCTGCACCATAGTTCGGGTCAACTCCTGCGTGGCCAAACTGGTCGTAGCGAGCACGCTTGTCTTTGTCTGACAGCACCTCGTAAGCCTCATTTACTTCTTTGAATTTTGCCTCGGCTTCCGGATTTCCGGGATTTAAGTCGGGATGGTATTTTTTAGCAAGCTGTCTGTAAGCTTTCTTGATTTCATCGTCAGAGGCACCCTTTGAGATGTTCATAACCTCATAATAGTCCCTTTTGTTAGCCAAGTCTTCACCCTCTTTATTTTAAAATATGCCTTCCCATTGAGGGAGAGGTGGAAAATGAAAAATGTTTTCCTACTATTGTTTTAAAAACACCGCAAGTGCTGCTCCCGAAAAGGAGCAGCACTGCATTTTACTTGTGATTTGTATTTTACCTTATGCTCACCCGATAGTCAACAAAGGAATTACTCTGAAACATCTGTGAAGTCTGCGTCATAAACGTTGCCCTCGGGAGCTGCATCGCCTGTTGCATCAGCACCGGGAGCGGCACCTGCAGCCTGAGCTGCCTGATACATCTTGGAGGAAATTTCATAGAGAGCCTTCTGAAGATCCTCTTTTGCAGCATTTATAAGGTCTTTGTCATCTCTCTGTATAGCGTCCTTAACAGCCTGAGCCTTTGTAGTAAGGGTGTTCTTATCCTCTTCGGAGAGCTTGTCGCCGTTGTCTGCAACCAGCTTCTCTGCCTGATAAGCCATATTCTCTGCTTCGTTCTTTGCGTCAACCGCCTCACGACGAGCCTTATCCTCTGCGGCAAACTGCTCTGCTTCCTTAACTGCTTTGTCGATGTCTTCCTTAGACATATTTGTGGAAGAAGAAATTGTAATGTTCTGCTCTTTGCCTGTGCCCAGATCCTTTGCGCTTACGTTAACAATGCCGTTGGCATCGATGTCAAAGGTAACTTCAATCTGGGGGATTCCTCTGGGAGCAGGAGCAATGCCTGTGAGAGCAAAGAGACCGAGCTGCTTGTTGTCTCTTGCAAACTCTCTTTCGCCCTGAAGAACGTTAACCTCAACCTGAGTCTGATTGTCAGCAGCAGTAGAGAAGATCTGGCTCTTCTTTGTGGGGATAGTTGTATTTCTGTCAATAATCTTTGTCATAACACCGCCCATTGTCTCAACACCGAGAGAAAGGGGAGTAACGTCGAGGAGAAGGAGACCCTCAACCTCACCGCCGAGAACACCTGCCTGAAGTGCTGCGCCGATAGCAACACACTCGTCGGGGTTTATGCCCTTGAAGGGTTCCTTGCCGATAAGAGCTTTAACAGCCTCCTGAACAGCAGGAATACGGGAAGAGCCGCCAACCATAAGAACCTTATCAATTTCTGAAATGCTGAGGCCTGAGTCGGAGAGAGCACGCTTTACAGGAATGATTGTATTCTCAACCAGATCTGCTGTAAGCTCGTTGAACTTTGCTCTTGTAAGAGTCATATTAAGGTGCTTGGGACCTGTTGCATCTGCTGTGATGTAGGGCAGATTGATGTCTGTGGAAGTAACACCGGAAAGCTCAATTTTTGCCTTTTCTGCAGCTTCTTTAAGTCTCTGCATTGCAAGGTTGTCGTTTGAGAGGTCAATGCCTGCCTCTGTTTTGTAGCTTGCAACAATCCAGTTGATGATTCTCTGGTCAAAGTCGTCGCCGCCCAGACGGTTGTTACCTGCTGTTGCGAGAACTTCCTGAACACCGTCGCCCATCTCGATGATGGATACGTCAAAGGTACCGCCGCCAAGGTCGTAAACCATTACCTTCTGGTCTGTTTCTTTGTCAATGCCGTAAGAAAGAGCAGCTGCAGTAGGCTCGTTGATAATTCTCTTAACATCAAGACCTGCAATCTTACCTGCGTCCTTTGTAGCCTGACGCTGTGCGTCTGTGAAGTATGCAGGAACTGTGATAACAGCCTGTGTTACTGTTTCGCCCAGATATGCTTCTGCGTCGGTCTTGAGCTTCTGAAGAATCATAGCGGAAATCTCCTGAGGAGTATATGCTTTGCCGCCGATTGTTACTTTGTAGTCTGTTCCCATCTCTCTTTTGATGGAAGCAACTGTGCCTGCAGGGTTTGTGATAGCCTGACGCTTTGCAACCTGACCTACCATTCTTTCGCCGTTTGCAGAGAAAGCAACAACGGAAGGAGTTGTTCTTGCGCCTTCTGCGTTAGCAATAACTACAGGCTCGCCGCCTTCGATAACTGCTACGCAAGAGTTAGTTGTACCAAGATCGATACCAATTGTCTTTGCCATAATAAAATACCTCCAAATATGAATTAGATTGATTATAGATTTGTTTTATATATAAAGGGTAAAGAGTTACGCTTTACAGAGGCGCTTTTGTGGCACGCCTCGTTCACCTACGCTGCTCTTATCCGCAATTTGCTACCTGCACCATAGCGGCACGGATAATTTTGTCGCCGATTTTAAAGCCCTTCTGGAACACCATAGCAATGGAATTTGCAGGAAGGTCGGGGTTTTCTGTTCGTGCAACAGCATTGTGAAGCTGAGGGTCAAAAACTTCGCCTACTTCGCCAAATGACTCCACACCCAGCTTTTCAAGAGATTTTGCAAACTGGTTGCCGATAAGCTCAATACCCTGTCGCTGAGGGTCATCCTCGGGTGTTGCAGAGAGAGCGGCATTTACCGAGTCCGCCATAGGAAGTAACTCTTCAACTGCTTTTGCGGTAGCATCGGCATAGATTGAGAGCTTCTCCTGCTGAGTACGTTTTCTGTAGTTGTCGTACTCTGCGGCAAGACGAAGATAATTTTCTTTCTGTGTTTTAAGTTCTTCACTCAGCTTTTCGCACTCGGAAGGTTCTTTGGGAGTGTCTGTAACTTCTTCTGTCACTTCCTCTTTGACTTCCAGGTTTTCTTCGGGAGTGATGTTTTCATTTTTCTTGCTCATTCTTTGACTCCTTAATACATTTATATCTGTGGGTTTATATATCTATCATTTCATCAAGCAGGTTCCCTGTGGCTTTTGCAATGTATGCTACAGCACCTGCGGCAGCGGCATAGTCCATTCGGGCAGGGCCGAAGAGAGCAACCGAGCCGGCAGTCTTGCCTGCGATCTCGTATCTTGCACTTATAACAGTACAGCCTTGAAGCTCAGGAGCACCGCACTCTGTACCGAGGAAAAACCTCATACCGCTTTTACCCTCAAAGAGCAGACGTGATACCTTTTCTTTGCTTTGCAGGAAGCTCATAATGCCTCTTGCTGTGGGAATATCTACATCCGGCATAAAGAGAAGTCTTGATTGACCGCTGGTGCAGATTTCGGTTTCCTGTGCCTGAGCGGCAATTTCCATAACCGCTACAAGAGCCTGAGGGGTAAGCATCAAAAGGTCGGGGAAAGCAGATGCAACAGTTTGCATAAAGGGCTTGGTAAGCTCCGAAAGAGGTGTTCCCGAGAGGGCTTTGTTGAGTATTTTCTGCAGGACCTCTGTGACTTCATTTGTAATAACAAAGTTACATCTGAAGAGTCTGTTTCGTACCATACCTGTTGTTGTAACAAGAACAACCATAGCGGTGTGCCTGCCTGTAGCCAAAAAGTGCAGGCGGTGTACTCTTGCCTCTGTAACGGGAGGGGTTGTGGTTACTGCAGCAAAGCCCGTATAGTCCGAGAGAAGCTCTGCAGCAGTACGCAGCAGATTTTCGGGGGTGTCTGCACTAAGGCTTAATTTATTATCAATATAATCACACGCTCTTGCAGAGGGCGCTTTGAGTGGCATAAGGTTATCAATGTAATAACGACATGCCTTCTGTGTGGGAATACGGCCTGCAGAGGTGTGTGGCTGATAAAGGTAACCATTCTGTGTCAGGTCAGCCATGTCGTTGCGGATGGTAGCAGGAGATACGTTAATTCCTGTTTCCTGCAAGAGCGTTTTCGAGCCAACTGCCTCGCCTGTGGCGATATATCCTTCGACGATGGCACGGAGTATGTTCTTTTTTCTTTCTGCAAGCTCCATATCATCGCCTCCTTATTTGTGATTAGCACTCTCGCGTATAGAGTGCTAACTCTACTAATAATTTACACCCGAAGTAAGATTTTGTCAAGTATATTTTGGATAAATGATTTGTGAATTATTTGTGTACAGCAAAAAAATACAGAATTCTGATTTGTATGTATTGAAAATAAATCAAGGATTATAAAAGTGTAACAACAGTTCTTGTATCTGCAAAGTGTAATAACATCTATATGTTGTGGGTAATTGAGACACATTAAAATAAAAATAAAAAAATCTTCGGAAAATAAAGAAAATGCTTGATTTTTTTAAGTGATAGTGTTATTATATATCAGCACGATTGTGAAAATAGGGCTTTTATGGAAGCTCTGATGATAAATCTCACGAGGTTTCGTGTTAACGCTTTTGAAGGAGGTGGGACAATGCCCAATATCAAATCAGCAAAGAAGCGCGTTAAGGTTATCGCAACCAAGACTGCTCAGAACAAGAGCATCAAGTCTGCTCTCAGAACAGCAATTAAGAAAGCTTACAACGCAATCGACACCAACGCTGACAACAAAGCTGAGGCGGTTCGTCTTGCTGTTAAGAAAATTGATCAGGCTACCGCAAAGGGTATTCTGCATAAGAACACTGCCGCAAGAAGCAAGTCTAATCTTGTTAAGCGCCTGAATGCAACAGCATAATTTTTCTTAATAAACCTTAAAAGCAGAGCACTTCTCTGCTTTTTTTGTTTTTTATGGGGTGTTTTGGAATTTTTTTGGCTTCAACCCCATATTTTCGGTTGACAATTTTATTTTGTGCTGTTATTATTTTAATTAGATAGAATATCTGTGGTTTTTTGCATAGAATATTAAATAGTATATGATCGGAGGCACAATTTTATGGAAAAGAAAAATTCTTGGGGATGGCTTATCGCTCTGATTTCTGCTCTTGTTGCAGTTGCAGCAGCAGTTGCTACAATCACTCTTATCAAGAAAAAGAAGGAAAGAGACGACGAGGAGCTTGAGGAGTACCTCGACAGTGCTATCGTTTAATTGAAAATTTGCACAAACTTAAGCAGAAGGCATAGTTTTGTCTTCTGCTTTTTTGTGAGAATAAAACTAAAACCGTTGAGTGATTTGCTCAACGGTTTTTCTTTTACAGATGATAAAGTTTTTTGGATTGGTAAGCGGGCTCGCAGGTGATGTTCATACCCAGTTTCTTAAACATCTTTTCGTCGGTGCTTGCCAGAATTACCGTGGTGTGTGCCTCGCAGCCTTTAAGGTTATGAAGCTCATTGAGAGCCTTCTGTGCCAGCTCGTCGGTTGCGGCACAGATAGAGAGTGCCAAGAGCACCTCGTCAATGTGGAGTCTGGGGTTGCGGTTGCCCAGATGCTCAACCTTGAGCTTCTGTATGGGCTCGATAATGGTGGGGGAGATAAGATGGATTTCGTCATCAAGTCCTGCAAGATATTTGAGAGCATTGAGGATTGCCGCAGAAGAAGCACCTAAAAGCGTTGATGTTTTGCCTGTGATTATGGTGCCGTCGGGCATTTCGATTGCGGCGGCAGGCTCGCCTGTTGCTTCCGCTTTTTGGAGAGCGGCAACAATAACCGGTCTTTGCTCGGATGAAAGTCCTGCCTGCTTCATAAGAAGCTCAAGCTTCAGGGTAACATCTTTCTCTGCGTTGCCTTGTCTGTAAGAGCACATGGCGGTGTAGTATCGACGGATGATTTCCTGCTGTGCGGCGGCACAAACTGCCTTGTCGTCAAAAATGCAGTGACCTGCCATATTAACTCCCATATCTGTGGGAGATTTGTAGGGGGATTCACCTAAGATTTGCTCAAACATTGCACTGAGCACAGGGAAAATCTCTACATCTCGGTTATAGTTAACGGTGGTTTCACCATAGGCTTCAAAGTGGTAGGGGTCAATCATATTGACATCGTTAAGGTCGGCTGTTGCTGCCTCGTAAGCCATATTAACAGGATGCTTAAGGGGAAGATTCCAGATAGGGAAGGTTTCGAATTTTGCGTAGCCTGCCTTGATGCCTCTCTTGTGGTCGTGATAAAGCTGAGAAAGGCAGGTTGCCATTTTGCCTGATCCGGGACCGGGGGCAGTGATTATTACAAGCTGTTTGCTTGTTTCGATGTATTCGTTTTTGCCGAGTCCTTCTTCGCTTACGATAAGGTCAATATCTGCAGGATAACCGGGAATGGGATAGTGGCGGTAAACCTTAACACCCAGTTCCTCCAGTCTTTTCTGGAACTTATTTGCAGAGGGTTGGTTTGCATAGCAGGTAAGTACCACACTGCCCACATAAAGACCAACTCCGCGAAAAACATCAATAAGACGGAGTGTGTCAAGGTCGTAGGTGATGCCTAAATCGCCTCTTACCTTGTTTTTTTCAATGTCGCCTGCGTTGATGATGATAACTATCTCTGCCTGGTCTTTAAGTTGCATAAGCATCTGAAGCTTGCTGTCGGGCTCAAAGCCGGGAAGTACGCGGGATGCGTGATTATCGTCGTAGAGCTTGCCGCCGAATTCAAGGTAGAGTTTACCGCCAAACTGGTTGATACGCTCTTTGATACATTCGGACTGCATCTGCAAATATTTTTTGTTGTCAAAACCTTTGGTCATCATATAATACCCCTTATTAAATGTTTAAAAACAACCTAAAGATTATTATACAACGATAAATGTGGGTTTTCAAGGGGAATTTTTAGGGGATTTCAAAGGATTTGCTCTTTTTTTATTTAAGTCGGGACTTTCCCAGTATGGCGGCAATAACACCCAAGACAATTGCGGCGGTGATTCCTGCCGCAGACGCGGACAGACCTCCTGTGAGGATTCCCATTGCACCCTTTGCGGTTACGGCGGTTTTTACTCCCTCTGCCATAACGTGTCCGAATCCTGTCAGAGGCACCGATGCTCCTGCTCCTGCAAACTCTGCGAAGGGCTTGTAAAGTCCCAGTGCAGAGAGCACAACACCAAGCACCACACAGCCCGTTAGGATTCTTGCGGGGGTGAGTTTTGTCAGGTCGATAAGTATTTGTGCTACAGCGCAGATAATACCGCCTGCAAGAAACGCTTTAAGATATTCCATAATAGTCCTTTCTTTCCATAAATATTATATACATATATATGCATTTTTTGACTTGTTCTTTTCAATATATGGAATTTTTGAAAAATTCATTGAAAAAAACACTCAAATAGATATAATTATTATTAACTCTACAATGCGAAAGTATACGCTGATTACAGTAGCAAAATTTTATATAAACTTCTTACACAGGAGGTTGAAATATGCAAGAGAAAAAATTAAGTTTTCCGACTAAGCCCTTCCGTACTAACGGCGGAGCAAGGGTACCTCACAGAAAGCACACAACCGATATGCAGAGTGTGATTATGCCCTCCCCGAAAACAGTTACCATTGCAATGCAGCAGCACATTGGTGCACCCTGCAAGCCTGTGGTAGCAGTTGGCGATACCGTTTATGTGGGCACTGTGGTGGGTGACAGTGATGCATTTGTCTGTGCACCGATTCATTCCAGTGTCAGCGGAACAGTAAAAAGTATTACAAACATTACTCTCCCCGGCGGCAAGCTTACAGAAGCTGTTGTGATTGAGTCTGACGGACTTGATACTCCTGACCCCGCTCTTAAACCTGTAGAGGTAAATAACTTGCAGGATTTCCTGAGAGCTGTAAGAGCAAGCGGTCTGGTAGGTCTTGGCGGAGCAGGCTTTCCCACTCACGTAAAGCTCAATGTCCCCGAAGGAAAAGAGATTGACACACTCCTTATAAACTGTGCAGAGTGTGAGCCGTATATAACTGCTGATAACCGTGAGGTAATCGAAAACTCCTGGGCTGTTATGTCGGGTATTTATTCGGTGCTCGAGATACTGGGTATAGAAAGAGTTATCATCGGAATAGAGAACAACAAGCCCGAGGCGATAAAAATCCTCAAAGAGATTGCCGATAATGAGAAGTACGACCCTAAAGATGTAGTAAGGGTTCTTCCTCTTAAGGCATCCTATCCGCAGGGTGCAGAGAAGGTGCTCATAAAAGCCTGCACAGGCAGAGAGGTGCCTGCAGGTAAGCTTCCTGCAGATGCAGGCTGTATTGTTATGAATGTTACCTCAATTGCTGTTTTGAGCGACTATCTTAAAACGGGTATGCCTCTTGTAAAGAAGCGTCTTACCATTGACGGCAGTGCAATTAAAGAACCTAAAAATGTAATCGTTCCTATCGGTACACCAATCAATGAGGTTATAGAGTTCTGTGGCGGTTACAAGGGTGAGCCTCACAAAATCCTTATGGGCGGTCCTATGATGGGCCTTTCCCTCGATGATGACACCCTGCCTGTGCTTAAGCAGAATAACGCAATCCTTGCTTTTGACGAAAAAGAGGCAAGGCTCAATGACGCCACCGACTGTATCCGTTGCGGCAGATGTGTGAGTGCTTGCCCGATGAGACTCGTACCCACAAAGCTTTGTGCAGATATTAAACTTAAGGATTTTGACTCGATGCAGAAGCATCAGATTATGACCTGTATGGAGTGCGGAAGCTGTGCTTTCAGCTGTCCTGCACACAGGCATATAGTACAGACCATACGAATGGGCAAGGGTATGCTCAGAGAATATATGGCAACCAAGAAAGGAGATAAGTGATATGGCGAAACTTTTTACATCTTCATCTCCTCATCTGGGAAGCACCGCTTCTACAAGAAAAATAATGCTTGATGTGATTATTTCTCTTTTGCCTGCGGCGGCAGCTTCTATTGTATTCTTCGGCTACAGGGCGGCTATGCTTATCGGTATATGTGTGCTTACCTGTGTAGTTTCTGAGTACTTCAGCAGGATTATTATGAAGAGAGAGCAGACTATAGGTGATTTGTCGGCTGTGGTTACGGGTCTTTTGCTGGCACTTAACCTGCCTGCAACCCTGCATCCTCTTATGGCGGCTTTCGGCTCAATTGTTGCAATTGTGGTTGTAAAGCAGATGTTCGGCGGTATCGGAATGAATTTCGTAAATCCCGCCTTGGCGGCAAGAATCGTTCTTATGGTTTCCTTCCCTGCGGCTATGACAAACTGGATGCCTTCAAAACTTTCAGGTGTGGATGCAGTAACATCTGCTACACCTCTGGCAGAGGGCACATCCTTCTCTTATCTGGAGCTTCTTTTAGGTAATCACGGCGGCTCAATGGGTGAGACCTGTGCAGTAGCTCTCATTCTCGGCGGTCTTTATCTGATTCTAAGAAAAGTTATTGCTCCCACAATTCCCGTGGTTTACATAGGTACAGCGGCAGTACTCTCACTCCTGTTGGGACTTGACCCTCTGGAGCAGGTGCTCAGCGGTGGACTTCTCTTAGGTGCAATCTTTATGGCAACAGACTACACCACATCTCCCATTACAAAATGGGGCAAGGTTATTTACGCTGTGGGCTGCGGTGTTCTGACAATCCTTATCAGAACCTTTGCGGAAGTACCCGAGGGTGTTTCCTTCTCAATTCTTATTATGAATATTCTTACTCCTCTTATTGAAAACACCACAACTCCCAGAGCTTTTGGCGAGAGCAAGGAGGGTAAGTGATGAAAAAGATAACTTTTAAGGGGATTTTTGTTCCCACAATATCACTTTTTGTTATATGTCTTGTTGTAGCCTTGCTTCTCGGTTTTACCAATGAGCTTACAAAAGACGCAATTGCAGAAAATCAGCAGAAAAAAGCCGACGAGGCAAAGCAAGCGGTATGCTCTCAGGCAATAACCTTTGAAGGTGAAAAGGGTCTGGAGATAGAGGTTTATCGCGGCTTTGATAAAGACGGAAACCTTGTAGGTTACGCTATCCCTGCAAAGAGCAAGGGCTACGGCGGTGATGTAGAGATTATGGTTGGCTTTGATACCGAAGGTAGTATCACAGGTGTCAGCATTGTATCAATCAACGAAACGCCCGGTCTTGGAATGAATGCCCAGAAGGACTCTTTCAGAAGTCAGTTTGAGGGCGAAATTCCCGACGGAGGATTTTCTGCAAAGAAAGGCGGAGAAGGAATAAAGCAGATTGATGCTTTAACCAGTGCTACCATAACCTCTGAGGCTGTCTCTCAGGCGGTAAATAATGCGATTAACGTATATAATTCCTTGGAAGGAGGCGGTAACTGATGAGTGAAAAAAAGTGCAATTATGTAAAAGAAGTCACAAAAGGCATTATAAAAGAAAATCCTGTTCTGTGCCTTGTTCTCGGTACTTGTCCGACTCTTGCGGTTACCACAGCGGCTTCTAATGCTATAGGCATGGGTTTGGCGGCAACACTGGTGCTTATCGGCTCCAATGCTGTAATCTCCGCTATGCGAAAGCTGATTCCCGATAAGGTAAGAATCCCTGCATACATAACAATTATTGCAACCTTTGTTACAATAGTTCAGATGCTCGTAAAGGCTTTTGTACCCTCTATCGATGAGAGCCTCGGTATATTTTTGCCTCTTATTGTTGTGAACTGTATTATCCTTGGCAGAGCCGAAATGTATGCAAGCAAGAATTCCGTTATCCCTTCCATGCTTGATGGCTTGGGGATGGGAATCGGATTTACCGTTACTCTGCTGCTTATGGGTTCTATCCGTGAAATTCTCGGTAACGGAACCTGGTTTGGTCATACTCTTATTCCGGAGTTTGGCATTCTTATATTTATTCTTCCTCCGGGTGGATTCTTTGTTTTTGGTATGCTTATTGCATTGGCTTCAAAAATAAGCGGAAAGAATCCCCCAAAGGCAACAGGTTGCAGTAACTGCCCCTTAAAAGGCAAGTGCTCTGTGGCGGTTACAGAAGGGGAGAAGTGTGAAAATCCGACAGAAACACAAACTTCCGTCGCACTTTCCGAAGGAGGTGAGAGTCTATGATTAAGGGTCTCATTTCAGTTTTTCTCATAGCTATTCTCACCGAGAACTATGTTCTCAGCAAGTTTTTGGGTATATGTCCCTTCCTCGGTGTTTCGAAGAAAGTAAATACTGCTTTGGGTATGAGTGCTGCTGTAACCTTTGTTATGGTGCTTGCTACTGCGGTTACATATCCCATTTATATGTATCTCCTCGTACCTGCCGATCTGGCGTATCTTGAAACTATCGTTTTTATTTTAGTTATTGCAGGTCTTGTTCAGCTTGTGGAAATTGTACTTAAAAAATACATTCCCACACTTTACAAGTCCCTTGGAATTTATTTGCCCCTTATCACAACAAACTGTGCTGTGCTCGGTGTAACAATGCTTGTTATCGAGAAGAGCGGTGCAGATTTCACGTACCTTCATGCACTTGTGAATTCTCTGGGTGCAGGTATCGGTTTCCTTGTGGCAATGGTAATGTTTGCAGGTGTAAGACAGAGAATGGAGGCCTGCGATATTCCCAAATCCCTAAAGGGCCTGCCCATTACTTTGGTAGCGGCTTCTCTTGTTTCTCTCAGTTTCCTCGGCTTTTCGGGCCTTGTTGAGAATATGCTCGGTTAAGGAGGGATAGGTTTTGGATTTTACAATAATTTTAATTGCCGTGCTTATTGTAGCCGGTATAGGACTTATAATCGGACTTATCCTTTCGTTTGCTTCTGCTGTAATGGCTGTACCCACAGACGAAAAGGTAGAGGCATTAACCGAAGCACTCCCCGGTGCTAACTGCGGTGCCTGCGGATACTCAGGTTGCTCGGGTTATGCAGCGGCTCTTGCAAGCGGAGAGGCGAAAAACGGACTTTGTGCTCCCGGCGGAGAAGAATGTGCCAAAGAGATTGCGCGAATTTTAGGACAGGAAGTCGGTAATTTAGAGAAAAAGGTAGCTGTGGTACGCTGTATGGGTATCACAGATAACACCGAAGACAAGGTTAATTATCAGGGAGTTAAGTCCTGTAAGGGTGCTATGATTGTAGGCTCAAAGGGTCAGTGCGAATTCGGCTGTCTTGGTCTTGGGGACTGCGTGGCAGCTTGCCCCTATGGTGCAGTAAGTGTTTGCAACGGTGTTGCACGGATTGATAAGGATTTGTGTAAGGCATGCGGACTTTGTGTGTCTGCTTGCCCCAAGAAGATAATTGATATTGTACCCCTTAAGGAGCAGGTTATTGTCCGTTGCTCAAACACCCAGAAAGGCGCTTTGGCTAAAAAGGCTTGTAAAGTTGCCTGTATCGGATGTAAAAAATGCGAAAAGGTTTGCGAAAAGGGAGCGGTTTCAATTGAGAAATTCAAAGCAACCGTAGACCCATATAAATGCGGCGGTTGCAGTGAATGTATTGAAGCTTGTCCTCAGGGAAGTATAACGAACCTCTTTTAACAGGCAGTTTTATAAATAAGGAGTGAATAAAAATGGTAGAGGTTAAAAACCTCGTTAAGAATTACGGCAGTATCAACGCCTTGGATAATGTAAGTTTTACAGTAGAAAAAGGTGAGATATTGGGTTTTCTCGGCCCCAATGGTGCAGGCAAATCTACCACACTTAATATAATTACAGGATATCTTTTTTCAAACGGCGGTACTGTTACCATCGACGGATACGATATTCTGGAAAACCCTATGCAGGCCCGCTCAAAAATCGGATATCTCCCCGAGCAGCCTCCTGTGTATTCTGATATGACAGTCCTAAAGTACCTTGAGTTTATCTACGGACTCAAGAAGGTAAAGCTTCCCAGAAAGCAACATATTGAGGAAGTTATGAAGCTCGTAAAGATTGATGACATAAAGGGAAGAGTTATCGGTAATCTCTCAAAGGGCTATAAACAGAGAGTAGGCTTTGCACAAGCTCTAATCGGTAATCCGGAGGTTATTATTCTGGATGAGCCCACAGTTGGCCTTGACCCGAGACAGATTGTTGAGATGCGTTCTGTTATAAGAGGCCTTGCAAAGAAACATACGGTAATATTTTCTTCTCATATTCTTTCCGAGGTTGCAAATATCTGCGACAGAATCGTAGTTATTTCCGAGGGTAAGATTGTAGCGGATGCAAAGACCGCAGAGCTTTCTGCTGTTACATCCGATGTAAAAAAACTATCTGTAATCGTAGAGGGATCTTCTTCCTCTGTGCTTTCTCTTGTCGGAGAAATCGAAGGGGTTACAAAGGTTCGTCGTGTTTCTCAGATTTCAGAGGGAGTTTTTGAATATGCTGTGGAGTACAAAAAGGAGACAGATGTACGACGTGCCGTATTCAAAGCTCTTGCCAAAGCAAATCTCGTGATTCTTGAGATGAAGGATTCAGGACTTTCTCTTGAGGATTCCTATATGCAGCTTACAAAGTTTGCCGGTGCAAACACAAGACAGAAGAAAGGAGGAATATAAAAGTGATAGCTATATTCAAAAAAGACTTTTCATCTTACTTTACATCCACACTGGGTTATATTGTTATTGCACTTTATGTTCTGTTTTCAGGATACTTCTTCTGGAGTATGTGTCTTGTGAGCTCACGAAACGAGCTGGTAAATGTAATAAGCAATATGTCTTATGTGATTTTCTTCCTTGTTCCTCTTATTACAATGAAATCCTTTGCAGAAGAAAAAAAGCAGAAAACAGATCAGGTGCTCCTTACAGCTCCTGTTAAAAATTGGGAAATTGTCTGCGGTAAATATTTAAGTGCCGTAGCACTTTACTTCATCTGCAATCTTATTTATTTTGTTTATGCAATGGTACTCAGTATCTGTGCGAAGGGCGTTTCTATTCCTTGGGGACAGTTTATGGCGGCTTTCCTTGGTACCTTCCTTCTGGGGGCATCGTTGCTCGCTGTAAATCTTTTTTATTCTTCACTTACAGAATACCAGATTATTGCCGCCGTAGTGGGACTTGGAACAGGTCTTATTGTAATGCTCTATGACTCTATCCTCGGCGCACTGCAGAATTTCATCCAGACCTTAACAGGCTCACAGACCCGCTATGATTTTATTGTTCTTGATGAAATTTCCCTTACAGGACATTATTCAAATCTTATCAAGGGTGTAGTAAGTCCCGCAGATATAATTTTTTATCTGAGCTTTATTGCCTTGTTCCTCTTCCTTACAGGAAGAGTGCTTAATAAAAGACGCTTTGAGTAAGGAGGTAGTTTAAAATGGAAAATAAAAAAGCAAATAACACAACTTCTTCTGAAAATCAGAGCACAAAGTTCAGCATAAATAAATTGGGCAGAAAAAGCTACAAGATATTCAATGCGGTTCTTATAATTTTCGGTATTGTTATCTTTGCTCTTGTCAATATTTTTGCAAGTGTTCTTGTGGACAGAAACCCGAGGCTTGCGAAGGACTGGACAAAAGGCAACTATGGACTTAACAAAGTGACAAAAGAATACTTTGAATATATGGACCACGATATTACAATCAAGGTGCTTATGGACGAAGAAAGGCTTGTTGCGGTTGAAACCGACTATGGCTTCGGCTATCAGGTAAATCAACTTCTTAAAGAAATGTCTGCTTATTCTAATGTTACCCTTGAGTACGAGAACATAATCACGACACCCGTCAGGGTGCTTAATGAAAAATACCCTGATATTGACTGGGGTTCGGCAGATAATCTGTTCCTTATCACAGATAACGAAACGGGTAAATATAAGATAGTAAACAAGAACTATGTATTCCCCTATACTACCGACGAAACAGGCGAAACCTATATTTACGGACAGGCAGTAGAGGCATCTGTGCTTACAGCAATCCAGCACGTTACCTCAAACAAGGTGGTTAAGGTTGGTCTTTCTGTGGGCAACGGCGAGCTTTTCAATGCAGAGTCCAAAAACTTTGGTGCTTGTGCCTATATTCCCGTTTTCCTTGATGATAATGCCTACGAAGCAGAGGAAATCAATCTTCTCACTGATTCCCCCTCTGAAGATACGGAGGTTATCATTATGATGGCTCCCGATACTGACCTTACTGCAGAGGCAGTTGATGCACTTTCCTTGTGGCTTCGTAACGACGGTGATTTTGGCAGAACACTTTTCTATGTTCCCAATGATCAGGCAAAGGACACTCCAAATCTTGATTTGTTCCTTGAACAGTGGGGTATGAAGCTTTCAGAGGGATATATTTCAGAAGATATGGGAAATACAGTAGCCCTTGGAAATACAAGAAGCGACAGATTTGCACTTATGGAGTATTACGATGATACCTATACTTTGGATATAAGAACAGACCTTAAGGTTCTTATGCCTGACTGTACTCCTGTGGAGATTACAGACGAAAACATAGCTTCCCCCTTGCTTGTAACCTCCGATAAGGCTACAACGGTTGTGGCTTCCGACGAAAACACCATGGACGGCACAAAGCTTCCCTCTACAGGTAAGGCTCTGAACGGTGCGGCAATCGGTGTCAAGTCAAATGACGAAGATAAGAAATCTGCAGTTATTGTATGGGGTTCTGTCTATGCCCTCAAGGATACAATCACAGCAACGGATGTGGCGGGCAACTACAATAATATGACTTATTTTATCAACCTTCTCAACAATTTCAGTGCTAAGGGCGGCGACAGAATACTGGTGGAAAGCACAAGATTTGAAAGCACCAGTATCATTGTTAAATCCTCACAGCAGGTAACTGTGGGTATCTTGTTTATGTTTGTGGTTCCTGTGGCTCTTGTAGCAGTGGGTATTGTTGTTTGGGTTAGAAGGAGACATCGCTGATGAATAAAAAAATGAAACATAATTTAATTATTGTATCGGCGATAGTTTTAGCCATTGTTATTGCTATCGTTCTGGTGCTTGTAATTCCAAAATCAAGCTCAGGCTCTTCCGATTCGGATTCCGCTAATTCTACTTTTGACAGCGGTCTTGATATGCGTCCGCAGATTCTTGAGGACGGTCTTCACGATGTTGTTATCAATACAAACGATAAAGGCGAAATTGAGAATAACTCCTACGGAACCTTCCTTACAGGTTATGCCCCTGCAAATATTGATAAAATGACAATTAAATCCTCAGAGGGTAACTATACCTTCCTTGTAAGCACTCCCGTAAATGAGGATGGCACAACAGAAGCAACTGTTTATACCCTCGAGGGCTTTGAGGATTATAACCTTGCCGCAACTCCTCCCTCCCTTATTGCAAGTGCAATATGTGAGCTTAACTTTACTCAGGTTGCCGACCTTAAAGGCGAGAATGAGGCTGACTTTGGCCTTGATGCACCCAGAGCAGAAGCAACTGTTTATTTTAACGACGGTACTTATTCCGTAGTTCGTCTGGGTGACGATGCTCCCACCTCCGAGTATTGCTATATTCAGTTTGGCGAAAGCAAGACGGTATATATCGTACTCAAAGAAGAAATTGCTCCTCTGCTCTTTAGCTTTACCGAGCTTTTCAGTACAGCTCTCAACAGCGACAAGACTTCTGTTGCTGATGACAGCTTCGATAAAATCATCCTCGGCGGTACACATCTTGAGGAAGAGGCAACAATCCTTGCTAACGCCGATCTTTCTATGAATTGCTATTATGCTGACGAAAACGGTATGCCTGTTAATACCAACGAAAGCTCCGCAATTATGGGTTCTATAAAGGCACTTACAGCAGACTCCGTTGTGTGTGTAAATCCTGATGATTCCCAGCTTGAAAGCTATGGACTTAAAACACCCTTTGCAACAGTTAAGACCAACTATTTAAGTTCAGAGGGTTACGATGCACAGGGAAACCCTGTATCTGCCGAAATCATCCTTTCTGTATCTCTTATGGCATCAGAAAAAGATTCTGATGGTATGGTTTATATGATGGAGGAAGAGGGTAAAATCGTTTACAGAATTCCTGCAGAGTCGGTTCCTTGGGCAACAACTACTGCAGAGAAGCTCAGGTATGAGTATGTGCTTTCTCCTTACTATATGGCTCTTGAGACAATGACAATCGAAGCAGACGGAAAAGTTTATGAGTTCCTTCTTTCCAGCGAAGAAGTGCCTTATTACGACGATAACGGCAATGCTTCTTCTTATATGGAGCCCAGAGCTTACCTTGATGGAGAACTTCTTGATGCAACTCAGTTCAGCATCTTCTATCAGGACCTTATGTTTATGAAGCTTGCAGGCACAGACAGCTCAGGTACTTCTGGTGAGGCTGCAATGAAGATTACCTATAACTATGCCACAGACAGAGCTGATGATGTGGTTACTCTGTACTATACAGATACACAGAAGGTAATTCCCGTGGTGAATTCACAGAAGGCAGGTTATGTTTACAGAGCAGATATTACAGCTCTTATAGATAATCTTAAGAAGCTTTCAGAGGGCAAGGAAATTTCCCTTATCTACACCGAGTAATTTAATGTTTTTTTAATCAAAACCCGAGGTTTGTGCCTCGGGTTTTTTGTGCTTGCAGGGGAGGTTCTCAAGCTTTAAAAAGAGATTTGCCCTATACTATTAATAATTTGGGAGAATAAAGGTGATTTTTGTGAGGTTTTCGTTGACAAATAGCCCTATAAATGCGATAATAACAATGTATATTCCCTTTGCGACAGGAGGAATTGTTTATGGCAAAGGAACTTGCAAAGTCCTATAACCCAAAAGAGGTAGAGGATAAAATATATGATTTTTGGATGGAAGGCGGATATTTTCGTGCTGAGGTTGATCGCTCAAAGAAGCCTTACACAATAGTTATGCCCCCTCCCAATATTACAGGACAGCTTCACATCGGACATGCCCTTGACAACACCCTGCAGGATATTCTTATCCGTTACCGCAGAATGCAGGGCTACGCAGCACTCTGGCTTCCCGGCACAGACCACGCATCAATTGCTACAGAGGCAAAGATTGTTGAGGCTATGAAGGCTGAAGGCATTACAAAGGAAGACATCGGCAGAGAAGCATTCCTTGAGCGTGCTTGGGCTTGGAAGCGCGAGTATGGCGGCAGAATCTGCGAACAGCTCAAGAAGCTTGGTTCCAGCTGTGACTGGTCAAGAGAACGCTTTACAATGGACGAAGGTTGCTCCGAGGCTGTTAAAGAAGTTTTCGTTCGTCTTTATGAGAAGGGTCTTATCTACAGAGGCGAGAGAATCATCAACTGGTGTCCTCATTGTTGTACATCCATTTCTGATGCTGAGGTTGAGTTTGAGGAGCAGGAGGGCTTCTTCTGGCATCTTCGCTATCCTCTTACAGACGGTAGCGGATATGTTGAGCTTGCTACAACCAGACCCGAAACACTCCTCGGCGATACAGCAATTGCAGTAAATCCTGAGGACGAAAGATACAAGGATTTCGTTGGCAAGACAGTTACTCTTCCCATCGTGGGTCGTGAGATTCCCGTTGTTGCCGACAGCTATGTTGATATGGAGTTCGGTACAGGTGTTGTTAAGATTACTCCTGCACACGACCCCAACGACTTCGAGGTTGGTCTTCGTCACAACCTGCCCATTATCAACGTAATGGACGATACTGCTCATATGAACGAGAACGCAGGCGAAAAGTACAAGGGTATGGACCGCTACGAGTGCAGAAAAGCAATCGTAAAAGATCTTGAAGAAGGCGGTTTCCTCGTTAAGATTGAGCCTCATACTCACAATGTTGGTACTTGCTATCGTTGCGGCACAACAGTTGAGCCCAGAGTTTCAATGCAGTGGTTTGTTAAGATGAAGCCTCTTGCTGAGCCTGCTATCGACTGCGTAAAGAGTGGCAAAACAAAGTTTGTTCCCGAGCGTTTTGATAAAGTTTATTTCCACTGGATGGAGAATATCCGTGACTGGTGTATTTCCCGTCAGCTTTGGTGGGGTCACAGAATCCCTGCTTACTACTGTGCCGATTGCGGCGAGATGGTAGTTTCCAAGGATGCAGTTACAGTATGCCCCAAGTGCGGAAGCACACATATGACACAGGACGAGGATACTCTTGATACATGGTTCTCTTCTGCACTCTGGCCTTTCTCCACTCTCGGCTGGCCCAATAAGACAGAGGAGCTTGACTTCTTCTATCCCACAAACACACTTGTTACAGGCTACGACATCATCTTCTTCTGGGTTGCAAGAATGATCTTCAGCGGTATGGAGAATATGGGTGCACAGCCCTTTGATACAGTATTTATCCACGGTATTATCCGTGACGAGCTTGGCAGAAAGATGAGTAAGTCCTTGGGCAACGGCGTTGATCCGCTGCTTCTTATCGACAAATACGGCGCAGATGCACTTCGCTTCTTCCTCGCTACCGGTAACTCACCCGGAAACGATATGAGATTTTCTGATAAGAGAGTTGAGTCTTGCCGTAACTTTGCAAATAAGCTTTATAACGCAAGTCGTTTCCTGCATATGAATATTGACGACCACGATATTCCCTGCAAGCTTCCCGAAACATTGACAACCGAAGATAAGTGGATTATCTCCCGCGTTAATACAGTTGCAAAAGAGGTTGCAGATAACCTTGACAAGTTCGAGCTGGGTATTGCCGTACAGAAGCTCTATGACTTCATCTGGGACTGCTACTGTGACTGGTACATTGAGCTTACAAAGTCAAGACTCCGTGAAGAAGGCGAAACTGCTACAAATGCAAGAATGGTACTCACATGGGTGCTTGAGCGTACACTTCGTTTGCTCCATCCCTTTATGCCCTTTATTACTGAGGAAATCTGGCAGACTCTTCCCCACGAAACAGACGGCGAGACCATTATGCTCCAGAAATATCCCGAGTATGACGAATCCCTCAACTTCCCCGCTGAAGTTGCCGCTACCGAGAAGATTATGGAGGCAATCACAGCTATCCGTACCCGTCGTAACGAGATGAACGTACCTCCCTCAAAGAAGGCGAAGGTATATATTGCAACCAAGAACGCAGATACATACAACCTTGGTGCAAAGTTCATTGTTTCTCTTGCATCTGCTACCGAGGTAGAAATCGCCGAAGAGTTCGAGCTTGAGGGTGCAGTTACAATCGTTGTGTCTGATGCTAAAATCTACATTCCTATGAACGAGCTTGTAGATAAAGAAGCCGAACTTGCACGTCTTACAAAAGAGTACAAGCAGGTTGAGAAGCTTCTCGCACAGGACGAGGGCAAACTTAACAACGCAGGCTTTATGAGTAAGGCTCCCGAAGCAGTTGTTGAGAAGATTAAGGCTCAGGCAACACGAGAAAGAGAGCAGCTCTCTCTCATTCAGGCAGCAATTGATGCTCTTAAATAAACTAATACTTAATAGCACAAATCCCCGAGGTTAAAGATACCTCGGGGATTTTATGTTTGGGTTGAATTTTTAACTTTTGTATGATAAACTGATAGTAACAAATACAAGTGAGGGATATATATGGAAGCAAAATTCTGTGGCAAATGCGGAACACCTGTGGACGAAAGAGGACTTTGTCCCAAGTGTAATCCCACACCCATTGTAGCAAGTTTCTGCGGTAAATGTGGTGGTACTTTAAATGAGAATGGTGTTTGTTCTGCATGTGCGCCTGATAGAGTTGGTGCGGATGTAACTCCACCCCAAACTCTGACGAAAAAGGAAAGCAAGAAGAAAATTTTAATAATTATTGTTGCTTTGGTCTTGGTAGTATCTTTAGCTCTTACCACTGTTTTTGTAGTTTTGCCTATGTTTAACAAAAAGGAAGAAAATAAAGTTTATACCTCAGGAGTTGGAGGTGTAGCTTTTAAGTCCTCTTTCAGTACGTTCTTTACGAGTGCCGCAGGTCTTTGCTATGCCGACGAGGACAAAGAAGTATCCTTGTTGCATTTTAACAATGTAGACTCAGGCGAATTAGAGCCTATACAATCGTATCATGGCGATAATATGGTTTGTATTGATGATAAAGTGTACCTGTCACAAGGTGAAATATATGAAATAGACATTGCGGATGATAATACTTGTAAAAGCGATGTGTGGTTAAGTTATGAAGATATGGATAAGAATAATATTGATGTGGGAAAATATGATTATCTTGAAAAAGAAAGCTTTTTGTCACACCCCGAAAATTTGCAGTACAATGATGGATATATCTATTACAGCAGAGGTGTTAATGCAGATAAAGTCGTATATGGACAACAGGCAGAAAGAGTGGGAACGCTTAATATAATCGGTCGAATAAACATAGAAACAAAAAATATGGAAATTTTAAGAATTATAGAGCCGTCAGATTATTCTGATGCGTTTGATTATGTAATATACGATGAATGGATATATTATAATTGCGGATACTATGATAATATGACGCTTCGAAAATGTCGTTTGGACGGTAGTGATGACCAGTCACTTTATGAGGGCTATTCCTATAACTTGAATATATATAATGATAAACTATATTTTCTTGGAGAATCTATTAATCAGATTTCCTCAATGAATCTGGACGGAAGCGATCGAAAAACTCTTGTGGATGCAGGTGAGTATATACCGGTGTTTACAATAGATTCGGAAGGAAATGCTATCTATTATAAAACAGGAGATAGTGTGTATAAAATTTCATTGGATGATTTAAGCGTTAGTAAGGTGATGTCTGTGTGTGGACGACCCTATTATATGACTTGTGTTGATTCGAAACTGTATATGTCGCTTAGTATGCCTATATACCCTTATTCAGAAAAAAGAGGAGGTATAACGGAACAGTGTGGAACAAAGGATAAACCCCTGCTTACAGGGCTTTGCTACGATACTGAACGCAAAACAGCAAGAGTAGCCTATACATATTTGGACGGAGACACTATTTTTACAGGAACACAGAGATATTTTTGGAAAAACTATAGTGGAGAGGAATACGGACTATATCAGGCAATAAATTCTTCCGTAATATTTGAAATATATAAGTAATGACGCAACAACACCCCGACAGATTGATCGTCGGGGTGTTGCTATGTAAACTAAATTATTTAATTCCAATAATCTGTTTCAACGGGCAGGTCGATGTCTTTTGCTTTGAAGACAGGGTCTTTGCCAGCTTTGCGTTGTTTTGTGTAATCGTCCAACGCTTTGAACGCATATTTGCCGAGATAGATTATAATCGGCATATTGATAAGAGTCATGCAAGCCATAAGTATGTCGGAAATGTTCCAGAGTGTGTTTGCCTCAAGAAGCGCACCAATAAGAATGAGTGCGGATGCAATTATATAATAAACAGTTTTGAAAACTTTTGAAGGTTCTCTTTTTAAGATATGATTGAATGCTTTATCAACATAGAAGAGGTTACCGATAAGAGTTGTGAATGCAAAGAGCACCATAGCAACGGTTATAAAAATCGGACCGAAATCTCCCAGAGTTTTCTGTAAGGATTGTTGCACATACTGAGCACCAGAATTTTTTGCACTTGCCTCTACACCGGAGCTCATACACATAAATGCGGTAGCAGAGCATACAAGCAGAGTATCAATGAATACAGAGAGTACCTGCACAAGACCCTGCTTTGCAGGGTGGCTTACCTCAGCGGCAGAGGATGCATTGGGTGCAGAGCCCACACCTGCTTCGTTGGAGAAAAGACCTCTTTTTATTCCGTACATAAGGCAGGAGCCTGTAAATCCGCCGAAGATTGCGCTGAAGTCAAATGCCTCTGTAAAAATTCTCTTGAAAATTGAGGGCAGAGCATTTGCGTTCATAACTGTGATGAACAGAGCGATGAGAATATAGGCAAGACCCATAATGGGAACGATGAGAGAGGTTGCTTTGATAATTCTTTTGCCGCCGCCGAAAAGACAGAAGGCTACAAGTGCGGCGGTAATACCGCCGATAATCCAAGGTGTTATGTTAATATCGTAAAAATCATAGCCCGAGAAAGTAGACTGCAGGTTGTAAGAGGCAAGCATATTGAAGCCTACACCGTAGGTAAGAATAAGGATAACCGAGAAAATCACAGCAAGCCATCTTTTCTTTGTTGCAGCTTCAATGTAGTAGGCAGGACCGCCGTAGCAGCCGTCCTTACCCTTTTTCTTGTAAATTTGTGCAAGGGTACTTTCGATAAACGCGGAGGAGGCACCGATGATTGCTATTATCCACATCCAGAATACCGAGCCGAAGCCGCCCATACAAAGAGCGGTTGAAACACCGATAATGTTACCTGTGCCTACTCGTGAAGCAGTGGATACCATCAAAGCCTGAAAGGAAGAAACGGATTTCTTATCCTTGGGCTTTTCTGTTACAGAGCGGATCTGCTCGCCGAAAAGTCTGAACTGTGCAAATTTTGTGCGGAAGGTAAAATAAAGTCCGCTCAGAATCAAAACGATGATCAACGCATAGCTTAAATAGTCGTTTGTATAGCCGATTATTTTATCTATCATTTTATGCCTCCTTATTTTTCCTGCATATAATTATAGTAAAAATTACATTAAGTGTCAAATAGTATAAAATATCGGGGTGAATTGTAAAAATCTGCTACAATTCTGTAAATTGACTAATTCGAGGAGATAGTTTAATATATAAAGTATAATGAGGTAAAAGGCGACTTTGCGTCATTTTTTAGAGAAAGAAGGGAGGAAAAGCCTTGGTATTTTCCAGCTTAACATTCTGGTTCTTTTATCTGCCCTGCGTACTGATGATATATTACGCAGTACCTATGAAGGTTAGGAATATTGCTCTCTTTGCAGTGAGCCTTGCTTTCTACGGATGGGGCGAGCCTGTGTACATACTCCTTATGTTGTTTACGATTTTTGTAAACTACATAGCAGGTTGGCTTATAGAGAAAGACAGCGGTAAAAAGTCAAAGCAAAGGTTGTGGCTTATATCATCTGTTGTTATAAATTTAGGGCTTCTTGTGTTCTTCAAGTATTCGGGAATGATTGTGGACACTCTGAATATGCTTCCCTTTGTAAATATCAGTTTTACAGCTCCTGCACTGCCTATCGGTATAAGCTTCTACACCTTCCAGGCAATGTCTTATACCATTGATGTGTACAGACAGGATACAAGAGCGCAGAAAAATCCTCTTGTTATGGGTACTTATGTAACTCTTTTTCCTCAGCTTATAGCAGGCCCCATTGTAAGATACAAGGATGTTGAGGACCAGCTTACAAAGCGTAAAGAAACCCTTTCGAAGTTCTCAAGCGGTGTTGTGCTTTTCCTCTGCGGTCTCGGGAAGAAGATTCTGCTTGCTAACCGTTTTGCTGCTATGTGGCAGCATCTGGGTGCCGCAGATGCCGAGGGACTCCTTGCCCGCTGGGCAGGACTTTTAGCCCTGACTCTTTGGATTTACTTTGATTTTTCAGGTTACAGCGATATGGCACGAGGCCTTGGCAGAATGTTCGGCTTTGAGTTTATGGAGAACTTTAACTATCCCTATATCTCAAAATCCATCACAGAATTCTGGAGAAGATGGCACATTTCCCTCTCAACTTGGTTCAGAGATTATCTCTATATTCCCTTGGGCGGAAACCGCAAGGGCTTCTCAAGACAGATTTTAAACCTCTTTATTGTTTGGGCGGCAACGGGACTCTGGCATGGAGCGGAATATAATTTTCTAATATGGGGACTTTACTTCTTTGTGCTTCTCGTATTGGAAAAGCTCTTCCTTTCCAAAATCCTCAAAAAAGTACCCGCCTTTGTTTCTCACATATATGCTCTGTTCTTCATTATGATAGGCTGGGCAATCTTCAACTTTACGGATATAAATGCCCTCTGGCAGTTTATTTGCGGACTTTTCTCGGCTTCGGATGGTATTTTCTCCGAAAGCTCGGGCAGAGTACTTCTTGCATATCTGCCCATATCCTTGGCAGGTATGGTGCTGAGTACACCTATACTTAAAGTTTTGCACAGAAAGCTTTATAATAAAAAGTTCTATCCTGTAGTGCTTTTTGCAGGCTGTGCTTTGGTAATGGTTCTTTGCACGGCATCTCTTGTCAGCGACAGCTACAATCCCTTTATTTATTTCAGATTTTAAGTTTTACGATACATTTCGGAGGTGAGCAGATTGAACAACAACAAAGCACAGATTGCAATTATCGCAATGTTTCTTGTGTTTACGTTATCCCTTTCTGTTCTGTTTTTTGCACTTCCAAAGGAAAAGTTCAGCGTATCAGAAAATCGCTACCTTGCCGATGCTCCCACGGTTTCATTTAAGAACTTTATAGACGGAGAGCTTTCGCAGGAGCTTGAGGGTGACAAGGGCGGATATATTCCTGATTACTTTCCTTTCAGAAGCTTCTTTGTTGGTGTTAACTCCTATTGGAACTACCTCACAGGCACAACAGTTGCAAATAATTACTATCTGTCAAAAGACGGATATATTATAGAAAAGCCTTATATTACTACGGGTCTTGAGAAGAATCTTTCTGTTATCAATCGCTTTGCCGCAACCTTTGACGAGGTTATGCTTATGGTTGTACCCTCTGTGGGAGAGATGATGTCTTCAAAGCTTCCGAGTGTACACGCAGAGTACGAGGATGCAAGAGTTTTCGAATATATATCTGAAAACAAAGCAGAAAATATCAAGTTCCTTGATTTAAGAGAAAGCTTTGGAGATTGCGTTGCCGGCGGCGAGCAGATTTACTATAAGACAGACCACCACTGGACAAGTCTGGGAGCTTTTGTTGCCTACGGTTATTACTGCGATAGCTTGGGATTGGAGTATACGCCCAAGGAAGAGTACACAGTCACAGAACATCCCGGCTTTTACGGCTCAACCTATTCGGGTAGCGGATATTTCCTTGCAAAGCCTGATACCCTTGAAATCTGGCAGAGTGAAAAATCCAAAGATAGCATAAAGGTTTCTATTACCAACGAAGGTGTAACCAATGAATACAGAAGTCCCTTTTTTGAAGAAAACCTTAAAGAAAAGGATATGTACACCGCCTATCTGGACGGAATACAGCCCACAGTTGTGATTGAAAATAAGAATGCGAAGACAGATAAAACTTTGCTTATTGTAAAAGACAGCTTTGCTCAGTGTGCTGCACCTTTCTTCTCGGAAACTTACAGCAAGGTTATTATGATTGACCTTCGCGGAAATAAACAGCCCGTAAGTACCCTTGCAAAAACCGAAGGCGCAGACGATGTGCTTATCCTTTACGGCATAAGTGCTCTTTGTAATGACAGCGGCGATTTGCCCTGGCTGAGATAAAATAAAATTAAACAGAAAAGAGAGAACAAGGCTTCGTGCTCTGTTCTCTCTTTGTTTTTGAGGTTATAATGCACTTTGTAATTCCTCTGCACTCTGATATCGGTCCCGAGGGTTTATATTGGTGCATTTTTTTATTACCCGTCCCATTTTGCCGGATGGGATTTTTTCGCTTGGATGCTGTCCTGTCAGCATCACACACAGTAGTACTCCTGCGGCATAAATGTCTGTGCGGCTGTCGCTTTTTGATATGCCTATCTGTTCGGGAGAAGCATATCCTGCAGTTCCCATAACGTTGGTGTCTTTTCTTGCGGGGGTTTCACTTCTTGTTGTGTTAAAGTCGATAAGCACAATCCTTCCCGAAGTGCTTACCATTATGTTTTCGGGCTTAATATCCCGATGAACAAAGTTGTGGTTATGCAAAAACGAGAGGGCAAAGCACACAGACTTCAAAACTTTTTTTGCACCTCTGCGGTGATATCTGCCGCTTTCCATTACTTGTGCCACAGTAAGTCCGTCTATATATTCTTCAAGGACAATCTGACCGTCAGAAAGATTGATAACTTCGTAAACCTCGGGTAAATACTTGCACCTTATGTTAAGAAGCAACTCGTATATTTCGTTATGCTTAGGGAGTTTATGAAGTACTATATCTCTGCCTATTTCTTTATGCCTAAGTCTCAGGGTTTTGCAGTCGTTTCTGTTTGCAAGAACAGAAACGAGCTTGTATGTATTAAAGAGTTTAGTTATATATTCTTCGCAGGAAATCTTGTTAAGCGTCAAGTTAACTCCCCACCGTTCCACTCTTTATAGTCAGCGCCGTAATATGAGGCGGAGTTTTTATAGTATCGGAAATTTCTGTCTTGGCAGTCGGCTGAACAATGTATAGTAAGGGTTCTTGTGCGTTTTGAAATGTCGGCAAATGCACCGCTTTCAATATATATGCTGTTGCCCTCCAGATATATATCCGTCATGTTATTGCAATCGGCAAAAGCATCGTCCCATATTGTTTTGACAGAAGCGGGAACTACTATTTGCTTTACGGTTTTGCAGATATTTTCCTCAGAAAAGGCAAGAGATGTTATTGCCAAAACATTTTTGCCGTCTATACTGTTTGGAATTATATATTTTCCGTCAGGGGCAGGATTTTCCACACCTGTGATAACAATGTCGTTTTCAGATAAGGGGTAGCTAACAGAAAAGTCGTCTCCGTACTTTGCTTGTCTGTAAAAATATATAGTATCTTTCACAACAGGAGCTGTCGGCATAGAAGTGCTATTTTCTACAGGGCTTTTAGTTGTATGCGTGGTCTTTGTTGGTATTGGGATATTGTGGATAGTATCCGATTTGCTTTGAGCAGTTGAGGTTTCGGGTGCGAAACTGCCCCCCTGGGCATCTGTAAAAGTACAGACAGAGGCTGTTTCGGTAAGGGCTTTACCGCTTGTGGCTGTGGTTGGTGCAGATTCATCGGATGTAGCAGAAGAGGGAGCATAATCCTTTTTAACATTATCCGAGGCAAGGATAAGCACACCCAAAACAAGCAGTACTGCCAAAATAACAATCAAAAAGGGAATGAACATTTTACTTTTGTTTGTTTTCTCGGAAACAGAGACAGCCTGTTTTTCTTTAAGAGGGGTCATACAGTATAGGCAGAAGGACGCGTTGTCCTCGATTTCTGCCTTGCAAAAGGGGCATTTCTTCATAATATCACCTTAACCCAGGGTTTCTAAATCATATTCATAAAGCAATTCGTTTGTTTGGGGTACAGACAGTCCCTTGCAAATTCCGTAGATTATGATGCTGTCAAAGGGAAGCTTTACGTAAAGATTGGAATAGCCTGCACATTTAAGAAGAGTCTGGGTTTCATCGAGGTTGAGTTTCATACCCATACAAAGACAAAGCAGTTTGTTCCTTTCGGGTACACGGACGCCTGAGAAGATCTGATAGGCATACACCTCAGAAAGCTCCGAGTCACGAATTACCTGTGATTTCCTGAGATTTTTCTCACAAAGCAAATCACACAGCATCTTTGAGAGGTTATCTTTTATCATATAATCTTTGTTTTCGATGTAAAAATGTTTAAAGTCGGGACAAAGTCCCAGTTCTTCAACGATTTTTGATGTATCCTTACTCATATCCTCACCCCAAAATTTGTTATGAGTTTAGCATACCACAAAGATAAAACAAATACAACTATGCTGTCAGCATAGGACTTTGTGTTTTTGCAGGGCTATAATCATAACAGGGTGAGGGAAATTATTTTTATAAATTTGCATCCTCAGCCGACAGCAAGTCGGAAATGGGCACTTCGAGTGCACGGGAAAAAATCACTAAGTCAATGTCCGTAACAAACCTCTCACCATTTTCTACGCGACGTATAAAGTAGTGGTCTACATCAAATCCCAGAAGTTGCATTTTTTCTGCCAGTTTTCGTTGAGAAAGTTTTTTGCTCTTTCGGATTTGAGTGATTTTTTTACCCGAAAGATTGTTTGTTCCGTCGGCTGCTTTTATTTTGAACATAAAATCCCTCACTTTTTTGTTGAATAGTGTTTACATTTATAAAATTCTATGCTAAAATAGCAATAAAATTGGTGAACACTATTCAACAAACTGGAGATTGTGTGTCTCTTGCAGATTGTTTTTTATACAAACGACAGAGAGTTGAGTGCTGCGACCCAGATATATTGATAAAATTGAAAGGAGTATTTATTATGTCCGAAAACACTGTAAATGTAACAGCTGAGGAGAAAGATGAACAGGAGATTATTGCTGAAAACGAGGAGTTTATCGCATTTACTCAGAGAAAATTTAACAGAATAACAAAAATTGTTTTAGCGGTTATTGCTGTTTTTCTTTTCTTTAAGTTACCTTCTACCGGCAGATTACTATGGCTTCAGTATTCGCCGCTGATTATTACTATTATTTTTTCTTTTGTAGCAAATGCAAGAAGAAGTTCATATGCAAGAAAGCATAATCTGAAGTTGGGACCATCTCCTGAGGAAAACAAACGCCTGATGGTGCCGGTAAGCCCTGAATCTGGCGACAAGACAAAGTTGATGCTGTACTACGCATGGCAAGCTGTAGTTATTATTGTGCAGGTTGTTGTGATAATTATGTTGACAGTAAGAGCAAGTGGTGGTTTTTTTGACGGCAAACTCACAACCTTGGTTGTATCTACGCTTATGGGATTAATTTGTTATGCTGTGGCATGTGGTCAAGGCAGAGTTGTTTCTGCTAAGGCAGTAAAGAAGAGAAAGAAGGTGAGTAGTGACGAAATGAGCGATTTTGAGAGGATGATATTCCCAAATAAAGATAGAGAGTGGGTACCCGGTACAGGTACATACAGAGATAAAAACGGAAATCATTATGATTCAAACGGCATTCCTGTTCCCACTCCTATAGAAATAAAGATTAAGAAGTAATATCAGAAAAGTTTTAATGTTTGCCAAAATATAAAACTATCCCGAGAAAAACAACCCCCCTATAGCATAAATTAAACTGCTATAGGGGGTTGTTTTGTCTTACATATTGTTATCTGCAAGGTACTTTCTTACCTTGTGGATAATTCTGCGGTCGTTGTCGTAGGTACAGCCTTTTTCTGCCTCTTTAAGAGGAATCCAAGTATAGCTGTCGATTTCGCTTTCCTGAATTTTTATGCGGTTGCTTGAGGCTTTTGCCAAGAAGAAAACAACTCTCTTGCGGATTTTGCCGAAGGGACAGTAGTCGCTGACCTCTCTGAAGCCGTCAAGGATTTTTACATCAAGGTTTGTTTCTTCTTTAACCTCTCTTATTGCGGTCTGCTTTTCGCTTTCATGAAGTTCAACATGACCTTTCGGAAAACTGTAGAAGCGGCCGTTGTGATTTTTTACAAGCAGTACCATATATTCGTCTGTGTTTGTGTCTTTGTAAAGAATAACGGCACCGCAGGATTTTTCGTAAAGACAATTGAGCTTTGTAAGCTTCTGATTACGCAGAACACTCATTTTTTCTCTTATTTCGGGTTCGTACATAATCTCGTTTCTTTGTGCTATAATCGGCTTTTCTGTACCGTCCTCAAAAAAAGCAACGGCGGTAACGATGCCCTTGAAGCTGTCATCTACAGGCTTTCTTGTTACGATATAAGCACTTTGGTCGGCAATATCTTTGCCGTTTACATAACCGGAGTACAGATTATCGGAGAGTGCTCCGTAAACTGTAACGTTTACTTCGGTTGAAATCATACTGTTTTCCCTCCTCGCAAAATACTTTTGAGCGGTTTTAGCTCAAAGCGTTCTTCATACCTGCAACCTGCGAGGCACTGTTGGCAGACATGGTATTGTTGAGGAAGAGAACTTCGTCAATTCCGTTTTGTTTTAAGTAGGAGTTAAGGTCACCACTGTAGTATCTGTAGTCGATAAGATGAATCTCGTCGTAGTGAGCGGTGAGGAAAGGAGCGAATGCGTTGCCGTAGGAATCCTTTACAACTGCAATCTTCTTGCCTGTACCTGCGTCGGAGTTAATCTTGAACTGGGCTGTATCACCCCAGCAGAATACACCGTAGGTAAGAGAACCTGAGGTGGAAGCAGGATAGTAAACATCACAGTAGATTGTCTGGGAGCCCATTCGTTCTTTCATCTGAGCCGAGGTTTTGTTGGGCAGGGTGTAATAAACAACCGTATCTGAGTTGTTGTAAAGGGAACTGCTGCCGGAAAGAGTGTAGAAAGAACCTGTGAAACCCTCTATGGAGTTTTTCTTGAGTGTAGAAATATCCAAGGGGGTCTTGCCAGTCTGCTCACAGAATGCGGTGTATGCATAGTAAGCACCGAGGCTTGTCCAATGGTGATCGGTATTATAGTAGATATACTCGTCGTTATGAGTTGCCAGAGCGTTGTAGCAGTTTATGCTCTTGATTCTGTCTGCAAGGTTTTTATTGATGGTTTTGATGTTGTCTGCCTGGGATGTACAGCCGATTTCGGTTTTGATTCGCTGAGGCAGACCGAACTCTGTGTGATTTGGAACTACCATATTGTAGACAGTAACCTTTTTGTCCAGCTTTTTCACAATGCCGTTAAGAGTTGTGGCATAGTTCTTTGCAACCTTGTCTGTGCTTCCGAAAAGATTGAAGCCCTTGTTTTTCCACAAATAAAGGGTGCTGGAGTAAAGTGTGCCGTCTTTGCCGTCATCCTTTACCACAGGAGATATAAAGTCTTCAGGACTTACAGGCTCGGGCTCTGTGGGAGCTATGGTTGTGGGTTCTGTGGTGGGAGCCTGCGTAGTTGTGGGCATCGTGGTAGGAGCTTCTGTGGGAGCTTCGGTTATGCTCTCTGTTGTGGTAGTAACCTGTACTATTATTTCATCTGTTGTTGCTTCGTCTGCAGTTGCAGGAGCAGACCCCTTTGAACCGAACAAGTTACTTACTGCGGGCACGATGCAGAAATAAGTGACTGCACCCAGTCCCAAGAGAAGAATACAGCAAAGAGCAATAAGCAGACCCCTGCGAAGGATAAGCTGTCTTTGACGCTTCCTTCTTCTTTTTGAGTATTTCCTGTTGGCACCTGAACCATAAACCATGCCAATGAAATAGTCTGAGTTTCTTCGTTTCACGTTTTTCGCCTCCATACAAAATTTATGGACTAAAAATAATTTTACATAATAGAGTATAATATAGTTGAAAGTCAAAGGCAACAAAAGTAAAGAAATTGTGATTAAACTGGGCGATATTTGTAATATCTTAGGGTAAAAATATTTAAGATATGTTACATTATAAAAGAAAAGAGCTTAAATTTATTGCACAAAAGAAAAATTTGTGATAACATAAACATATATAGCCTATTTTTACAGAAAGTGTGATAACTATGAATTATACATTCGCAAACAGAATTTGCGGACTTAAACCCTCCGCAATCAGAGAAATTTTTAAATATGCCGCAGACCCCGAGGTTGTGTCGCTTTCAGCAGGCAACCCTGCTCCCGATGCATTTCCCGCAAAGGAGCTTGCGGAGATTTCCGAAAGACTTATGAGGGAGAACCCCGTGCTTGCACTTCAGTACGGGCTCACAGAGGGCTACCTTCCCTTAAGAGAAGAGCTCAAAAAGTATATGAAAGAAGACTACAGCATCGGCAGAGATTTCGATGAGCTTATCATCACCTCAGGTGCACAGCAGGTTATGGATTTGCTGACAAAATCCCTTGTTAACGAAGGCGACGAAATTGTTTGCGAGGCGCCCTCATTTATCGGCTCACTCAATACCTTCCGCTCCTACGGTGCAAAGCTCCTGGGTGTTCCTATGGACGAGGACGGTATGAATATGGAAGCACTTGAGGAAACTCTCAAGACTCACCAAAAGGTAAGATTTATTTATACAATTCCCACCTTCCAGAATCCTTCGGGTATTACAATGAGCTTGGAGAAGAGAAAGAAGCTCTACGAAATCGCAAAGAAATATGGTGTGCTTATCCTTGAGGATAACCCCTATGGAGAGCTTCGTTACAGAGGTGAGACCCTTCCCACAATCAAATCTATGGACGAGGACGGCATTGTTGTTTATGCAGGTTCTTTCTCCAAAGTTATCTCTCCCGGTATGCGTGTGGGTTGGTTTGTGGCACCTAAAGAGGTCGCACAGAAGATGGTTGTTTGCAAACAGGGCAGCGATGTTCACTCAAATATGTGGTCACAGGTGCTTTGCTACGAGTTTATGACAAAATATGACTTCAAAGGGCATCTTGAATTTTTAAGACAGCTTTACAGTAAAAAGGCAGAGTACACAATGAATCTTCTGCGTGAGAATCTTTCCGATAAAATCACTTTCGGCGAGATTGACGGCGGACTCTTTATCTGGTGCACACTTCCCGAGGATGTGGATATGCCTCAGTTTTGTATGGATGCAGTAAAGAACAAGGTTTGTGTTGTTCCCGGCACAGCCTTCCTTGCAGATGAAAACTCAGTATCTCATAACTTCAGAATCAATTTCTCGACTCCTACCGACGAACAGCTCAAAAAAGGCATCGAAATTCTCGGCAGACTTTCCAAAACACTTTGATTTAAACTCTTAAGGAGATAATGATATGGAACAGACAGTAGAAAAAAAGAAAATAGTTTACAGTGCAATTCAGCCTTCGGGTACAATCACTCTCGGCAATTATCTCGGTGCTCTTCGCAACTGGGTAATTATGCAGAACGAAGAGGATAAGAATTGCATTTACACCCTTGCAGACCTGCACACAATCACTGTAAGACAGGAGCCTGCAACAATGAGAAAGAATGTTCTGGAGGCTTATGCTTCCATTCTTGCCTGCGGTGTTGACCCCGAAAAGAGCATATTCTTCATTCAGAGCCACGTTCCTGCCCACGCACAGATGGCATGGATTCTTAACTGCTACACTCAGTTCGGTGAGCTTTCAAGAATGACACAGTTCAAGGATAAGTCTGCAAAGCACGCAGATAACATCAACGCAGGTCTTTTTACATATCCCACACTTATGGCGGCAGACATTCTTCTTTATCAGGCAGACCTTGTTCCCGTAGGTGCAGACCAGAAACAGCACCTGGAACTTGCCCGTGATATTGCAGAGCGTTTTAACGGCAGATACTCAAATGTGTTTACAGTGCCCGAGGGATTTATCCCTACAAACGGTGCAAGGGTTATGAGTCTGCAGGACCCCACAAGAAAGATGAGCAAATCCGACGAGAACGTAAATGCTTGCGTATCCTTGCTTGACGACCCTGATACAATTATGCGTAAGTTTAAGCGTGCCGTTACCGACAGCGAAGCAAAGGTTTGCATCGGCGAGGGTAAAGACGGCGTAAATAACCTTATCGGCATCTACTCTGCAGTAACAGGCAAGTCTGCAGACGAGATAACAGCTCAGTTTGAGGGCAAGGGTTACGGCGACTTTAAGATTGCAGTAGGTGAAGCTGTTGTAGAAGAACTCAGACCCATCAGAGAAAAGTACGAAAAGCTTATTGCAGACAAGGCTTTCCTCGAAGAGAGTTACCGTGCAGCAGCACAGACAGCAGACAGATTTGCCCAGCGTACTCTGGACAAAGCAATGAAGAAAATCGGATTTATCCACAGATAAAAGTAAAATGAAAAAAATAAAATGCGGCTCCCTTGTGTAAAGGGAGCCGGGTTTGCCATAAGGCAAAGACTGAGGGATTGTAAAATAAAGTTGACAATCCTCCCGTCATTTACTATGCAAATGCCACCCTCCTTTACACAAGGAGGGCTTTTTTGTGTGAAAAATAAATTTTTAAAATTTTCCAAAAAATCTGTGAGGTTTATCTTCCCTATATCGTCAAAGAGGTGAGAAGGGAAAACTTGAAAGGAGTATGTCAATGGATAACGGTGCTGGTAGCTACCGCCGTTTCCTTGACGGAGATGATGACGGATTTGTAGAAATTATCAGGGACTACAAAGACGGCTTGCAAATTTATCTTTGTTCAATAACGGGAAATGTGTTAGTGGCAGAGGAACTTACAGAGGAAACCTTTGTAAAAATTATTACTAAAAAACCTCGTTTTTCGGGCAAATCAAGTTTTAAGACATGGCTGTATACAATTGGAAGAAATGTAGCCATAGATTTCCTGCGCAAAAAATCACGCAGTGAAGAAGTTTCGTTAGACGAGATTGCTGAACTTCACAGCGAAGAAAAGCTTTTGGAAGATGCATACATAAAAGACGAGGAAAAACGAGAGCTTCACAAAGCTCTCAAAAAGCTTCCTCCAACTTATCGGCAGGCATTGTGGCTTACATACTTTGAGGAGCTTTCCAATAAAGAAACGGCAGGTATTATGAAAAAATCGGTCCATAACGTAGAGACCATACTCTACAGAGCACGAATTGCGCTCAAAGAAGAACTTTTAAAGGAGGGGTTCGTCTATGAAGGATTATAACGAGATGGCGAAATCGGTATTTAAAAAACGTGACGAATACCTTATTGCACAGAAAAAAAGACGGGCAATGCTTCTTAAAGCAGGAGTGCCCCTTTGCTCCTTGGTGCTTGTAACAATGTTGAGCCTGATTGTGTGGCAGGCAAAGCTTCCCAAAATGCCTAAGAAACCTTCGGAGCCTACCATAAACATAACCGAACAAGTAAAGCCCGATGATACATCAAAGGGTGTGGTTCATTCCCCGAATGGTGAATTTACAGAAACACAGCACAGCAGTGTGCAAACACTGCAATCTGTTGAGCAAAGTGCAGGTGGCAGTCAGAACATCCCTAATCCCACACAGAACACTCAAGAATACACAGGGGACAGACCGCAGAGTCAGGGCGGTAAGCCCGTAACGGATCCGATATATCCTCAGCCCAACACAGGCGGTGTGTTTTATCCCAACAGTTCCGAGGCGGGCGGCAAGCCCCCGACGATTATACAGGGGGGTACAAAGCCGATGGAGGAGATGACTCTGCCCTCTCTTGTACCGGGTGGAGATGATCTCACTTGGGTACCTGTTGTTCCGGCAACAGGCACTGATAATGGCGATGCACTTGTTCCTCCATGTTCGCCGGTAAACCCGACCTTACCGGCAGATTGTACTGTAGGCGAAAGCGACTATCCTGAGCCAACTGCCGGTAACGAAGTTTGTGTTACTACATCACCCACAGAGCCTATGCCCACAGGTCCTTTGGAAATAACTGTTGAGGACGAAGTTATTGTGGCACAGGTGGGGGATAAGGTGACTTACACCGTAGAGCTTATGGCACCTAAGAAGTTTGAGAACATTCAGATTGCTCTTAATTATAACAGCAATTATCTGAATCTTTTGGTGCCTGCCGAAGTATATGAGGGTGTTTGCAGGGACACAACACCCAATTTGACCGATGCAACGGTAGGCTTTAACTATAATGTATTCAAAGTGGTTGCTTCCGATATTGTTACAAAATACGATTTCCGACAGAGGAAGGTACTGTTTTCGGTAGATTTTATTGTCAAAAGACCGGGTAAGTTAGAGTGGAACTTCACGGTGGAAGAAATGTGTATTTATGTGGGTTCTTCTCCATCTGAACATATAAAATATTTTTCTCGTGGAGAGCAGCTTACTTTTGACGGCATTACATTTTATCATAATCTTAGTGTGAATAAGTAAATATTGAATTCAAAGGAGTGATTTTATGAAAAAGATATTGTCTGTTTTGATTGCAGTTTTATTGATGTGTTCTTGCTTATTAGTGCCTGTTTCGGCACAGGAAGATAAGCTTTTGCAGAACTTTTTTAATTACTGCTATGAAAAAATAGGAGAAGGTAGCGTAAGCGAAGTTAGAATAACCGACAGAATCAATTGGGATGATGTAACCTACTTTAGTGCTACAAGCTGGCTTGCTCCTGCTCAGGAGGGAACTTGCGAGATTATCGGCGAATATTGTGTGCATTCCAATGTTACGGAGTATCCTTATGCTCTTGGAGTTTATGTAGCCACCAACGACGAGGTTTACAGCTACAAGGACGCATTTGACTTGGGTGTCATAAAAAGTGCGAGTATGGTAACGGCTTTTGATGGTATCACTGCCCACAAAGCAGGCGAGGATGTGGAGCTTACCCATAGGTGTATGGATGCCTTTGCCCGATACAAAAAGTTTACACCTGAAAAGGATGAATATATCGAATGTGAGGTTTACGGCGAGGTTGAGGGTGCTGTTGTTTTTCAGGCAGAAATAACAGCCAAAGGCAATTTATATCCCACGGTTGTCGTCAGCCAGAGAATCGGCGGATATATTTTTTATGAAGGTCGTCCCGTCGGACCTCGAGATAATCCTGTTGGGCTCTATATTCTCAAGGATTCAGAGGTTATGCCTCTTTCAGAAGCCTATGAAAACCACAAGATTTCCTTAAGCGGTATTCTGTCCGTTTTGCACGGAGAAAAAGCAACTGACGGTATCGAGGATGCCTTGAGAGAAAAATACAATCTTTCGGGACCTGCTCTGGAAAAATGGCCCATAGGCGAAGACCCCGAGGGATATATTTACAGAGAGCAGTATGCTTACTTCGGCGGGGAGGGTAATCTCTATAATGCCAATTACCCCGACTATATGCTCGTGTTTGCAGCAGACGGACCGGGTGCTCCTGCGGCTCCTGTAGATATTTACGGAGAATATGTAATAGGTTCTTACTCTTGGTACAATCATTATAGACACGGTTACTTTGTATATGTTCCTGAAACAAAGACCGTTTATACCTTGAAAGAAGCAGTAGAAGCAGATATTGAAGGTATCGAAAATGCCTTTTTGCATCTGGGCAAACAAGGCGGAATCAGAGGCGACGCAGACAAAGACGGAAAAATCACCATAAAGGACGCAACATTTATTCAGAAAGGTATAGCAGGGATTAAAACACCTATGCTCTATTACGATAATGTAGTGGGTTTTATTGTAGATTTTGATGCAGATACCCATATAACAGTAAAGGACGCAACAGCAATCCAGAAGCTTGTTGCAGGAATTGAATTTTCCAGAGATGATGTGTAAGCGATAAATCCGCTTAATAAATTAAATAGCTACTCCTGTTTTCCCCTCATAAAGAAATCGGGCACATACCTTTTGTATGTGTCCGATTTCTCTTATGTTTCCATATAAAAGAAAAGCCCTCCTTGTGTAAAGGAGGGTGGCACGGCAAAGCCGTGACGGGAGGATTGTGAGAATATGCGGAGAATACGGCATTATTCTGCATTCAATACGAATATGGGGATTTCGGGAGGATTCAAAAATCTTACGGGGAATTGGGAGTTTCCTACTCCGCGGCTAATAAAAAGAGTGGTGTCTTTTTCTTTGAAGAAGCCTGAGTCATATTTAGGCAAAAAGCCCTGATTGGGTGCAAAAAGACCGCCGATAAAGGGGAGCTTAATCTGTCCGCCGTGGGTGTGGCCTGTCAGACAAAGGTCAATGTTATGCTCTGCATAAACCTTAATGTGCTCAGGTCTGTGGCAGAGCAAAACAGTAAAGTCAGAATGATTTTGTTTTAAAAGTTCTTTTAGGGTTTTGTTAAGAATCTCGGAGTTTGGCTCTTCGGTTTCTCTTCTTATTACGTAAGGATCTTCTGCACCAATAAGGGTTATTGAATCGCTGTTTTTCTTAATGGTGATAATCTCGTTTTGCATTGTGTGAACTCCTGCTTTTTTGAGTTTTTTCAGCAGGATAGCGTACTCATCGGGCATTCGTGCTTCGTGGTTGCCGCATACATAGTAGCAGGGAGCGATTTTTACTGCCTTCTTTGCAAAAGCCTCGGAAACATCTATCTTTGTGCGGCGGCTGTCAATCATATCTCCTGTTATAACTATTATGTCGGGGTGTGCGTTTTTTAGGAGTGTTAAGGTTTTTGAGTTGCCTTTTCCATGCTCGCAGTTGTGCAGATCGGAAATCTGAGCAATGCGAAAGCCATCAAAGCTTTTTGGCAGGGATTTAAAAGATAAGTTATATAAGACGGTTTTTAAATTTCTGTTGCAGTAAATGCCCGACAGAAGAAAAATAAGCACAAGGCTTAGAATAATAATTGCAATAATCATAAGATCCCTCGAGTTATAAACAGTTTTTGAGCTTTTGTTGCTCCTCTATTTTGAAGGAGTTTTTGTAGTAGCTTATTATATTCTCATCCTGCATTCGTGAAAGCTCTCGGGAGAGAGCACTTCGGTTTGCACCCAGCAAAGAGGCAAGCTCTTCTCTGTTGTAGGGAACGCTGAAGGTGCTTTGTTTTAACTCCTTTTGCATATCGAGTAAAAACATTGCAATGCGGGAACGTAGTGATTTGCAGGAAATATATGCAATTTTTCGGTTTAAAAGCCAGAATTTGTCGGCAATGCCGTGAAGCATATTGGCAAGAACCTTTCGGCAGATTGGATTGCAGGCATTTTCGGTCAGTTTTTCAAAGTCGATAAACACCACCTTTGAATCCTCTTTTGCTATAACGCTTACAGGGGTCGGGTGATTTACGGAGGACATAAGCACATCTGCAAACACACTGCCCTTTGTGTGAGTTTGTATAAGTCTGCGTTCGCCTGAGTAAGACACGCTTTCGGCATTGATGGTGCCTTCAAGGAGAAGTCCTGCTTTTTGTACCGTGTCACCCTGACTGAAAATAACCGAGTTTTTTGCAAAGCTTGTAACAGAAAGGTTAAGAGCTTTTTCTATATATTCTATTTCTTGGGTAGAAAAATCTTCAAAAAGAGAAGTTTTTTTTAGGAGTTCATAGTAGTTTTTCATTTGATAAGTCCTGTATTTTCTATTTTTGTTGCTATAGCAACGAATTTACAAGGAAAATTATACTATAATATATATGAAAAATCAACAGGAGGTATAACAAAATGAAAAAATTTGTATCCGTAATTTCTATTGTCCTTGCAGTGTTTATGCTTATGTCTTTTGCAGGCTGTGCAGGTAATACCAAAGACGACACAAAGACAACAACAGCCCCCAAAGGTGACACAGGGGTAAATGCAACTCAGCCGATTGATAACGATAAAGAGCTTCCCGAGGGTGAGGTTGCTGACGTTTATACCCTTAAAGGCCCCACGGGTATGGGTATGGCTCAGCTTATTGATGAAGAAAAAAACAGTGACGAGTCTGATTATAACTTTACTGTAGTAGCATCCCCCGAAGAGATTACAGCGGCTATCATCAACGGCGATGCAGATATTGCCGCTTGCCCTGTAAATCTTGCTTCCGTACTTTACAACAGAACAGACGGCGGTGTTAAGATTCTCGCTCTCAATACTCTCGGTGTTACCTATATTGTAACAAACGGTACAGAGGTTAACTCTATCGAAGATTTAAGGGGTAAGACCGTTATCACAGCGGGTCAGGGTGCAACTCCCGAGTATATCCTCAATAAGCTTCTTACAGACAGCGGCCTTACAGTAGGCGAGGATGTTTTTGTGGAATTCAGAACAGAGCACGCTGATGTTGCATCTCTTGTGGCAAGCGGTATGGCAGATGTGGTTCTCCTTCCCGAGCCTCAGGTAACATCTACTCTTGCACAGAATCCCGACCTTAAGGTTGCACTTGACCTTACAGAGGTTTGGGAAGCGAAGTACGGCACAAAGCTTGTGCAGGGCTGTGTGGTTGCAAGAAGCGAATTTGCAGATAATTACCCCGGCACAGTAAACGACTTCCTTGAGGACTATAAAGAAAGCGTAGATTTCATCAACACAGCAACAGACGAGGCGGCTCAGATGATTGTTGACGCAGGAATCATCCCCAAGGCACCCCTTGCAAAGAAAGCAATTCCCACAAGCTATATCACATTTATCACCGGCGACACAATGAAGAGCCTTGTAAAAGATAATCTGCAGGTGCTCTTTGATGCGAATCCTAAATCCGTAGGAGGAACACTCCCCGATGAAAATTTCTACTATAATTACATCGAAGACTAAAGATACAAAAGAAAAACTCAAACCAAAACAGATTATCCTGAAAATACTTGCAAAGGCCTCCATTTTCGTGGGGGTTTTTGCCTTTTGGATACTTATATGGCAGCTTATTTACAATGGTGTTGGCAAGGATGTAATTGTTCCCTCGCCCTATAATACCTGGGCAAGAATAAAGGAACTTGTTGCTACTCAGGAATTCTGGGAAATAACCTGGGATTCTGTTAAAAGGATACTTTTGGGGTACCTGTGCGGTGTAGGACTGGGTCTTTTCCTTGCGGTGGTTACATACACCTCCAAATTTTTATATGTGCTTTTAAAGCCCTTAATCAGTATCGCTCGGGCAACGCCTGTCGCATCCCTTACCATTATTCTTGTTGTCTGGGTAACAAATCAGAAGGTGCCGCTTTTTATTGTTGGACTTATGGTTTTTCCGATAATATGGGCAAATACCTACGAGGGTATAAAGAATACAGACAAAAAGCTTTTGCAGATGTCTAAGAGCTTTTCCGTCGGGGGTTTAAAACGGCTTTTTCATATCTATTTCCCCTCGGTGTATCCTTACTTTATTGCGGGTGCATCCACCGCTCTGGGACTTGCTTGGAAATCGGGTATTGCCGCCGAGATTTTAGGGTCAACACAAAACTCTGTGGGCCAACAAATTAACGATGCAAAGGTTATGCTTGATTCCGAAGGTAAGTTTGCCTGGACGATTGTGGTTGTTCTTTTAAGTATTTTGTTTGAGAGGGCATTGGTACTTCTTTTAAAGCATACATCTTTGCATATTCCCTTAAGAGCAAAGTCTTCTGAAGCAAAAGAAGAGCTTTCTGGCAAACGCGGCTTTGTAATCGGCAGGGGAATAAGTAAGTCCTACGGCAAGAATATCGTTCTTTCCGATGTGGATGTTGAGGTGCAAGCAGGCGAGGTACTTGCTCTTCGAGGAGTTTCCGGAGCAGGAAAAACCACCCTGCTTATGATACTTTCTTCTCTGCTTAAAAAAGATAAGGGCAAGATAGAAAAAGAGGGCGGAGTGAGCTTTCTTTTTCAGGAGGACAGATTACTTCCTTGGCTCACCGCAAAAGAAAACATACTTTATGTAAACAATCAGGCAGATGTAAAGGCACTTTTAAGGCTTGTTTCTTTGGCTGATGCGGAGGATATGTATCCTGACGAGCTTTCGGGCGGTATGAAGCGCCGTCTTGCGATTGCCCGAACTCTTGCAGGCAAAGGGGAAGTTGTTTTCCTTGACGAGCCCTTTACGGGACTTGATGAGGAGCTTAGGGAAGAAACTTCGGAAAAAGTCTTTGACTACCTCAAGGACAGAGCGGTTATACTTATTACTCACGATAGCGAAGAAGCAAAACGCTTTGCGACAAAGGAACTTTATATAGGATAAAATAAAACCTGTTGAGGAAATTCTCAACAGGTTTTTGTCTGAATTAAGGGGAAAAATCCAATATAGTGCCCTCGTGCTTTGTTGTCAACTTTGACGAAATAAAGGGACTTGTTTCGACTTATTCGTACAAATAAGGTTACATATCTGTTTCTTTTATTGATTATTTGGTGTGGTTTGGAGTATAATACAAGATGCTAAATAATAGTATTGGCAGTTAAGGTTTGGCTATGCTTAAAGGTGTGATAATAAATAACTGCTGTAAATATACTGTTATGTAATAACATTAAGATAGGAGGTCATGAAAGTTATGGCAATTATAGAAGATAAAAACAAACTGGACATTCTGAGTAAAATGATTACTTTGGAAGAACAGAATATCGAAAAATTCTATTATGATCTCGGTAAAGCTTATTTTGAGATACATAGCGATGATGCCGAGAGTGAGCTTCAGCCTCAGATTTCCGGCATCAAGAGCAGCAAAGCTAAAATTGCAGATTTCACTCAGCAGATAAAAGAGCTCAAGGGTATTATAGCTTGCAAGGGCTGCGGTGCTGATGTTTACAAGACAGCTGCATTCTGTACTGTATGCGGTACAAGAATTGCTCCTGAGCCCGTTCCTGCTCCTGCCCCTGTTCAACTGACAGGTACCAAGTGCGTAAATTGCGGCGGAATAGTTCCCGAAGGTTCAGCTTTTTGTACCACATGTGGCACAAAGGCAGAAGCACCCGCTCCTGCACCTGCTCCCAATGTGGCTTTTAGGTGTACAAATTGCGGCGCAAATGTTCCTGCAGGTTCTGCTTTCTGTACGGTATGCGGTACAAAGGTAGGTGCTCCTGCACCTGCTCCTGCAGAGGTTCCTAAGTGTGCAAACTGCGGTGCACCTATTCCTGAAGGCTCAGCATTCTGCGTTGCATGCGGCACAAGGGTAGGTGTATCTGCATCTGTTTCTGTTCCCACTCCTGAGCCTGCACCTGTTCCTGCACCCATTCCCGAGCCTGTACCTGCTCCTGCTCCTGTAGAGGCTCCTAAGTGTGTAAACTGCGGTGCAGATATTCCAGAGGGTTCGGCTTTTTGTATCGTTTGCGGTACAAGGGTAGGGGCTGCTCCTGTAGCAGAGGTTAAAGAAGAGCCTCAGGTTCCTGCACCGAATCTGTGCAAGTATTGTTCAAAAGAAATTGCAGAGGGTGCAAAGTTCTGTATCTACTGCGGAAAGAAGCAGTAATTATAACTTGTATATTAGACTGTCAGAAGAACAGTTGAATATAAAATAAAAAAACGGAGGTTTTTATTATGGCAAAATTTTGTAGCAAATGCGGCGCACAGATGGATGACAATCTGATGTTCTGCGGTAACTGCGGCGCAAAGGCTGACGCTCAGCCTGCACCCGTAACAGCACCTGTTAAGAAGGCAGGCGGCTTTGACATTGTAGGCATTCTCACAGGTAAGGGTGACGAGTTTATCAACTGGATTGTAACTCTTGGCTTCCAGGCACTTACACTCATCCTTTTCTTCCTTCCCCTTTTCAGAACTAAGGTTAAGACATTCGCAACAGGCTATTCTCCTGCTCATACAGACAGAGATAACTGGGGCTTCCTTAATGAAAAATATGAGAACACAGGCCTCAGAGCTTTTGTTATTATTCTCATCATCTATGCAATCTTGCTTATCGGATACACACTTCTTCCCATTCTTATGAAGAAAAAAGTTAATCTCATAGGCGCAATTGCTCTGTTTGTTGTTCAGTCTACAATGTATCTTTCTGTTATTTTCTACACACTCAAGATCGGCGATGTTGAGAGATCAGCATACGGCGTTTACAAGATCGGCATCGGTGTATGGGGTTGGTTCTACCTCTTCACAGGCGCTGCAGCTCTTTACCTCCTCGTTGTAAATGTTTTACAGAAGAAAAAAGAGCTTATCTGATTTTCTGAATTTCAGTAGGATTAAGTAAAACTTTAAATGTCATTACTTTCGTGCAAATGAGGGTAATGACATTTTTGTTTAATGTATTTAAGGTGGGCTTTGTATGACTAAAATATGTACGAGCTGTGGCACACAGGCAGAAGAAGATAAATCCTTTTGCTCTGTATGTGGTGCCCGACTTGATTGCAAAGCGAATAGCGAGCAAAAATCCTGTGAGCAAAAAAGAACACCCCTTTGCAAGAAGTCAAAAACGGCACTTTGGATTGTTGCTTTGATAGCACAGTTTTTATGCGTTCTTATGTTCTTTTTGCCTACAGTCAGGGTTACGGTAACTGTTCCCGGAGAATATGCGGACAAAATTCCGACGGTTTCGAATTTTCTTAAAGGCGATAAGGCAAAGGATAACGAAGCTGCAAGTATCTTTGACAAAAGCAAAGAAGAAGAGTCAGAGCAGACATCAAAGGATATTGATGTTTTAGAAGGCGATTTTAAGCTGATGAATGTCATCGATTTTTTTGGAACAGAGGCTTATCAGATTCTTTGCTTGTTTGGAGTGGTTGTTTCTTTCGCTTTGTTTGTCGCACCTTTGGCGAGAAAGCGAGAGCTCAAAGTACAGAATGCACTTTTTGCCCTTGTAACACAGGCGATGTCTTTTGTGGTGAATATTATCACTCTGCTTGTTTTAAAGGGTAAACCTGTTTCAACCATTCGAAAATTTGCAGATATGGTCATATTTGCAGACATACCCGAGTTTATTGTTGATTGGCTTTGCAAAACGATAGAAAGCTTTTATCGCTACGAGTTCAATATCTGGGGCTGGCTTTATATAGCTTTCAGTATACTTTGTATTGCGATTCTTTCCAAACTGGTTATTGACAATCGTAAAGAACTTAAAAGAAGTTAAACGTAAAAGTCCGATTTGTCTCTCTGACAAATCGGACTTTTACTTGGAGCTGGTAACGTGACTTGAACACGCGACCTGCTGATTACGAATCAGCTGCTCTACCGACTGAGCTATACCAGCAAATTATTAAAACTATTATATTATAAATGAAAAGAGATGAAAATACAAGAATAAATGTAAAATAGAAAAAGAAAAGCTTTCTGTGAATGTTGTTCACAAAAAGTGGAAGTGGGGAATTTTCACGGGCATAATGTATCTATATTTATACATATTATGTATGTATTCAAATGGGGTGGATATTATGTCTAAGGAATTGGGGAAAGCTTTGCAGCAGCTTCGTAAACGCAGTGAGCTTACACAAAAGCAGGTAGCAGATGTGTTGCATATAGACCGTTCAACTTATGCGTATTATGAGGGCGGAACTACAGAGCCTGACCTTAAGAGTATAAATAAGCTTGCAAAGATATTCAATGTCCCTCCTGCCTGTTTATTGCCGGATAATGATGGCAGCGTTAATGTCAGCCTGTGTGATGTTACAGACGGTGTTGACACAGGTTTTTTCATAAAAGAGGGGGCCCTTGACCCAAAGGATGAAAAGATATATTCTCTTTCAAAAGAAGAGAGGAGCTTTGTTGTTTGGCTGCGTACTTTAAGTCCTGCTCAAAAAGCAAAGCTTAAGAGCTTACTGGATGAGGATGAATAAGCATTATTCGGGAAAATTTATTTTTCCGGGAAAATATATCATAAAAGCTCAATAAAAACACTTTACATTTTAAAACCCTTGTGTTATAATATCTGTGTTTCGGCCCTTTACACGGGTTTGGGAGTATGCCGCAAAGCGGATTCACCGTCCCTTTTCTGTGTTTACGGGTAATATTTAAAAAAGGTGGTTTACACAATGCTTAAAGAAGAAAAGATTGCTATTATCAACGAGTATGCTCTCCACGAGGGTGATACCGGTTCTCCCGAGGTTCAGATTGCTCTCCTTACAAAGAGAATCAACGACCTCACCGAGCACCTCAAGGAGCACAAGAAGGATCATCACAGCCGTAGAGGCCTTCTTCAGATGGTTGGTCAGAGAAGAGCTCTTCTCGCATATCTCACAAAGGTAGACATCGAGAGATATCGTTCCATCATCGCAAGACTTGGTATTCGTAAATAATTCAAAAAGCAGGGGCAGACGGCAAATAAGCCGTTTGCCCTATATTCCGTTTATTACAGGGTTTTTTTATCGCTTCAGTTTAGCACTAAAACGAATTGTTCCTCTGCGTTTGGATTGCATCCTGTTCTGTGCAGGTGACAATTGGTTTTATTGCTAAATAGGCGAAAAGCCCTGTGAAATATATTTTATTTTTACAGGAGGTAAAAATTATGGCAAACAAAGCTATGACATTCGACAACTACAAAGTGTTTGAAACTGAGTTCGCAGGCAGACCTTTGGTTGTTGAAACAGGTAAGACAACCCAGCTTGCAAATGGTGCTTGTCTTGTTCACTACGGCGAGACCGTAGTTCATGTTGCAGTTACAGGTGCAGCAAAGCCCAGAGAGGGTATTGATTTCTTCCCTCTTTCCGTAGACTTCGAAGAGAAACTCTATTCCGTAGGAAAAATCCCCGGCAGCTTCTTAAAGCGTGAGGGCAGACCTTCAGAGAAGGCTATCCTTACAAGCCGTGTTATTGACAGACCTATCCGTCCTCTCTTCCCCAAGGATATGAGAAATGACGTTTCCGTTGTATGTACAGTTATGGCTGTTGACCCTGATTGTCAGCCCGAAATTGTTGCAATGGTAGGTACATCTATTGCTATCTCTATCTCTGATATTCCCTGGAATGGTCCTATCTCCGGTGTTTCCGTAGGTTATGTTGACGGCGAGTATGTTATCAATCCCACTCAGGCACAGAGAGAAAAGTCCGAGATGGCAACAACAGTTGCTTCCACAGACAGCCGTATTGCTATGATTGAAGCTGGTGCTAACTGTGTAAGCGACGAAGTTATGTACAACGCTATTATGGCAGGCCACGAGGCTAACCAGCAGATTATCGAGTTCATCAAGGGTATTCAGGCTGAGATTGGTAAGAGTAAATTCTCTTATCCCTCCAATGAACCCGATGAAGAAATGTTCCAGGCTATCAAGGAGTTCTCCGAGGCAGACATCAAGGTTGCTATGGACACAGACGATAAAACTGTTCGTGACGCAAGACTCCAGCCCATCTACGAGGCTGTTCATGCAAAGTTTGACGAAATCTATCCCGATGCACAGGCAAAGATTGACGAGTGCCTCTACAAGGTTCAGAAGTATATCGTTCGTCGCTGGCTTCTTGACGAGCAGAAGCGTGTTGACGGCAGAGGTATGAACGACATCAGACCTCTTGCTTCTGAGGTAGCAGTGCTTCCCAGAGTTCACGGCTCGGGTCTTTTCACTCGTGGTCAGACTCAGGTTCTTACAATTGCAACACTTGGTACAGTTGCAGAGGGTCAGCTCCTTGACGGTATCGATGAGGAAGAGACCAAGAGATATATGCATCACTACAACTTCCCCAGCTACTCAGTAGGTGAGACAAGACCCAGCAGAGGCCCCGGCAGAAGAGAAATCGGTCACGGTGCTCTTGCAGAGAGAGCTCTCGTTCCCGTAATTCCTTCTGTTGAGGAGTTCCCCTATTCCATCAGACTTGTATCCGAGGTTCTTTCATCTAATGGTTCTACATCTCAGGGTTCTGTTTGCGGCTCTACACTTGCACTTATGGACGCAGGTGTTCCCATCAAGGCTCCCGTTGCAGGTATCTCCTGCGGTCTTATCACAGAGGGTGACCGCTGGATGACAATGGTTGACATTCAGGGTGTTGAGGACTTTTTCGGCGATATGGACTTCAAGGTAGCAGGTACACACGACGGTATCACTGCTATCCAGATGGACCTCAAGATCTCCGGTCTTACACCCGAGATGGTAAAGGAAGCTCTTGAAAAGACTCACACAGCCCGAAATTACATCCTTGACGAGATTATGCTCAAGGCTATCGAGGCTCCCAGAGCAGAGCTTTCCAAGTATGCTCCCAAAATGCTCACAACAACAATCCCTGCTGACAAGATTTCCGAGGTTATCGGTAAGGGTGGCAAGGTTATCAAAGAGATTCAGGCTCAGTGCGAGGTTAAGATTGACATTGAAGAAGATGGCGAGAACGGTCAGGTATTCGTTTCCGGTATCGACATTGAGAAGTGCCGCAGAGCTCTCTCCATTGTTGAGACTATCGCTATTGATCCCGAGCCCGGTGCAATGTATCTTGGTAAAGTAACACGCATTATGGACTTCGGTGCATTCGTTGAGATTGCTCCCGGTAAGGAGGGTCTTGTGCACATTTCTCAGCTCGATGTTAAGCGTACCGACAAGGTAACAGATGTTGTTAATGTTGGCGATGTTATCCGTGTTAAGGTTATGGAGATTGACGACAAGGGCAGACTTAACCTCTCTCGCAGAGATGTACTCATCGAGGTTGACGGTCTTACACCCGAAAATGATGTTAATGCTGACAGGCCCCGCAGAGACGGTAACCGCGGCGGAAGAGATAACCGCAGACCCCGCAGAAACTGATTTTTGATATTTGGATTTTGAAAAAATAAGAAACAATTTTAGACTCCGACTCTTAAATAGAGTCGGAGTCGTTTTTATCTTCCGGTGTAGAATTTTAGTTTAGAAAGAGGCAGGTAAATACACATTGGTAAAGAGGCTTATCTCGGACAACAAGACCTTGTGATAAATTCTTTAGTGTGTTACAAAATATCGTGGTTTTTGTATTGATTTATGTCAATTTGCTTGTATCCTTTTTGTTAAATAAAGGGTATTTTGTTTAAAATTGCTTTAAATTATCTCGTTTCCAAAACGATTATCTCGTAAATCAATCCTTTATGGAACATTCTTTAGTATAATGTATGAATGATAATGCGCACAGGTATAACCTGTGTAAATATGAAACAAGGAACGATAGCGTATGGACAAAAAATTTCTGTATTATCTGATAAAGAGAGTGTTGCTTGCGATAGTTACTATCTTCTTGGTTGTTACTATTACTTTCTTTATTATGAACTTTATCCCCGGCGGTCCCTTCCAGAGTGAAAAATCCGTTAAACCGGAAACCTTGGCAGCTCTTAATGCCAAGTTTGGTCTGGACAAGCCTCTTGGTGAACAGTATGTTAACTATCTCAAGGGTGCTGCTACCTTTGACTTTGGTCCTTCTATGAAGCTTGACGGCAGACAGGTTACCGATGTAATCTTGGAAGGCTTTGCAGTTAGTGCAAAAACCGGTCTTATTGCAGCGGCTTGTGCTCTTGTGCTTGGTATGGTATTCGGCTCTTTGGCAGCGGTATATCATAATAAGATTATTGACAGAATTATCATGGTCGTTTCTACGGCCTTTGTTGCTATGCCATCGTTTATTGTGGCTACGTTGCTTCTTTGGTTGTTCTGTATTCAGACCAATGTATTCCCGCCCAACGGACAGGAACCGGGTGGTCTGGTGCTCCCCATAATTTCCCTTATGCTTTATCCTATGGCTTATGTTATCCGTCTCACCCGTTCCAGTATGCTAGATGTACTGGGTCAGGACTATATCCGTACAGCAAAGGCAAAGGGCGTTTCCGGCACAAAGGTTCTTTTCAAGCATGCACTTCGCAATGCGGTTACTCCTGTAATTACTTATGCAGGTCCTATGATTGCCTTCATTATTACAGGCTCACTTGTTGTTGAGAAAATCTTTGTTGTACCCGGTCTTGGCAAGTATTTTGTGTCCAGTATTACAAACCGCGACTATTCAATGGTAATGGGCACAACTATTTTCCTTGCAGTCATTGTTGTTATTATGATGCTGCTGTCGGATATTCTTTATAAGATATTCGATCCCAGAGTAGATTTGTCATAAGGAGGACTTAAAAATGAGTAAAAAAGTTGATACAAGTCTTCCTGCGAAGAATCCGTTGAGCTTTCAGCTCGATCTTTCCAAATGGGAGAAGGCTTCCACTACAGAAAAAGAACAGCAGATAGTTGAAAGAGAAAGCGTTACTTTCTTCCGCGACGGTATGAGACGCCTCTGGAAGAACAAGGTTGCAATCACCTGTGCTTTCCTTCTTATAGTCATCATTTTAGCTGTTATTATTATTCCAATGGTTTATCCTTATTCCTATGACCAGCAGTTGAGCGTTGCTAAAAGAGGACAGATTCCGGATGCAACCTATAACGAGCTCGGACCTATGGAATACAGTAAAACAGAGCTTAAGAAGATTGAAAACGGCGAAAAGGTATTCCCCCATATTTTAGGAACAGACTCCCTTGGCCGAGATTACTTTATCCGTGTAGTTTACGGAACAAGAATCTCTCTTTCCGTTGGTTTGTTTGCTTCTATTATCGTTCTTATTATCGGTACTCTTTACGGTTCAATCTCAGGCTATTTCGGCGGTAAGGTCGACCTTATTATGATGAGATTTGTTGACATCATCTACTCCTTGCCGGATATGCTGATGGTTGTTCTCTTCTCTGTTGTATTCAACCGTACATTAGAGCCCTTGATTGAAGGTACCTTCCTTTCAAAGCTCGGTACAGGTATGATTAGTATCTTTATCGTATTTGCACTTCTTTATTGGGTTTCTATGGCACGTCTTATTCGTGGTCAGATCCTCACAATCAAGCAGCAGGAGTTCATTCTTACAGCTAAGGCACTTGGTGCAAAGCCTGCAAGAATCATCAGAAAGCACCTGCTTCCCAACTGTATCAGTGTTATTGTTATTTCAACAGCACTCCAGATTCCCAACGCAATCTTCACAGAGAGCTTCTTAAGCTTTTTAGGTCTTGGTGTTTCTATCCCAATGCCTTCTCTGGGCTCTCTTGCTAATGACAATCTGTCTTATATTTATTCTGATGTTTACAGACTTATGGTACCTGCACTTACCATTTGTGTTATAGTTCTCAGCCTTAACCTTTTCGGCGACGGTCTGAGAGACGCTTTCGACCCGAAACAGAAAAAGTAAGGAGGAATAACAATGAGCTTATTATCAGTAAATGAACTTAGAACTTCCTTCTTCACACCTGCAGGCGAGGTTAAAGCGGTTAACGGTGTATCCTACGAAATCGAAAGAGGTAAGACTCTCGGTATTGTTGGTGAATCCGGCTCCGGTAAGAGTGTATCTGCTTATTCTGTTTTGCAGATTCTTGCCAGCGCAGGTAAAATTGTAGGTGGAAGTATTAAACTTGAGGACGAGGAGCTTGTCGGCATCAAGGAAAAGGGTATGGCAAAGATAAGAGGTAACAAAATCTCCATAATTTTCCAGGACCCTATGACAAGCCTTAATCCTGTATTTACAATCGGCAATCAGCTTATCGAAGCTATTATGCTTCATACAAACAGAAATCGTGCTCAGGCTAAAGAGAGAGCAATCGAGATGCTCAAACTGGTAGGTGTTAACGAGCCCGAGAAGCGTATCAAGCAGTATCCCCACCAGTTCTCTGGCGGTATGCGTCAGCGTGTTATGATTGCTATGGCACTTGCTTGCGAGCCCGATATTCTTATTGCTGACGAGCCCACAACTGCTCTTGACGTTACAATTCAGGCACAGATTCTTGATTTGATGAAAGACCTTCAGAAGCAGCTTGGTATGGCAATTATCCTTATTACTCACGACCTTGGTGTTGTTGCTGAAATGTGTGACGAGGTTATCGTTATGTATGCAGGTCAGGTTTGTGAGAAGGGTACTGCCGAAGAAATATTCTACAATCCCAAGCATGAGTACACATTAGGACTTATGCGTTCTATTCCTACAGTAAGTGATGAGCATACTAAACTTCAGCCCATCGGCGGTTCTGCAGTTGATTTGCTTAACCTGCCCGCAGGCTGTCCCTTTGCACCTCGTTGCGATGCCGCTATGAAGGTGTGCCTTGAGACCAATCCTGCTCTTATCTCTGAGGGCGGTACCCATTATGTTCGCTGCTGGAACCACGTTAAAGAAGTTCTTGATTGCGGCAGAATGACTAAGGAAGAGATTGAGTCTCTCTACAATAATCCGGAGGAGATGAAGGCTGATGAGTGATGAGAATAAATATTTGCTGGAAGTCCGCGATTTAAAACAGCACTTTAATATTTCCAGCGGACTTTTCAGCAGCAAAAAGCTCAAGGCTGTAGACGGTGTTTCCTTTGCAATCAAAGAAGGCGAAACACTTGGCCTTGTTGGTGAATCCGGTTGTGGTAAAACAACAGTTGGCAGAAGCATTCTTCATCTTTACGAGCCCACATCCGGCGAGGTTTACTATGATGGTCAGCTTATCAAGGGCAAAAAGGCTGTTAACGAGATGAGAAAAAAGGTTCAGATGGTTTTTCAGGATCCATATTCTTCTCTTGACCCCAGAATGACTGTTGCTGATATTATCGGCGAACCTCTTGACATTCACAAATTATACAAAACAAAGGCAGAGCGTGATGAGAGAATCAAAGAGCTCCTTAAGACCGTTGGACTTAATACAGAGCACGCATCCCGTTATGCTCACGAGTTCTCAGGCGGTCAGCGTCAGAGAATCGGTATTGCAAGAGCTCTTGCAGTTAACCCCAAGTGCATAATCTGCGACGAGCCTGTTTCGGCTCTGGACGTATCCATTCAGGCACAGATTATCAATATGTTTGAGGAGCTTCAGGATTCATTGGGCCTTACCTATCTGTTTATTGCTCACGACCTGCTGGTTGTTAAGCATATTTCCGACAGAATTGCAGTTATGTATCTGGGTCATATTGTTGAGATGGGTCCCGCTAACGAGATTTACAACCATCCTACACACCCCTACTCTATTTCTCTGCTTTCTGCAGTTCCCATTCCCGATCCCGATTATGCAAAGAGCCATAAGCGTATTGTGCTTGAGGGTGATGTACCTTCTCCTCTCAATATGCCTTCAGGCTGTCCCTTCAGAACCCGTTGCCCCAGAGCAACAGAGCAGTGTGCACAGGAGCTGCCTCCTCTGAAGGAAATTGCACCCGATCACTTCTGTGCTTGCTGGAATCTTTAATTATCTCTTTAAATTTTTAGAGAAAAAGGTTTTGGCTTAACTAATTTTGGAATCAATAAAGTTGATTTATATTCAGTCCGGTTTTGTCTGGTTGCAGATAAAACACAAAAATTGACAGGAGGAAATTCCATGAAAAAGACATTTGCGTTAATTCTTGCACTTGTTATGGTGTTCAGCCTTGCACTTACAGGCTGTTCACAGAAAGGCACAAAGGATGACACCGCTACAACCGGCACAACAGCTGACAAGGGCGGCAGCTACTTTGGCGCATCCGACGATGAGATCGTTACAAGACCCGCAATCACAGATAAGGTTGCTGAGTCTATGACAATCTGTGTTGGTCCCTATCCCGACACAATTGACCCTGCACTCAACTCTGCAGTTGACGGTGCAACTTATGTTATCCACGCTTTCTCCGGCCTTGTTGGCTATGAAGAGACAGTAAACGGCGCTCTCAAGCTCGTTCCTGATTGCGCAAAAGAGCTTCCCACAGTAGAGGCTAGAGAAGACGGTATGTATCAGTACACATTCGAGCTTAAGGATGATCTTAAGTGGTCCGATGGTTCTGATCTTACAGCAGCAGACTTCGTATGGTCTTGGAACAGAGCAGTTGCTCCCGAGACAGCAGCAGACTATGGCTATATGTTCGACGTAATCGACGGCTATGAAGCAGCATCTGCAGGCGAGGGCCAGCTCAATGTTACAGCTTCTGAGGATGGCAAGTCCATCACAATCGTTCTCAAGAACGATGTTCCTTACTTCTTCGAGCTTCTTGCATTCCCCACATACATGCCTGTTAAGAAGGATGTAGTTGAGGGTAACGATGCTTGGGCTATCAGTGCTGACACATACATCGGTAATGGTCCCTACAAGGTAACTGAGTTTACACAGGGCCAGATGGTTATGGAGAAGAACGAGTACTATCACAACGCTGACGCAGTTGCTACAAAGAAGATTGTATGGCCCTTCAACGAGGACGACAACTCTCTGTATGCTAACTACAAGAACGGCGCTTACCTCTTCATCGACTCCGTTCCCAACGATCAGATCGATACAATCAAGGCTGAATATCCCACAGAGTACAAGGTAACAGGCCAGCTCGGTACTTACTATGTATCCTTCAACGTTAACGATCCTGCTTTCGATGGCTTTACAGAGGTAGAGAAGGTTTCTCTCCGTAAGGCTCTCGGTCTCCTTCTTGAGAGAAACTACATCTGCGAAGAGATTGGTAAGGCTGACCAGAAGCCCGCTAACACCTTCGTTCCCATGGGTCTCTCCGATGCAGACGGCGTAACAGAGTTTATGGCAACTGCTAACGGCGGTGCAGGCTACTTCAGCGTAAATGAAGATGACTACGCAGCAAACTGCGACGAGGCTATCGCTCTTCTTAAGGATGTAGCTGAGTCTTCCGGTAAGTTTACTGTTGCTGATGACGGCACAGTTACAGGCTTCCCCACAATGAAGTACATCACAAACGAGGGCACAGGCCACGAGCAGCTCGCTACATACATGCAGGGTGTTTACGCTTCCTGGGGTATCGATATGAAGATCGAGGTTCAGGAGTGGGGTACATTCCTTGACACACGTAAGGCTGGCGACTATTCCTTCGCTCGTAACGGTTGGCTCTCCGACTACAACGATCCTATCTCCTTCCTTGATATGTGGATCACAGAGTCCGGTAACAACGACTGCCAGTTCGGTAAGGATGCTCATGCTACATACGCAGGCTACTCCTACGACGGCAAGGATAATCTCACATGGGCAGAGTCCTATGACAAGATTATCGCTCAGGTAAAGGCAAGCAAGGATCCCGCAGAGAGATTCGCACTTATGCACCAGGCAGAGGATATCCTCATGTCCACAGGCGCAATTTGCCCCATTTACTACTACACAGATCAGTTTATGTGTGACGAGAGCATCGAAGGTTCCTTCGTAAGCCCCCTCGGTTACAAGTACTTCATGTACGCATACATTGCTGAGTAATTTATTCTGTGATTCTAACAACCGGAAAAACTGACTGACGGACGTACCGCTTCTCTTTTGGGAAGCGGTACTTTTGTTGTTTTAGTTTTATTTGTAACAAAAAATCAAGTTTAACTAATATATACCCTTGAAAACAAGGCTTAGTTATTGTAGAATTTAAAATAGGTAGTAATATCTTATTCAAACCAGGAGGATGAGGTAAATGAGAAGTTTAAGAAAATGCCTATCGGTAGCACTGGCAGTTATAATGATTGTGTGCTCTTTGAGTGTTATGACAGTTTCTGTTACTGCAGCCGAAATAACAGAAAATGGTGTTACATACACAATATACCCGGATAAAAAGACTGCAACGGTTGTTTCCTACACAAGCGCCGGTACCGTAGATGAAGTAGTGATTCCTTCGGAGATTGACGGCTGTAAGGTTACTACAATCGGTCAGTCTGCATTCAGAACCAATACAAATGTTGCATCTATAACCTTGCCCGAAACAGTAAGGTTTATTGAGGGTTATGCTTTTGACGGTTGCTCTAATCTTGAGACTGTAAATATAGCAGGTGAATTGAAATCCATCGGCAACGCGGTGTTCAGAGATTGCAGCAAGCTTACAGAAGTAAACATAGGCAAAAGCATTGAAGCCATTGGTAGCTCGGCTTTTAAAGGCAGCGGCATAAAGTCTTTGATTATTCCCGATACCTGTACTTCGCTTGCAAGTTCAGCTTTTTCCGGTTGCGAAGCTCTGGAGGAGGTTATACTTCCCTCTAACACTACAGAAATCAAAAGCAATATGTTCAGCGGATGCTCCTCTCTTAAAGAATTTGTTGTTCCCGATGAGGTGGTGGCTATACGAGCAGATGCTTTCTATGAGTGCACCTCCCTTGAAACTGTTAAAATGGGCAACAAGGTGGAAAGAATCGAAATCCGTGCATTCTATAACTGTACTTCCCTTAAAAATATCAATTTTTCCGATTCGCTTACTTTAATTAGTACAAGTGCATTTTGGGATTGCGATTCTCTGGAAGAAATAATCATTCCCAAAAATGTAAAATCTCTTGAGTTCCAGGCTTTCCGAGGATGTGATAAGCTTACCACTGTTAATCTTTTGAATGGAGTAAATAGAATTGGTGAAAGAGCTTTTATGAACTGCGGGTCTCTGCGTGAAATGATTATCCCGTCTTCAGTATCGGATATATCGCCTCTTGCTTTTTCTCTGTGTAAAGATTTTACCATTTATGGTGTAAAGGATTCAGTAGCTCATAAATATGCCAAAGATAATAAGTATGACTTTATTGGCTTTGAAATAGATGAAAAGGGCGATGCAGAGATTACTGCTTTTGATTGTCCCGGCACAACAGAGGTGACAGTTCCTGCAAATCTTTGCGGAGCACCTGTGAAAACAATCGGAACCGATGCTTTCAGAGGAAACAAGGAGATTAAGAGTATTACTCTCACTTCCGATGTTTCGCAGATTTCCGATTATGCCTTTGATGGTTGCACAGCTCTTGAGAGTGTGCAGTTTAAAGCAGACAGTACTCATATTGGCAAGTATGCTTTTGCAAACTGCCCTGCAATCACAAGTGTATGCCTTCCCGACGAAGTAGCAACCATTGACGAGTGTGCATTCGGTTTTGTATCCTCAGGTGATACCTATGTGCCTGCAGAGGATTTTGTAATCTATGCAAGCATTTATTCAAAGGGCTATGATTATTGTAAGGATAACGGTGTTCAGTTCAGATTCGGTCTTCTTAAGGAAGTAGCAACCGGCGAAATTGTACTGGGTATGAATTACAATGAGAATTCTTACAAGGAAGGCGACGAGTATCGACTTGTAAACGTTCTTGGCGATGTAAATAATGACGGCTTCGTAAACGTTAAGGATGCTACCCAGATTCAGAAGGTTTGTGCTTCTCTGGCAAGCTTTGATAAAGCAACAGAACATCTGGCAGATACTACTCTTGACGGCAAATATAATATAAAAGATGCTACTCAGATTCAGAAATATGTAGCAAGCCTCATAGATAGCTTCTATAAATAAGCATAAAAGCAGGGCAATATAGCCAAAACGCAGTAAAACACTTGTTTTTTTAAAACTAATGTGTTATACTTACTACAGTTGAATAATGTATTAAGGTAAGGAGTGGGTCAAAGGACCCGCTCCTCACTTTTATTGGAGGGATAATTTTGGCAAAGGACAATAAGTCAAAGGGCAGTACCGTGTGCGATGCAGTAAGGGCTATTGCTGAGCCTGTGGCACTCGAGTGCGGTGTAAGCATCTGGGATGTCAGATATGTTAAAGAGGGGGCAGAGTGGTATCTGCGAATCTTTATCGACAAAGAAGAAGGGATCTCTATCGACGATTGCGAGGCGGTTTCCAGAGCACTCGATGAGCCTTTGGAGAAAAATGACCCTATAAAGGATGCCTACATTCTTGAGGTTAGCTCTCCGGGAATAGAGCGTGAGCTTGTAAGACCGGAGCATTTTGACCGCTTTATCGGTGCTGATGTTATGGTGCATCTTATTCGTCCTATGGAGGTTCTTGGCAGAGATTTCAAGGGTGTGCTTGACAGCCACGACAAAGAAACAGTCACAATCACAGATCACTCCGGCGAAAATCAGGTTACAATAAACAAAAAAGACGCTGCATGGATTAAGCTGGACGATTTTGATTAAAAATCATAAACCAAGTCAATTATTAAATTTATATACAGTAAGGAAAGGAATGGTTAATAAAAATGGTTAACAAGGAATTATTTGAGGCACTTGCTCTTCTGGAAAAGGAAAAGGGTATTCCCGTAGAGTATATGATCGATCAGATTAAGAGAGCGATTATCGTTGCCTGTAAGAATCTTTATGCAAACGAGAATGTAGAAATCGTAATGGATGCAGAAAAGAACACATTTACAGTTAAGCTTATCAAAATGGTTGTTGCAGAGGTCGAAAACGAAGCAACAGAGATTTCTCTTGAGGATGCAAAGCTTATCAGCAAGCGTGCTACAGTTGGTAAGGAAATCGGCATCTCGCTTGATCCCAGAAAGTTCGGCAGAATCGCAGTAAGTGCTTCCAAGAACGTTATCCATGGCGGTATCCGTGACGGCGAAAAGGGTCAGGCACTCAGAGAGTTCCAGTCCAAATATAAAGAAATCCTCACAGCAACTGTTGAGAGAATCGATCCCAAGACAGGTAACGCAACCCTTAAGTTTGGCAAAGCTGAGGCTGTTCTTCCCAAAACCGAGCAGATTGGCGACGAAGAGCTTAAAGAGGGCGACAAGGTTAAGGTATATGTTGTTGATGTTAAGGTTGGCGACAGAGGTCCCAAGGCTATTATATCCCGGACTCATCCCGATTTTGTAAGAAAGATGTTCGAGACAGAGGTTCCCGAAATCTTCGATGGTATTGTAGAAATCAAGTCAATTTCCCGTGAGGCAGGCTCCAGAACAAAGATGGCAGTTATCTCTAACGACCCAGAAATCGATGCAGTAGGTTCCTGTATCGGTACAAGAGGTGCCCGAGTTAACACAATCGTTGAAGAGCTCTGCGGCGAGAAAATCGACATTATCGTATATGATGAAGAGCCCGAGAAGTATATTGCTGCTTCTCTTGCTCCTGCAACTGTAGTTAAGGTTGAGCTTGCAGAGGATGGCTCAAAGAGCTGTAAGGTAACAGTTCCCGATGGCCAGCTTTCACTTGCTATCGGTAACAAGGGTCAGAACGCAAGACTTGCCGCTAAGCTCACCGGCTGGAAGATTGACATCCGTCCCGAGAGCGGCTTCTTCGGCGAAGACACCGAGGACTGATAATCCTATTATTTTAAGTCTTTAAGATACACAAAGGAGGGACAATTTATGAAGCAGAGAAAAGTACCTATGAGAAAATGCACAGGATGCAAAGAGATGAAGCCTAAGATGGAGCTTATCCGTGTGGTTAAAGCCCCCGATGTTGTAAACGAGCAGGGCGAAATTGTGGAGCAGGGTAAGGTAAGTCTGGACCTTACATCCAAAAAATCCGGCAGAGGTGCTTATGTGTGCAGAAGTATAGATTGCTTCAATGCGGCAAGAAAGACAAGAGGCTTTGAAAGAGCACTCAGTTGCCAGATCCCTTCTGAGGTTTACGATTCTATGGAGGAGGAGCTCAGGCAAAATGAATGACAGACTCTTATCCTTTATGGGAATTTGCCGTCGGGCAGGAAAACTTGTCATCGGTAATGACCCTGTAAAGGAATCCATAGAGACCGACAAGGCATTGCTTGTAATTATAGCTTCTGATATTTCACAGAATACGCTTAAAAAAATAAAGCCTGTTATCGAGCAAAGCGGGGTACCCTGTTTTGAGGTGAGTCGCACAAAGGATGAAATAAGCCTGAGTCTTGGTAAAGCTTGTGCAATACTTGCGGTTACAGACAAAGGCTTTGCAGATAAGTTTTCAGAGCTTATAGAGGCAGAGCAGAAAAAGGAGGAAACTACTATATGATTAAATATAAAGTACATGAGGTAGCCAAGGATCTTGGTGTTCAGAGCAAGGCAGTTTCGGATGTTGTTGAGAAATACTGCGGCAGTGTTAAGAAGTCTATGACAGCACTCGAAGAAGAGGAGCTCAATGTTGTATTTGACTATTTTACACAGCAGAATGCTATGGAGAATTTAAATTCTTACTTCGCTGTGAGAGATACCGCTATTGAGCAGAAGGCAGAAAAAGCAGAGTCAGCCGTGGCTCCCAAGGCTGAGACTTCCAAAACAGAAGAGAAGAAAGCAGAACCTGCAAAGGCATCCGCAAAGCCTGCTGATAACAATGCACAGGCACAGAAGAAGCCTGCACAGAATGCAACAGCACCTAAGGCAAAAGAAGAGCCTGTAGAGGTTTCAACAGGTGCAATCAAGTCAAAGCGTGGCGAAGGCAAGGTTGTAGATACCAGAGCAGGCTACGTTGACGTTGAGCGTTATAATGAGAAATACGACCGTATGGCTTACGACAAGGGTCGTTCCGATAACAATATGTCTACCCAGAAGCAGAAGCTTCGTCAGCGTTCACAGCAGAAGGGCAAGCATCGCTCAGGTAAGCGTGAGACAGAGCAGCAGAGAATTGACCGTATTGCTCAGGAGAGAAAGGCAAAGCCCCTTACAGTTAAGATTCCTGATGAAATTACAATTCAGGAGCTGGCACTTCGCCTTAAGGCTACAGCTAAAGAAGTTATCACCAAAGCTTTCCTTATGGGTATGATGGTAACTATCAATGATACAGTTGATTTTGATACAGCATCTCTTATTGCTATGGAATTCCACGCAAAAGTAGAGAAGGAGATCGTTGTTACAATCGAAGAGCGTATTATTGATGACAGTGAGGATAACGACGAGAACCTTAAAGACCGTGCACCCATCGTTGTTGTTATGGGTCACGTTGACCACGGTAAAACATCACTTCTTGACTATATCCGTCACGCAAATGTTACTGCTTCCGAGGCAGGCGGCATTACACAGCACATCGGTGCTTACAGAGTAGATGTTGCAGGCCGTGAGATTACCTTCCTTGATACTCCCGGTCACGAAGCATTCACAACTATGCGTGCAAGAGGTGCACAGGTAACAGATATTGCAATCCTTGTTGTTGCAGCAGACGATGGTATTATGCCCCAGACCATTGAGGCTATCAATCACGCAAAGGCAGCAGGCGTTTCTGTTATCGTTGCTATAAATAAGATGGATAAGATTGCAGCTAACCCCGAGAGAGTTATGCAGCAGCTTACAGAGCACGAGATTATCCCTGAAGAGTGGGGCGGTGACACACCTTGTATTCCTATTTCTGCAAAGACAGGTATGGGCATCGACGATCTTCTCGAGATGGTAACTCTCGTTGCTGATATGAAAGAACTCAAGGCTAACCCCGATCGTGCCGCAAAGGGTACAGTTGTTGAGGCTCGTCTTGACAAGGGCAGAGGTCCTATCGCAACAATCCTCGTTCAGAACGGTACACTCCGCCTTGGCGATATTGTTGTTGCGGGCACAGCTGTCGGCCGTGTTCGTGCTATGACAAACGAGCGTGGCGAAAAGGTTACAGAGGCAGGTCCTTCCGTACCTGTTGAGATTACAGGTCTTGCAGAAGTTCCCGAAGGCGGCGATGTGTTCAATGCTGTTTCTGACGAGCGTCTGGCAAGAGAGCTTGTTGAGCAGAGAAAAGAGAAGAAGAAGGAAGAACTCTTCAACTCCAGAACAAAGGTTAACCTTGATAATCTCTTCGACCAGATGAAGCTGGGCGAAATCAAAGAACTCAAGATTATTGTTAAGGCAGACGTACAGGGCTCTGTTGAGGCTGTAAGACAGTCCCTTGAAAAGCTTTCCAATGAGGAAGTAAGAGTTGCAGTTATCCACTGCGGTGTTGGTGCTGTTAACGAGTCCGACGTAATGCTTGCAAATGCTTCCAATGCTATTATCGTAGGCTTTAACGTTCGTCCTGATTCTGTTGCTGCTACAAACGCAGAGCGTGACGGTGTAGATATGAGAATGTACACAATCATCTATGATTGCATCGAGGAAATCGAAGCCGCTATGAAGGGTATGCTTGCTCCCAAGAAGAGAGAAGTACAGCTGGGCTGGGCAGAGTGCCGTAACGTTATCAAAATCAAGAGTGTTGGCACAATAGCAGGTTCTTACGTTAAGAGCGGTAAGATTACCCGTAATGCACTTGTTCGAGTTGTTCGTGACGGTATCATTATTGCCGAGGATTCTGTTGCCTCCCTGCAGAGATTTAAAGACTCCGTTAAGGAAGTTGCAGAGGGTTACGAGTGCGGTATCGGTCTTGAGAGATTTTCAGACCTTAAGGAAGGCGATGTTTTCGAGGCATACATCATCGAAGAGTATCGCGAAGACTGATAAACCTCAAATCTTTGCAAATAATAAATTAAATTCCCGTTTTTTACACCCACTGTCACAAGGATAGTGGGTGTAAGTTAAAAAGGAGGAAATATAAATTGGCTAATCATAAATTATCAAGAACTACAGAAGATATAAAGAGAGAGCTTACAGCAATTTTTCGTGAGCTTAAAGACCCCAGAGTTCAGGGTGCGTTTATCTCTATCATTCGTGTAGAGGTTACAAACGATTTAAGCTACTGTACTGTGTATATCAGTGCGATTGAGGGTATGGAGAGAGCCAACGAGGCAGTTAAGGGACTTAAATCTGCCGCAGGCTTTATCCGTTCGGAATTAGCAAGAAGACTCAGTATCCGCCATGTGCCTTCGCTTATCTTCAAGGCTACCGATTCTATCGAATATAGTGCAAATATCTCTAAAATTCTCCACGATTTAGATGCTAAAAAGCCCTCTAACGATTCAGAGGAGGCATAAGCTGATGGTAAATTTATTATCAGTAGCACAGATTCTCAAAGAAAAAGATAATATCGAAATCCTCACACACCACTATCCCGACGGCGATACTCTGGGCAGTGCTTATGCTCTGTGCCTTATGCTGCAGACTATGGGCAAAAATGCAAGGGTAATCACAAGCGGCACTCCAGCACAGAAGTATGATTTCCTTAAAAATGGTGTTATTGAGCAGGAGTTTGAGCGTGAGTTTGTAGTGAGCGTTGATGTGGCGGCACCTTCTCTTCTGGGCGAAAATCAGGCGGAGTACGAGGGTATTATCGACCTGTGCATTGACCACCACAGAATAAACAGCATAGTGGCAAAGGAAAAGTTTGTGGATGCAGACTCTGCCTCCGCCAGCGAGATAATATTCAGACTCTCAAAGGCGATGGAGATTGCGTTAACCGCAGATATGGCGGCTTGTATATACACCGGTGTGTCTACCGATACAGGTTGCTTCCGCTATTCAAACACAACCCCCGAAACCTTAAGAATTGCCGCAGAACTTATGGAGATTACTCCCGATTGGCATAGAATAAACACCGTAATGTTTGAGATGAAATCAAAGGAAAAGCTCAGACTTGAGAGAATGGTGTACAGAACCTTGGAATACTTTTGTGACGGCAAGGGAGCTCTTATCTACACAACTCTCGAAATGCAGGAGGAAGCGGGTGTACCCGACGGTGAGTTGGAGGGACTTGCCTCCATTCCCCGACAGATTGAAGGTGTGCTCCTCGGCATTACGATGAAAGAAAAGGAAAAGGGCATATATAAGGTATCTGTGCGTACTAACGAGAATGTTAATGCTGCAGAGTTCTGTGCTCTCTTTGGCGGTGGCGGACATAATGCCGCCGCAGGTTGTACGGTTGAAGGCACTTTGGAAGAAGCAAAGGAAAAGCTTATTAAAGCGGCGCAGGAAGTATTATGAACGGTGTAATTGTTGTAAATAAGCCGGAGGATTTTACCTCTTTCGATGTGGTTGCAGTAATGAGAAAAATCTGCAATGAGCGGAAAATCGGCCATTGCGGAACCCTTGACCCCAATGCCACGGGCGTGCTTCCTGTGCTTTTGGGCAGAGCGGCAAAGGCACAAGATATTCTGCCAAACCACGATAAAACCTACATTGCCGAATTTGTGCTTGGCAAGGTTACTGACACCCTTGATGTTTGGGGAGAGGTGCAGAGAGAAGAAAAAACCTCAATCAAAAAAGAAAAGCTTTTGTCTGTTCTTCCCGATTTTACAGGAGAAATTGAGCAGATTCCTCCTATGTTTTCTGCAGTGCAGATAAATGGTCAACGTCTTTACGATTTGGCACGAAAAGGCATAGAGGTAGAGCGAAAGCCGAGAAAAATCACCGTGTATTCCCTTGAGCTTTTAGATTTTGATGAAGAAACCCAAAGGGGAAAACTCAAAGTTGCCTGCTCAAAGGGTACATATATCCGTACTCTTATTGATGATATTGCAAAGCGGTTCTGTATGGGCGGTTGTATGACCTCACTTGTGAGGAGTGAAGCCTGCGGTTTTTCTATTGATAAGGCATATACTCTCGACGAGCTCAGAGCATTGTCTGAAAAGTGCGAGATAGAAAAAGCCCTCCTTTCCATAGAGAGCCTTTTTGTAAGATACGAGGAGATTTTTTTGTCTGATGCTCAGTCAAAACGCTTTGCAAACGGCGGAGCACTTGACGTTAACCGCATACGCAAAAAGCCAGAAACCCTGGCAGACGGCGGCATATACCGCATAAAATCCCAGAATAACACCTTTATGGGACTCGGTATCTACAAAGCCGAAACGAGCGAGATAAAAGTCTATAAACAATTTGCAGACTACTCAGAGTTTAATTAAGATTACTCAATATAAAAAGTAAAACCCGTCTGAAAAAATCAGTCGGGTTTTACTTTTGTAAATTTACATTTATTCTTCTGTTTTTTCCTCTTCAGCGGGAGGGGTGATTTTTGATAAAAACTGTAAATCCCTCTCGATTGCGTCTTTACTGTTTCCCCAGTCTGCATCACGGTTGCGGTAGTCGAACATATTGCAAAAATGCGTGGTGTCGGCAATAAGAGTTTCAAGGTGTTTTTTTACAAGGTTTGCGGTAGCTTCGTGGAAGTCGGCAAGTACCTTGCCCGATACTCCTTTAATACTTGCTTCGCTTACCATTCTGTAATGGTCAAGGCAGATGAACTCCTGCTCGCTGTAAAGCTTTCGGAATTCGGGATTTATCTCCCACTCCTTGAATACAGTACGCAGAAAATGCTCTGTATCGTGTTTTATTCTGTCGCATACATAGCAGGTGTGTAGCATATCATCAAGGCTTTGCAGAGCCTTTTTGTCGGGCTTGCAGCGGGTTTTACCCGAGAAATAGTCATCGTATATTTTTTGCAGGTGAGTCTGCAGAATGAGTGCATTGGGAAGTCGCTTGCCAATTTCGGAAATTTTGCGGAAGTGTCTTTCGCAAAAGCCTTTTTCGTTGGTCTGTACTCTTGTTTCGGGGTCCATCATAGCGGCACCTGTAATGAATTCAGAGTACTGCTCCTCCAGCATATCGTACATTCGGCAGAAGGGACAGCCTTTTTTCTCTGCCCAGAGGTCGTTTATAGGTATGGTACAAATTGTTTCTTTCATACGGCTCACCTGTTTCCAAGATTTTTCTATTTATATCATAGCATATCTTTTAAAAATATGCTATGATTATTATGAATTTAATTTGGGTGGACGATTATATGGAATATAAGTTTGAAGATAATAAGATTGTTGTTAAAACCGCAGGAGATATGTCCCTAAAGGATACTCTTTGTTGCGGTCAGAGCTTTCGCTGGAGAGAGCAGGAGGACGGAAGCTTTAAAGGTACTGCCTTTGGTAGAACTGTAACTGTCAGCACAAAGGGTAGGGAGCTTATTATTGAGGGTGCTGATGCTCGCGATTTTGAAGAAATCTGGAAGAATTATTTTGACTTGGAGTTTGACTATGTGGCTTTAAAAGAGCAGTTGAGCAAAAAGCATCCTGTACTCTCAGAAGCGGCGAAGTTTGCTCCCGGTATACATATACTCCGTCAGGCACCTTTTGAGGCACTCATATCCTTTATTATATCCCAGAATAACAACATAAAACGTATTGAGGGAATTGTGCAGAGACTCTGCGAGAGCTTTGGAGAAAAACTTCCGAGTGGGGATTATTCTTTTCCTACAGCAGAAAAACTTGCAAACCTTACAGAAGAAGATTTAATGCCTCTGCGTGCAGGCTTTCGAAACAGATACATCCTCGATGCCGCAAAGAAGGTTCACTCGGGCGAGGTTTCTTTGGAAAGCTTGAGTAAACTTTCATTTGAAGATGCAAAGAAAAAACTTATGACCATTGTGGGTGTAGGCTCGAAGGTGGCTGATTGCGTGCTTCTTTACGGCTTGCACAGAACAGAGGCTTTTCCTATGGACGTATGGATGAAGCGGGCTATGAGCACCTTATTCCCCAATACAGAGCCAACATTTTTCGGCGAATACGCAGGAATTGCCCAGCAGTATATTTTTCATTACTCAAGGATGAATCCTCAGCTTTTTGAGTAACATACACCTTGTAATCTTTTTTTGATTGGTGTATTATTATATTCGTAATTTATTAGTGTGCAGGTGAGTATATGAAGAAGATAAAAGTATTTTTTGCCGTTTTAATGTGCAAATGCATACGGTTTGTTGCAAAGCTTATGGGCAGAGGAAGCAGTCTGCCCGGTCAGATAACTCTCAAGTTCTTTCCCGATATTTTAAAGTATATTAAACTGCCCTCAAAGGTTATTGCTGTAACCGGCAGTAACGGAAAAACCTCAACCTTAGAGATGATTGCTCACGTGCTGAAAAGTGCAGGGTTCAAGGTGGCATATAATAAAGAAGGTTCAAATCAGATAGAGGGAGTTACCACATTCCTGCTTTCTTCCTGCAATCTCGGAGGTAAGGTTAAGAGCGATATTGTTATTATGGAGTCCGACGAGCGATTCGCCCGTCATACCTTTAAGCATTTTAAACCCAATCACCTTATCATTACCAATCTTTATCGTGACCAGCTCACACGAAACGGTCATCCCGAATGGGTTTACGATGTGATTTCCGAGTGTATGGACGATAGTATGGAGCTTATCCTCAATGCAGACGATCCCCTTGTTTCCAAATTCGGCAAAGGTAGGGACAAGGTGCGTTATTTCGGCGCAGACAAGCTTTCTTTTGACGAAGAAGAAAACACCTCTGTTTATCACGACGGTAAGTACTGCCCTTGCTGTAAAGCTCCTATGGAGTATGAATATTACCACTATAACCACATCGGTAAATATGAATGCAAAAAATGCGGTCACAAACGTAATGATACTCAGTGGACTATTACCGATGCAAGCCTTGAAGAAGGCTATGTTGTTGTCAACGGCAAGTATAAAATCGAGATTTCTTTCTCTTCAATCTATCATTGCTACAATACTCTTGCGGCCTTTGCGGCGGCAGATATTGCAGGGGTTCCTTTAGATACAGCTGCAAAAGCACTTTCAAATTATGATTTAGCATCCGGCAGAATAGTGGACTTTAAACTGGGTCAAAGAGAGGGTACACTGCTTGTGTCAAAGCACGAAAATTCAATCTCCTATGACCAGTCAATCCGAGTTGCAAAGGCGGATAAGCGTGGCTCGTCTGTAATGATTATCGTGGATGCTATCAGCCGTAAGTATGATACCTACGAGACCTCCTGGCTTTGGGATATTGATTTTGAGATGCTCAAATCTGAGAATGTAAAGGAAATAATCCTTGCAGGTAAATATGTTGAGGATTTAAAGACCCGCTTCTCGTTTACAAACATCGACGATAATATTATTAAGTGCTTTAAGGATATTCCCGAGGCGGCAGAGTACCTTAAATCGGGGGATGGCTTTATTTATGTTATCACCTGCTTCTCCGATAAACACAAGCTTTTAGAGCTTACAGAGGGAGGTAAAGCATAATGGCAAAGATACTTTACTTATACTATGATATTATGAACCTCTACGGCGAAAACGGTAACATCCGAATGATTGAGCAAGTGCTTAAAAATAGAGGCGTAGAGGTAGTGTGTGATCGCAAAACCATCACAGATACAGACATTGACTTTACACAGTACGATTTTATCTACTGCGGTGCAGGTACAGAGCTTTCCAGAGATGCTTGTCTTAAACATTTGAAGCAGTTTGGCGAGAGCCTAAAATCAGCCTTTGAAAATGACACAGTAATGCTTTTTACAGGCAACTCCTACGAGATGCTCGGCAAGAGTATTCACACAGCTTCAGATGAGGATGTAGAGGGACTTAATATCTTTGACTTTACAGTAGAGGAGCAGAAGAAAAACCGCTACTCAGGTGATGTAAAGCTTACATCAAAGCTTTGCGACAAAACCTTTATCGGCTATATAAATAAGTGCAGTAAGGTGGAGGGAATAGAAAATCCTCTCTTCAAAGTTGAGGTTATGGCAGGAAGTCTTCATTGCACAGAGGATGGTATAAGAGAACGTAACTTTTTCGGCACACAGGTTACAGGTCCCATAATGGTAAAAAATCCAGACTTCGCAGAGTATATTGCAAGTTTGGTTCTTGCGTAAGTTAATATTAACAGATAAAAGAAGGCGACTTAAACTTCGTTGTTTAAGTCGCCTTTTTATCAGTAAAGGATAGCTCATGGCTCCCCTTGTCAGTGGAGCAGTCACCTAAGGTGACTGAGGGGTAGTTTGAATTTATTACTTATTCGGAAATTTCTCTCCTTCCGTCAAAATCTTACGATTTTGCCACCGCCCTCATCAGAGGGAGACAAGGGGATTTTATGAAGGAAATATAATTTTATTCGACTATGATTTTTGCGCTTATAGTGCCGTTTGAAAGTGTGTAACTATGATTGTCATTTGCTGAATCAGAAGATTTTACTTCTATGGGAGTATAGCAAAGCTGAAGTTTCTTTGTTTCTGTTGAGCCGTCGTACTTGGTTACAGTCACATCAATTGTAATTTCATCTATAAGTCTTTTGAAAATAGAGTTTTGATAATTGTAAAAGCCGGTCATATTGTCTGCAGATATATATGCTTGGAGCTTTTTAATTTCCTCTAAGGTTGCAAGAGGAGTGCTGTCGTCTTTGTATCCGTAGGCAATAGGGTCAGGGGTTTCTTCGGTTTTGAGTTCCTTGTATGTTGTAACTTCGCCTGTATCTGCTAATACGAAATAATTAGTGTTGCGGTAATAAAAATCATCATTAGGATGAGAAGAGTTAATTGCAAAAGTCCAATTGTCCTGTTCGTCATAGTTTATGGTAAACTTAGTAGATAATTTACTATAGGTGTTCTTAATTTGAGTGATAGAGCCGCCGTCATCAGTAGGGGTGTAGTTGTATGCACTTAAAGAACCATTGTTGATTTTATAGGTGATAGTATCAATATCTTTGCCTACAATTTTAAGACCAAGAGTTTTTTCGAATGAATAGAAAAGATATTTCTTTGCGATGTCTGTAGAATTAGCTTTTTCGTTTAAAATGTAATTAAAATTGAATTTGATATAGTTATATTCATCGCTGTTAATAACAGCAAAATCATCACTGGAAAGTTCCTTTGCACCTGCGGTAATAATAAATCCATTATTTGATGGGTTATTAAGGTTGGATGGGGTAAAGCATATACCGACTAATAGTATAAGAACGATTGCTGCTGCGGCAAAACGTGGAATATATGATATCCGTGGCTTTTTTTGTTTGGATTTTGAGACTATCTGACTGCTGGATTGAGCGGGGGTAATGTGGTTAAGTTCTTTGTTTAGAGTTTCTTTAAAGTTAATCATAAATAATGTCCTCCTTTAGTGTGTTTTTCAGAAATTCCTTGGCTTTTAGCAATTTGTAGTTTACTGTGGTTTCAGATGATTTTGTGATTTTAGCAATATCTTTTATACTTAAGTCACGATAATATCTAAGCAGTATAACCGTTCTTAAATCAATAGGCAGATTTTTTACGGCAATGCTGAGAGATATGGTTGTGTCTTTGTCGGCGTGCTGTTTATCAGTAAGTTCTGAGATTTCGTCTAAAGATATGGGGTTGTTAAAATCTTTTTTTCTCATTATGTTTTTACAGGTGTTTATAGCAATTGAAGAAAGCCAAGTGTTAATTGATGATTTATGGTTGAATGTATTAAGCTTTCGGTATGCTTTGATAAAAGTTTCTTGCATTGCATCTTCTGCAAGAGAATGGTCTTTTAGATATAAATAGCAAATCCGAAGTATACTTTCAGCATTCTCCCGATAAAGATTATCAAATTGTATGGTTTTGTTTTTTGTCGACAAAGGTGGTTACCTCCTTTCACTTTATTAGACACACCAAGGGAGCATTTCCATAGTTGTTTGTAAAATTTATATTTATTGCATTTGTATGTAACTATAAAACGCCCCACCAAAACGGTGGGGCGTTTGCTGAAATCTTTGAATTAATCCTCTGCGTCGATAAGCTCAACTGCGCCTTCGGTTTCCTTAATGGACTTGTCTTCAAGGTTGAGCTTTTCTACTACCTTCTTCTTTGCTTTTCTCCACTGGATAACTACAACTGCGCCGATAGAAACAGCAACAGCGGCAACTGCAGAGATTGCATAGGTAAGAACTGAAGGGTCTACATACAATACATTGGGTTCCATCATCATAATAATTACTCCTTACTTTTTATTAACTAATTGATTAACAATATATTTTCCGCCGACAGTACCCTTGGAGCCGAGGGAGTAGAAGTACTTTTCTCTCTCGCTAATGAGCTTGTCGGTAAATTCCTTGTTGTCTATAAGATTTTCTACGGTTTTCTTGAAATCGGTTTCAAGAGCATCTTTCTCGAGTGCAACACCCAGAACGTTTCTCAGGCGGATTTCCTGAGGAGTGATACCGATTTTTTCAAAGTTTTCGTTTTCAACCTTCATCTTGGTGTTAACGAATACTACAGGCTTTGCTGTTGCAAAACCGAACTCAATGCCGATACCGGACCAGTCGGTTACAAGCAAGTCAGAGCTGTAAACTGATTCGCTTGAGCTGAAGTCAAGCTCAAATACAAGATTTTCGCCCACTTTATCCTTGTACTCTTCCTGAAGAAGAGTCATCTTCTGGCTGTAACGCTTGAGATATTCGGGATGAGGACGAACAATGATTTTGTAATCGTCACCGTAGAGTGAGTCGATAAGGGTTTTTACACAAGAGTCAAGCAGGTTGTCTTCCTGCCAAGAGGGAGCAATAAGAATCTGCTTTTTGCCGTTTTGGCTCTTTTCCTGATTCTCGTAGGACTCAATAAGATTCTCAATAAGAGGATAACCGAACTCAACAAGAGTTTTCTCCTTTGTGGAGTAAACCTTCTCGGAAGCTCTTACCTCTTCTGCGATATGAGGGCCTGTACAGAATACGGTATCAAAATTATCCAGAGAATGCTCTCTGAAGCCCATGTGCATACTGGAGGGGTCGTGGGGAACGAAGATATACTCAATGTCCTTTTTCATAAAAGAACGCTTAATGTAGTAGTTGCCCAAGTCGGGAGTGGTCATAACCACTATATCAGCTTCAATCTTCATCATAAGAGTGATAAGCTTTTTAACGCCGATGTAATAGGGCTTGAGCTTGGGATTATCCTTTGCAAGCTCAAATACTATGTCATTGGGGTCGTTGGTGATATAGTGAACTGAAACGTTTGTTTTTTTGTTGAGGTACTCAATAATCTCTTTGTAGTATCTGTAGAAACCGCTTTTTTCGGAATAAAATACAATGTGCTTGTTGCGGATAGAGAAGAAGCGCTTGTAGTCTTCTTTTTCTCTTTTTGCGTTGGGGTCTTTTGCAAACAGCTTTTTCTTTTCGCCTAAACTCTCAAGAGCCGCAAGCTCTTTTCTGCTTTCTTCCAAAGCCTCGTAGTCAACGAACTTCTTTGGCGGAATAACAGCGTTAAGAGCATAAAGCTGAAGTATAGCAAAGAGGTTGCTTGCTACCCAGTAAAGTGCTGTGCCTGCGGGAACAAAGAAGCCAAGCACTAGGGAAAGACCAACAGAGAAAACAAGCATTCCCCATTTGTTACCCTTGCTCTGCTCTGCCTGTAGAACATTTGATTTGTTCTGTGCTATGCAAAGCAGATAAGAGGAAAGACCTGCAACAATGGGAACTATTATTGTGATTCCCCATACAATGCTGGGGTTGTGAGAAAGATTAATGCCCAGGAACTTGAGATTAAAATCTTCAATAGTATCAAGATAAGAGGTTACATCCATATCGGGATGTGCGGCAGTAAGCTTTGCTTCGTAATTGGGACGGTACTCGGGATTCTTGATGTTCTCGATAGAGTAAAGCTGCAAAGCGGAGTCCTCAGAAGAGAGGTCGGGGTTATATTCCTCAATGGTAATTTGATTTGCTGTTGTGATAAACTCATCGGGCATACTGAAAAGGTGATTCATTGGATTGTAAATAACACCCACAACACCCATAAGAAGAATAATCTGAATCGCAAGAGGAACAAGGCTTGCCAGAGGATTATACTTGTGCTTTTTATAAAGCTTTGATTCCTCGTCGGCAATGGTATCCTTGTCGCCGAAGAACTTGGCTTTTATTCGGTTAAGCTCCGGCTGCATACGAACCATCTTGATAGAATTCTTTTGCACCCATACGGAAAGGGGAAGAATGATGATTTTTGTGATAAGTGTAAAGAGGATGATTGCCAGACCATAGTTGGAGATTAAATTGAAGCAGAGCTTCATAATAAATCCAAGTGGAATCGCAATCCAATTGATGATTGTATTCATGCAAAATACCTCCTTTGCATACCTAATAATTATATCATTTGAAGATAAAAAAGTCTATGTGTAAATTTGTTGTTTTTCACAACAAAAAGCCTTTGTTTGTGTCAAAAAACAACAAAGAAAGAGCCGGATATTAAACTCCGACTCTTTCGCTTTCTTTAAATTATGAATTATTCGTTTTTAAAATAAAAATCATCTGACTGGCCTACAATAGGGATGTCGTAGCCGTATGCCTCGTTAACGACAGAGATAAGCACATTGGTACCGCATAAGCCCTCAATATCGGTGAAATCCTCACCCTTATAATAAACTGCACAGATAATATCTGCGTTATCCCTTGGAGTCATATCCTTCATCCATGTATCTCTGCCAACCTCATGCATTCTCAGACCGTGGTCAGACATAATGATGATAATGGACTCAGGGTCGTTTTCGATGATGTTTTCGATGGACTGTGTCAGCAGCTTTGTGCTGTATTTGTATTGCTCAAGGTAATGGTCCTTTGTTGACCAGTCGTTGAGATACTTGTTGGTTTCCTTGAGGTTACCTTCTTCGTCAAAATAGAAGGGCTGATGGGGGATAAGGGAGTAGCAGAAGTTAAAGGTGCTGTCACGATATTCTGCATCTTTAGATGCAAAGTACATTAAGGGTTCTGCGTTGGAGGTAGCCAGCTTATCGATTACACCCTTGCCGATAGATGCATCGTCGGTGAAAAGGTCAAGCACAGACATAAAAGCATCCTTTATGGGATAGCAGATTGTGGGCTCAAGCATAAGGTCAAGGGAGAGGTCACCGTCGGCAGTTGTGCTCCAAAGCTTGCCGGTTTGAGAGGTTTCAGATTCGTAAGCAACAAGGTCTGTGGGCTGGAATGCTCTTACATCATAGCCCAAATCCTCTACCATTCTGAACAGAGTGCTGTCATATACTTTCTTCTGGCAATATGCCTCACTTGCTTTGTTGTATCTGTTATCTTCGTTTATCTCGAAGTTGAATACATCTGCAAGGCATTCAAGAGTGCCGTTTGAGTAGTTTGTACTGCTTTCGGAAATTTGGAAGTTGTTGCTATATAGGAAATCCTTGAATTCTTTGTTGTCATAACCAAGGAATTTTTCACTGGATTTAAAGCCTGCATACTCGTCGGGAATAAAGAAGTAAACATTTGGAAGCTCTTGGGGTGTTTCGTTTTCGTCCTTATAGCTTAAGAGCGTTTCGTAATTTTTGTCAATTTCTGCTTTTACCTTGTCTTCAAGATTTGCTTTGTCAACAATCTTACTCATAGAGGTTACTGTGTTGAGAATGCACAGCAGAGCCAGCATAATAGTAAGGATTGGGGCAAATGTTTTTGCAATATCGTTTGACAGGAACTTTTTAGCCGCAAAGTAGATGCCAACCATAATAGCAGCAAAAAGAAGAATAACAAACCAAGGACCTATAAGAGGCTGGAGTCTGCCGATGTTCTGGTAGATAAGAGTTACAATCGCTGCGATGGTTGCTGCTTTGTATTCGGATTTGGTAATACCTTTGATAATTGCAAAAAGAATAAGACCTATTGCAGAGAATGCGCCCATAAAGATTGCGATTTCAACGAACTTTATGGAACTGATATTTGTGAAGAATAAGAAAAGCGGCATAAAACAGGAAACAAGAATTACCAGTGCCACCGCCATAATATGAGACAATACTTTTTTCATTAAATGAACTCCTTGTGTGAACAAAAAATTGTTCAAAATAAGAGAGCAGCTACCTGTTAAAAAGGTAGCTGCTCGGTGAAGTTGATTAAGCCTTGTTTACAGAACCGAAAAGCTCCATCTTTTCTTTAACTGTCGCCTTAATAGCCTCAAAGCCGGGAGCGAGAAGCTTTCTGGGATCGAAGCCCTTGCCCTGAAGGTCTTTGCCTGCTTCAATATACTCTCTTGTAGCTGCTGCGAAAGCAAGCTGACACTCTGTGTTAACATTGATCTTGGATACGCCGAGGTCGATAGCTTTCTTGATCATATCCTCGGGGATACCTGTACCGCCGTGAAGAACAAGGGGCATATCGCCTGTGAGCTGCTGGATAGCATCGAGAGTCTCGAAAGAAAGACCTGCCCAGTTCTCGGGGTATTTGCCGTGGATGTTACCGATACCTGCTGCGAGCATTGTAACACCGAGATCTGCAATCATTTTGCACTCTGCGGGATCTGCACACTCGCCTGCGCCAACAACGCCGTCTTCTTCGCCGCCGATAGAGCCAACCTCAGCCTCAAGAGAAAGACCAAGCTCTTCGCAGGTTGCAACGAGTTCTTTTGTTTTTGCGATGTTCTCTTCGATAGCGTAGTGAGAACCGTCGAACATTACGGAAGAGAAACCTGCTGCGATGCAAGCCTTAGCACCTTCGTAGGAGCCGTGGTCAAGGTGGAGAGCAACGGGAACTGTGATGCCGAGCTCCTCGATCATACCGTTAACCATACCAACGATAGTTGTGTAACCGCACATATACTTACCTGCGCCTTCGGATACACCGAGGATAACAGGGGAGTTGCACTCCTGTGCTGTAAGCAGAATAGCCTTTGTCCACTCAAGGTTGTTGATGTTGAACTGGCCAACTGCATAGTGACCTGCTTTTGCTTTTGTAAGCATTTCTTTTGCATTTACAAGTGCCATATTAGAATTCCTCCAATAATATAATTAAAATAAAACATAAATATTATAACTCACAAAGGTAAAAATGTAAACAGATTAAGAAAAAAATGTGATTTTGACTCAAAAATAGCCTTGGCAAAGGCAATTTATAGTGACAATCTTGAGTGAATAGGTCGTAGATAAGAGCATAATGGCTTTTTTCTTGCACTTAAAGTGATAGAATGGTATAATAATCTATATTATTTTACGGAGGTTTTTAAATATGCCTTTTATTAACACTATGGTTACAACCGAGATTACATTCGAAAAAGAAGAAATACTCAAAGCAAAGCTGGGCAAGGCACTTTCTCTTATTGGGAAGCCTGAGGCTTATCTTATGCTGAATTTCGCTGAAAATTGCCGTCTTTGGTTTGCAGGCAGCAACGATGAAGATGCTGCTTACGTTGAAGTAGCACTTCTGCATTCTGCACCTAAAGCTTCCTATGCAAAGCTTACAGAGGCTATCTGCGATATTTTAAACGAAGAACTCTCTATTCCTACAAACCGTATTTATGTCAAATTCTCTGAAACTGAATACTGGGGCTGGGATGGCTCGATGTTTTAAGAGGTAGAGTATGAAAAGTTTTCGTAAAGAACTTTGGTTTAATATCCCCAAAAGACGCGGTCTTGTAAATATCACCCGTGATGTTCAGCAGTGTATTGACGAGAGCGGAGTTAAAGAAGGTCTTGTTCTTGTGAATGCTATGAACATTACCGCTTCTGTTTTCATAAACGATGACGAGTCGGGACTTCATAGAGATTACGAGAGATGGCTTGAAAAATTAGCTCCCGAAAAGCCCTACTCCCAGTATGACCACAATGGCTTTGAGGATAATGCCGACGCACACTTAAAGCGTACAATTATGGGTCGCGAGGTGGTTTGTGCCATTACTAACGGCAGACTTGATTTTGGCACTTGGGAGCAGATTTTCTACTTTGAGTTTGACGGCAAAAGAAATAAACACGCTCTCGTTAAAATCATCGGTGAATAAGCTATCGCACAGGAGGTGCAGAGTATGAAAAGCTTTACTTTAAAGCAGGCACTTGATGCTTGTAAAGGTAAGTATTTCGGTGAGATGGATTTGCTCTCTACGGAGCTTTCTTCTATCGTTACCGACAGCCGAAAGGTAAAAAAGAATTCTCTTTTTGCCGCAATTGTAGGCGAGAGAGTAGACGGTCACAGCTTTATAGCTCAATGTATTGAGGTGGGTGCTGTGTGTGCCCTTTGCGAAAAGGCACCTGCAGACAATGTGCCATATATCCTTGTGGAAAATACAAAGCAGGCACTTATCGATGTTGCCACAGCCTACAGGCTCACTTTCTCCATTCCCTTTATCGGTATATCAGGTTCGGTTGGAAAGACAACAACAAAGGAAATGATTGCCGCTGTTTTGTCGCAGAAATATAATGTACATAAGACTCAAGGCAATTTTAATAACGACTTGGGTGTACCCCTTACTCTCTTTGCACTTGAAGAGGAGCACGAGGTTGCGGTTATCGAAATGGGCATCTCTGATTTTGGCGAGATGAGTGTTTTGGCACAGATAGTTAAGCCTGATGTATGTGTGCTTACAAATATCGGCAATTGCCACCTCGAGTGTCTCGGTGACAGAGATGGAGTAAGAAAAGCCAAAACCGAAATGTTTGATTTTATGCAGGAGAATGGTATCGCTGTTCTCTGCAAAGATGATGATAAACTTTGTGAGATTAAGGATGTCAAAGGCAAAAAGCCTATCGGCTTCGGACTTTCAGAAAATGCAGATTTTACTGCTGAAAATATCGAGAGCAACAACGAGGATAGAACCTCTTTTACTGTAAAGTATGAAGGCGGCGAATTCAAGGCTACTGTATTTGCTCTTGGAAAGCACATGGTATCAAATGCTCTGTGTGCAACTGCAATCGGAAAGCATTTCGGACTCACCGATGAAGAAATTGCGAAGGGAATCGGTGAGTATAAGCCTTCAGGCAGCCGACAGAATGTTATAAAGACCGAAAAGCTTACTATCATTGACGATTGCTACAATGCAAACCCTGCTTCTATGAGAGCTTCCATTGAAACATTGGCTGGTTTTTCGGGCAGACGAGTTGCAATCCTCGGCGATATGAAGGAGCTCGGTGCTACCGAAAACGAGCTCCATCAGGAGATAGGCAGATTTGCAGTTGAGAAGAAACTTGACTTGGTTATTGCTATCGGCGATTTGGCTCTGAATATTTATAAAGAAGCAAGACCCCATATTGATTGCGAGTGGTTCAGTACTTGGGAAGAAGCCAAACTTGATATGTACGAGATGCTAACCATAGGCGATACGGTACTTGTTAAAGCAAGCCATTCTATGAAATTCGAAGAGATTGTAGAGTATCTTAAAGAGCTGTAATTTACAGTCTTTCCGTCTTTCGGCAAAGCCGAAATCCACCCTCCTTTACACAAGGAGGGCATTTGCTTTCAGATAATGTATGCTGATAAAAATAGGTGCTGTGGGTAAAATCACAGCACTTTTTTATTGACTAAATACAGTAGATGTGATAAGCTGTATATGTATGCTTTAGATTGTTAAAACATTAACAGAAAATACCAAGGGTAAAGTGTGTCGTGTTTAAACTTGCTCTTGTTTTTATAAATTATTAAAAGGAGGAATTTTTAATGAAAAAGAACGCAAAGAAGGTTCTGAGTATTTCCTTGACTCTTTGCATCATGCTGACAATGCTTGTGGTATCTATGATGAATGTTTTTGCAATGCAGATTTTTGTAAAAACACTCGACGGAAGAACCATTACTCTGGAGGTTGAGCCTAACGACTCAATTGATGCCATTAAAGCAAAGATTCAGGAGAAAGAGGGTATCCGCCCCGAGCAGCAGCGTCTGATTTTTGCAAGCAAAGAGCTTGAAGAGGGCAAAACTCTCAGCGATTACAACATTCAGAAAGAGTCAACTCTGCATCTCGTTCTTAAAGTCAGAGGAGTTGGTGAGCTTCATGGATGCACAATAAGCCTCGGCGGAAATATTGCGGTTAATTTCCATATGTTGCTTTCGGCTGACTCCAAAGCCGATGAAACTACAAAGATGGTGTTCACAGTTCCCGATGCAGGTTCAAGCTACAAGGTAGAGGTACCCCTCAGCCAGGCGACTGTTACTTCCAAAGGATACTACGTGTTCCCCTGCGAGGTTGCAGCAAAAGAGATGACCTCTGTTATCAAGGCTCAGCTTGTTACAAGCAGCGGTGAAAGCGATGTTTATGAATATACCGTTAAGGAGTATGCAGAGTATATCCTCAAAGAGGCTAAAAATGCAGAGAATTCTTATGCAGGCGGTATCGTAGGCGATGCTTCAGGCGAAACAATATACAATTCTAATAACTCAGGCACCGTTACATCTACAAATGAGTACATAAGGGCTAAGTATCTTGTTATGGCAATGCTTAACTACGGTGCCAACGCACAGCTTTACTTTGGTAACAATACCGATAACCTTGCAAATGATACAGAGTATATGACAGATGCTGACAGGATTTTTATGGATAACATTGTTCTCAGCGATTATGAATTTACTCTCGCAGGCAGTGAAGAGGGTGTAGAGTATTATGGTACATCACTTTCGCTGAAGTCTGAAACTGCCATCAAGCATTACTTTACGGTAAGCGAAGGAGTGGATGTCAAAGCTCTGAATGTTACTGTAGACGGCGAAGCTGCAGAGCTTGTGAAAAGCGGAGATTACTACATGCTGAAGATTGATGATATTCCGGCACAGAATCTGGATGACAGCTTTAACGCTCAGGTAGGCGGAATCACTCTCGAATATAGTGCTTTCAGCTATGGTAACACAGCATTGGGTACAAACAAGGATACCCTGAAAAACTTGGTCAGAGCAATGTATGTTTACAATATGGAAGCAAATGTTTACTGATGATAAGAGGAGATAAATATGAAAAAAACTTACGAAACAGCAGAGGTTACGGTTTTCCTTTTTGAAAAGCCCGATGCTATTGTTGCAAGCGGTGCTGCAGATTTAACTGAAATTACTACTGTTGACACTGACGAAACAGATATCCTCTGATAGTTTAATAAAAGATAAAACCACCTGAAAAAGAGTTTAAGCTCCTTTTCAGGTGGTTGTTTTTTTAAAAAATTCTGTAGAATCTTTTGGCGTTCTCGCAAGTAATGTCTAGAATTTCCTGGGCGGTCATACCCCGCACATCTGCAATCTTCTTTGCGGCATAGACTATATAGTCGCTTTGGTTACGCTTTCCTCTGAAAGGTACGGGGGAAAGGTAGGGGGAGTCTGTTTCAAGAAGTAATTTGTCCAGAGGAACAACTTGTGCAACCTCAACAGAATGCCTTGCGTTCTTGAAGGTAACAGTACCGCCAAGGCTTATCATGCAATCAAGACGCAAAATTTCTTTGAGGAATTCTGCCGAACCCGAATAGCAATGAAGCAAAGCGTTTTTTGGTCTGAATTTCTTAAGAAATTCCAGAGTATCTCCGTGAGCTTCTCGGTCATGAATAACAACGGGAGCATCTAAATCGTTTACAAGAGAGAGCTGCTCTGCAAAGATTTTTTGCTGCGGCTCTTTGGGAATATCCCAGTAATAGTCAAGACCCACCTCGCCTATAGCAACAATTTTTTTGTTATCTGTGTAGAGCTTTGCAAGTTGCTCCAAATAATCATCCTGCAAGTTTTCGATGTTTTCGGGATGAATACCCACAGCGCCGTAGATGACAGAGTGCTTTTTTGTGTAGCCTAAAACTGTGTTTGCAGTAGCTATATCAACGGATGCATTGACAATACCGCAGACACCGTTATCTTTTAAAGCGTTAAGGACAGCATCTCTGTCCTCGTCAAATTTTTGGTCATCGTAGTGAGCGTGAGCATCAAAAATATTATAAAATTCACTCATAGCAATAATTATCAGTGGATTTTTGCACCATTTTCCATACCTTCAACAAAGATAACTTTTACTGTGTCATCTGTGTCAGCGGCAAGAATCATACCGTGGCTTTCTACACCGCAAAGTGTAGCGGGATTAAGGTTCTGCACAAGAATAACCTTCTTACCGATAAGCTCATCAGGCTTGTAGTAAAGTGCAATGCCGGAAGCTACTGTGCGGTTTTCACCTGAGCCGTCGTTGAGAGTAAGCTTTAAAAGTTTCTTTGCTTTCTTGACTGGCTCACACTCAACAATCTGTGCAACTCTAAGGTCTACTTTAGCAAAGTCCTCGATTCCGATTTTTGCTATACCTGTGTAGTCAACCTTCTCTTTGTTCTCAGCAGCCTGAGCTTTCTTTACATTTTCTTCGATAATAGCGTTAAGCTCTTCGATTTCCTTGTCTACATCAATTCTGGGGAAGAGCACTTCGCCGCGAGTAACCTTAACATCAGCGGGGAGTACATTCCATTTGTCAGAGTTTTCGTAGGTTGCACACTCGGTTGCACCAATCTGCTCGAATACCTTGGGCATTGTTGTAGGCATAAATGCAGAAAGGAGAGTGGTTGCAATACGGATAGCTTCAAGGAGATTGTAGAGCACAGTTGCAAGACGGGCTTTTTTTGTTTCGTCTTTGCCAAGTACCCATGGAGTAGTTTCGTCGATGTATTTGTTAGCGCGGGCAACAATCTTAAAGATTTCTGCAAGAGCGTTGTTAATCTGAGTTTTCTCGATATATGCATCAACATTTTCTTTAAGTGCAAGGGATGTTGCGATGAGGTCTTCGTCAAACTCGCCTGCTTCGCGCTCACAGGGCAGAGTACCGCCAAAGTACTTGTCAATCATCGCAACAGTACGGGAAACAAGGTTTCCAAGACCGTTTGCAAGGTCGGAATTGATGCGGTTAATCATAATCTCGTTAGAGAAGGAGCTGTCTGCACCCAGAGCCATCTCGCGAAGAATATGGTAACGGATAGCGTCTGCACCGTAGCGCTCACCAAGAACGAAGGGATCAACAACGTTGCCCAGAGATTTGCTCATCTTCTGGCCGTTAAAGGTGATCCAGCCGTGAACAGCAAGATGTTTGGGAAGAGGCAGATCCAATGCCATCAGCATAGCAGGCCAGATAATAGCGTGGAAACGCATAATGTCCTTTGCTACCATATGGGTATCTGCAGGCCAGTATTTATCGTAATCGGAGTAGGCTGAGTTCTCGTAGCCGAGAGCGGTGATGTAGTTGGAGAGGGCGTCAATCCAAACATAAACAACGTGCTTCTCGTCGAAGGTTACGGGAACGCCCCAGGTAAAGCTTGTTCTGGATACGCACAGGTCCTCAAGGCCGGGTTTTATGAAGTTGTTAACGAGTTCAACTGCACGGGTTTTGGGCTGAAGAAAGTCGGTCTCTGTCAGGAGCTTTTCAATACGCTCTGCAAAGTCGGACATTCTGAAGAAATAGGATTCTTCTTTAGCTTCGATAACTTCTCTGCCACATTCGGGACATTTGCCGTCTACAAGCTGACTCTCAGTCCAGAAGCTCTCGCAGGGAGTGCAGTACTTGCCTGAATACTCGCCTTTGTAGATGTAGCCCTTGTCGTAAAGAGCTTTAAAGATTTTTTGTACGGACTCAACGTGGTAATCGTCGGTGGTACGGATATATCTGTCGTAGTCTATGTTCATATAATCCCAGAGCTTCTTGAAAATCTCAACGATTTCATCAACATACTGCTTGGGAGTAATGCCTTTGTCCTTTGCCTTTTCCTCAATCTTCTGACCATGCTCGTCAGTGCCGGTGAGGAACATTACGTCAAAGCCCTGCATTCGCTTGTATCTCGCAATAGAATCGCAGGCAACTGTTGTATAGCAGTGGCCTATATGTGGATTACCTGACGGATAATAGATAGGTGTTGTGATGTAAAAGGGTTTCTTCTCACACATAATCGTCACTCCTTAGAAAAATTTTTCATTAGTAAATAATTATAACATAAATATGAAAAATTGCAATATAATATAGTATGTGGAAAAGAGATTAACCGTATAAATTTTCCGAAAAGAAAAATAAATTCAAAACGAAAGCATAAAACTCTTGACAAACAAGAAAAAGTATGTTAAACTAATGCACGCTGATAAAAAAGCAAACAATTATATATCGCGGAGTGGAGCAGTTCGGTTAGCTCGTCGGGCTCATAACCCGAAGGTCGTTGGTTCAAATCCTTCCTCCGCAACCAAAAAATGAGAAGACACCCAACAGGGTGTCTTTTCTTTTTTGTTATGGAAAGTTTATGAAACGAGCTTCGGGTTCCTGAAGGGCGAACCGCCGAAGCGCTGCCGGTGGCAGATGAAGCGAGGCGGTGAGGGTGCAGCGGTCAAATCGTCAACAACTATGTTGTGCCCGACGATTTTGGGCACCGCAAACGGGCGTTGGTTCAAATCCTTCCTCCGCAACCAACATTGCGAACCGAAAAAGATATCGGTTCGAAAAAACCCCGAAACCACAGCGGTTTCGGGGTTTTGTTATGCCATTTTTTAAGGTGAAATTCAAAAGATATCATTTCCCCAAAACGACCTTTGGGGAGGACTTGAACTATGATAATTGAAATTATGGCGGTTTTATGTTATACTTAAATCGTAAGTTTTGTCGAACCGAGGTGAGTTTTTTGAAATCTCCAAAATTAAAAAATGCTTTGCTGTGCAGAATACTTGTCTATGTGGTTGTCCTTGGTGGATTTATCGCTCCTATTATAATCGTGGCGAATCTAAAATTTGTTCCTGAAGCGATTAAGGTTATTGTTGGGATAGGCTTGGTAGTCGGGCTTTTGGTATATCTAATTAAGAACTTTGTTTTGTTAATGGCAATGGATGTTGGATTGGCTATGTTGCATTGTCATAATACAGCAAGAAAACATTTTGTATTGCCTAAATCTTTTTCAGAACAAAAAGTTGAGAGAGAATTCACCCGCTTTGGCAAGGAATACGAGCCTTCTGCCATTTCCCATCGCCCTGAAACACTTCGATACAAGAGCAATGCTCCTATGACGATTTATTCAAGCGGTATCGAGAAGATTATTGCGACATATCATATTGATTTCTTGGATAAAAACAATACCACTTGATCATCAATTCTGCTACAGCGAACTCAAAGGCACTAAAAGGAAAAAAGAAGCATTGGTTTCTTGATAAATCTCAAAAGAGTTCTCCATTAAACCGTGCTACAGTAATTGTGATATATGCCAAACAAGTAGATGAAAAATTGAGAAATAGTTTATTTGATGTGGTTTGTAAAAATGGTGGAGACGGGTTCGATACTGCGATACTTCCGTGTGTGGTGGATTTAGAAAAACAAATTTGTACATTCGACAGTATGCGAATGCCCTACACGGGATTTCAATATCCGGTGAAGAACCGCGGTATAAAAATCATTCGAAAATATCTGTTTGACAACAAGTTTCCGTTTGCCGATTCGCCGGATATGCTTGACCCCATCAAAGACATGGATCCTGAACAGAGCCTGTGGGATTTTTGGAAAACGATGAAGAAAGAACTCGTGTCAGATGATAAGAATATGAAAAAGCGCTTCGAAAAAATGAAGCATAGGGATATTATTTTTGAAGATGGCTATATTTATTTAAAATGGGAAGACCACGGACTTTGGATTTCAGTTGAGTTAAATGAAGAACTGAGAATGGCTGAAATCGATTCTATTGATTCTTGGGAGTATCCTAAATCCCATAAAATTGCCAAAGCTACTATAAAAGAAATAAAAACATTGATTAATACTTATTTTGCCGGACTGGGATACACCACAAAATATATTTCTTATGAATGATATCTTTTTCGGTGCAACTTGCCAAATCAGATACCGCTGTTGATACAATCGTGTCAATAGAGGTTTCGTCGTTTTAGCGTTAAATTATAGGGTAATCGTTAAACGACTGAATTTTTATTTCAGCTCGACAAATTGGAATTTGTGATACTCACCCATAGTATCAGGTGTCAATTCTGTTTAATGTGTGAATATTTTTATTCCTATATACCAAATCATCTCTTTCGGTAAATCCGATATGTTCCCAAAAATCATTACCTATATCATTCTTTTTGAAAGCAACTAATGCTACTTTGTTTATGCCCTCTCTCTCCAAAGCAGACATAGCACAATCAACAAGCTTGGTTGCTATTCCTTGATTTCTATAAGTTGGCAGAACAGCAGTATGATGGATATATCCTCGTCTTCCATCATGCCCTGCCATGATAACTCCAATAACTACACCATCGCACTCTGCGACAAAACTTGTTGCAGGATTACGTTTCAAATATTTTTCAATACCTTCTCTGCTATCATCTGTTGAATTCAATCCCATTCCTGGAGTGTTAATCCATAAATGATATACCCCATCATAATCAGATATGGTCATTACTCTAATATTAACCATTGCTATCACCCAATCAAATTCAAGTTTATCGAGTTGATTATAGCACAACAAATAAAATAATAGCAATATAAAACTTGTTATCTGTTACACCTCCACCTCACTCCCGTTCTTAAAGTGAAACACCACACTTCCGTCTGCATTTACTGTGACTTTATCAACTGTTGTGTGCCATAAGGTTGGGGTGAATTTGAGGTTGAGGATGTCGAGTTCATTCAGGGCAAAGAGGAAGGCACTAAGTGCATCTGCCTGATATAGTCTGCGTTCTCGCTTCCCCGATAAAATTTCATATCGGCTGTAAACTGCTTATAGTACACAGGTATTTTAAATGCGTTTTGTAGTAAACTACTCAAGAGGAGGAGTATATGAGAGTTGTATTTCTTGCCGCAATCGGTGTCGGTACCGCTACGGTGTTTGGTTCTTTGCTGGGGTTCTGTTTCAAAAACATATCACATAAGTTTTCTGATATTGTTCTGTCTTTTGCTGCGGGAGTTATGCTTTCAGCTTCAATTTTGGGGCTGATATTACCTTCACTTGAGTATGGTGGTAAATACGGAATTCTTATAACTATAACAGGTATTTTTGTCGGAGCGATATGTCTTAATCTGATAGACAAACTGGTTCCTCATCTGCACAGGCTTACAGGAATAAGTACAGAATATAGACCAAATTCAAACACCAACAAAGTATTGTTGTTTGTTATTGCTATTGCTATTCACAATCTTCCTGAAGGTATCGCAGCAGGTGTGGGCTTTGGTTCTGAAGACTTATCTCAGGCGCTTATAATTGCAGGAGGTATTGCTCTACAAAACATCCCTGAAGGTATGGTTATCATCGGTCCTATGCTATCAGCAAAAATCAAACCATCAAGAACCTTCATACTTGCAGCTATTACAGGTTTTGTAGAAGTTATCGGGACACTAATCGGATACTTTGCGGTTAGCATTTCCACTGCAATACTTCCGTTTGCTCTGAGTTTTGCCGGAGGAACAATGCTCTATATTATCAGCGATGAAATGATACCCGAAACTCATGCTCATGGCAACGAGAGAGCTTCTACGTATGCCTTGCTAATTGGCTTTTGTTTAATGCTTTTAACGGATACTATCTTAAGTTGAATATAAAAAACAAGCGTTGCAGTTTGAAGGAGTGAATTGACATCTCCCCTCATCCGCAACGCTTTTTTGTTGTGATTTTTATGTGATTTTGTAATATAGTTGGAACAATACCCAAACCTACGCTCATTATAGGGGTATCGTTAAACGACCGAATCATTTGTCGTTTATTAATAAGCAAAAACAATAGCAAATTAAGCCATTGAACCTTACATAAAAACTTTAAAGATATTTAAAAGGATGCATTTTATAATCTGATTTACCCTCCATGAATTCAACAATATCTTTTACTTCATGTTCTACTTCATATGGATGCCAATGTGTACCCATAGTTTGTTCGGCATCCATTACGTCCATTACGAACATACCACCATCTTCATACAATTCTAGTATTTGTCCGTGAGCTTTAGCTACAATGATAGGGTAATCAACGGTGAACCCTTCATCTAATGCAGATGTAGTAGTTAGTAGCAATTCATATTTATCTTTTAGTTGTTCATAAACATTCTTAATATCAGTAACGCTATTATCGAACAATCAAAACACCTCCATAAAAGTGATGAGGTTAATAGATTGTGTTTGATTTCAACTTATGTTTCTGTCAGAGTTTCGCACATCAGCCTGCCACCGAGGCGGAAACCATAAGCAAAGGTCTCTCGCTCGATAATGCAGTACATTTCATTTACACAGTCATCGTATTTTTCGAGGATTTCTTTTTGCTTATCCGTAAGTGTGGCGGACAACTCATCGCGATTCTTACCCATAAGGTTAAGTAGGTTCTTTATCTCACCGTTACCCTCAACTCGCTGTATCTGTGGGTCGATGTTGCCATACCACAGCTCTTCTATTACGCTCGGCACTATTTGTCACCTTCTATAATACAGCAGCTGTCCTCGCCGTAAACAACTCCGAGGCTTGAGCCACAGTCCCACCGCACATTAATCGTTCCCATATCATCCACAGACTTAACTGTACCCTTGCTACCGGGGTGCAGTTTTTTGTTATATGGGTCGTCCATACTAATAAGCTCCCCTCTCGCACCCTTGGGATACTCTGCCTTTAATCTCTCCAAAGTTTTTTCGCTAATGTTATACATAACATACCTCCTTGTTTTTCGGTATGCTATATATCACTCTAAAGATGCTAAAAGTCAAGCTGTTATTAGTTTATCCGGGTAATAGCTTCTATATATATTAAATGGCGGCGTGATTATACGATTTTGCTTAATGTTAATGTAATGTATGGTTTTATTGCGTAGTTGTCTCAGAAAAAGAAATCAAAAATCAGTTGTCCTCCGAACGGTTTTTGCTGACAAGAGTTGCAAGCTCGAAACGGCTGTGAACGCCCATCTTGGGGTAAATTTTCTTAGTGTGGTCTTTAACGGTATTTTCGGAAATAAACATTATCTTGGCAATATCCTTGTTGGTGTAGCCCATACAAATAAATTCGGTAACCTCCCGTTCCTTTGGAGTAAGAACAGAAAGAATATCAGGGGTTTGTGCAGGAGTTTGTGCAGGTTTTGTAACAGTCTCACTGACAGACGAAATGTCTTTTTGTGCGGTTTCGTTGTTTTCGGCATTTCTTCTGCGCAAAGAAAACAGTAAGAAAGGTTCAATCTGGGCATATATGAAAACCAGTACCGTCATAATTACTGCGTAAACAAGATACAGCATAACAGGTGCATTTCTAAACATCTCGACCATATTGCTTTGCACTAAAACTGCCACAAGAGCAAGGAAGATGATTATAGGGGATATGTATTTGGACGGATAAGATTTCATAATTACCGAGCCGTACAAAGGAAGCATCTGACAAGGTACGACACCTATACCTATAAGGGCACAGGCAATGTAAGAAAGTGCGGAAACCTGAGTTGCGACGAACATAAGAAGAAACCCAAGGCCCCCAATTCCAACCAATATGGGGGTTAGGCGGAAGGGGTGAATATTGGACTTTTTGTAAAGAAAATACATTGTAAAGGATGCAATCGCATTTACAAAGTACATAATAAACACACCATGCTGGACTTCGCCGGCAATGGCAGGTCCCGAAACTCCCATTAGTGAACATATAAACACAAGAACATAGGTTCCGTAAAGAAGCTTTTTCGGTGCAGTCAGGTTATCGCTTTTCTTTATATAGCGGGGCTGAACCTCTTTATTTACAGGCATACTCATAAAGAAGATAAAGAGAAGCACGAGGGCCGCCACCATTACAAAACGGAAGGTGGGGAAGGTTATGGGCAGAAACTCGTTTTGGAGTAATGCTATCATAAAAGTTGCCACACCGTAGGCAAAGGTCAGGTGTTTGATGGTGGTTTTTTCAGAAAGATAGTTGACCATCAGAAAGGTTTCAAAGCCTATCATCAGACAACAGGAGAAAATCTGAACATAGATTAGCAGACGCAAAGCATCTTCAGGCAGAGGAAGGAACAATCCCCCGACCGACAAAAGAGCAACGCTTGTGGCGATTCGTTGAGTCCACACCACAGTCTTTGGCAGAAATATCATCCAAAGTATACTCAGCACATAGCATACTGCAATAAGTGTGGTTGCGTTGTCCATATCAATGGGCAGAGGTGTTTTACCGTCAATGGTCAAAGACGGGCCCACAAAATAGATAAAGCCCATCTGCCAGAAGCTAAACATAGCAAAGCACACAAGAAGCCACAGCGGTTTGTCCTGCCGCTTTTTTAGATTTTCAGTAAGAAGTGATTCGTTCACAGCTTGTCCTCCTTTTTGCCCCAAAAGAGGGGTATTCTCACTCTTTTGCGAAAAAATCTATCCCTTCGGGCGGTAATTCCCCCAATATCCCACCGGTGTGGGATATGCATACCCTCCAAAATACACTATAATTTAACCGAGAAATGAGAATTGAATTTTCAAATATTATACATTATTGCTAAAAAAATTTCAACGGATTATTAGTAAAACTACCCGAATAGGTATTATTTACCAATATTAACCCCTTGTTGGGTAGGTTACGAATTGCTTTAGATAAAGTATAATTTTTTCAGGGGGAATTATATGGGAAAATTGAACTATTTTGACTATCTCGCTCTGGCACAAAGTGAATATAAATTGTTATTGGAAAAATACCCCGAGCTTGCTTTACTTTCCAAACGGGAGTTCGAGGTTTTTGCACAGCTTCTCACAGACAAAACTCAGGCTCAGATTGCCGAGGAGCTTTTTGTTTCACATTCCTCGGTGCATTTTCATTGTAAAAATATTTACAAAAAACTGAATATTAACAGCCGAAAGCAACTGTTGATTAAATATAAAGAGATTTAAGGTGGTGTATTTATGGGTTTTTTAGAAAGAGCAATACGACGAGGTGTAAGTGACGCCGTTGGCAAAGCCGTGGGTCAGGCAATTACAAATGCCGTTGAGCCAAAGGCTACGGAGCTTGTGAATAAGGCGGCAGATAAAATTGATTCTGCCACGACAAATGTGAATACTCAGTCTGCAAACACTCAGACAGGCTCAGCTTTAGAGGGTGCGTTCTCAAATTTTGAGCGTGCGGCTTCAAAATACGCCACCGAAGCGGCTAAGAATATGAAAGTTTGTCCCACTTGCGGAGAAAGCACTACTGCGGACAAAAATTTCTGTCCCTCCTGCGGTGAGAAATTACCTAAAAAATCCATAGCAGATGAGCTTGTGTGTACCTCTTGCGGCACACAGAACAATGTGGGCACAAAATTCTGCCAGCAGTGCGGAGCAAAGCTTCCCTTTGCAATAGCCGAGGAACAGGCAAAGGCAAAGAAGGACGAGGCTGTACTTGCTGATTTCAGAGAGCATCTGCCTCAGTATCCTGTATGGAGCTGTGGCGGTACAGACTTTGTTCTTGAAAAAGAGTCTGACTACTGCTGGTTTTCTGCAAGGTTTGACAGTAACTTCTCTGCAGAAAAGGCGGTTGAAAGCTACCGTCAGCTTCTTATAAATAACGGATTCAGACAGGCAGGTCAGTACCCAAGCATTTGCCACCTTTACAAAATGATAAACGGCTCCTGCTACCATGCAGACACCGAGCATTGCTTTGAGGGTGACTCGAACACCCCTACCATTTACTTTAATATAGCCGAACCCACAGGCGGCTTTGACTATGTAAAACCCGAACCCAAAAAGCAAAAAAGCTTTTTTGATTTGTTTAAGTGATAAAATTTTTAATAAATAAAATAAGCTAATAAAGGAGATTGTTATGAAAAAATTATTTTGTTTGTTAATGACTGCAGTAATGCTTTTGACCTTGGGCGTTCCCATGGCTTCGGCTCGTGATGTTTACGATTCACCCTTAAAGGTGTTTGAACTTTACGTTGGCGGAGTTGACGCACTCAAGACACCTCAGGGCGACGGCTGGAGCTACAACCACAAGACAAGAACACTTACTCTTGAGGACTGCACAATCACACAGAATCAGGTTGTAGAGTGCGATTGGGGTGTTAAGGTGGATTCTCTTATCTACTTTGAAGGTGTGCTTACAATCGAACTCAAGGGTGACAACTACCTGGAGCACAAGATTACATCTGCTCCCTCGGATTACACGCGATACCATGCTATCTGTGCGGACGTGTTCTCAACTGCTGTTGCTGACCCTCCCAGTGAGCTCAAAATCATTGGTGACGGTAACCTGACAGCAGGTGTCGAGTTTCCCGAAGAAGCAGTTGATTGGGAGTACCTTGAGTATAGCTGCGGCATTTTCTGTAATGCATCGGGCGGTGTTGACCTGACAGGACTTTCCAAGGGTTCTAATCTTGACGTTTACGGCGGTATGACAGATGTGGAGGCTCCTTGGGTTGCTCAGGCCTGGAACTGCTCTCCCACGTTCTCGGATGAATCTATGGTTATTGCTTACCGTGACATAGAGGGTACTATCGAGAATGAGTTCGGCTACAACTGGAATAACAACGACGCATGGCGTATGAAGGTTATAACAGCAGACGCATATCTTGCACCAAACGGAATGCTTACAATTCTTGACGACGGCAAAGCTTCAGGCGACGGCTGGAATTGGGAGAATAACTATCTTCTCCTTGAAGAAAACACAGCAGTCAAGGCGGTTTACTTCAAGAATACAGTAGATAAGGCAAAGCTTTACCTTGCAGGTGATGTAGAACTTGACAGCACAGGTATGTATATGGATTACTCCGATGCAAACTGCATTACAGCAGAGTGTCCTCTGGAGATTCACACAAACTATCATAAGCTTACGCTTAGAGGCGACGGCTACGGAATTTACGGCGACTGTGCCGATGTAACCGTAGCAGGCGGTTATATTGATGCTTATAATTCATACACTGCAGCAAAGGTTGATGGCGGCAGACTTGCAATTACCAACACCGAATTTAACGACTTCGGCGGAAACGGCATCAGCACATACTATGGTTACGATGAGGATTACAACGAAGTTTCTGCAGGAAATCTTATAATTGCAAATTCCTCTGTTAATACAACGTACCGGGTTGAGTCTTACAAAGATCTGGTTGTTATCGACTCCGAAATTGCAATTTCAGATACAAACTACGGTCTTGTAAGCCAGCAGAATATGCACCTTACCAACAGCACAATTAACGTTGAAGTTTCCGACCGTGCTATTCAGTCTTATGGGGATATGTATATTGATAACTGCAACCTGAATCTTGAGAGTGAGGGTATGGTTATCTTTGCAAATTACAGTGAGGGTGAGCCTAATCTTGATACTCTTAAATTCACAAATATGACAGTAACAGAGCCCGAGGGCGGTGCAGTAGGTGCATACTACAACGGCTACGATTATGTTACAACTATTGTAGATGCAAACGGCGACAAGGCTACAAGGCTTGTAGCTACAGCAAACCTTAAGGAGCTCTTTGACGAGGAGACAGAGGTATCTGTTCTGACAGACGAGGATGTTGAACTGAGCGTAGAGCCTGTTGAGGATGATGCGGTAAACGAGCTTCTTGAGAATATGGATGTTACAGATGTGTATGATATCACTCTTACACAGAACGGCACAATTGTTCAGCCTGACGGTACCGTAACGGTAAGAATCCCCTGTGATGACCAAAACGCAAGAGTCTACCATTGGCAGCTTGACGGCATACTTCACGATATGAATGCTGAATATGTAGGCGGATATCTGGTGTTTGAAACCAACCACTTCAGTGTATATGTTGTAGCAGCTCCTGTTGCGGAGGCTACAGGCTACAGCCTTACTCTTACAGGTAATATCGGTGTTAACTTCTTTATGAATCTTTCGAGCACAGCACTTGCTGACGAGAATGCAAAGGTTGTGTTCAGCTATGCGGATAATACTATGGAAGTGCCTCTCGGTGAGGGTGAGTATACAAACAACGGATACAGGTTCACCTGTGAGGTTCCTGCAAAGGATATGTCTTCAGAGATAACCTGCAAGGTTGTAACAAGCACTCAGGAGAGTCAGGAGTTCAAATACTCTGTTAAGGAGTATGCAGAGTATATTCTTGCAAATTCAGATACATATTGGAATGAATATGACATAGTAAGAAGTATGCTCAACTACGGTGCCGCTGCACAGGAGTACTTCGGTTACAATACAGATACACTTGCAAACGAGTCTCTTTCAGAGGACGACAAGGCAGTAGATGAAATAGACTTCTATGATTATGCATTTAATATTACCGAAGAGGACGAGAATGTAACATACTACGGTACGGCACTTTCTCTTAAATCAGAGGTTGCAATTTTACACTATTTCATTATTGATAAGAGTGTGGACGTATCTACTCTTGATGTGCTGGTTAACGGCAAGGACGCAGAGCTTGAAAAGAACGGTAACCTTTATGTGCTGAAGATTACAGATATTCCTGCACAGGATATCTACGATGCTTATGAAGTTAATGTAGGAGATGTAACTCTTGAGTACAGTGTTGCAAGCTACGGTTATATGGCTCAGTGGTTAGAAAAGACAGAGATTATAAAGCTTATGAATTCACTGGGTACATATTCACAGTACGCACAGTGGTATATTGAGTGGTAATTTTTAAGTAGGAGAAAAGTAAAATGAAAAAATATTATGAATCAGCAGAAATGAATATTGTTGTTTTTGACAACACAAATGTAATCGTTGCAAGCACAACCGAGGTGTTCGAACCCTCTTATATAAAAGGCGACGACGAAACAGAAATCCTGTAACAAAGTAAATAACACGGAAGTTATTCCGGGTAAAATAAAAAATATGATAATATGTAAGGAGGATTATTTATGAAAAAGAAAGTTTTATCTATGTTGCTGTGTATGGCACTGTTGATTTCCCTTGTATCAGTGGGAATTGTAGGTACATCGGCAGACACAACCTACAAAGAACTTCCCACTTCATTTTCTGCACCTTACATTTACATCACCTCAAACAATAACGGCAGTGTTTATGTAAACGCAGTTCACCCCGAGGATTTGCAGAGATTCATTGCATATTCCGACGGCTATTGGGGTGATGCTGAGGGCGGCAGAACCGACAATGACTATTGGTGGACTAAAGAGTACGGCGACGGCTTGCGTTTTGATTTGGATTTCCAGTACGACTGGCGAATCCCCGGCGGTGAGTGGCACTATACCGAAGAATGGGACACAATGAATGTTTACGGTAACAACAATCCCACCTACGAAGGCTTCGACTGGTGGGGCGATATTTCAGGTACTTACTGGAGAGTTTTAAGAGGTACTGACTGCTACAACGCAGAAGAAGGCAGCAAGTACTATCCCTTAACGGACTATTTTGACGAGTACTTTGACGGCTGGGATAATTACTACCTCTTTGACCAGAGCAAATCCTTGGAGTTCAGAGCAAGATATGTGGTTAAGCAGACCTCAGGCTACTACTCTGTAGAGGATAAAGAAGACGTAGTGTCCTATATCTACTCCGATTGGTGCGAGCCTGTTTCCTACGGTGCTTCAAACGATGCCCAGGCAGAGATACCTGCAACTCTTACTCCGCCCACAATCGAAGACCCTTACATTGAGGTTGGTACAGGCGAATACGGCGCAAATATGATTTGGCTTCGTGCTTTTTCTCCTTTCGAGGTATCATACCTTGACGGCATCGAGCTTGATATTGAGGAAACCTCGGTTAAATGGGTTGGTTATCAGAATATCCGTATAGAAGCAAGCCTTGACGGAGAAAATTGGCAGGAGGTAGCATACCACAACCTTTCTTCCAAGGAATACTACATTGATACTATTGACATCTGGTGGAAGCTTATCCGCGACCCCGAGGTTATTAACGTTTGGCGTGGCTTTGAGTGGGAAGAGCAGGAGGTCTATCTGCGAGCAAGGTACAGTTTGGAGCACGAGGCTTATAACTACTCAGGTGAAGAGGTAAAAACCGACTATTTTGATCTTTATTCAGATTACAGTGAGGTTGTAAAGATTACCGTTCCCGAGGTTAAGCAGTACTCTATCACAATGGACTACCAGAACTACGGTGCAGATGATTACACAACCGACAATTTTATCCGTACAGAAAACGAGAAGATAGGTTGGATTCGCCTTGCTCCTCTTGAGGGCTTCTGGGTG
>SVQA01000015.1 GCA_015065545.1 Oscillospiraceae bacterium
GAAAATGTCTTGGTTATTTGTCCCCCAATGAATATCTCGCCAAGGTGTTGCACTTGGATTGACAATCTAAGCAGCCTCAAAAGGAAAATCCTCTGGAAAATTACTATACAGTAAAAGATGTAAGTTCTCTCTTGGATAAAAGTGAAGGCTATGTTTATACGTTGATACACAATGGAACACTACCTGCAAGCAAATTAAAGAACAAATATTACATTAACCCAATTGACTACAATAATTATGTTGAACATCAAAGAAAACAATCACTTATTATCGCAGGTATTTCTATCGGTATGGCGATATTATTTATTATCATGCTGTTAATTCTATTCTTGTAAGTTGTATCCCTAACCCCATAATTTTATTGCATACCGCAGTAGCCTTTTATCTTAAACCTAAGATTTGCCAGCTCTCTTTGCTTACTGCGGTGGAAATTTTGATTGTATCAATCAAGAAACTCTAATTGTTATCCTCAAACCGATGTGATATAATAAATCCGTAAGAAGCTTTTGATTGGAGGTAAGATTATGAAGACATTGATTATTGGCGGTGTGGCAGGCGGTGCGTCCTGTGCCGCAAGGCTCAGGAGGCTCGACGAAAATGCTGAGATTATCATCCTTGAGCGTGGAGAGTTCATCTCCTTTGCCAACTGTGGTTTGCCATACTACATTGGTGGTGACATCCAGAGCAAAGCCAATCTAACATTGCAAACACCTCAGAGCTTCAAGGCTCGGTTTAATATTGATGTCCGCATTTTCAGCGAGGCAATTTCTATTGACTCTGCCCGAAAAGTTGTGACTGTTAAGAACGTAATCACAGGTGACAGCTATGAAGAAAGCTACGACAACCTTGTGCTTTCTCCCGGTGCGTTTCCTATCATTCCAAACATTGAGGGTGCGGATAGCGAGAAAGTTTTCACTCTCAGGAATATCCCCGACACTATGAAAATCAAAGGATACATTGACCGAGAGAATCCAAAGTCTGCGGTAGTTGTAGGCGGTGGTTACATCGGTGTTGAGATGGCTGAGAACCTTAAAAAAGCAGGGCTTGATGTGACTATCGTTGAGCTTTCCGACCATCTGATTGCACCTCTTGATTTCGATATGGCAACGGAAGTTCACCGTTATATAAAGGCTCAGGGCATTCGCCTGATTCTTAAGAACGGTGTTACTGCTATCAAAGAAAGTGACCGCAATTTACAAATTCACCTCAACAACGGATGTATCGAAGCTGATATGGTGATTATGTCTGTGGGAGTCCGTCCTGACACGGCTTTCCTTAAAGATTCGGGTGTTGAGCTTGACGGCAGAGGAAGCATCATCGTAAACTCCAATATGCAGACAAACATTGAGAATATTTACGCAGTAGGCGATGCGGTGAGTATCAAGAATTTCGTCACAAACGCTCCTGCTTTCATCCCCCTTGCAGGCCCAGCAAACAAGCAAGGCAGAATCGTTGCCGACAACATCTGCGGTATCCCTTCACGGTTTGAGGGTACACAGGGTTCATCGGTGTTAAAGCTTTTTGATATGACTGTTGCTACAACTGGTCTTAACGAAAAATCCGCCCGTGATGCAGGCTTTGATTTTGACAAAACCTACACCTATTCAGCCTCTCATGCGTCCTATTATCCCGATGCGACTATGATGTCTGTGAAGGTGCTTTGGGACAAGGCCACCCACAAAATTCTGGGTGCTCAGATTGTTGGCTTTGACGGAGTGGACAAGCGAATGGATGTTATCGCCACCGCTATCCGATTGGGTGCAAAGGTCACCGACCTTACAAAGCTTGAGCTTTGCTATGCACCGCCTTTCTCATCGGCAAAGGATCCTGTGAATATGGTGGGCTTCGTGGCTGAGAATGTTATCACAGGCAAACTCAAGCAGTTCTTCTGGCACGATGTTGAAAGTCTGCCAAGGGATTCAAGCGTGACTCTTCTGGACACACGAACCGCCACAGAAGTTGCAAGAGGCAGAATCGACGGCTTTATGCACATTCCTCTGGACTCTCTCCGTGAGAGGATTGCTGAAATTCCCAAGGGCAAGCCTGTGTATGTGCATTGCCACAGCGGACTGAGAAGCTACATCGCCTGCCGAATCCTGACTGGCTACGGCTTTGACTGCTACAATCTGGCAGGAGGCTACAGATTTTACGAATCGGTTATAAATGAGAAATCCGTGCCTGAATATATTTGTACTGAGTGTAAATAAGATTGCCCGCACCTTGTTTTAAGAGGTGCGGGGTTTTGCATAGTCCGATTTTGTACAACCCGTGCGATAGAATTACAGTAACAACACCGAAAAATTTTAATACATAAAATAAGCAACCCTGCATTTTAAATTTGCAAGGTTGCTTTTGTGTTTTTTTGTCGGCTATTTCCCTTTTAGCATCAAGTGCCGTTAACCAAGGCTTATCATTATCACGCTCTGCTTGTCTATGAATGTAATCATACCTTGGGGCTTACAATCATTACTTATGCACCCAGCATCTCAAGGATTTCCTCTTTACTGCGGACTCCTACTGATTGCTCTGCTATCTTGCCGTCTTTGAGTACTACAAGCAGAGGAATACTTACAACCGAAAACGCCTGTGCAAGCTCGCTTTCGCTGTCTACATTTACCTTGCCTACCAGATATTCGGGATACTCCTCTGAGATCTCATCAACTATAGGTGCTACCATTCTGCAGGGACCGCACCAATCTGCGTAAAAATCAAGGAGCACGGGCTTTTTTGAATTTTTAATTTCATTAAAATTGCTTTTTGTAACTTTAAGTACTGACATATAAAACTTCCTTTCAATTTATTATTTTATCCTTTTGATTTATAGTAAAGCATACAGTGGCAGTAGCCCTCAAAATCGGGGTCTGCGATCTGTTTGCGGAATTCCTCACAGATACATTTGAACTCCTCTGTTTTTGGAAGTCGGCAGGGACAATATCCGCCCTTTGCCTTGAGTCCTTCCCGAACTCTTTTAACTATTTCCTTGTCCTGATTAAGTGTGATTTTAGGCTTCATGTTGCTGCCTCCTTTTCTTTTTTGATTATATTATAATAGTATTTTTAGGAAAAGTATGTTGAATTTTCAACAATATATAAATTTTTCCAAAAACTTTTTTGCAAAGTGAAAACCGCCGAAGGTGCAATACCCACGGCGGCTTTCTGTGTGTATGTATGAAAGAAAGGGAATAGCAATATATTTTTGTAGCACCTCTTTGCTACAATTACATTCTACCGTATAAGGTGTACCATAAACAGTACATTAAATATAAATTTATTGATTTTTTATTAAAACAGTAGATTTTTATTAGATTTTGATATATAATTTTTTTGTGTGGTAAAGTTAATCACCCTATCAATTTGCAAAATAATACTCAAAGGAGATATGAATTATGGGACTTATTAAAGCAGGCCTTGGTGCCTTAGGCGGAACACTGGCAGACCAGTGGAAAGAATTTTTCTATTGCGATGCACTTGATAAGGACACTCTTGTTGTAAAGGGTCAGAAGAGAGTATCGGGTCGTTCTTCCAACACAAAGGGTTCAGACAATATCATTTCCAACGGCTCGGGTATTGCTGTTGCAGACGGTCAGTGTATGATTATCGTTGAGCAGGGCAAGATTGTTGAGGTTTGTGCCGAACCCGGTGAGTTTACATACGACACCTCCACAGAGCCTTCTATCTTCTCAGGTAAGCTGGGAACAAGTATTCTTGAAACCTTCAAAACAATCGGTAAGCGCTTTACCTACGGTGGTGACACAGGCAAAGACCAAAGGGTCTACTACTTCAACACAAAGGAAATTATGGATAACAAATTCGGTACTCCCAATCCTATTCCTTTCAGAGTAGTTGACTCCAAGATTTATCTTGATATGGATGTTTCCATCCGTTGCTCAGGTATTTATTCCTACACAATTTCCGACCCTCTTCTTTTCTACACAAAGGTATGCGGCAATATTGAGCAGGACTTTACAAGAGATGAGATTGATTCCCAGCTCAAAACAGAGTTCATCTCTGCACTTGCTCCTGCTTTTGGCAAACTTTCCGAGATGGAGCTTCGTCCCAATCAGCTTGCAAATCACAACGAGGATATTTGCAACGCTATGAACGAATCACTATCTCAGAAATGGGGAGAACTTCGCGGTATCAAAGTTGTGTCCGTTGCACTCAACCCCGTAACCCTTACTCCCGAAGATGCAGAAATGCTCAAGCAGGCTCAGTACACAGCCCGACTTCAGAACCCCGGTCTTGCAGGTGCAGAGCTTGTTGGTGCACAGGCAGACGCTATGCGTGCAGCTGCTTCTAACGAAGGCGGTGCTATGAACGGCTTTATCGGTATGGGTATGGCTATGAATGCAGGCGGTGCAAATGCCCAGAACTTCTTTCAGATGAATCAGCAACAGCAGGCAGCACAGGCTCCTGCTCCCGACAGTTGGAAATGTGCTTGCGGTGCTACAGTTACAGGCAAATTCTGTAACGAATGCGGTGCCAAAAAGCCAGAACCCAAGACAGCAGATACTTGGACCTGTGCCTGCGGTGAAGTTAACACTGGTAAATTCTGTAACGAGTGCGGAGCAAAGAAACCCGAAGCCGTAAAAGGCTGGACCTGTGCTTGCGGCGAGATAAATACAGGTAAGTTCTGCAAAGAATGCGGAGCAAAAAAGCCTGCAGATGCACCCATTTACAAGTGTGACAAGTGTGGCTTCGAGCCCGAAGACCCCAAAAACCCTCCCAAGTTCTGTCCCGAATGCGGAGACATTTTCGACGAGAGCGACATTAAATAATCACCCCTAAAGGAGTAAACTAATGGCTGTATTACAAGAATATAAATGTCCTTGTTGCGGCGGTGCAATCGAATTCAGCTCAGAGCTTCAAAAAATGAAGTGTCCTTACTGTGACTCTGAATTTGAAATGGAATCGCTTGAGGAATTCGACAAAGTTCTAAACGAAGAAGCCAACGCCACGGACAATATGGAATGGGAAACTCAGGCAGGAGGTGAATGGCAGGAAGGTGAAAATTCGCATCTTCGTGTTTATGTATGTAACTCCTGCGGTGGTGAGATTATTGGTGATGAAACCCTTGCCGCTACAGAGTGCCCCTACTGCAACAATCCCGTTGTTATGATGGGTCAGTTTCAGGGAGACCTGAAGCCCGACTTTGTAATTCCCTTCAAGCTTGACAAAAAAGCTACTAAAGAAGGACTAAAAAAACACATGAAGGGCAAGATTCTTCTGCCCAAATCCTTTAAAGACGAAAACCGCATAAACGAAATCAAAGGTATCTATGTTCCTTTCTGGCTATTTGATACCGATGCTTCTGCCAGAATGCGTTATAAAGCCACAAAGGTACGATTCTGGAGCGACTCAAAATATAACTACACAAAAACCAACTACTACTCTGTAATAAGAGGCGGTACTCTGGGCTTTGAAAAAGTACCTGTTGACGGTTCCTCAAAAATAGCAGACGACCTTATGGAATCTGTTGAACCCTTCAACTTCTCGGAAGCAGTTGATTTCCAAACAGCATACCTTGCAGGCTATCTTGCAGATAAATACGATGTAGACGCAAAGCAAAGTATTTCAAGAGCTAACGAGCGAATCGGCATAAGCACAGAGGAAGTATTCCGCTCTACAGTCACAGGCTACAACTCGGTAACAGCAGAGCATAAAAACATTCAGCTTCATAACGGCTGCGCTAAGTATGCCCTATACCCTGTCTGGATTTTAAACTCTACCTATAAAGATAAAAAATACACCTTTGCAATGAATGGACAGACAGGTAAATTTGTAGGTGATTTGCCTATAGACAAAAAAGCCTTCTGGCGCTGGTGGGGACTTATAGCTCTGGCAGGCTCCGCTCTTACCTTCCTCATTATCTTCTTATCACAAAACTGGGGAGGTCTGTTCGGATGATGAAACGAATTATTCTTTTATGCCTATCCCTCATCCTTATATTCACCGCTTGCTTATCTGTTTCTGCTGTGTCTGCTCAGAGCACAGCCAGAGTTTACGATGATGCAGGTCTGCTTACAGATGATGAGATTTTTGCTCTTGAAGCTAAGCTCGGCAAAACCAGCGAAGAGTATGGTTGCGAGGTTATTGTTGCCACGGCATATAATTTTCACAAAGATGCAATGTACCATGCAGAAGATAAGCTTAACGAACACTTTGCTCTTACAACCAACAGCGAAAAATCAGGAATTTGTCTGCTTGTGTCTATGACCGAGCGAAAACACGGCATATATACACTTGGCAAAGCAAGTGAGAAAATCTTTAAAGATTCAGCTTTGGATGAGCTGGAAGAAACAATTAAGCCTTACCTTTCAAGTGGCGAGATTTACAATGCTTTTGATGCATTCTCAGACAAGTGCGATGAAACCATAGAATACTACAATACAATAAAGTTCAAACCAATGTGGATTGTTATTTCTTTGGGAATAGGCATTGTTATCGCCTTTATTGTGGTGCTTATTATGAAATCTCAGCTCAAATCTGTACGTTATCAGCCTGCCGCCAATAATTACCTTAAAGCAGGCAGTCTTAACATTACGGAATCAAGGGATATTTCCCTTTATTCCACGGTTATCCGTACAGAAAAGCCTAAGGCAAACACCTCAAGCTCTTCAGGCGGCGGTGGAGGAAGCGGCAGAAGCGGCTCCTTCTGACCATAATTTTCACGCATAACAATATTAAAAAAGACATACTTTCAGAGAGTATGTCTTTTTTTATGCGATTTCTATTGTGATTTACAAGCTTATATGCTACTATAAATATGTAAGATTTTTCTTTTTGAATAAAGAAAAAGGAGGAACATTATGAAATTTTCAACGCGACTTATAGCGATACTGCTCTGTGTGCTAATGGTACTTTCCGTTGGTATTATCGGAATTGTATCCATTACCTCTGCAAACGCCGCCACAACCGCAATCACTTACAGCTTTGAAAATGACAAGCAGGGATTTGCACAGGGCACAATTACTCTGACCCCCGACAATAGTGATTTCGGAACATACTATCTTTACTGGGCAGACGACACTGCCGCACTTAAGGATTATTCCGAAATCGCAACCCTTACAGTAAACTCAGGCTCAGGCACAGTTACTATGCCCCCATACACAACAATTCCTGCCGATGCTACAAAGCTTATTGCAATCAAATCCTCAACCGAGCCTGCAGCAGAAAACAGAACTGTATCTAATGCTGCCTCAGTTTACACTATTCCCGAATCAAAGCTTCTGCCCTTTGACACAAAGGATGCTCTCTATACCTTCGGTGCTATCAGCGACCCTCAGCTCGCTAACGACTCCTACGGCTCCGGCTCTTATCCCTATGACGAGGACCATCTTACAGCCGCTTTGAGAACACTCTATGACAGAAATGTAGATTTTACTGTTTCTTCGGGCGACACCGTAAATGATCAGAATGGTAAGCAGACTTATGCTGCTGAATACCGCACATATCAGAGAATTCTTGCCGACTCTTACTACTGCAAACCCATCTACGAAGCAAACGGCAATCACGATGTTGGTACAGTATGGAACAAAAACGGCAACTATTACAACGATAACACTCCCTTTATTATGGGCACAGGTCTTGACTCCAAGGCTGAAACCATCAACAAGGGTCTGCCCTATTTCGAGGTAACAGAGCCCACAACAGGCGACCACTTTATCTTTATGGCACTTGAAGGCGGTTTCTACACAAACAAAGGCACACAGTTCTCAAAAGCACAGCTTGATTGGCTTGAGGGACTTCTTAAGAATTACTCGGGTGATGGCAAAAACATCTTCATTATCGAACACGCAAACATCACAGGCTGGGGTTCGGGCGATAAGCTTACCACTCCCTACTACTATGACCTTGCACTTGAAAAGAGCAACGCTGATGTTACCCGTTTCGTAAAGCTTATGGAGACATACAAGGAATGTGTTATCATCACAGGTCACACTCACCTTGAGCTTTCTGCACAGTACAACTACTCCGACAACAACGGCACATCTGCTGTTATGATGCACAACAGTGCTATCGGCGGTGTAAGACGCCTTATAAACGGCAAGGTTGACAGAACAGCCGTACTCGGTATGTCCGAGGGATACATTGTTGAAGTTTACGAGGATGCTATCCTCTTTAACGGCACAAATATGTACTATAACGAAACTATGCCCCAGTGCTGTTATATTGTAAAAAAAGGTGATTCCGATACCCAAGTCTCCACTAATGAAATCACCACAAAAACCGACACAGACAATCCCGATAATCCTGCAGAAATGACTACAGTTACGCTTAAGTCAAGCGGTAGTGATACCGACTGGGTACTCAACAGCACCGACCGTTATGTTTTGGTTGTTGATACCGACACAAACAAAGAATATGTTGCAACACTTACCTCTGACGGCTGGGCAGCTGAAATCCCTGCAAGTGTTAAAAACATTACCTTCCACAGAGTCAAGAATGGTGTTATTTCTCACACATGGCTTGCAGGAAATCGCAATACAGACATCAACTACTATATAACAGGTGACGCAAGAGGCAACTGGGAAAACGAGGTCGTTCCCGACTACGCCGATGTTTATCTTCCCGGTGCTTTCAACAGTTGGGACCAGAGTGATGCATTCATTAAAACAGACGATGCAAATATCGTTACCCGCACATTCGAGCTTTCTGCAGGTACCTATGAGTTCAAAATAATCGAAGGCTCCACCTGGCTTGGCAACAACGGTACAATTACCGATACCACTACCACAAGCTCAAGCGGCGGCTGGGAAATGACCGCAGGTACAGGCAACTGCAAGCTTGTAGCAGCAGGCGGCACATACACCTTCAACTTCAACACAAGCACCAATAAGCTTATTGTACTGCACACTGCAAATACAAAATCCATATCAGCAATTGGCGCTGATGTTCAGTACAAATACGGTGATGCAGACCTTAATGGTACCGTAAACATCAAAGACGCTACCGCAATCCAGAAACATGCTGCTTCGCTGATAACCCTCGAAGGCATTGCTCTCATTCAGGCAGAAGTTACTGCTGACGGCATTGTTAACGTTAAGGATGCAACCGCTATTCAAAAATTCGTTGCAGGTCTCTTAGAAAAATTCCCTGCCGACTCAGGGGCAGTCGCTCCTTCCTCAACCGAAAAAAATACCGAAGAGCCTTCTTCAGAACCCACTACCGTTTCTTCTGAGGAACCTTCTACACCTTCCACTAATCCCATTAGCCCCGACCCTGACGTATTTGAAAAAGTAAAAGAAACTCTTGAAAAATACTACATTTACAGCTCTTACGATCAGTATATGGCACTGAAGAATGAATATAGCTACAGCACCTCGGCAGAAAATCTTGCAAACCTTCAAGCCCAGCTTATTACATTGGTAAATGCTATCGGCGGCGAAGTTGCTCCCGAAGAATTAGGCGAAATCAACATCTACTTCTTAAGCAACAAAAACTGGAGCAAAGTATATGCTTATGTATGGGGCTCTGCAGGCAACGGTCCTGCTTGGCCGGGTACTGAGATGACAAAGGTAACTGAAAACTCTCAGAATGAGAGTATTTATAAAATCACCGTAGACCTTCGTAATTATCAGAACATAATCTTCACAAACGACTCAGGCGAACAGACTGAAGACGTAGTAATAGTAGGAAAAGACAACAAAGGCTACCGTATCACAGGCGGTCCATCAAACAAATATACCTGTGAACCCTATGACCTTTTTATTGGATAACATCGCAGATATAAAGCAAAACCTCTCCCGTTAAATTCGGGAGAGGTTTTTTGCTTATATTAATTCTCTGAATTTGGATCTTGATTCTCAATTTGCCCTGCATATTGATTTACATTGGTATTCTGTTCGGGAGTACGGTAAGGGTACTGACTTTGATTAGGATATTGGTTTGGAATTCATATTGTTCATAGGTGGCATATCATAGTAAGCGTCTTACTTTTCCTCTTTTTTGCACGCTAACACTAAAGAAACGATCCAACCCGCTAAAGTCCATCCTAAAAATATATTCAGGCAAATAATCAGTGCTTTATTATTCTTCCTTTTTGCCAAAGCGATTATCATAGGCAAAAAATATAAAGCACCAATAGCAACCATTAGTAAAATCCCAACAAATGCTCCGAAAATCATTGTCATTGATGCAGCGTCAACATAACAATACATAAATATCATCCTCTTTTCTTATTGCATAATAAGTACATATAATCTTCATAAAATACAACAAACGTTGTATTTTATGAAGATTATACAACATTTGTTGTATTATGTCAATAAGAACATAAATTTAGGAGCATAATATGTATTACAAGCGATTGCGGGACTTAAGAGAAGATTCTGACCTTACCCAAACACAATTAGCAGAAAAATTAGGAATGCATAAAACAACCTACACCAACTACGAACAAGGCAAACGAGATCTGCCTTTACAAGTTGCCATAAAAATTGCAAAATTTTACGGAGTATCACTTGATTACCTTGCCGGAATCAGCAATGACCCCGACGTCCATACCATTAAGACTAAAAAGTAAATGCTATGTAAGATTCATCGTCTTACATAGCATTTTTGTTTACAAAATAAAATCAGTTGGACTGACCGGATTTGAGCATTACATCGTGGTAACCACCCTCAACAATGGAGGTAGCACTAACAACTGTAAGCTTTGCATTCTTCTGCAGGTCGGGAATATTTGTAACACCGCAGTTGCACATTGTGGACTTAACCTTGTAAAGGCTCTTTGCTACGTTGTCCTTGAGAGGACCTGCGTAAGTAACATAAGAATCAACGCCCTCTTCGAAAGAAAGCTTTGTCTTACCGCCAAGGTCGTATCTCTGCCAGTTACGAGCACGGTTGGAGCCTTCACCCCAGTACTCCTTAACATAAGTACCGTTGATAATAAGCTTGTTTGTGGGAGACTCGTCAAAACGAGCAAAGTATCTGCCAAGCATCATAAAGTCTGCACCCATAGCAAGTGCAAGAGTCATATGGTAGTCGTGAACGATACCACCGTCGGAGCAGATGGGAACATAGATACCTGTCTTCTCGAAGTACTCGTCTCTTGCTGCTGCAACCTCAATAAGAGCTGTTGCCTGACCTCTGCCGATACCCTTTGTCTCACGAGTGATACAAATGGAACCGCCGCCGATACCAACCTTGATAAAGTCAGCACCTGCTTCTGCAAGGAACATAAAGCCTTCGCGGTCTACAACGTTACCTGCGCCAACCTTAACTGTGTCGCCATATCTCTCGCGGATAAAGTCAAGAGTCTTTTTCTGCCAGCAGGTGTAACCCTCGGAGGAGTCGATGCAAAGTACATCTGCGCCTGCTTCTACAAGTGCGGGAACTCTCTTTTCGTAGTCAAGAGTGTTGATACCTGCACCTACTACAAATCTCTTCTGAGCATCGAGAACCTCGTTGGGATTCTCTTTGTGAGAAGAATAGTCCTTGCGGAATACAAAGTAAAGGAGCTGACCCTCATCGTTTACAATGGGGAGAGAGTTGAGCTTGTGCTCCCAGATAATATCATTTGCTTCCTTAAGTGTTGTGTTCTCGGGAGCTGTAATAAGCTTCTCAAGAGGAGTCATAAAGTCTGCTACCTTCTCCTCAGCAGACATACGGCTTACTCTGTAATCTCTGCCTGTAACAATGCCGAGAAGCTTGCCGCTTGCTGTGCCGTCGGTTGTAACAGCCATTGTGCTGTGGCCTGTCTGCTCGTAAAGGTCAAGAACATCAGCCAGAGTTGCCTCGGGCGAGAGGTTGGAGTCGCTTACAACAAAGCCTGCCTTGTAGTTCTTAACTCTTGCTACCATTGCAGCCTCGTCCTCAATGGACTGAGAGCCATAGATAAAGGAAACACCGCCCTCTTTTGCAAGAGCAATTGCCATTGTATCGTTAGAAACAGACTGCATAATTGCAGAAACCATAGGAATGTTGAGCTTGATTGCAGGCTCTTCTACACCCTTTCTGTACTTTGTAAGGGGTGTGCTTAAGTTTACGTTAGCGGGAATGCACTCCTCGGATGTGTAACCGGGTACAAGCAAGTACTCGCTGAATGTTCTTGAAGGCTCTTTGAAATAGTATGCCATAATTAGTCCTCCTCAATTACATTTTCTAATTCTTAATAAATATTTTTACTATGTTACTGCAAAAGGCCCTAAAAGTCAAGCATTTTTTTCTTAAATTTTTAAAAGCCTTTTGCACTTATTTTATATGTTCTTTATATTACTTAAAATAATCAACTGCAGCACGGAAAATGCCCATATCGGAGTTACCGGGAACATTCTTGTAAAGACCATTGCCTACACGCTCACAGTGACCCATCTTACCGAATACACGACCATCGGGTGATGTGATACCCTCGATAGCGTAAGCGGAGTTGTTGGGATTGTACTGAATATCTGCAGTAGCATTACCCTCAAGGTCAACGTACTGGGTAGCAACCTGACCGTTTGCGATAAGCTTCTTGATTACTTCCTCACTTGCAAGGAAGCGACCCTCACCGTGAGAGATAGCTGTAAGGTAAGTATCGCCCACATTAGAATTTTTAAGCCAAGGAGAAAGGTTGGATGCAACCCTTACATTTACAAGCTTGGACTGGTGGCGACCGATTGTGTTGTAAGTAAGTGTGGGACAGTTCTCGTCTGTGTCCACAATCTCACCAAAGGGTACAAGACCAAGCTTAATTAGTGCCTGGAAGCCGTTACAGATACCGCACATAAGACCATCACGATTCTTAAGAAGCTCGTGTACCTGCTCGGTAACAGCCTTATTTCTGAAGAATGCTGTAATGAACTTACCACTGCCGTCGGGCTCGTCACCGCCGGAGAAACCGCCGGGGATGAATACCATCTGTGCAGTCTTGAGCTGATTTGCAAAGTACTCAACACTCTCTGTAACCGCTGCAGGACTGAGGTTTTTAATTACGATAATCTCTGCCTCGGCACCTGCATCACGCATAACCTTAGCGGAGTCGAACTCACAGTTTGTGCCGGGGAATACAGGGATAAGAACCTTAGGCTTTGCAACTTTAATAGCAGGAGCAATATTTGACTTGCTCTCAAAATTCAGTGTAGGAATCTCACGGTTGCCCTGATCAATGTTACAGCTGAATACATCCTCAAGCTTGCCTTCGTAAAGCTCGGAAAGTCCGTCAATGCATACAGACTCGCCGCCGAGAGTAATTACAGCCTTCTCTGTGGTTGTACCGAGGAGTGTGCCCACATTCTCGTCTGCAGAAAGCTCAAGAATAAATGCACCGTAATTACACTCGAAGATTTCCTTAGCATCTACACCCTGCGCAAACTCAAAGCCGATGCCGTTACCGATAGCCATTTTGTAAACAGCCTCTGCAACACCGCCAAAGCCGAGAGTATAAGCGGAGAGCACCTTACCCGCTTTAACAAGGCTCTCAATCTGTGCGAATACTGCCTTCTGGCTGTCCTTGTCGGGCAGACCGTACTTGTTATATTCGGGAGCAATAAGAACTACCTTACTGCCTGCAGCTTTAAACTCAGGAGATACAACGTTCTGTACCTTGCCTGTTGTAACAGCAAAGGAAACGAGTGTGGGAGGAACGTCGATATTCTCGAAGCTGCCGCTCATAGAATCCTTACCGCCGATGGATGCAATCTCAAAATCAAGCTGTGCATCAAATGCACCCAAAAGTGCAGAGAGAGGCTTGCCCCAACGCTGTGCGTCTGTACGGGGACTCTCAAAGTACTCCTGGAATGTAAGGTAAGCGCCGTCCATAGAGCCGCCTGTTGCAACCAATTTTGCAAGGGACTCTACAACTGCAAGGTAAGCACCGTGGTAGGGGCTCTTCTCGCTTACATAGGGGTTAAAGCCCCAAGACATAAAGGAGCATGTATCTGTGTGCTTCTTCTCAACAGAAACCTTGTTTACCATTGCTTGAATGGGAGTACGCTGGTATTTGCCGCCGAAAGGCATAAGCACTGTACCTGCGCCGATGGTGGAGTCGAATCTCTCGGAAAGACCGCGCTTTGAACAAACATTAAGGTCGGAAACGAGAGCCTCCATATTCTCCTTGAAGCTGCCCTCTGTGTTCTTCTTATATTCTGCAGGAGCAGCAGGAGCTATATCAATGTGCTTCTCAGCACCGTTAGAATTCAGGAATTCTCTGGAAAGGTCAACGATAGCCTTTCCATTATATGTCATTACAAGTCTCTTTTCGGCTGTTACTTCTGCCACAAGGGTTGCCTCAAGGTTTTCTTGTGCTGCAAGCTCTTTGAAGCGCTCTACATCGCCCTTCTCAACCACAACAGCCATTCTCTCCTGAGATTCGCTGATTGCAAGCTCTGTACCGTCAAGGCCCTCGTATTTCTTGGGAACAGCATTGAGGTTAATCTTAAGACCGTCTGCAAGCTCACCGATAGCAACGGAAACACCGCCTGCACCGAAGTCGTTACAACGCTTGATAAGGAGAGATGCCTCTTTGTTTCTGAAAAGTCTCTGGAGCTTTCTTTCTTCGGGAGCATTACCCTTCTGAACTTCTGCAGAGCAGGTTTCGATAGAAGAAAGTGTGTGTGACTTGGAAGAGCCTGTTGCACCGCCGCAACCGTCACGGCCTGTTTTACCGCCGAGAAGGATAACAACATCGCCTGCTTCGGGCACCTCGCGGCGAACGTTCTCTGCGGGAGCTGCTGCGATAACTGCACCAATCTCCATTCTCTTTGCCATATAACCGGGGTGATAAAGCTCGTCAACAATACCTGTTGCAAGACCAATCTGGTTACCATAAGAGCTGTAACCTGCAGCAGCAGTTGTTACGATCTTTCTCTGAGAAAGCTTACCCTCGATAGTTTCGGAAACGGGAACTGTGGGATCAGCAGCACCTGTTACACGCATAGCAGCATATACATAAGAACGACCTGAAAGGGGATCACGGATAGCACCGCCGATACAAGTAGCAGCACCACCGAAAGGCTCGATTTCTGTGGGATGGTTGTGAGTCTCGTTCTTAAAGAGAAGAAGCCAATCTTCCTCTTTACCCTCAATCTCCACCTTGATTTTTACAGTACAAGCGTTGATTTCTTCAGACTCGTCAAGGTTCGGGAGCTTACCCTCTGCACGCAGGAATTTAGCGGCAAGAGTAGCAATATCCATAAGTGACTTAGGCTTTTCATTTCTGCCCATAGCATCACGGGTAGAAAGGTATCTGTTATATGCTTTCTCTAAAAGCTCGTCGCAGAAGGATACATTATCAATATTTGTAAGGAAGGTGGTGTGACGGCAGTGGTCAGACCAGTATGTATCAATCATTCTGATTTCTGTGATTGTGGGGTCTCTGTCCTCGGTTTTGAAGTAAGCCTGACAGAAAGCAATATCATCAGCATCCATTGCAAGACCGTACTTATCTACGAAATCTGCAAGACCCTGCTTGTCAAGCTCGAGGAAACCTGTAAGAGTTTCAACGCAATCGGGGATGTCACACTCAAAAGCAAGAGACTCGTAGGTGCCGAGCTGTGCCTCACGGCTCTCAACAGGGTTGATGATGAAGTTCTTGATAACTGCAAGTTCCTGCTCTGTTACGTCACCGTAAAGGAGAAACACCTTTGCAGAACGGACTGTAGGACGCTCGCACTGAGCGATAAGCTGAATACACTGTGCCGCAGAGTCTGCTCTCTGGTCGAACTGACCGGGAAGATACTCGGTTGCAAAAACGATGCAATCGGATGTATCGGGAAGCTCGTCGGTTACATTATCAAGCTGAGGCTCAGAGAATACGGTGGTCTTTGCATAGTCAAAGAGGTCTTTATCAATATTCTCTACATCGTATCTGTTGATAACACGAAGCTCTTTGAGACTTTTTATCATCAACAGGTTATTGATTTCATTTTTAAGGGACTGGGCTTCTGCTGTGAGTCCCTCTTTCTTTTCAACATAAACTCTATATACCATAATCAGTTATCCTCCAGAACTTTAAGTGCCTTTGCGCCAATATCGGTACGGTAGTATGCGTTCTCAAAGTGAACCTTCTCTACCTCGCGGTAAGCCTTCTCAACTGCAAGAGAGAGTGTTTCTGCTGTGCAGACAACACCAAGTACTCGGCCGCCTGCTGTAAGGAGTCTGCCGTCCTCAGCCTTTGCACCTGCCACATATATCTCTGCCTGTAAATCCATATCATAAGTAATCTCGAAGCCTGTTGCGTATTTCTTGGGATAGCCGTCGGATGCCATTACAACACAGCAAGCGGACTCATCCTTGAACTCAACGTTAATGTCAGCGAGTCTGCCCTCTTCAACTGCCTGCATAATCTCGAACAAATCAGTTTTAAGAAGAGGAAGTACAACCTGAGTTTCCGGATCGCCGAAACGACAGTTATATTCAATAACCTTGGGACCGTCTGCGGTGATCATCAGACCAAAGTAGAGGCAACCCTTGAAGGTTCTGCCCATTTTATTCATAGCCTCAATTGTGGGAAGGAATATCTCCTTCATACATCTCTGGGCAATTTCTTCTGTGTAATAAGGATTGGGAGCAATTGTACCCATACCGCCTGTGTTAAGCCCTGTGTCACCCGTACCAATTCTCTTATGGTCCATAGAAGATACCATAGGAACAACCACATTACCGTCTGTAAAGGAAAGAACGGAAACCTCGGGACCTGTAAGGAATTCCTCGATAACAATGTTACTGCCTGAATCTCCAAAGACTTTATCTTCCATCATTTCGCGAACTGCTGTCTTTGCTTCCTCGCGGGTCATTGCAATAACAACACCCTTGCCCAGAGCCAGACCGTCTGCCTTGATAACAACAGGAACTGCACAAGTCTCCAAGTACTCAAGAGCCTTATCCATATTATCGAAGGTCTCGTACTGAGCGGTGGGAATGCCTGCTTCCTTCATCATATTCTTAGAGAAAATCTTGCTGCCCTCAATAATAGCCGCTTTGCTCTCGGGGCCAAAGCACGCTATTCCCTCCTTATGCAAGGCATCAACTGCACCGAGCACAAGAGGATCATCAGGTGCAACTACTGCAAATTCAATGTTGTTTTCTTTTGCAAAATTTACAATGCCGTCAATGTCCTTTGCACCGATATTCACGCAGGTTGCATCCTGTGCAATAGCACCATTACCGGGAAGTGCAAAAATCTCGGTTACTTTTTCGCTTTCGCGAAGTTTCTTAATAATGGCGTGCTCTCTGCCTCCGCCACCTACTACCATTATCCTCATGGGGTTCACCTCATGTAATTTCTTTTATTTAGCACTATTCCCCGCAGCCAAAATATGACTGCGAGGAGTTATTTTATTCATATTCAATTAATGATGGAAAAGACGCATTCCTGTGAATGCCATAGCAATACCGTACTTGTCGCAAGCCTCGATAACATTATCGTCACGGATAGAACCGCCGGGCTCTGCAATATAGGAGACGCCTGAACGTCTTGCACGCTCGATGTTATCGCCGAAGGGGAAGAATGCATCAGAGCCGAGAGCAACACCTGTAATGGAATCGAGATACTCTCTCTTTTCCTGTGCTGTGAACTCCTGAGGTTTCTCTGTAAAGAGTCTCTCCCAGTTGCCGTCTGCCAGCACATCTTCGCTCTGGTCAGAGATATAAACGTCAATTGCATTATCTCTGTCAGGTCTGCCAACATTATCCTTGAAAGGAAGATTAAGAACCTTCTCATGCTGACGAAGATGCCAGATGTCAGCCTTGTTACCTGCAAGACGTGTGCAGTGAATTCTTGACTGCTGACCTGCACCTACACCGATAGCCTGACCGTCCTTTGCAAAGCAAACGGAGTTAGACTGTGTATATTTAAGGGTGATAAGAGCAATTAAAAGGTCGCGCTTTGCATCCTCGGGGATTTCCTTGTTAGCTGTAACAACATTCTCAAGGAGAGCGTTGTTAATTTCGAAGTTGTTTCTGCCCTGCTCAAAAGTGATACCGAACACCTCTTTTGTTTCTACCTCTGCAGGAACATAAGAAGGGTCGATTTTAACGATGTTATAATTGCCGTTTCTCTTTGACTTGAGCACTTCAAGAGCATCATCGTCATAGCCAGGAGCAATAACGCCGTCGGAAACCTCACGCTTGATAAGCTGTGCTGTTTTAAGGTCACAAACATCAGAAAGTGCAATCCAGTCGCCGAAGGAGGACATTCTGTCAGTACCTCTTGCTCTTGCATAAGCACAAGCAAGGGGTGAAGAATCCAAATCCTCAATATCGTCTACAAAGCAAGCCTTTTTAAGTGCATCGGAAAGAGGAAGACCAACTGCAGCAGAGGTGGGGCTTACGTGCTTGAAGGAAGTAGCACAAACCATACCTGTTGCCTCTTTGATTTCCTTTACAAGCTGCCAAGAATTGAAAGCATCAAGGAAGTTGATGTAGCCAGGTCTGCCACAGAGAATCTCGATAGGAAGCTCTGCATCGTTCTTCATATAAATTTTAGCGGGTTTCTGGTTGGGATTACAACCATATTTAAGTTCAAATTCTTTCATAATAAAAGCTCCTTAAACGAAGTTAATTTAAAATCAAGCGTGCTTGTTAATCATTCTGTTCTCAGCTTCGCCAGTCGCCAGGTCAACAAAGCGAACATAGAGAGAAATTTTGTTCTGCTCATTGAGAGAGTTCCAGATTGTGTTTGTAAACTCGTCAATGTCGCCCTTTATAGCAACACGCTCAGGCTCACCCATAAATGTGGGAATAGGATTGCCGTCGCACACATAGGTGTGGATGAAGTGACCGATACCTGAGAGTGAATTGTAAGCAAAGTTATATCTGTTGCAGGCAGTGCCCTGTGCGTCTGCACTCTTTAAGATGTTCATCTTATAAGTAAAGTCTGCATCGTCAAAAGTAATCATACCGCTGATTCGAGGTGTGAAGTTGGGAGCATCGGGCTCAAACTCACGCTGTGTAAGAGCCTCTTCAAAGTTCATACCGGCTTTAAGTCCATCGTAAACTGTGTCGGTCTGGTCACCGTTTGTAACTATGAGGTTGTTCTCATAAACTCTCAGAGGAGAGTATATAATCAGAGAAGGATCCTCAACCTTGGAAGCATCGAAGGGATGAATGATAACCTCGTTGCCCTGCTCTATAAAAATTCTGTTACGGCTGTTTTCGCTTCTGCCCATAATGAAGTAAGCAGTAACCGCCTTTGTGCCGTCCTCTGACTTACCGATAATAATACCTCTGCCGGGATATGTGTTATTTTCAAGCAGTTCCTTTATACAAAAATTCTTGTATACGTCCATATTGATTCTCCTTCTCTCTGAATAAATATCTCTTTATGTAATTTTAGATTTCGCCTTTTAAAATCTTCTCGCACACAAGCTGTGTAGCAGCAGGTAGGATTTTCCACTCTGCGTTTTCAAGCACTCGTGCACTGAGGGTTTCGGGGGTGTCTCCCTCTAAAACCTCGACGGCTTTCTGCATAATAATCTCGCCGCCGTCAGGAATTTCGTTCACGAAGTGAACTGTTGCACCTGTTACCTTAACTCCCTTCTCAAGTGCGGCACTGTGAACACGGAGTCCATAGAAGCCTTCACCGCAGAAGGAAGGAATAAGGGACGGATGGATATTGATAATTCGTTTTTCGAATTTATCTGTAAAATCACGAGAAAGAATACACATAAAACCTGCCAAAACAATAAGGTCGATGTTATTCTCCTCTAAAGTTTTTATAATTTTATTTTCAAAGTCAGCACCAAATTCGGCTCTTGTTACAGCCACAGCCTTAATTCCTGCCTTCTGTGCTCTTGTGAGTGCATAAGCATCCGCTTTATTTGAGAGTACAAGTACAATCTCGCCTGAAGAAATCGTGCCTGCTTTCTCGCTGTCGATAAGTGCCTGCAGATTTGTGCCGCCGCCCGATACCATTACGGCAATACGGACTTTCTTATCTTTTAACATAAGATAACTCCCTCGTTGGACTCAATAATCTCGCCGAGAATGTAAGCATCCTCACCATTTGCCTTGAGGATTTCAAGAGCCTTGTCTGCGTCATCCTTATCAACAACAATACTCATACCAACGCCCATATTGAAGGTGTTGAACATATCTCTCTCGGGGATGTTGCCTGTTTCCTGCAAAAGCTTGAAGATAGGCAGAACCTGAACATCATCCTTCTTAATCTTTGCAGAGAAGCCTTCGGGTAAGCTTCTGGGAATATTCTCATAGAAGCCACCGCCTGTAATATGAGAGATAGCCTTAACGTTAACCTCATTCATAAGAGCAAGTACAGACTTAACGTAAATCTTTGTTGGTGTGAGCAGAGTCTCGCCGAGGGACTTACCACCCAGCTCATCATAAGTCTTGTGAAGGTCTGCGTTATCAACGTCGAACACCTTTCTGACAAGTGAGAATCCGTTGGAGTGCACACCGCTGGATTTAAGAGCAATGATAGTGTCGCCTGCTTTAACCTGTGTGTTGTCGATCATTTTCTTCTTGTCAACAATACCCACTGCAAAACCTGCAAGGTCATAGTCCTCTAAGGGCATAAGACCGGGATGCTCTGCTGTTTCGCCGCCGATGAGAGCTGCACCTGACTGCACACAACCCTCTGCAACACCGCCAACAATAGAAGCGATCTTTTCGGGATAGTTTTTGCCGCAAGCGATATAGTCAAGGAAGAAAAGAGGCTTTGCGCCACAGCAGATAATGTCATTTACACACATTGCAACTGCGTCGATACCGATTGTATCGTGCTTGTCCATAAGGATAGCAAGTTTAACCTTTGTACCGCAACCGTCTGTACCGGAAACGAGTACGGGCTCTTCCATACCTGTAGGAAGACCAAAGCAACCGCCAAATCCGCCAACATCATCAAGACAACCTTCGTTCTTTGTGCGCTTGATGTGTGCTTTCATAAGTTCTACAGCCTTGTAGCCTGCGGTAATATCAACGCCTGCTGCTGCGTAGGATTCAGATCTTGAATTGTTACTCATAATTTATTCCTTTCCGTTCCAACAATATGTGCAGACACAGTCTGCAGGTAAGCCGATAGCCTCAATCATACCCTCAAGTGACTGGAACTCAAGAGATTTAAAGCCGAGCTTTTCGCAGATAGCTGCACGCATTTTTCTTCCGCGTTCTGTGTTGCTGTCTGCATATTCGTCCATATATTTGAAACCTTCCTCACCTTCAAGCTCCATAATAATCTTGCGGGCAAGCAGGTCCATTTCTGATTTGCTTGACGAGAAGTTAAGGTACTTGCAGCCGTACATAATGGGAGGACACGCAGAACGCATATGCACCTCTTTAGCACCATTGTTATAAAGGAAATCAACTGTGCCCTGAAGCTGTGTACCGCGAACGATACTGTCGTCAACAAAGAGAAGTTTTTTATCCTTGATGAGTTCCTCAACAGGAATCATCTTCATTTTTGCTACCTGGTTACGAATCATCTGATTCTTTGGCATAAAGCTTCGTGGCCAGGTAGGAGTATATTTAATAAAGGGTCTCGCAAAGGTTTTCTTTGAGAAGTTTGCATATCCCATTGCGTGCGGAATACCTGAATCGGGAACACCGCACACAAAGTCAACATCATGGTAGGTGCCGTTTTTCATTTCATCACGAGCCATAATCTCGCCGTTTTTATTACGGAACACTTCAACGTTAACACCCTCGTAGGTGGAGTTGGGATAGCCGTAATAGGTCCAAAGGAAGGAGCAAATCTTCATCTTATCGGAAGGTGCCTTCAGCACCTCTTCGCTGTCTGCGGTAAGCTTTACAATCTCGCCGGGGCCAAGCTCACGAAGAGTTGAATAGCCCAGCTTACGAAACGCAAAAGATTCAAAGCTTACGGTATAGCCGTCCTCATCCTTGCCCAGTACCACAGGAAGTCTTCCCATAGAATCACGGGCAACAATAAGCTCGTGATTTGAGGTCATGATAAGGATTGAAAGAGATCCCTCTACCCTGCTCTGAGCATAAGCAATACCTTCCTCAAAGCTCTGCTTCTGGTCGATAAGAGTTGCAACAAGCTCTGTGGAGTTAACTCTGCCGCCGCCCATAGCACCGAAGTGAACCTTGCCGCTATCAAGAAGCTCCTTTGATAGCTCGTCGGAGTTATTGATGGCACCGACGATTGTTATGGCATAGATACCGTTATGAGAATAGATGAGCAAAGGCTGAGGGTCCTTGTCGCTGATACAGCCAATGCAGATCTTACCATCCATTTTCTCTAAATCTCCTTCGAACTTCGTTCTGAAAGGAGTATTTTCAATATTGTGAATATGACGCTGGAATCCGTCCTCTTCGCTGAAAGTTGCCATACCTGCACGGGCAGTACCCAAGTGAGAGTGATAGTCAACACCAAAGAAAACATCCATAGTGCAGTCTCTTTTAGAAACTGCTCCGAAAAATCCGCCCATTTACGAGCACCTCCGAGAAATGCTTTTTAAAAATTATTCAAAGAAGAGCTTGGAGAGTGTCATGGGGTCAATATACTCACCATTCTTGTAAACTCTCATATTACCGGAAGCAATTTCGTCGATGAGGAATACCTCGTCGCCAACGTAACCAAACTCAAACTTGATGTCGTAGAGAGCCATGCCTCTCTTCTGCATTTCGTCATCAACGATGTCTGTGATTTTCTGTGTCATCTCTTTGATTGCAACATATTGTGCAGCGTTCATAACACCGAGAACCTCAAGACCATCCTGAGTTACAAGGGGATCACCCTTTGCGTCGTTCTTGAATGTCATTTCAACATAGTTGGGAAGGTCCATACCCTCTTCGCAATAGTCGCTGTAACGGCGAAGGAAAGAACCTACTGCCTTCTTTCTGCAGATAACCTCAAGGCCCTTACCGAAAGGCTTTGCAGGAAGAACTTCCATAGTTGTTGTGTCCATATCAGCAGATACATAGTGAGTCTTGATGCCTGCAGCCTTGCAAAGCTCGAAGAAGTAAACGGACATCTTCAGGTTAACTGCACCAACACCCTCGATTGTGAGACCTACGGAGTTCTCACCTGGATCGAATACACCGTCTTTACCTGTGCAATCATCCTTGAAGAGCAGCTCGTAGTTGCCGTTCTCAAGTGCAAATACGTCTTTGGTCTTACCTCTGTAAACAAGTTCTTTCATAATAAATATCTCCTTAAAATAAAATTTAACTGAATTAAGTGTTTTCTTTTTTAGTTTGCAAATTCTTTCTGAATTGCTATGTCTTTTTCAAGCACCTTTGCAGTAGCCTTCTTGCGATACTCGTCGTACTTACGACTTAAATCCTCGTCAGCTATTGCTAACATCTGAATAGACAACAAGGCGGCGTTGGCAGCTCCGTCAATAGCAACTGTGGCAACAGGCATACCGGTAGGCATCTGTACAGTTGAGAGAAGTGCGTCAACACCGTCAAGATACTTTGATTTAACAGGAATACCGATAATCGGCAGAGAGCAGTTAGCCGCAAAAGCACCTGCAAGGTGAGCAGCCATACCTGCGGCGCAAATCATTACGCCGAAACCTAACTCGCGGGCAGAGCGGGCAAACTCAGCAGCCTCTACGGGAGTTCTGTGTGCAGAGAGAACTCTTACCTCAAAGGGTACCGAGAACTCTGCGAGAATATCGGTTGCTTTTTTAACAACAGGCAAATCGCTGTCGCTACCCATGATAACTGCAACTTTTTTCATAAGCTTATTCCTCCGTTCTCTTTGGAAAAAATTTGTAAAAAAACAAAACCGGGCAGACCTGCAGTAATGCTTGCAGATCTGCCCAGGCGGTCGACAAAAAACAGGTTTTCTGCTCCCATGTGGTACTCCACCAATCCGCCAGTTACAGAAAACATTATTGCTTTATAATTATATCATCAACCCCGTTTTAAGTCAATAAAATAAAGAATTTGCCTATGTAAATATTTTATAAAACTCGAGAGAATGTTTTGTGGAAAATTAACGATAGAATAGTGGTTAAAGTTAATATCTGTTAAATAACTCAGATTTATTTGCAATTACCCAATCAATTATGGCTTTTGCTCTGCTTTCAAGGTCGGGTAATTCACTTACTGAAAAATACTTAAGCTTCAAACTCTCTCCGTCTGTTATCTCCAAATCTCCGCTGACCCCCTCGGCTAAATACAAAGCCACAACAGAGTACAGCTTGTCGCCGTTAGGATATTCAAAATAAAAATCATTGCCCGACAAAACGGTGAGAAGTGTCATTCCCTCAGCAGAAAGACCAGTCTCTTCTTTTAGTTCTCTGTAAGCTGTTTCACAAAGGTTTTCTCCAAGTTCCAATGCACCGCCCGGAATTCCCCATGTACTAGTATCGGAGCGAAGATTCAAAAGTACTTTGCCCTCTTTTATAACAAGAACCGTAGCACCTGCCGAAAGCAAAGGTCTGTGCCCTACAATTTTACGAAGTTCGCCAAGATAGCTCATATTATCACCATTTCCTATATACAGAATTATAGCATAATTATTTTTTCCTCATACGCAAAGCGTATATCATCTGCGAAGCAGATATCATAGCGGTAGCTATATCATCCGTGACCACAGGGAACGGATATCATTGTAAAAAAACTCTTTTGTCTATCGGGCAAAAGAGTTTTTTCGTGGTGTGGATGAATGGACTTGAACCATCGACCCCTTGCATGTCAAGCAAGTACTCTAACCAGCTGAGCTACACCCACATATTTAAAGCCTTACAATTATATCATAAGGCTTTCTTAAAGTCCAGTATTTTTTAGCACAAGTCTCCCATTCTATATATCACGAGTAAATATATATCGTAGGGGCAATTCACGAATTGCCCGCAACAGTTTTACTTTTTATCTTTCGGGAGATTCGTGAATCTCCCCTACAGAAAACAACTTAATATTCATTCACAAATCTTCCACAGCATTCTGCTGCCCTCAAAGAAGTACTCTACCTCTCCTCTATGACGAAGATATGTGAGCTGTCCGCGCACAGCAGAGCTTACCATTACAAAGCTCACAAAGCTTGTGTTCATACTCCATTTATTAAAGCAGATTTCTGTGATTTCTTCGCAGGTTTTGGGAGTATTTATTGCTTCAAGCACTGCCATTTCAACTTCTTTGAGAGCCTTCTTATTTGCATTTGAAAGATTTGTTATATCCCTCGTGGGAGCACCGTGAGAAGGCACACAAAGTTCACCTTGCAAATCATTTATTTTCCACAGAGTTTCGTACTGCCGCTCCACATCGAAGATATAGGTTACGGGAGATTTTTTAAAGAACTCCTCGCCTATTACTGCATCTGCAACAAAGTACACATCGTCCGAAGTTTTAAAACCTATCATATCCACAAAATGACCTGCAAGACTAAAAACCTCAAGGTCTTTTGGTAGCTCACAGTCTTTAATATCAAGCACATCGCAGGCAGGGGTATTCATAACCTTACCTCTGAAATCCCTGCAAGGAAAAGAGCCGTAAACCACCGCAGGCTCTATGTCGGGGTATTTTACAAATATCCGCTCCGCTTCACTTGCATAAGCCTTACAGCCTGTAGTTTTTGTCAGGTATTTACAGCCTCCTGCGTGGTCTGTGTGGGCATGAGTCAAAAGTACCGCTCTGATACTCCAGCCCTGCTCGTTTATTACATTAAGAATCTTCTTTGCGTCTTCTTCATTTGCTCCTGAATCGATAAGATAGACACTTTTATCCTCGTTCAGATAAATACCGCTATTTGTAGGCATTTTTATATAGTAGGTATTCCCTGCAAGATGTATAAGCTCTGCCATTTTGTTCATCTCTTTTTACATTATTTCCTTGTTATTATATCCGCAAACACCCATAAAATCAACAGACCCTCGGAAAAATCCGAGAGCCTGCTAAAAAAGAAGAGTGATATTTTGTTTATGACCAGCCGTGGTTATAGGTGTAGGTAGCGCCATTCTGGGGTAGGTCAAAATCCTGAGATTTCTGGTTTCCATTGGTAAAGTACAGCTTATCGTACTTCTTATCAATATTCACCATATACTTATTGTCACCGCAGGACTGCATATTTATTTCGTCACGTTGATTGGAATTTGAATTTGACCAGCAAATAACCTTTGCACTGCCCCATCCGTTTGTATCCACAAAGTAGATTTGAACATTACCTTGGCTATTATTGTTAGTGCTGTTATTATTCGAACCTGAATACTCTTTCCAGCTGTTCTGTGCGTAGTTGAATATCTGATTTGAGCCCGGAATCTTAAGGTCTGCACTCTGTGCACTTCCGTTATCAGAGAAGATAATCATATCGTATTTGGTATCAAGTTCAATCTTATATACGTCACCGGATACATAAGTCATCTTGCCGCCGGGCCAGGAACCGTTTCCAGCTTCGGTCGTAGATGAAGTCCACACATAAGCATTTACACTGCCCCAACCTGATGTGTTCTTAAAATACACTACAGTATTCTTTGCAGGTGCAGGAGGTGTAGGCTGAGTGGGTGTGGGTTTTGTGGGAGCAGGTGTAGTGGGTACAGGCTGTGTGGGCATTGTTGTGGGCTTTGAAGGCTCAGAAACATTACCTACAGTATACCATTTACCAACAGGGAACTCTGTTAAAACACCTGCTATCATTTTCTGTATGGCAGTGGCATCCTTAACAGAAATCGAAGACATACCCGTTACCTTTGCAACCTCTTTTGCAAGGGGACTTAAGCTCTCAAGACCCGAGCAGAATTTCTGCACCATCGTTGCATCCTTAACTGTTACCGAGCCGCTGAAATCCACGTCGCCGTAAAGATATTTTACCTCAGCATCAGGCTCTGCAGGTTTCTGAGTAGGTGCGGTGGGAATTGTTGTGGGCTGAGTGGGTGTGGGCTGTGTGGGTTTTGTTGTAGGATTCTCAGGCTTGGGAACATAATACTCAACCCAAGAATTGTTCTTATAAATCATAGCAGAGCCCGAGTAATCGAGTCCTGACTCGTTAGCACCGGGAATCTGCTGACCGTTGTTGTCTGTAAAAAGAACCTTACAAGCTTCAAACTCGGAGGGTACCTCCATAAACCATACATTGTTGTTCTCTTTTGTCATCTTTGTGCCCGGCCACTCTGCCAAAGACCTGTCGTCATTGTAGATGTAGCAATACACTTGATTCCAGTTTTTGTAGCTGTTATCAAAGTAAATACCTGCAGCAGACGGTTCTGCCTTTGTGTATGTATATGTCTCGCTGTTTCCGTTCTGGACCTTTACTGTAACAGTTATCTTGGAGCCGTAAGCCTTATCTGCACCGACTGTAATCTTCTGACCGTTTGTAAAGTTCTGGTATGCACCGCCGTCAATACTGTACTGACCGCTTATTGCATTCTCAACACTGAGAGTAAGAGTGATGGAATCTGTCTTGAATACCTGTGAATCGGGAGAAACAGACACAGCAGGACCTGCAGGCTTGTGAGGAGCCGCATTGAGCAAGACCGCAATGCCCGAAGAACCGATATGACCTGAAATTGTAGAGGAAGTAACTGTCCATGTGCTTCCTGATACAAGGTCCTTGTATGTACCGGGTTTTGTAGTACCGCCGCCGTTTGAAATGTTCACCTGAAAGTTACCGCCGCGACCTGCTACGATAACAGCACCGCTCTCACGGCAAACTGCGGCATTGTTATTTTCTGCAACGTAGTAGTCCTTCTCGCCTACGCAAGCATTCTTGAGCTTATTTACTGCTGCAATTTCAGCATTCTTGAAAGCTGTGCTTCCCTTCTGACCTGAGCGGATGTTACTCTTATCGGTAGAACCCGGACGAGAGAAGTAAAGTGCATTATTACCGTTTCTTGATGCCGCCACAGCATAAGCTCTGTCAATAACATTCTGGTTCATTCCATGGGAGTAACCCCAGTCGTATCCGTTCGAGTATGTATCATGGCTTTCGCCCCAGTAAACAAGCTTACTATCAGAAACGCCTCTCTGAGACCAGTTGCCGATTGACTGAGGAACGTTTCCGCTGTTGAAGGACTCTCTGAGTGTCATACCGTAGCTGCTGTCAGTAACGCTCATATACTTTGTGTATTCAACCATAAGACCTTCATTACCCGAGCCTCTGTCATCGGGTCCGACGAGAATTTCACCATAGTGCCACATTCTGTTGTTGCTTGTTACAGCAGACCAGAAGTTACAACCCTCGGAAGGAAGAGAGATGTGCTTTGCAGCATCCCAACGGATACCGTCAACACCGATACTCTCCAGCTCCTTCACATAACCCGCAACAACCTGCTGAACATAAGAATGCTCGGAGTTAAGGTCACGCATACCGATTTCGCCGTGAGTAACCTGATAACGATCTGCCCAGTTACCTACGCCGCCGTGATTATGCCAATACTGACCATCCTGAAGGTCAGATTGTACTCTGTGGGTTTCGCCGTTGAGGTGGTTGGCAACTACGTCAACAATAACCTTTATGCCGTACTTGTCAGCCTCCTGACAAAGAGCCTGAAGGTCTGACTTTGAACCGAGAGGACCATTGCCTACGCTGAAACCAAAGGGCTGATACAGCCAATACCACTCGCCGCCTGCGGCAGGCTGTGCAGGAGAAGTCTGAACAGAGGTAAATCCTGCTTCTGCAATACTTTTAAGCTCTGCTTTAATATCGCTGTACTTCCAGTTAAAGCAGTGAAGAATATTACCATCCTGGATATTTTTTGCAAGTCCGTAATTTGCACCTGTCTGTGCAATTTCGGTATATGCAGATAAATCTGCGGCATCATTTTCTGCCGCTACCGCTGTTGGTACAAACAAAACCGAAAGAAGTGTACACAACAGAAGTGTAAAACTCAATGCTTTCTTAAAAAACATAGATAACATCTCCCTAAAAGTATTCAAAAACCTATATTCATTATATCAAGTTGAGTTTTTTTAACAAGTTCATTACTATTTTCTTACATCAAATTTATGGCGATTTTTTATCTTTTGCTTAGATGTGAAATTTATGAGATAATTTTCGCCAATTTAAATATCTGATTTTGCACCTCAAAAAATATAGAAAGGACGGCAGTAATTGCCGTCCTCAAATTATTTGTTTTCTTCTTTTTGTTTATTATAGTGTCCTTTGCCTTTTATTATACGAAGCCAATATTCCTTTATAAGCTGTCTGGCTCTCCTCATTTTTCGCACAGTCCAGATTACAGGCTTGCGCATAAAGATAAGTCCCACCCAGATTTTTACATACAATTTATAGCCTTTATTCTCGCAGGAGATATACTTTTCTTTTCTGAAAAAGCCCTCTACCTTACCCAGAATATTCTTGTCGGTAATGTCGTACTCTTTCTCGTAAAGTCCGTCACCGCAGATAACGTATCCTGTATCTGTCACCTTGATTATTCTGTGAATAACATATCTGCCAAGTCTGTCTTTATACAGAGGAATGTCGTTTTTCTCGAGTCTTCCTGACACCTCTGTTATTTTTACGGAGTCCTTGCCGTTTCTTATCATCGGCCACATGCTTACTCCGTGAGAATGTATAACAAAATTACCTTTTTTTACTGCATCTTCTATAGAGGTATGTACTATCACTGCAAGTCCTCCAAACATTCACTCTTAATACACATCTGTATTTAATAATAACATATCGCAAACAGATTTTCAATAAATAAATCCCTGCCTTACGACAGGGATTCTTCATTAAGTTTTATGCATAATCAAGGAGCAGGCTTTGTGATGATAGCGGAATCAGAATAGATTGTAACACTCTCACCTGTTGTAGCATCTGTGTAAATCACAAAGAGGCAAGCAACGTAGGTGTTACCATAAAGACTGCCTGTCTTGTTAATGGAGTATGTATTCTTTTGCTTAATAAACTGAGCCGC
>SVQA01000008.1 GCA_015065545.1 Oscillospiraceae bacterium
TGTCAGTCTTAGGTCTTTAAATTAAAATTATTCTTTCTCTTTTCTCTTACCTCTTTATTCAGTTTTCAGGGTGCATACCCTTTTACATAGACTCAGAGTTTAAGCTCTGAGTCTTTTTTCTTTCTCTTGCAATCTTATTCAGTATAATTATAATATAATTGAGGTGGTTTTATGTTTTCGTTGAAAGAGTATATGGAGAAGGATGCAAAGATTATTTTGAGCTGGATTACTGACGAGAGGAGCTTTCGTCAATGGAGTGCGGATAAATACAAGGATTATCCTGCAAAGCCAGAGGATGTGAACGCCTTTTATGAAGAAATTACGCCGAATGGTGCGATGCCCTTTATGTTTTGCGATGATGATAAGCCTATCGGACATTTGATTATGAGACCTCTTTGCGATGAAGCGGTCAAAACAGTAAGATTTGGATTTATCATTGTTGACAGCTCTATCCGGGGCAAAGGTTACGGCAAAGCTATGCTTTTGGAAGCACTTTCCTTTGCTTTCTCAAATCTTTCGGCGAAGCGGGTTACCCTCGGTGTCTTTGAAAATAATCCCAAAGCTCTCAAGTGTTATGAGTCTGCGGGGTTTAAACAATGGGGAGAAACGGTTTGCCGCATAGGCGAAGAAGACTGGATTTGTTTTGAAATGGAGTGCTTCTCTGCTTTATGATGGTAAATAAAATTCTTGAAATACAATTTAATTTGTGCTATATTTAATGTAATAAATATAATAAGGAGGATTTCTTATGAAAAAATTATTGGCTTTGATTCTTGCTTCTGTAATGTGCTTGTCAGTTCTGGCTGCTTGTGGTGGCGACGATAAAAAGGACACGTCGGGTAACGAAGGTGCATTTGCAACAGTAGCACCTAAGGAAGATACCACTACTACACAAGCGGGTGACGCAAAGATTACAACTGCAGTTGTGGACGAAACAGATACTCCCGATAACCCTGTACTACCTGCGGCTGAGGATGTAATCGTTGATAACGAATTTTGTAGAATTGAAATTACCGGAGTGACAGAAGATGATATTTTCGGCACCTCTATTGATTTGGAAATTATCAATAAGACCGATGACACAGATGTTACGGTTTCTGCTGATTATGTAACTGTAAACGGTATTCACAGAAACGCCGTACTCTATTCAGATGTTGTTGCAGGCAAAACAGCAAAAGAACAGATTTCATTTTATGATGACGCAGACGAGTATATTGACGAATACACAGATATTGAGATTGGAATTTCTGTGACTGAGAAGGACGAGTATTTTGAAGATCCGCTCGTAAAAACAGTATATAATTATTATCCTCTTGGCAAGGATAAAGCCAAGAAATATGTTAGAGAAGCACAGCCTACAGATAAGGTGCTTGTAGATAATGAGGATATTTCTGTTATAGTAACAGGCTTTGAAGAGGATGAGCTTTGGGGATATTCTGTAAATATGTATATTGTTAATAAATCTGACAGAAGCTTGCTTTGTACAACAGAGGATGACGTTTCTGTTAATTCCATTATGGTTTCTCCCTGGTTTTATGAGACAGTTTCAGGCGGTAAGGTGATGTTTGCAAAGATGGAAGGCTTCGAGCTTGAAGACAAGGGTATTAAGGATGTAAAGGATATAGAGTTTACCTTAAGAGTATGCGAAGCAGAGGATTTCTTTGCAGATGATATAGTTAATCAGAAGGTTACCCTTAAGCCTTAAGTGCGGTGAATATTCTGAATATTAAAAAAAATAACCGATAAAAGAAAACCTCCGAGGAGTTTTAAACTCTTCGGAGGCTTTTTGCTTTAATGGTGTGTCGGGTTTAAGCTGTTATTCTGCAGTTACCAAATCACCAACGGGGGTGTTGACAGGAATGCCTGCTACCCATTTCTGAATAGCGGTAGCATCCTTAACATTTACTGTGCCATTCTGATCTGCATCTGCAGCTGCTTCGTTGATTGTGATTTCAAAGCCAGCAACCTGTTTCTGAATAGCAGTAGCATCCTTAACATTTACTTTGCCGTCGCCGTCTGCATCACCCAGATAGAATTCGTCGGGGGTAGCTTCGTCGCCTGAGGAGGGTTTTGCTGCCTCAACAATAGCTGCCATTTCTTCGTCGGTAAGTCCCAGTGCAGCTGCTATGTTTGCAAAGATTTCTTCTTCGGTTTTGCCGCTGTATAAGAGAGCATTGTCAAGTGTACCGCTTGTGATGAAAGTTGTAACTACGGACTCAACTGTTGCTCCGGGAGCAAAAGCTGTGCCTGTGATGTTGCCGATGGATGTAATCTGGAGCACAGGACCGTATTTTGTTCTGTCCTGATTCTTCCAGAATGCAGCCTGACAAGTTTTTGAGCTGTCCTGAGGATTCTCGTAGATAGTGCCGTCGCAATAGAGGGTATCGCCAAAGCAATTTGTGTCCATAAGGCAATCGTAGGTCTGACGCTCAGAACCCGTGGAGGTTACAACGCAGAAGATTACACAGTACATTGTGCCTTCTTCAAGGCTGCCAACCTTTGAAATGTCGTAGGAATAAAGGAATTCTGTTTCGGTCTTTGTGCAAGTTTCTTTCTTTGAACCCCAGTTTGCAAGGGGATCGCCGCCATAAGGCCAGATGTGGCAGAAGACTTTGGAAATGTCATCTTTCCAGTGGTCGGGAACCTCAAAGTAAATTGTGGGCTCTTCGGAAGGGGTGAAAGCAGATTCCTCTGCGGATACACCTGCTACAGCAAGGCAGGAGAGTGCAAGCAGTAAAACAAGCACCATGGATAAGATTTTTTTCATTTTGTTTTCCTCCTCTTTAAAATGAATTAGATTTATTTACGCAGGGTATGTGGATGGTTGCCCAAAGGTGTATAACTCACCGATAGGAGTACCGAGTTCAATACCTGCAATATATTTTTGTATAGCAGTTACGTCAATGACATTAACTGTGAGATTTGTGTCGGAATCGGCACTTTCTACGTCGATATTTATATCATATCCTGCTACGTGTTTCTGAATAGCAGTAGCATCCTTAATGTTTACAACCTCGTCGCCGTTAGCGTCGCCCAGAAGAACAGGGAGATTAGAGTCCTCTTTCTCCCATTTAACGTGGATACCTGCATTATCAACAAGACGAGATACTGTAGTTTTGCTGAAACTTAATTGGTGGCTAATATCGTCTATGATGATTTGATGGGGCTTACCTGTAACATTATTTACCTGCCAAAGGTAAGCGGTTTCCCACGATAAGAAGTCCGCCATTAAATCTTTAGGTGTGAGTGGCTTAGGAAGTGCACTTCCGACAACCTTACCAAATTCGGAGATTACCATTAAGGGTCCGTAAGCAGATTTATCCTGATTCTTCCAGTATGCCATAATGGCTGTTTTGATAGAATCTGCAGGGTGGGGAAGTTTTGTGCCGTCACAGTACATAGTGTCTCCATAGCACTCTGCTGAAAACAAAGCATCATAAGTCTGCATGCCTGTGTCAGAGCTGAAAATCACACCGTATACTTTGGTTTCGTCAAAACTGCTGAGTACGGATACATCGTAGGAATAGAGATTTTCTGTTCCGCGGACTGCTGTGCAACGTTCTTTCTTTGATTGCCAGCTTGCAAGAGGGGGGTTATTTAACTCCCAGATATGACAGAAAATTCTTTTATAACTGCCCCAATCCTCGGGAACTTCAAAATAAATTATTGGTTCTTCGGATGGAGTGAATTCGGTTTCCTCTGCGGATACACCTGCAAGTGCCATACAGGAAAGTGTGAGTACTAAAACAAGCACCATAGATAAGATCTTTTTCATTTTTACATCCTCCATTTTTAAGAAAGTAAGATACGGATTTTTCCTATCTATTAATTAGACGTAAAAATTTGGATTTACTCACACTTTTTCTTCATAGAATTTATTGCTTTTTTGGGGTCGTCGGCTTTGAACACGGATGTGCCTGCAACGCAAACGTCAACACCTGCATCAGCAAGGAGCTTTATGTTCTGTTCGCCGATACCGCCGTCAGCTTCAATAAGCAGATCGGTAAGCCCTTGTCTGTCGGCTTCACAGCGAAGCTCTGCTACCTTTGGAAGCATATCTGCCATAAAGCTCTGACCGCCAAAGCCGGGCTCAACAGTCATTACAAGCACCATATAAAGATCTTTAAGATAAGGGAAGACTGCCTCGGCAGGAGTGCCCGGTTTAATAACCAGACCTGCTTTAATGCCTCGGCTCTTGATTTTGTCGATAGTTTTCTGAATATCGCTGTCACACTCGATGTGGAAGGTGATAATATCCGAGCCTGCATCGGCAAAATCGTCGATGTATTTAAGGGGGTCGGAAATCATAAGGTGAACATCAAAGGGCTTGTCAGTATATTTTCTCACCCATTTGATAACCGGTGCACCAAAGGTAATGTTGGGAACGAAATGTCCGTCCATAATATCAAGATGCATAAAGTCTGCACCGGCCTTGTCCATACGGGCAATTTCTTCACCGAATCTGGAGAAATCGCAAGAGAGAAGGGAAGGGGCTATAAGCATACGTTTCAACTCCTGTTTTAATTATGGTTTGTGAAATAAGGGAACGATAAGTGTAGCGGCTGCCCATAACAGAATAAACAGCAGCATTTCTAAATTCTTAAGAATACCTGCTCCTGCAAAGAGCGAGAGGGCAGATACTATTACAACACCCAGAACAATTCCGATAAGCTGAATAACTACGGCGAGAGAGGTGCTGTTTTTGAGCTTCACGCATCCGCAAAGAGCACGAAGTAAAGAGAGGAAGGAGCCTCTGGTGGAAAGGTAAGCACGGGAGGAGTCTTCTTTCTGAGATGTGATTTCCTGACAAACATTGCCAAGGCCTGTGGGAAGTACCTTGACACTGCGGTAGAAGATACCAAAGTCGGCAGAAATCTTCTCGCCTGTTACGTTGCAGTCTGTTGTGTGTACGAGTAGGCTGATTCCGTTTGCTTCTGCGCACTTGAGGAGTTCTGCGATTCGTAGGGTTGTGTCGTAGGTAGTTACAAACATTGCAAGAAGCTCGCCTGAGCGGGCAAGATAGGTAACAAGCTTGCCGTCTTTAGTGTGTTTTTCTTCGAAATCCTCTACAGGAAGAGCAACTGCGTATTTGTCAAGGAGTGCCTTATTGCCTACAAGAATACGCTCACCCTCAACCCAACCTACAAGTCCGAGGTTGTCCTCATAAAGAACACTCTCTACCTTGGGAACTTTGTTTTTATTTGTAGCAATTACGTGATCAAACACACAAGCCATAGGGCTTTTTGCTTCTGTGAGGATTGCGGCAGCAGCCAGCATACCCGCTTCAACACGGTTGTTTGAGAAGGCTTTGACACCGTTTAAGGTGATGCTGTCAATAGGATAAAGATCCCTTGCTTCACAGATAACTGCCTTTGTGTCGCAGAATTGTCTCACAGCGGGATAACCGCTTATCATTGCGTTTTTTGATAATGTGTCTTTGCAGAGCTTGTGCATGGGCAGATTAACCGCCAACAAATCACAAACCGGCACAGAAACACAGGAAAGGATAGAAAAGGCAGAGAACGCACCTACAATGTCCTTTGCAAATATTCCATAGAGGATTCCCACAAAGAGAGAGAAGAGGAGCGTAACAGGAGCAATCTTGCTTGCCATATCCTCGCTGGGATCGGGAGAGTAGGAAAGTCGAAGGAAATCGCTTAAAAAGTCGGTTTCGTGCTGGTACGCAACAATAGGCTTGCCCATAGTTGTTCCGCTTATAAACTGGCGGGCAATATCCTCGTTTGTATAAATCTTTGCGGAATAAGCCGCTGTGGTCTTTGAGGTAATGAATTTGAAGTTCTCTTTAACTCTGCGCACCATAAAGAACTTACCGAGGCAATTGAGCAGAAGTGCCAGAATTGCTATTGATGTAAAGAGATTCAGATCTCCTGAGAAAAATCTTGCAGGAGTGAACATTGCAACTGCCGACTGGAGCAAGGCGGCGGACAGAGCGATTGCCGCACCTGTGTCGGAGTTGCCCTTGAATTTTTTAAGGGGGGTAAGTCCGTTGAGGATTGTAACTCTGCAAACCCAGCCTGATACGCAAAGAATAAGGAAATTAAAGATTGCAAGGGTTATGGAGGATGCAAAGCTGTGCACAGAGGCTCTGCCGATTATTGTGAGTATCAGCGAGATAACGAAGAGAGCACCTGTGAAAATGCTGTTGATAAACATCTTTTTGATGTTTGAGTTTACCTCAAGGATAATGGATTTTGCATCCTGAGGACTGCGGTAGTCTTCTATCTGTATGGTTTTTTCTTTGAAATCCTCGTTGTCGTCATCTTCGTGAGAAGAGAAAAATCCCGCAACCTTGCCGATTACACCTGAGGCAACCTTACCTGCAGATGCTTTTTCCTGAGATTCCTCTGTTTCAGGCATATCGGGTTCTGCTTTTACATTCTGGGAGATGATGGGGTTGGGAGATGCTATGTATTTTTTATACTCATTCTCTACAACAGCAGAGAACTTGCCTGCTCTTACATGAACCTTCTCTACTTTGCTTTCGTGTTGATAAACAGGTACCTTTGAAACAACCGTCTGAACAGCGCCGATAGGCTTGGGCTTACCGAAAAGACGCTCAAAGTTACTCTGGGAGTCAGAGGCTTGTGTTTCGTTTTTTTTGTTTTCGGAGGTTTCGGGTTCTTCCTCCTCATCATCCAGATCTATATCTATTGTGTCTACATCTTTCATTCTGATGGAATGAACGGTGAAGCTGTCTACCTTTTCAATAACCTCTTCCGAAATTTTTGTGCCCTCATCGTATTCGGGAGTAAGGGTTACGACTGTGTCGGATTCTTCGGGGTTAGCTTTTGCTTCTTCTGCCTTTTCTGCAGGTTCTTCCTGACTTGGCTTTGCGGTGCTTTCGCCTTCCTCTTCATCTTCTAAATCAGCATCAAGAGGGCTTTTGTTTGTAAGACGGATTTCCTTGCTGGTGTTGCTGTATATTTCTTCCATCTTAGGACCGCCGCTGAGTTTCAGCGCTGCCTTTTCCATCTCTTCTTTCTCAGAGAGGTAACGTGTTTCTTCGATTATAGAGTCGATTGCAACGTCTTTATTTATGTTCTTTTTATCTTTGTTTTTCTTGCTCATTGGTTTCACTTCCTTATGCATTGGTGATTTATCAGGGTCTGGAGTCGGCGATTTTGTACATCAAAATACCTGCGGCAACAGAAGCATTGAGGGAATTGATTTTTCCCTTCATTGGCAGAGATACGATTACATCGCATTTTTCTCTTACAAGTCTGCCTATGCCTTTGCCTTCGTTACCAATAACAAGTGCAACGCCACCCTTGAAATCACACTCTCGGTAATCCTGACCGTTCATATCCGCACCGAAAACCCAGAGTCCCTTTTCTTTTAGGCTGTCGATTACAGCAGGAATGTTGGGTACACGTACAACGGGTACATATTCGGTTGCGCCAGCGGCGGTTTTGCCGACAGTAAAGCTCAGTCCAGCACTGCGTCGGTTGGGAATGATGATACCGTGAGCACCTGCACATTCTGCAGTACGGATGATAGCACCTAAATTATGAGGGTCTTCGATTTCGTCAAGTATAACAATGAAGGGGTCTTCTTCACGCTCTTGTGCAAGGGTGAAAATATCCTCCATATTTTTGTATTCGCAAACAGCGGCTACTGCGGCAATGCCCTGATGTGTGCCGCCTGAGCACATATAGTCAAGCTTTTTGGGGTCTACTTCTTTTATGCGGATGTTTTTTTCTTTTGCTTTTGCAAGTATACCCACGATAGCGCCTGTTTTGGCACCTTTTGAAACAAGCAGAGAATCAATTGCTCTGCCGCTTCGTATAGCTTCGCTTACTGGGTTTCTGCCAAAGATTACGTCGCCTCTGTTTTCATTCTCGGTATTTTGATTTCTGTTGTTTTTATAGTCTGCCATATCTGTTAAATCCTTTTGAACGAAATATACTTATACATTTTATATTGTAGCACAAAAGGTGTTGTTTGAGAATAGTTTTTTTGAAAAAACAGGGGCTTTTTTGCCGAGTTTACAGGAAAACCTCGGAAGGCTCTGAGAAGGTGGGAATAGATTTTGGCGAAGAGGAAACAATGCCGTACAAGCCTGTGGAATTATCTTTGAAAAGAGGTGTTTTCGGAGGGTAGTAGGTAAAGGAAAGAATCATAATAAGTGCAAGAAAAATCATCATAATGCCTGTGTAAAAGTTTTGTCCTCGGTTTTCTTTAAAAAGTGTAACCTTATATGAGACAAAGTGAGCGAGAAAAGAAAAGAAAAGGCTTGCAAGAATGTCTAAAATGAGAATCGGCTTTCCTACAAGGGGAGTGTATAAATAGAAAAATACTGCAATCGAGATACAAAGGAAATAAAGCCCCAGAGCTTTTCCCCAGACAAATTTACGAAGAGGCGGTCTTGCCCATAAAAGCTCGATGATTGCCCAAGATATATAGGCAATTGCGAAGACCTTGAGATGCTCCCAAACACTTTCGTTTACAGCACCGAAGAGAGCTCCAAGGATGCTCTCTCCTGTCAAATTATAAATAAAATGCAGCAAAGAGGCTATGGCAAATACCACAGCCCCTCCGAATATTTCCAATCTTTTATATAATTTATCATTCATATTGATGCCTCCTTTGAATATATAATGTATATGCAAAGAAGACCGGTCTGATTCCTGCTGTTTTTACACAATTATGCTATGAAGTATCCAGGTCACTGCGGCACCGCTCAAAGCGGACAGACCGAGCCGCCAAGCCCAGAAGCCCAGATTGTGTTTTGTTTTCATTGAAGAAGGGGCGTCGAGCTCTTTTAGGAGCTTTTTCGCTTCTTTTTCAAGGAGATGCTCATGAAGGTTTGCGTACTCGGGTTTGACGATAAGCCAGGCTTTTTCGTAATATGTGCTGGGTGTTTGAGAGAGCTCTATAATTTGTCGATTGATACCTTTAATCATATTGATTACCTCCGCAAAAGTCAGAAAACTCAGGATGAAATAAATATTTTCTGCATATATTCTTGACAAATATTCCTTACTGTATGCAGAGGAAGTTCTGAATATCAAGGGAAAAATTTTTATTTTTTCTATTTTAGAAGCAAGTGTTACAAAACTGAAATCTTTAATTCTTTTGAGAAAACTACAATTTTTTCTAAAAAGAACTATACGGAATGTATTATTCACATTAGCGAAAAAGTATGTGGAAAACTCTGTGGAAAATGTGAACAACTATGGGTTGAAGCGTTGATTTACACTGATTATTATGTTATTTTCCTTTTTACCATTAAAAAATATTTGTTACTTTATTTTCTATTTTGACATTTTAATGAAATTTTGTTTACAAATTGTAATATGTCATAAGTCAACGTAATTTGAGAATTTTTCAAAAATTATTTTTATTTATACTTTCTGCATAAATTTTGTTTGAGTTTTATTATGATAAGCCAAAAGCCATCGACAATAATTATCGATGGCTTTTGGCTTATATAGGTATTATGGCGTATAAGTTTTGGGTTTATTAGTCTACTCTCTTGTCGCCCCAGAAGAAGAGTGCCACAGTGCCGGGGCCTGTGTGGCTGCCGATGGTTGTGCTGATTGTAGAAATCTGTACCTTGCCGTCAAGGTTGGGGAAGGTTTCTTCCACAAGGTCAGCAACCGCTTTTGCATCCTCGTAGCAAACGGAGTTACTGATGAAGCATTTGCCGTTGTAGTTGATGCCGTCCTTTGCGTGAAGCTTCATCTGCTCAACGATTTCTGCAATTACCTTTTTCTTGCCTCTTATTTTGAATCTGGGAGTAAGCTTACCCTCGAAGCTTACATTGAGAAGAGGACAGATATTGAGCACACCGCCGATAAAGCCGCTTGCCTTGGAAACTCTGCCGCCGCGAACGAAGTAGGTAAGGTCTGTTGTAAAGAACCAGTGGTGGAGGTTTAGCTTATTATCCTCTACCCACTGATAAAGGTCCTCGACTGACATACCCTCTTTGCGTAAATTGGACATAGTCTGCAGAATAAGTCCATAGCCTGCAGAAGCGGCAAGGGAATCTATAAGATAAATCTTCTGATTGGGGAATTCTTCTCTCATGGTATCCAGTGCCATTCTTGCAGAGTTGGAAACACCGGAAAGACCTGAAGAGAGGCTTATGTGAATAAGGTCGCTTCCGTCTTTAAGAAGCTCTCTGAAATAGTCGGCAAAGTCGTCCTGATTAAGCTGGAAGGTATTGGTCATTGCACCATCCTTAATAGACTGATAGAAATCCTCGTAGTTGGTTGTAACACCAAGATCATCGTAGAAGATTTCTCCGTTTACCATATAGGGAGTGCAGATATATTTAACATCCAGTTCTTGCATTTTTGAAGCAGGAAGATCAGCATAGGAACAAGCGCTGATGATGTATTTCTGAGCCATTATATTTTCCTCCAAGTGTTTTTATAAAATGATACAATTTTATTATATTTGTTAAGCAAAAATAATCAAGCCTCAAAGAGCGTTGTGAACTCTCTGGTTTGTATCTGGCAGTAAACCGTGGGTGACAGGACTCTACCTGTAGTAGAATCCCCAGTGTTTATGGGAGGCTGAAGGCTTTTTTGACATTTTGCAGCTCTGCTTGAAAAAGCCTCAGCTTTATGATATTATGTAGGTGTAAAAGCTTAAATTTGCGGTCAGATAAAATAAGTATATCAGATTTAAAATAAAAAATCCGCCGCAAAAAGAGAGCGGCGGAAAATTTTATTTAAGTACAAGAGGCATAACCTTGGTGAAGTCACCATCCATAATGGACCAGGTGCTGCGAAGCTTTTCTGTAACCAAGGGCGAGATGTCCTGATGAATATAAAGGCTCTGCAAGCCGAAATCGTAAGAGCTCTTGATATCTGCCACACAATCGTTGCCAATCATAATTGTTTCGCTTTTTGAAAGGTTGTGGCGGTCAAAGAGGATGCGATACATATCAGGGTCGGGCTTTTTGCAGGCAACCTCGGAGCTTATGATAATATCTGTGAAGTATTTGCGAAGTCCCAGCATATCGATTTCAGGGGAGGTAAAGTCCTTCTGAGCATTTGACAGCAGAAAAACATTCTTTCCTTTTTTATTAAGAGCCTCTAAAAATTCCTTTACTCCGTCATAAAGGCGGATGTGCTTTGTTGAACAGCAGCGGAAGGTGTTTGCGGTTAAAGCGGGAAGCTCGGGAGAGGGTGTTACCTTTTTGAATGTGTAGAGCTTTTCAAAAACGTTTGTAAGGTTGATGTCTACATATTTTCTGTCAGGATACGCTTCTTTTACCTTTCTTTTTTCTTGTGCGCAGAACTCGTTGTACTTGTTCATAATCTCAAAAGGTGTGTAGATTGCACCTCGATAGCCATAGAAAATAGCCATTTTCTTCCAGAGCTCGCTGTCGTTTTCGTCAGTGCGAATATCAATAAGAGTGCCGTATAAGTCAAAGATATAATTTTTGAACATTCGGATTCCTCCTCATAAAAAGTGTTATGATTATAACATATAAAAATTTTAAAATAAAGTTATTTTTAAAAATAAATCATAAAAAAAGCAAATAAAATAAAAAAAGGATACGCAATATTCTCTTTTTGGCAAGACAAAATCAAGGAATGTGTATCTTTTCGTTGTTTGGGAGTAAGGAGATATATATGACCAAGAATGAAATAGCATTGAAAGCGGTAGAGGCTCTTAAAAAAGAGTACCCCGAGGCTTTGTGTTCGCTTCAATATAAAGACCCCTTTGAGCTTCTGGTAGCAACCAGACTGGCGGCTCAATGTACAGACGCAAGGGTTAACCTTGTGACTCCTGCACTTTTTAAGAAATATCCTGATGTGCACAGTATGGCACAGGCTTCTACGGAGGATGTGGAGGAGCTTATCCGCAGCTGCGGGTTTTATCGCACCAAGGCGGTTGACCTGATTGAAATGTCGAAATCCATAATAAAGGATTTCTCGGGTCAGGTACCCGACAGCATAGATGCTCTTACCTCGCTAAAAGGAGTGGGCAGAAAAACAGCAAATCTGATTGTGGGCGACATTTACGGAAAACCTGCGGTGGTGGTTGATACTCATTGCATGCGTATCACCCGCAGATTAGGACTTCACAATGAAAAAAATCCGGAGAAAATAGAGAGAATCCTCAGAGAATTGTTGCCGAAAGAGGAGTCCAATGACTTTTGTCACAGACTCGTGCTTCATGGCAGAGCAGTATGCAAAGCACCCACACCGAAATGTGAGCTTTGCTGTATGCAGGAATTCTGCAAAAAGAATATATAGAGTGCTACAAGAAAAGCCGTTGTCAGAAAAGACAGCGGCTTTTGTTATTTATGGGTTGAGTGATAATTACAGGGTTTGGTTTGTACAAATCTTTTGTGGGTTTGTTTCAAAGAGCAGGTTTGTGTCGCAAATATCCTTTATTGCTCTGCGTGCCTCCAGTAAATAGGGAGTTCGTGACATGGTGCCGTGAGCATCACTTGCAACTATACCTGCCAGATTGTTTTTTACAAGCTCAAAAGCAGTTTTCTCTGAACGGGAGCCGTTTCTGCCTAAAAAGCTTCCCTTGTTAAGCTGAAGAACGCATCCTGCTTTGACAAGTCTTTTTGCTGCAGTTATGTCCTCTTTGATGAATTCGTAGCGTTCGGGATGAGCAATAATGGGACGGATTCCCATTTCACATAGTCTTTCTACCATAATATCTACAAATTCGGGATCTTCGTCAAAATCGAATTCTGTCAGCAGATAGTCGCTGTGGTTTATGGTAAGAATTTTTCCTTCTCGGATAAGGTCGGGTAAATCAAAGGTTACAAAAACCTCCATTCCCGAAAGAATCTTGATGGGCATACGCTCCTGCTTGATTGCCTCGCGGGCTTTTCTCAAAGCTTCTCTGTAGGTATGACCATAGTAATTCGGCTCACTCCACGGAACGTTGCAATGAGGAGTGGCGACTATGGCTTTGACTCCGCTGTTAACAGCCATTAAAGCCATTTCAAGTGTATCGTAAATATCACGGGCACCGTCGTCGATATTTGGAAGTATGTGGCAATGAATGTCAATCATAGCGGAAGTCCTTTCTTATAAAGTTTTGTTTTTACTTTTTGCAAAAGAGCTGTGTAACCTTAAATATTGCCGGGCGGAGAAAAACCAAACGAATCCATATTTTGCTAAAGAAAAACCAAAGGGGGCTTTTCTTTGAGATAAGCTTGCCTTTTCGCTTGACAGCGGTGACAACACAATGAATTCTCTTGTGGGACACAGGGCCTTCAAGAGCAGTCTGCCTGTCGCCGATAAGATAGCAGTTGTTGCTTTTTGTCTTCTTGATACGATGAAGAATATAGTCACCGTTTTCTCTTGTAAAAAGGACAATATCTCCTGTTTTGAGCTTCTTTTCGGGTTTTTTAAGAAAAACGTAGTCCCTGTTTCCAGAAAGAAAGGGAGTCATACTTGAGCCGGAAACTATGGTGCTGACAGTTTCTCCTTTTGCTGTAAGCTCACACAACGTATCAAGATAGCTTTTTGTATCAATTGTTTTCACAGCTTTACACCTGTACATCGTTGAGGACCGCACCTACAACCTGAATGTTACTTTCCGAAAGGTGAGAGAGTGCATCGCTTATAAAGTCAATGCGTGCAAAGTCCTTTCTTATTACCAGCATAGCACTGTCTGCAAATTTTGCAAGAACGGCTGGGTCTGTAAGCAAGCCTGCAGGAGCACAGTCAAGAATTACATAGTCAGCCTTACTGTTTACACAGGTGATAAGGTCGTTCATACGGTCGCTTGAAAGCAGATGAGAACCATCTGCAACCGCAGAGCCACCGGGTAAAAAGAGAAAATTCGGGAATTCGTGGATGTTTTCTTCCTTGGCTTTATCCAGATAATCCATAAGCTCAAGCTCACCCTTTAGGTATTCGCTCAGACCTGTGCCTTGGGGCATATCAAAAATAAGTCTTCCTGTGGGGTGACGAAGGTCACAGTCAATGAGAACAACCTTTTTGCCTGCTGTTACAAGAGAGAGGGCAAGGTTGGCGGCAAAAAAGCTTTTGCCTTCGCCTGCCGCAGCACTGGTGATGAGCAGAGACTTTTGGTTGTATTTATGGGCATGGTACTCAATCTTGTTACGTACCATACGGAAGGATTCCTGCAAGAAATCCTTTGCCTTCGGGTCGGTGAGAATAAAATATTTGGAAATATCCTTGGAACGCTTTTTCTTGCTGATTCTTGGGATAATGCCAAGGCAATTGATACCCAGCTTTTTCTTTATATCGCTTTCTTTTTTTACTGTTCTGTTTGTAAGGAATACAAGCAATGCCCATACAAGACCTATGCCGAAGCCAACCAAAGCACCCTTTAAAATATCCTTAGTAAAGACCTTGGGGTTGGCGGGCTTTGTGGGTACACCCGAGCTGTCGATTTCTTTCATCTGAACCTTACCGACAATAAGCTCGGAAACCTCGGGATAGTTTTCGATAACAGACTGCAGAGTATAGTAGGCTTTTTGGGGGTCTTTGTCTGTTACAGACAAGGTGAGGAAGTTTGCAGCCTCCAAATTTGCGTTTATGGTGCCTGTTACGGGAGTTCCCATATCAGCGGCAACCATTCTGTGCAGAAGGGAGCTTGTAAGGATATAGGGGAAGGTTTCTACCATCTGCTTTGCAGTTGCATCGTCATAGAATGCCTGCACGTTTGTGGAGGTCTGTTCCTTTTTGATGTTAACAGAAAAGGTTGTCTGTGCGGTGTAAACAGGATGATAGGAGGTGCTTGCTCGGTAGTAGAATATTGCACTGCAAAGGGTTATGAGTACAAAAAACCATACCCAGAGCTTCGGGAGAATTTTTAAAAAGTCGACAACAACAACCAATTGGTCAAGGGTATCAACGCTTTCAGGTCTTTCTTTTTCCTGTGTGTTCACTATTTCTCCCTCCTTGCTTCATATTTTCCGTGCTGATAGTAAGCACCGTATTTGTTGTAGTTACCATATTTACCGTACTTGCCATACTTGCCATAACTGCCGTAATGACCATATCTGCCGTATTTTCCGTATCTGCCGTAGCCATAGTCGATTTTTCTTCCGTAGCCGTAGCCATAGCCGATATTGATAACTGTTGCAGAGGAGTAAACATCGTTGAATACAAATCCCGCTACACCCTTGTTGTATTTGTTCAGCATATCAATGGTGTCGTTTAGGAGGGGAGTTTTTGTGCAGTGCTGTTTAACTGCAAGAATGGAGTAATCGGATACTTTGGCAAAAACCTCGGCATCTGCACTGCTTTTAACGCAGGGACCGTCGATGATTATGCTGTCGTAGATTTCTTTTGCCTCTTGGATGAAGGCTTTGAAATCTTCGGAAGCAATAAAGTCGGAGTAATTGGAAGAAAGTAAATCGTCAAAGGAGTTGATAAGAATACTGAGTTTTCCGTTTTCCAAAGTATAAACATAGTCCTTCAAAGAAGTTTTCTTCTGATTGAGGAACTCTTCTGGGAGGGTGATCGAGAAAATATTGAGCAAAGAAGAGGACTCGATAGAGCCGGGAATAAGAAGTACTTTCTGATTTTTCTGGGTTGTGGAGTAAGCCAGGTTTGCCGCAAGAGTAGATTTGCCTTCTCCTTTTTCATAAGAGGTAACAAGCAGAACGTTTCCGCCGTTGTTTTCTTTGTAATAATGAAGACTTGTTCGGAGTTTCTTAATTGTTTCGCTAAAGCCGAAGCTGACAGAGGGTGCTCCGATAAGGATCCTCTTCTTCTTTCTGAGCAAACGATTTCTGAAGTTTTTGTATGTTGCCTCGTGGTAGATGATACCAAGAAGCTTTGTGTCCAGCTTTTCTGCGGCATCCCACTCGTTCTTTATGGTATCCATCAGATAGGAGTAGAGGGCGGCAATCAGAATAACGGCTAAGGTTGCAATTATAACGCTCAGCGAGATTGTTCTGGAAATCTTAAAAGGATTTGAGGGGGCTGAGGGAAGAGAGGGCTCCTCAAAAACCTGCATAACAATATCACCCAAGGTGTCTTTTGTGAGCTCGGGATATTTGTCAAGGAGGGTGCTGAGCAGGAGAAATGCGGTGTTTGGGCGGGAGCTCCTTACGGATATGGTGAGAAGGTTGGTGTTAGGCAATACGTTTACAGCGATAACACCATCGAACTCGGACATACCAAGCTCTTTTGCCACCTCTTTTTTGAGCACAGAGGTTTTCATTGTGGCTTTGATGGTATCGGTCAGCTTTTCGGTTTCTGTTGTGTCTATGTAAGCACCCATATTGTTGTTTTTTGCAGAAACTATAAGTGTGCATTTGGAGGTGTATGTAGGCGAGTAGGACACAGAAGCAATGATATATGCAAAGACTGCAGCAGAAAGAGCAATGCAGACAATAGCTATCCAGTTTTTTATAATATCGCGAATGACGACATACGCCACATCAAGATATTTTGGTCTGTAATTATTATCCATAAAATATCCCTTTCATAAAATGATGTGTGAAGGTATCAGTCGGGTTCAACAACTACTACCAATCGGCTTTTTCCGCTGATGCTACCGGTGTTTATGGTGTAATCAACATTGTAGACACCGGGGGTAGATGTATCAACCTTGCAATCAATGTTAAGTTCGGTGTTCGGGTCAAATTCCTCAGAGGCGGATTTGAGATATTTTTTAGCCGTATCTTTGTTGAATGTACTGCCCTGAGGAATGTATATCAGGTAATCGCTCAAGGTGATGTCGATTGCTGTGTAGACGTTATTGACAATAACAATTTCAGTATCAAGATAAGAGGTTTTGCCTCGGCTGTCTGTTACTCGGAAAGAGATGGGATAGGTGGCGGGAGTGTTGTTGTCAACAATTATGTCCAGTCCGTAACGGATTTTGGTGGAGATGTCGCCGTCTATAACGCTGTTGGCACGGATGTTGCCGAGGAATCTGACGTTGGTGCCTGCAGGAAAAATAAGAGGTCTTACTAAATCAAAGGCGGGCTCTTTGTAGTCGGTATATATAAGCTTGCGTTCAAGTCTGCCCACATTGTTTGAGTTGTCAACAGCAGCATAGGTAACGATTACATAGTCCTGAATAAAGTTTGAGATGCTCTGAACCATAAGCGAGTCGGAAACATCACCGCACTCTTCATCGTAAGCGGTAACTCCTTTCAGGAGGAATTCATCTGTTACTTCGTTTACGCTTGCAACAATTTCCTCGGATTCGCAGTAAAGCTTGGGCGGGTTTTTGTCTGTTGTGGCATCTGTGTGCTTTGTGTAGACAATAAAGGCTGTGAGGGAAACAATAAGAAGTGCTATGCATAAAATGTTCTTTTTCATATTAACGCCTCTTTGCTTGAAGGATTTATATGGGATAATGGATTACTTTGAAATCAATCCATAAAAACTTAAAAGTTTCAGTCTTCTTTTGCCGATCTGAATGGTGGCGGCAGGGTGATTGTCGGGGATTTGTGAGGTTTCTTTTTTGTAGGTTATAAGTCTGTGTGCCCAGGCAACAGGCAGAAGCAAAGGGCACTTTTTTGCATAAGCATATTTACTGCCAAGTTTTTTTGCAGAAGGGAAGGCTTGCCTGAAGAGCCCTGTTTTTTTGCTCTGCACAGCATCGAAGGTCAGACCCGAGCTGTGTTGCCTTGCCATAGAGGAGCTGCCGAAGACTCCGCCTGTGAGAATATCCTCCAGAAGAGGAAGCTCAGAAACATCATTGAGCTTGATATGTTCGGGGAAGTTTGCCTTGTCTTTATTGAAATTAAGGTGCTTTTCGCCGATTGCTAAAACTGCCAAGGCGAAATTCTCTGCCTGCAAGCTTCTTAAGATTTCGAAGAATTTGCTCCAGTCAATCTTTGTGCCGTATTGGTTTGCATACATAATTATATCGCACACCTGACGGATACCCACTCCGCTGTGGAAAAAGTGTTTGAGGGCATGGAGCATAAGATATATCAGATTGTCGGTTTCACAGAGGGTTTTTATGTATACACCGTCTATGGTAAGCTTTCGTGTGTTATTTAAACTGTTAATAAAAATTTGATTCCATGGCTTGAAATATTCCGAGCCAAGAGGAAAGAGTGATTTATGAAGCTCTATGTGAAGTCCTGTTTCGTTGCACAAGGTTGTTTGGTAGTTATTTCCTTTTGAGGGTTTGGCGGTAAAGGATAAAGCTTCAAAAGCTTTAAGATATTGTTCAAAATCTTCTTCGGAAACAAAAAGGTCTTCGTCGGTGGAAAATCTGCAATCTCCATCGGAGTAAAGGTTGCGGCACATAATCCCCTTGACCACTACGGGAGATAGTCCCTGCTCGCAGAGCTTTTCGTAAACCTCCAAAAAGGCTTTTGAGCGAAGAATTTGCTCTAACACGAGAATTTTGGTTCTTTGCTTAAGGGGGAGAAGGTCCGATTCGTCATAAGGATAGGAGCTTTTAATACAGTTGAAAATCAAGGGGAGTACCCGATGATTTTCTGCAAGACGAAAAACTGTTCTCCACTTTTCCTTGGAGATGTTTAAATCGGGAACAAGGGTTTCTCCGTCAAGAGCAGATTTAAGTAATTTCAAAAACGCATTTTGCGGCATCTGCTCTCATCCTTTCCGAAATCAAGTCATTCTACTCCACTATAATTTATTATTATAACATAATTTGTCTGCAGTGAAAAGTAGTAATTTATAAATATCTATGTAATTATGTGGCAATCTGTTTTTGTGTTTTTTCGAAATAATCCCGATTATATAAGAACACCCCTTACAGCAAGAGGCTGTAAGGGGTGACATCGAAGGTTTTAGAAATTTGGATGTTAGTATTTTATAGCTCTTTCTGTACCAATGAAGATACTTGTATCAAGACCTGCCACATACTTCTGAATAGCGGTTGCGTCTTTGACGTTGACACTTTCGTTCATATCTGCATCAGCAGCAAGTTCTCTGCTTCTGGAAAGAGTGATAAGACCTGCAACTGATTTTTGGACTTCGGTTGCATCCTTAACGTTGATTGTTTCGTCGCCGTTTGCATCACCTACAATGCAAGTTTCGATGGGGTCAATGGGAACAAAACCGGAGTTTGAGGATGTGGGAACAGAAGGCTCTTCAGATGAGGAGGGGGATGTGGGAGCAGAGGGTATGGTGGATGTGGAGGCTTCTGCAGAAGAAGAGGGCTCTACGGGTGTTTCTGTGTAGGGAGAATATGTGGTGTTGTAGTAGGGCTTACCTGCTTCGTTCTCTCTGCCCGAAGGATCGGTTGTGGAGTAAATTCTAAGGCTTGTGGGAATCTGAGTTTTCTCTGTTTGAGCACCGTCTGCGCCGTTGTTGAAGATAATCATATTTGCTTTGGAGTCGGTAATTGTAATCTTGTAAATATCCTGACCATCTTCTGTTTTGCCTGAAAGCTCTGCTTTTTCGCCGGGCCAACGCATAGGAATATGACCATCGCCCCAGATATAGTAGTGTACATCATCCCAGCCTAAATCGGTTGTGAAGTAAACCACTCTCTCGGTTTCAGGATTGGAGGGATTGTTGGGGTTTTCGTCGGTACCCAGATTAGAGGTAATCCAGTTTGTTCTCTCGGTAAGCCAATCCTTCATATACTGAAGTTCACCTGCTACATCGTCTGTGTAGTCGGTGGTAAGACTCTTGTTTTTATCCTGACAAAACCACATAAAGTCCCACATAATGTAGTTGATGTAGGTGGTTTTTTCGATAGACTTTGCGTAAGCGTCGATGCTCTTGCCCTTATCGCCTTCTGCGGGCTCTGCTTTGCCGAGAAGAACGTCAATTTTGGGCAGGAATTTTTCTGTCCATATATCTTTACAGAGCTCCTCAAAGGTCTGACCCTCGGAGGTTGTGCCCTTTACATAGAAGGACTGACCGAGAGGATTGATGGTTCTCTCATATTTTGCAAGTCTGGTGGTCCAGCCCCTGTGGTCGCTGGTGGAGGTGTTACAGCCGTCACGCCATACGTCAACAGCACCTAAGTGTGAGTCGCAGTCCCAGATGGGAGCGGCATAGAATTTGCCTTCTGCTGCGTTGTAGGTGAAGAATGTGCTGGTGTAACCGCCGTCGCAGTTCTTGCCTAAATCCTGAAGGAGATACTGAGTGGCAAGGCTTTCAATGTCACAGATAGCTTCAATATCTGCAAGAGTGCCGTTATAAAGTGCGTTCTCAAGCTTTTGGTAGGTGTTCTTTATGTAGTCGTATCTTACCTGCCAGTCAGGACTGTTTGCTTCAAAATCCTCAAGGTCAGGGGTCTTAAGAACAACATGGTAGCCCTTGTCTGATTTAAAGTATGTGTCGCTTTTATAGTTCCAAACGTCAACTTCAACAAGGAAGTTAAAATCTGTTTCTTTGTCTTCGGATTCATCCTTGAGGGAAACACTGGAGTTCTTGCCCAGATCTACCTTCTGGCAGGCGATATAAGAGCCGCGGTAAACGCCGTTTACAAAGAAATCAATAAAGCTCTGGTCAGAGGAGTAGGGATTGCCTACATCGTGTGCAAGGTTATACATAATGGTGTTGCGAAGGAGGGTGGGGTCCTTGGGGTTAGCAACAAGAGAGAACTTTTTGCTCTCTGTGTGGCCGATTGTAACCTTGTCGTTAAAGTTGATATTGAAGGGTTTTTTGTCGCTTTCCTTCCAGTTTGTGTTGCCTCTGCCTTTGATTTTCTTAAGGTCGCCGTCCTCAATGCCTGATTCGCTTACAATTGAGAATGTGGCAGTTTCGCAGGAGTTTTCTTTGTTCTGGATAAGGAAGGACCAAAGGTCTGTGTTCTGGGTGTTGCCCTCAAAGTCCTCGTAGGAGTTTGTGGTGTCATTGATATAGAGGGATGCTTCTGCATCGCTCTTGTATACCTTGAAGGTATAGTTGCGGTCTTCGCCAACATTTACGGAGATGGCGGTGTTCTCGGTGTAATCAATGAATGCACTTGTGTGACTTTCTACAGTAACGTCACCGATAACTGCATCCTCGTTGTAGCCGTTGTAGATTTCGATAATACCATCATCGGCAGAAGCAGGCAGAAAGAAGTAACGCATACCTTCTTCGGCATTGATTCCGCCATAGTCCTTCATCCACTTTTGCCAGGAATCAGTGCTTGAGGAGCCTGCTATTGCGTGAGCATAAAGGGCTTCCCAATTTTCAAGAGCAAAGTTAGGATATGCACTGGCATCAGGGGTGAGGGCCTGTTCTTCCTGCGCAGAAATGCTTACGAAGGGAATAGCAGAGAAAGCTACGCAAGCCATAAGAATCAGAGCAAGAAATTTTTTCATAGTAGGTCATCTCCTTTTAAATTTTAGGGTTGATTTTTGTACAATTGGATACATAATTATTTTATCATAAATAGGAAATAAAAACAAGCAATATTTTGCTCAATTTAATTGTAACAAAACCTTGCTGAGAAACAGCGAAATATAAAGTTTTGCTGTTGACAAGGTAATGGGGTTTGGACTACAATTGAATGTGGAATTATGTCGGATTTATCGATAAAATTACTTTTATCTACTATAAAAGGATGAAAAACGATGGCGACAAAAAAGAAGAAGTTTAATCTGCGTAGCGAATGGAAAAACAATAAAGATAATATCGGTTGGCTTTTTAGACAGGGTAAGGGATTCCGCCGTTATGTGATGGGCTTCCTTGCGATAAACCTTGTGGCTATGATTGTAACGCTTATTTCCTCTGTAGCAGGTAAATATGTGGTGGATGCGGCAACCGGCTTTGGACAGGATGTATTCTGGAAATATATTCTTCTTATGTTTGGTGCTACCTTGTTTACAATTGCACTTTCTTATGTTACTACTCTTTTCAGCAGTTATGTAGGAGAGAAATTTGCCTTCAGCATAAGAGCACAGATGTTTGACAGGGTACAGCGCAGTAAGTGGATGGCGGTTAAGAAGTTTCATTCTTCCGATATGCTCTCAAGACTTACGGGTGATGTAAATACAATTGCACAGTCAATTATTTCCATTGTGCCTTCGGTGGTTGTGGCTGCAGTTGAGTTTGCAATTGTTCTCGGCATTCTTCTCTACTATGATCCCTATATGGCAATTATAGGACTTGTTGTAGGTCCTTTGGGAGTTGTTGCAGGAGCGGTTTTTCGCAGAAAATATGTTAAATATCAGAAGGCACTCAGAGAGAGCGAATCGGAGTACTATTCTTTTATTCAGGAATCTCTGGCTAATATTCCCGTTACAAAATCCTTCCAGATGGAAGATGCCAACAATGAGTATTTTAAAAAGCTTCGCAAACGACGCTTAGCACTTGTGATGAAAAGCTCAAGGCTCAGTGCTTTGATGCACGTGGTTATGAAGCTTATCTATAATCTCGGCTATGTGGTGGCATTCAGCTGGTGTGCCTACAGGTTGGCAAATCCTCAGGATAACTACACCTATGGCACAATGACTCTGTTTTTGTCTTTGGTGTCTATTCTTCAGTCAACAATTCGCAGTATGGGCGGAATTGTTCCCATGCTGTTTACAACCATTGTTGCGGCTAAAAGACTGAGGATGATAACGGATGTGGAGAGTGAGGATTACTCACCTGCAAAAAACTGTCCCGAAAGAGTTGGGATTGAATTCAAGGATGTTTCATTTACATACGAAGATGAGAGGGTGCTGAACAATATCTCTCTTAAAATAGAGGCAGGACGGAGAGTTGGAATCGTGGGAAGCTCCGGTGCGGGAAAGACCACATTTATAAGACTTCTCTTAGCTCTTATAGAGCCTGACTCGGGTGAGGCTGTATATTTTGCTGATGGTGAAAAAGAGAATATTACTCCTGCTTCAAGAAGATTTGTTTCATACGTGCCTCAGGGCAACACACTTCTTTCGGGTACAATAAGAAGCAATCTGCTGGTGGGCAACAAGGATGCTACCGAGGAGCAGATGTGGGATGCACTCAGAGCAGCAAGTGCTGAGAACTTTGTAAAAAGGACACCTAAGGGGCTGGATACGGAACTTACCGAAAAGGCAGGAGGACTCTCGGAAGGACAGGCTCAGAGAATTGCAATTGCAAGGGCGATTTTAAGAGATAAGCCTGTGCTTATTCTTGATGAGGCAACCTCGGCTTTAGACGAAGTAACAGAGAAAAAGATATTTGAGAAGCTCTGCGAGAGGAAGGATAGGACCTGCTTTATCATAACCCACAGACGCTCTATGCTTCAGTATTGCGATGTGGTTTTTGAGATTTCCGACAGCGGAGATGCGGTGGTTATCGATAAGTGCCCTCATAAAGCATAACAGTAAAAATTTCACAAAATAAGCGGATGATTTAATAAAACTCAATATAAAAAAGAAAAGGCTGATGTTCAGATTCGAGCATCAGCCTTAATTTTTTGTGCAAAGATTATTGAGATTTCTCTTTGATTCTCTCTGCAAGAGCAGATATTTTGTTGCGATAGGATTTAATCATTTGGCACATATATTCGGGTTTGCCGTCGAACCTGCCTGTTTCGGCAAAGGTAACTGCGGCACAATTCATACAAGTGCTTTGAAGCTCACAGTTGTTGCACTCGGCACAAAGGCGGATTCCCGATACATCATTGCAGAGCTTCGCCCACGCATCTTTAAAGTTACTGTTAAAGGGGTTGGTACAAGGGGTGCTGAGCATTCCGCAGGGAGTCATTGAGCCTTCCCAAGCAACCCAGAACTGAGATCTTCCTGCAAGGCATTGCATAGGCTCGCCGTTATCCAAATCACAGCTTTTCTGCAGAGGCGAGGTAAGGGTTTCTGCCCTTCTGATAATTGCCTCGGGACCCATTCTGTAGAGGATTTCTTCTGCCATAACCGAGCCTGCTTCTTCGGGTGTAAGACGAGAAAACTCCTTGCAATCGGTACAATCACTGCGTCTTGTGGGAGGGAAGCAATAACAGGTTGCACGAAGCTCTAAGCTGCGTTTTTTTGCAAAATCTTCCAGCTTTGTCCACTTTGAGTAGTTGGAGGGAGTGAAGGTGGCATTGAGGTGTACCAGTATGTTTTCTGCTTCAAACCACCGCAGAGCATCCTTTACAGCATCGAAAGCATCGCCGTTTTTGCAGAAGTCAGTGTAATCCTCACGGCAAACGCCATAAAGGGTCAGGTTTATCTGGGCAGGAGGGAACTCCTTGAAAACTTCTTTTATCTCATCGGTGATAAGAGTGCCGTTAGTGTTGATGCTTATGGAAAGTCCCATCTGAGCCAAAGCTCTGTAAATCTGAGGAAAATCCTTTCGCAAGGTGGGTTCTCCGCCTGTAATAAGCAGAAACACCATACCTGCATCACGGGCTTCTTTGCCGAGAGCTATCCATTCTTCTGCGGATTTTTCTGTTCCGATAGGCTTCATTTGTTCGGAAGTCAATCGAATATAACACATTTCGCAACCAAGGTTACATCTGGGAGTAAGCTCAAAAATTCCGCTTACGGGAATCTGAAGAGCGGCACAGCGACGGCACAAATTGCGACGGATGTCGGCACAAGACTTTGGTGTGGTCATCAGATGTCCTCCTTTGCAAAAATAATTTTGTAGGCAAGGTCTACAGCTTCTTTATCAGGTCGGCAGGAAAGCTCATAAACAGGAACGAAAGTGAGCAGTTCGGTGTAAATAGCACAGATTTTATCTACAAATTCCTTGTCCCAATCGTTTACGGTTGTATGAGAAAAAAGTATGGGAAATGCCTCAGAGGATAAGGGACGGATGATATTCTCAGAGTGTTTTTTGAGTATAACGATTCCTGCGATTTCCTTTTGCTCTGCTCGGTGAATACCGCTTGTACCGCACCAGACAGAACCGCCCGCAAAGAATTTTGAGTCTTTTTTCATAATCACGGCTCTGTCGCCGTTGAGGATTTCTGCACTTCGGTGCTGTTTCCAAAGGTCAGCCTGAGTGGACTTACCTGCACCTGAAGCTCCGCAGAAAAGCAGAGTTTTATTGTTTATCATAACAACACTGCTGTGCAGAAGCAATGCGTTTTTACTTAGAAGCATAAGTTCTCCGCACATAAGATGGGTGCAGTGAAAATAACTGCTGTAGTGCTCCCACATAGATGCGGGATAATAGAGAATATGCTTGCCGTTTTCTCTGATAAGACAGGCTACACAGCAGCCGTCCTCAGCGGTAAGGGGTGTATAGACTCTCAGCCAACCGTCCTTTGTGCGATAAACAGAGAAATCTTTTCGCTCTAAAACAGCAGAACCTTCCGGGCAAAGAGGAGAGCCGAGAAGCTCAATCTGATACTCCGCATCAGGGGTATCGGTATCCTCGCACAGAAGGTCACTAAAAAAATCGGGTAAATTAACTTTAGAAGGGAATTTGAATTTAAGGGTTAAATCTGAAAACTTAATACAAACAGAATAATTCATCATAATAAAATGCGTAAATCAAGAACTCCAGCAGGCATTAACCTGGGTGTGATAGCAAAGGCCGTCGTAGTCGGGGTTATTGGTGCAAACAATATCACAGCCTACGCTGAAATACTCGTAATAATCCAGAGCATAGCTTCGCATTAAGCCGGGTGTGTCATCGTCTTGAACAACGCACTGGTTATTAACGTTGTTGATATGAATGTCACAAGCGGCTATGGATTGGCTGAGTTTGTAGAATTCAACCAGTGCTTTGGGTTTTTCGTACTTAAGTTTCATCAGGTTCCCTTCTTTACGCATAAAATCAAAAATATAATCAGTCTTCCACAAGTACAGAGGCATTACGCAGAACAGTGAGAAATTCACGAATGTCACATAAAGCGGTATTTTCGTCTGTGTCAAAAGTATCAAGCATAGCTTTAAGAAGACTCTGTTCAGTTTGAGGGTTCTGGAGCAAATCAAACAAGAATTTACCACTGCCATTTAAAGCGATAAGTCCGCTCAAGTTCTTTGCTGCTTCTCCGCAGGGAATTGCCACAGTATCTCCTGCGATTTCACGAACTATAAAACCGGGTACTATGTGCATATTTCCCTCCTGCAAAAAGTAGCATTTATCTTCGAAAAAGCACGCTGTAAAAATGAGTATACTTCTCAAAATACCAATAACTATATTTAATCAAAATATATTATAGACATATTTTCCGAAAAAAGCAAGTAATTTGCTTAATAAAATAGAATACAAAACTGTTACTTTTTTTGTGCAAAATTTAATTGACTGCAATGGTTGCTGGTGCTATAATTCATTATGTATAGGTGTCATATATTATGTTATTATTATGTATGTAATATCACTCTCTTATTTGGAGGCTTTTTATGACGAAGAAAACAAAAATAAAAAACTATGCAGAAGCAGGCAAGAAGCTTTTGCTTATACTGCTCGTTACAGCTTGCTGTTCTTTCGGTGCTTGCAGGGGTCAAGGCTCGGAAGGGGCATCCCCTGACGAGATGAAGCCAAGCTCCGTTTCGTCTGCAGATGAGCAGCAGATGAATTCCTCGGACTTTACACATAATGCGAAGACAGAAAAGCATACCGATAATTCTCCTGCTCAAAATTCCAAACCGGCAAAGCAGCCTGAGCAGGTTGCAACCTCGGCAGATCTGTACTGCGAAGAGATTACGGTTTTCAGCGGAGTTTATGTTGAGAGCGGCAAAAACGAAAAGGTTGAGAATATTGCCGCTATTCTTGTAGAGAATCGCTCCAAGGTTTTTCTTGACAGAGCCACCATTACCTACAAATACGGAGATAAGAGTGCTGTGTTTGTGGTTACCGGACTTCCTGCAGGGGAAAAATGCTGGGTAATGGAAAAGAGCAAACTGGAGGTAGACGGAAAACACAAGTTTGAATTTGTGAATTGCGTAAGTGCTTTCAACAATAATGTTATTGAAAAGTCCGAGCATATTACCACAATGACAAAGGATAACGTAGTAACCGTTACCAACACCTCCAAACAAACTCTGGAGAATGTTTGTGTTTATTATAAAAACACCTTTGAGGACGGAAGTTACTTGGGCGGAATAACCTATGTGCTTGCCTTCGGAAAGCTTGAGCCCGGAGAAACAATAGAAAAAGCCTCGGCACATTTTTCAGAAGATTCCCATATTGTAAAATACAGTTATCAGGTTTAAGTTGAAACGATAAAGAGGTCAAAAATAATTTGCTATATGCGTAAAATATAGCGTTTACATAGATTCAAATTTTCATGGGGCAATCATTTTTAGCCCGCAAGAGAGGAGAAACACCATGAAAAAATCAAATTTCGGCAAAAGAGTTCTGGCTTTTGTGCTTGTGTTTGTAATGGTTATGTCGCTGCTGCCCTTAAACATTATGGCGGCAAAGCTTGATATTGCCACCGGCACCGCCGCAGGCGAAACAGGAATTCAAGAGGATACGCTGAATAAAAACGGCACAATCAACTGGCCTATCAAGATATACGACTATCTTGCAGACGGTATGCTTTTCGAGTTTGCGCAGGCAGACGGCTCTGTTATGTATTCTTCGAACAAGGGTACAACAGATGACTATTCCGGTCAGTATGTGCTTGGTAAGCCTATGCCTCCCATTGGAGTGGGCCATGACTTTACCGCTGATTATACATATACCACAGGTCAGTATGTAAATTCACAGTACTCAACCGAAACGAATCGTTATGTAAAGACAAAGATGGCTGCAGTTAACTACCAGAGCCCCCAGTATATGAGAATCACCTCATCGGGCAGATGGCTTTCAAATTTCAGCTCGGATATGAACTGCTGTATTGCAAACTTCCCTACCGATAACGGGGGAGCAAAAAAGGGCTCCGATATTCGATATATGGTGCTGGTTTACCGTTCAAACGGTATAAATGATTACGGAAGTGTTCCTGCGTTTAAAATGAACGTTTCAAACGAAGGTCTTTCTACCTGGAACCAGTCCAATGCACTTGTGGATGTAAACGGTAATAAGATGACCAACTCTGCAAATTGGCGATACATAGTTATTGATATCCAGAAGAGTTATGACTCGAATAACTGGTCCAATATGAACAGTGGCACACCCGTGCATAATATTTATATCAGATTGGTTCAGGATTCTACTTCCGACTATTTTGATTTATCTCATATTGCGTTCTTCAGCAATCCTACAACAGCGGCTGAGTTCGGTGAGCAGGCTCTGGAGTTTATAAGAGAGCCCGGTGAGTATGTAAGCGGTACTTACTGGAACGGTAGTGGTAACGATGCCTTCGGTATGCTCCACCCCTCTAACGGTGCAGCCTACAACACAGGCGGCGGTAATCCTATTACCTCTACAAACGGCGGTAACTACGCAGGTTATTACACACACTCTATCGGCTACCGTTTCCCTGAGTACTATTCCTCTGCTTCTACATACAACAGCAAGCGTTTAAACGGCAAGGATGCTAACGGCAGATACAACGGTTCCGGCAGCGAAATAGGCAATTCCAATTATATTTACTATATGATGCCGTACACCTATTACACATCCTCGGGATACCAGGCAAAACACCCCAATGCTACCAGCTTTGATATGTCAGAAATTAAGTTTGACGGGTACAGTCTCTTGACAACGGGTAACATGGGTGTATGGACTGCAGGTCTTCTTGAAGGACAGCTGGGTGCTGACGGTACCCCTGTATATAGACAGGAAGCAGTTGAATATATTGCCGACGTTCTCAGCAAAACTCTGGTTATTCCTCAGAAAGCAGAAAATGGCAGGAACAACTATGCCTATGTTGCTGGTGTTAAAAACAGAGAGCAATACGGTTACAGTGTTGTAAACGGTAAGGAAGTAGCAAACGACCTTGCACAGGGACTTAGAAATTGCCTTGAAATACATTTTACCGGTAACACAAAGGCTGATGCACCTGTGATGGGTACCTATGCCGATACCCTTGCAAAAGCAGACAAGCTCAAGGGTGCTTTTTTGGCTGTAGCACCTAACATTGATACATGTATGGATGCAGCGTACTATCTGCTCAATAATATATTTGTAGCCAATTCCTACAATCAGGAGCAAGATGACTACCGATACCTGACTCTTTCCAGTGCAAAACTTGACAATGGTCAGGATGCATACGTTTTTGACGGCGGTTTCTCCAACGGTGCAAGTCTTGCGGATTTGGAAAGCGGAAAAATCACACAGACTCAGTATAAGGATCGGACTAATTCGGCTGTTGTGTATAATGGCTTTGATAGTAACGGTGACGGTACAATTTCTTTGAATACAGTAAACGAAAAGGACCTTTACTATTACACAAGCAGCAGCACAACAACCAGATACCCCTTCCTTCCTGTAACAGATGCAGAGGGCGTATATGCGGGCGAGACAGACTCCTACTACTTTGCCGAAGATGGTAAGCGCAGCTACGATGTAGAGTACGGTACATACAAAAACAGAAACTATAACTATGTTCTGGAATCAAACGGTGAGTTCGTTTACCACGAAGAAGACAACCTGTTCTTCGAGTTCGAAGGTGACGATGACGTTTACCTGTTCATAAACGGTCAGCTTGTTCTTGACCTTGGCGGCGGACACTCTATTTCTAACAGCTCTTTTAACGTTAACGATTATGTTGTATGGGCTCGCGATGTTCTCAAGAATCCCACTGCTTACTCAGACGCAGAAATTGCTCGTGCAGAGGCTCTTTCCCTTGAAAACGGCGAAATTGCCAGCTTTGACTTCTATTATATGGAGCGTCACGGCTTTGGCGCGAATATGCGTATTGTTACAAATATGCACATTACTGACCCCAAGCTTCGTACAGAGAAGACTGCATATCAGAGCGGTAAGCAGATTGAATTCGGCGATATAGTTGATCCTGATAAGCCCATTGAGTACAATTTCAAAATTTCTAACGTTGGTACTCAAAAACTTTATAATCTTACATTCGATGATTCCGACATTGGTGTTTCTCTTACTCCCGAAAAGGGTCTCTTTGTTGCTGGCGATGATACAGCATCGGAGCTTGATAATATCAACGGATATTATGTAACCGATGCCCGTGGCGGCAGGCTTGATGCCGAAGATCTGACAGCGGTTGTTACAGGTTATCAGAATGTTGGCACAGGCGGTAACTATATCCAGAGCGGACATACATATACAAAGGTTGCAGACGGAGCAGGTACCCATATCTATTATCCCGGTCTTACTGTCAACTTTAAGGATAACGAAGATCTCAAATACTTCCTTAAGACTCTCCAGAGTGAACATACAGACAACGAGGTAGTTGACGAGGAACTTACACAGAAGGGCTCGGGTCTTTGGGTTGATGCTGATGTTACCTTCAAGGGTATCTATTACACAATGGAAGACGAACACGAGGATGCAGGTGTATTTGAAAATACAGTTTATGTTACTGCTTCAATAAAGCCTGACATGGACGATGAGGCAAATGAAGTTCTCCGAGGCGAAGCTCGTCATCGTGTATATGTAACTGCAATTCCTTCCTACTATCAGTGGGCAGGTCATGACCTCTTTATTTCAAAGCTGAGAGTTACCACAGACGCAGCGGCTGAATCAAGTAACGAGAGCAGCTTGCTTCATGATTACAAGATATTCTTTGATAAGGTTGGTAATGACATAAGTAAGTTTGGCACAAAGTTCTGTGACAGAGCCGGTAATGTAGTTCCCGACAACTACTATCCGAATGTATCTATCCAGCAAGCCAAGGATGGCAACTGGGGTTATGTAACAACCTATCCTGAATCAGGTATTTATGAATTCCATCTGCTGATGTATCTTTATGGTGCCAGCGGTCTTCCCAGTGACCTCAGTACTCTTAAGGCAAGTGACCTGAATCTTGGTGACTATGCTGTTGTACGAGTTCTTATTATCGTAACAGATGTAGAAGACAGCGAGTACGTTCTTGATTACGGTCTTTCTACAGAAAACCTTGATGCAAACGGCGAACTCTTTAAGAACGACCAGCTCTTTGGTTCGCTCAGCGGTACGCAGGCACTTCTTATGGGCGTTACAAATAAGGAACCCTCTTACCTTAACTATAATAAGGGAACAGAATATAACCGAATCGACTTTGCACCTCTGCCTCTTTCTACAAACAACAAGGTTCAGACAGAGGACGGTTACTATAAAGTAAATCTTCTTATTCCTGAGAACGGAAGACAGATTAATTATAACGAAATCTCAAATATGTACACCCTGACAGAGACAGGTACCGTGAAAGTTCATGTGGATTGTCCTGCAGCATGGAAGGATCTATATCTTTACTACTGGTATGATGACGGCAGAAATAACTTCTGGCCCGGCGAGAAAATGTCAAATCCCAGCCATGGTAACTTCGAGCTGAACATACCAAGTAATGTTCCTCACATTATCCTGAGCAACGGCACAAACCAGACTGTTGACCTGCACCTTAATACGGGTCAGGACGTATGGGTTGATATTCCCGGTACACTCAACGCTGAAGAAAAGCTTTACGCAACAACCAGCTATAAGTCAGCTGACGGCGTTCTTCACACAATCGTTCCTGAGGGTTGGGGCGATGTATATGTATATTGCTGGGATACCTTCGGTAACGGACTTGTAAAATGGCCCGGTACCAAGGTTGAAGAAGTTGACGAAAACGGCTACTTTACCTTTAATATTCCCGGTGATATTACTAATGTTATCGTAAATAACGGCGATAAAGGTAAGCAGACAGAAGACCTTGTAGTGTTCGCAGGTTCCGAAACATGGATTGAAGTTAATGATACGGTTGTGGGTGAAAACACAGAAATAGGTGTTACCTATTACGGTGCTACTGCATCCCGTTCTACCGAAACAGTTACAATGCATGCAAGCGTTCCCAAGGATTGGGAGGGTGCGGCTCTCTACTACTGGAACAGTAACGGCAGTGCAACAGGCGTAGATTGGCCCGGTATTCCCATGATAAAGGGTGACGACGGACAGTATCATATTGACAATATCCCTGCTGATGTTACTAATGTAATCATAAACGACGGCAAGCAGGATAATGCAAAACAGACCCATAACCTTACAATTTCCTCTGGAGTTGAAACATGGTTCAATGTTTTTGCTAAGTCCGGCGAAGGTGATACAAAGGTAGTTGCTCAGGTTCCTGTAAACTGGAGCAATGCTTATGTTTACTTCTTTAAGGACGGGGCAGGTGATGTAGGAGCTGCATGGCCCGGTGCTGCTGCAACAAAGGTGTCTGACGGAGTGTTTACAATTGATGCTCCCGAGGGTGCTACACATTACATTGTAAACAATAATAACGGTCAGCAGACCCAGAATCTTAAGCTTATTCTCGGTGCAACAAATAACATCGAGTTCTACAGTGATAAGAACGCAAGACCTGTGACCGACACACAGCTCCATATTGAGTCTAAGCGTTCTTGGGAGAATGCTTACGTTCACTACTGGTATAAGGATGCAAACGGTGTTGAGCATGGTACAACCTGGCCAGGTGAGGCGGCTACCAAGAATGATGACGGTACCTTCAGCTTCACTATCCCTGCAGGATACAATAAGTTTATCATTAACGATTATGCAGGTTCACAGACTCCCGACATCACAGAATTCTTCATGGGTATTGAAAACCATGTAACAATCTATGAAGACAATAATGTAAGAATCGGTATGCCTTACGAAACAGAGATCGTTTATGGCGAAAATGCAGAGAAGGAAGGTATTACCTTCACTCCCACCGATTTTATGGATTCCTATTACAGCATCTGGATGGCTTTGACAGTTCATCAGTATAAGGTTGACGATGATGATCAGGGTGATGTAACCCAGTATCTTGCTACTCCCCTCGGAAGTGAAATCAACATTGCCAAGGAAGTGCAGATGTATAAGAAGATTACAGTTCTTCCTGCAACTGTTGTTTACTATGAAGACGATTTTGCCGGCATCAAGTACAACACCACAGGCGAAAACGTGATTACTCACTACGGACAGGGCTCAGGCAGTCTTTCACAGAGTGTTGATCAAAATCAGGAGTATGGTCAGGATAACGCATATCAGGGCTCAGAAAACGACGAGATAACAGGTGGCTCTCTTACAGACGTTAAGGTTAATAAGAACGAGGAGTTTGCAAGCTTCGAGTTCACAGGCACAGGCTTCGAAATTATCGGCCATACCCACGCTGTAGAGTCCGGTACGGTAAGAGTAGTTGTTAAGGATAAAGCAGGTAACATAGTTGCACAGAAGGCTGTTATCACCGAGTTTGACAATGGTGCTGACGGCGGTACAGAGTCTATCGTTGCTGTTCCCATTATCCGTTTCTCTGGTCTTGAATTCGGTACATATACAGTTACTATGACAGGCGTTCCTGTTTACGACTTCGATAACTGGGCATCAGGTGCAGCAAGACCTCCCGTACTTACAGCATACATCTGCATTGACGGTGTCCGCATTTATCAGCCTCTCAACGAAACCATTAACTATGACCGCGAGAACATTGTAAGCGGTATGACTTACGAGGCAGAAAAACACGGCACAGACTGGCACGCTAACCTGACAGACGGAGTTGCCCCCAACGAAATCTGGGTTAATAACACAGTTGGCGGTTGGTTCGGTTTCCATAAGAATTATAATGCTTCCGAAGGCTATGGTGCTGTAACCTTTGATCTGGAATGTGATCACGCCCTTGACACCTTCAGAATGCATCTGTCAGGAGACGAGTTTGCTTCAAGCATCGCTCAGCCTATGGCAGTTGAGGTTTATGTGGCGGAAGACGGCGGTAACTATAAGTTTATAGGAAATCTCAGCGTTCGCCTTGATTCAACTACAGGATATTGGGCAGAGCTCGAACTTGATGAAGCAATAGAGGGAAGAAAAGTTCGTTTCCTTATATATAACAGCACAACATACAGCTGGGTATTCCTCAACGAGATTGAGGTTTACGGTAAGGTTATCGGTCATCCCGTTGATGTGAACAAGAATCCCGAGAAGAACCTTGCTCTCGGTGCAGCTTATACCGCAAAGCCCTACACTAACTCAACATATATTGCAAATCTTACAGACGGTAAGTACGATACAACCTTCCAGAACGGTGTCAACGATTCTGCGTGGTTTGCATTCAAGAATACAGGTGATTCTGCAACAGGTAATATTGATCCCAATAACCAGAACAGAGCCGTATTCACAATGAATCTTGATGCACAGACAGAAGTAAAGAAGATAAGCTTCCACCATTACAGAGGTGTTGGAGCAGATTCTTTCACAACTATTAATGTGTATGCTTCTGTAGACGGTGTTTCTTATCCCTATATCGGCACAATAAATCCCGATTCCTCCCAGAGCGGTGCCCATTGGGTAACTCTTGATTTAAGTTCTGCTCCTGTTGAGGCAAAATATCTTAAGTTTGCATTGTCTGCACCTTCAGGCAAGACTGTTCTTGTAAACGAAATAGAGGTTTACGGCAGAGAACTTCTTGAAGCAGGCAGAAACGATGCATACCTCCCGACCGAAAACGGTTCAACCTTCACCGAAATCAGAAATCTTATTGCAGAGAGAGAAGCCTTCGCAATTAAGTATGATGATACAGACGGACTTTCTGTTTCCGGAGGTACAAGTACCTGGATTGAAAACCGTAACAACAGTCTCCCCAGCGGCTATGGAGTTAAATGGACAAGTAATGTTGTAAATAGCGTGGCTGATTACCTGCTTGCAGGTCCCAACAACGAGGTTTATATGCTTGAAAGCACAGAGAAGAGCAAGACCGCTCTTGCGTTCTATGTGCAGGAGGACGACAGTGCTGTTCATAATATGCAGATTGCTGTCCGTGCTCTTGACTACGGCAGCTTCATCGGTTCACAGGAGACAGGTAAGCTCAACGCAGAGATTCAGTATGGTGCGTTAGTTGACGGTGTTCTTGTATGGAAGACCCTTGCAACTACAGTATCCTCTGCAGAGCAGTACTATACAATTCCTTATACAGAGTGTCCTTATGATGCAGATAACAACAGATATCAGGTTGTTATAAGAGTAGGCGATACTGATGTTACAGGTATGGCTTCCTTTACAACAATTAAGCTTAACGGTCTTGACACCCTTATGCTTAACGAGGAGGAAATTCCCGATAAGATTGTCTACGCAGACGATATTAACAATACTATTATCGACAGCAAGGGTAATACTCTTGATTCTGCCAAGTTCTTTGACTTTATCAAGATTACACAGCAGATGAATTCAAATATTGTTATGTATAGCACAGGCGGCGGTCAGCCTGCCCCCGAGGGAGTAAACACAAGTGAACTTGGAGTGCTTTACGATAGCTTTACTGCTGACTCCTCTACAGATTTTGTCCTTACAGCTGATAGCAAGATTTTCATTGTAACAGCTTCCGAAAGTGCAAAACCCTCTGACGAAACAATCGAAACAGCACAGCTTGTTCAGAGTCAGCTGAGAGCTGACAACATGCCTTCTTCCGATCCTCTCGACATTGTATGGGGTCTTGAGAAGTATGTAATGCCCGGCGACATTGTAATTTATGCTGATGCTTCCGGCTTGGATGCAGAGGAATTCAAGCTTGTTGTAACAGACACAGCAAAGATTTATGCAGCAGACGACAGTGCTCTCCTTTATGGTCTGAATACTCTGCAGAAGCACTTCCGTTATGCAGGTAAGAACGCAATCGAAGGCTTTACAATGCAGGATGAGCCCGATACCAAGGAGCGTACACTTCACCTTGATGTTGCAAGAAAGTATCAGACAGTTGAGTCTGTTAAGAACTATATCGCAGAGATTTCCTGGATGGGTTATAACGCTCTTGAGCTTCACTTCTCCGAGGATGGCGGCTTCCGTATGGACTTCTGGGGCGATACAGCCTTAAGTCAGGTACCCGGTATGACAGGCAACGACTTCTCCTGGGTATGCGGCAGTAACCCTGCTCCCTGGGTATTCGAGCAGTTCCAGGATACTGCAGATAAGGGCAAGTATCTGACTACAGAAGAGGTTATCGAAATCTGCCGTACTGCAAAGCAGTACAACATTGAGGTTATTCCTTCCTTCGATACCCCTGCTCATGTAGGTTATATGACAGAGCTTTACTACAACACAGTTAAGGCAAACTCCAATTCTCCCATCAGAAACTTTACTTATAACGGCACAACATATACTCTGCCTACACAGATTAACTATCGTAATTACACAGGCTCAGGTGACTCCAGATACGACTTCTCTGTTCTTAATCTGGCAGACAATAACGTTAAGAATTTTGCCTATGCAATGTATAGCGATATTGCAGCCTTCTTCAAGTATTATGCAGGCTCAACCGATTTCAATATCGGTGCTGATGAGGTTGCACTCCAGAGTACTGATGTATGGACATACACAGACTTTATCAATTATGTAAATCAGGTTAATGCAGTTCTTAAGAATAAGGGTTACAGAACAAGAATGTACAACGACTTCTTGTATAACACTAACTATTCTTCAGCTACAACCGGTATTGACACAGATATTGATGTTGTTTACTGGTTGCCCACAACAAGCTCAAGAAAATACCTGAGATCAGCAAGCTTCTTTGCAGATCAGGGCAGAACAGTTTATAATGGTGTAAATTTCTGGACATATTATGTTCTTCGTATTGCACCTACTTCCACAGCAACTCATATGGATGCCCGTGATCCCTCCAACAGACAGTGGGAGTTCTACAGAAATCAGGAAGACACCCTCTACAACGAGTGGAATGCAACTCAGATGGGTGCTTACACCGATAGTAATATGGGTGCGGCTAACAACTACTCCGGCAATAAGCTCGGCGGCGGTTACTTTATGATCTGGAACGACTTTGCAGGTCTTAACACCGAGGTTGAGGTATGGAACGGTTGTACAGATATTTACGGTAAATACAGTAACGGAAGTTACAGCGGTTACGGATACTACTACAGTATGATCGAGCGTATGTGGTCCAGCGGTATCAAGCAGTGGAACGCAGACATCAACAGTACACTTACCTTTGCAAACTTCGAGACTCTCCGTGACAAGATGGGCTTCTTCCCCGGCTATGTTGCAACAAACAGCTCTCAGGCTTATGCAAACGGATTTGTACTTGCAACACCCACAGAGGTAGATGACGAAGCATACCGCTCCTTCTTCACAGTTACATTTGTAGACCACAATGGCAAGGTATTAAGCACTCAGGATGTTAAGGAAGGCTATGCGGCAACAGCTCCCGCAGATCCCTCAAGACCTATGGATGTATGGTACACCTATACCTTCACAGGCTGGGATAAGGACTTCTCTAACATCACAGAGGATATGGTTGTAACCGCACAGTATTCTCAGCAGGCTACAACAGCAGGCAAAATTGGTTACCTTGAGATTAAGGTTTCCGGCGGTACAAACTTTAATATGAGCGTTGACGGTGCAGCAGCCAAGCCCATGGGCGTTGAGTATGTAAATCCCTCTATGGAATTTGGTAAGCTGATTACTGTTACATCCAAAGCAACAAATGGCAACAAGTTCATCGGCTGGATGGATGCAAAGAACGGCGAGATGCTCTCAACATCTGAAACTTACACATTCTTTACCTCCGGTAACGACGTTATCGCTGCGATTTATGATGCAGGCTTTGAGGATATGGGTGTTGTAACCTTCAGAAACGATAAGACAAACCAGATTATCGACATTCAGTACTACTCCTCAACAGATACAATTGAATTCCCTGCAGCTCCCTCTTATCCCGGTTATAAGTTCATCGGATGGCAGTATTCTGAGACAGAGATTAAGGATATGCTCTCTCAGGGTATGAGCGTAACAGTTAACCCCACATGGGCTACAAACGATGTTTACTTTGCTGTGGATATTGTAGGCGGTACAATTACCAAATCTGCTGAGAATGTCGGTGGTAAGTATCCCGGCTATAAGAGCATTGAAGTTCTGGCGGATGAAGCTCCTGCAGGCAAGTGGTTTGCTTACTGGATTGATCAGGAAGGCAACATTTTAAGCTACGAAGAGGAGTACAAGTTCTATCCCTTCAGAGATACAACTCTCACAGCAGTGTTTATCTCCAATATGGGCTATGATATTGGAATTACAGGTACAAAACCCATTCCCGAGGCAGATGCTCCTGCACAGAAGGATACAATTACGGTTTACTTTGAGAACAACTGGAATTGGAGTGATGTAAGAATTCATTACTGGGGTGCATCAGAGACTGTTTGGCCCGGTACTTCTATGACATTCCTTGAGAAAAACGGCGAATATGATGTTTATACCTTCGAAGTACCCGCAGGTACAACAGGCATTATCTTTAACGGTATCAAAGATGACGGAAGCGGCAATCGCGACCAGTCACCTAACATCACCGACCTTATAGACGGACGCCTGTATCGTATGACTTGGAACGACGGCAATCAGGTAGAATCAGACGACTCAAGAATTCAGAGCGGCACAGTTACTGAGCCCACTGTATACAGCTTCTTGTATATCTATGCACCCGAAGGCTTACTAAAAGACGGTGAGTGGTTTGCGGCTCATGTTTGGGAAACTGAGAACACAAGCTCTGATATGTGGTTTGTGGTTGAGCGTGTGGCTGACGGAATCTACAAGGCTAAAGTTCCCGAGAAGTATGCAGGTATAGAAATCTTTAAGATGGTTTGTTCCGTCGGTGTGTTTGATACAACAGGTGCAAGCTCATTGTTGTCCGGCTCAATTCATCCCGAGGACGAAAACAACACAGTTGTATACAACGCAGACTCAAGTCATAAAGGCTATATCAATATTCACGAGATGTTCTTTGTGAATGAGCTTGAGTGGGAGACTATAGAAGTTTATTACACAGATGAACACGGTACCCACAAGGTTGAGCTGGAACTCGTTGAGACAGACGAAAACGGCAAGGATGTATATATGATGCACCTTCCCGAGAATGTTTCTGAGGTTACATTCACAAACGGTAAGAAGACATACACATACACCCCTTCCGGTATTCTTGCAGCTCGTACTGAATTCGGTTTCGTTGAGGTAGAGCTGGATGAGTCCGAAAGAGAGAAGGATGTTACCATCAATGTTGGTATGGATACCGAATCTCTCGGCGACAGCGACATCGTTGTATTTGACTGGAGTGTAACCGCTGATACAGGAAATACCTTCGTAAACGTAGGTCTGCTCCTTGTAAGAGAAGAGGATTATGTTGAAGCAAACTTTGTAAAGGGTACAATTGATCCTAATGTAATTCAGTTTACCCCTGCAAAGAGATTCCAGACTTCAGTAGGTATCCACTCTATTACAATTCCTCAGGTTAAGCTTGGCGACGGCTGGGTTGCTTGTGCATTTGTTCAGTATAAGGACGAGAACGGTACAATCAAGACCAAGTACTCCAAGCAGGTTACAGGTAAGAAGTAATTATCGGTAACAAACAAAATAATTATTAAGGGTTTACCTTAAAGATACAGCCTCGAACGAAAAATTCGTTCGGGGCTGTTTCGTATGCTTGTTTAAAAAGAAAAGGCAGATGTAAACACCTGCCTTTTGGAATTTATAATGTATACGATTTGTAAATGCCGAGAGTTTCGGATTCAAGGTCTTTCCACAAAAACTCTTTGCCGTCAAAGGTCATGAAGCTGTGGGGAGAGCTTTCTTTCGGGATAGACACGGAGCCGGGATTTATATAAATATGAGTATCAAATTCTTCGCAAACTGGAACGTGGGTGTGTCCGTGTAGAAGGACGTCGCCCTTCTTGACAGAGGGGAGATTTGAGTTGTTAAAATTATGTCCGTGTGTTGCGAAGATAAGTTTTTCCTCTGCACTTAAAATAGCATAATCTGCAAGAATGGGGAAGGAAAGTACCATTTGGTCAACCTCGGTGTCGCAGTTACCTCTTACACAGAGAATTCTGTCAGAGAGAGGGTTGAGCATTGCAATAACCTCTTTTGGTGCGTAATCTTTTGGCAGGTCGTTTCTCGGGCCGTGGTATAGAATGTCGCCCAAAAGAAGAATCCTGTCAGCCTCCTCCTTTTCAAATGCCATAAGAAGTTTTTTGCAGTAGTAAGCACTGCCGTGAATATCTGATGCAATTATCCATTTCATTATAGCGATTTCCTTTACTGTTTTTTACAGATGTTAGTATAACCGAAAGAAAAAGGTTTTGCAACTGTTCTTTTATTGTTTGTAAATGGGAGGATTTTGTGATATAATATCATTTATGAGTTATAAAAAATGAAAAGGATATTGATTTTATGGATTTTATTGCAAAGCTTTCAAATGAATTCAGTATTAAACCCGAATATGCAGGCAATATTATTAGTCTTCTTGACGAGGGTAATACAATTCCCTTTATTGCCCGCTACCGTAAAGAAATGCACGGCTCAATGGATGATCAGGTTATCCGTGAGGTTGCAGACAGACTTGAGTATCTTCGCAACTTCGAGGCTCGTGCAAAGGAAATTACCGAGCTTATCGAGGCTCAGGAGAAGATGACCGATGAAATCAGGGAGTCTATCGAAAAAGCCGAGACAATGGCTGATCTTGAAAATATTTACAGACCCTTCAGACCCAAGCGTAAAACCCGAGCTTCCGTTGCAAAGGAAAAGGGCTTGGAGCCTCTTGCCGAGTACATACTTTTGCAAGAGGACGAGGAGTCCTATCCCATAGATTTAGCAGAAAAATATGTGGATGCAGAGATGGGTGTGGAAACAGCAGAGGATGCTTTGCAGGGAGCTCTGGATATTATCGCCGAGGTTTGCTCCGATAACCCAGAAATCCGCAAGCGTCTCTTTAATCTTGTTTGGCTTAACGGCATTGTGAAGAGCGTTGCCTCAGATGCAGAGGCAGACAGCGTTTATACAGGTTATTACGATTTTTCTGAAGCTGTTAAGAAGATAAGCGGACACAGAGTCCTTGCAATCAACCGCGGAGAGCGAGAAGAATTCCTCAAGGTATCTGTTGAGATTTCCGACGAAAAACCTCTTTCTATGATTAGAAAGGTTATGGTTAAGGGCACATCTCCCTGCTCAGAGGCAGTAATGACTGCCTGCGAGGATGCATATACAAGACTTCTTCTGCCTTCTATAGAAAGAGAGGTTCGTGCTCAGCTTACAGAAAACGCAGATGTGGCGGCTATGAAGCTCTTTGCAACAAATCTTCATCAGCTTCTTATGCAGCCCCCCGTAAAAGACAGAGTAGTTATAGGTCTTGACCCCGGCTACCGTACAGGCTGTAAGGTTGCAGTAGTTGACGGTACAGGCAGAGTTCTAGATACCACGGTTATCTATCCCACTCACAGCGAAGCCCAGGTAGCACAGTCCAAGGTAAAGCTTCTCTCTCTTATTAAGAAGTACGGTGCTACTGTGCTTTCTATCGGTAACGGTACTGCAAGTAAAGAAACCGAGATTTTTGCCGCCGAGGTTATAGCAGAGGCTAAAAAATCCGATTTGGCATATATGATTGTAAACGAAGCAGGTGCTTCCATATATTCTGCAAGCAAGCTTGCTGCCGCAGAGCTTCCCGAGCTCGATCTGACACTTCGAAGTGCGGTATCTATTGCAAGAAGACTTCAGGACCCTCTTGCAGAGCTTGTAAAAATCGACCCCAAGTCTATCGGTATCGGTCAGTATCAGCACGATATGCCCCAGAAGCGTCTGGGAGAAACCCTTGACGGTGTTGTTGAAGACTGCGTAAACTCCGTTGGTGCAGACCTTAACACCGCATCTCCTGCACTGCTTCAGAGAATTGCAGGTCTTAACTCAACGGTTTGCAAGAATATCGTCCAGTACAGAGAAGAAAACGGCAAATTTGAAAGCCGTGCAGAGCTTAAAAAAGTTCCCAAGCTGGGACCCAAGGCATTTGAACAGTGTGCAGGTTTTTTGCGTGTTGCCGACAGCAAAGAAGCACTTGATAACACCGCAGTACACCCCGAATCCTACAAGGCGGCAAAGGCGCTCCTTAAACTTTTGGGATATACCGCAAAGGATGTAGAAAACGGCGGTATCAAGGGTATCAAAGAAAAGGTAACCGACGCAGAAGCAATTGCAGAAGAGCTCTCTATCGGTGTGCCTACACTTATGGATATTCTCGACGAGCTTACCCAGCCCGGTCGTGACCCTCGAGAGAGTTTGCCCGCACCTCAGCTTCGTACCGATGTTATGGGTATCGAGGATTTACGCGAGGGTATGGAGCTTACAGGTACAGTAAGAAATGTTATCGATTTCGGTGCTTTTGTAGATATTGGTGTGCATCAGGACGGACTTGTTCATCTTTCTCAGATCAGTGATAAATTTATTAAGCATCCTTCTCAGGTGCTCAAAGTTGGCGACATTGTTAAGGTAAAGGTGCTCTCTGTTGATGTGCAGAAGAAGAGAATCTCTCTTACAATGAAAGGTTTTTAAAGAAAAAAGGTGATGTTATGATTTTTCTGTGTTATCCTAAGTGTACTACCTGCCAGAAGGCAAAGAAATGGCTTGACGATAATGGTGTGCAGTATACGCTGAGGAATATTAAAGAAGAAAATCCTACTGTAGACGAGCTTAAAGAGTGGTACGCAAAAAGCTCAAAAGAACTCAAAAAGTTCTTTAACACCAGCGGACTGTTGTATAAATCTATGGAACTTAAAACAAAGCTTCCCGAAATGAGCGAGGAAGAAAAGCTTACACTGCTTGCAACAGACGGAATGCTCGTAAAAAGGCCCCTTTTGATAGCAGACGATTTCGTTCTTATAGGCTTCAAAGAAGCACAGTGGGCAGAGAAACTTAATAAGTGATAATAAAACCTCTTATGGCGGCACTATGCGTTATAAGAGGTTTTTAATATATTATTGTAATTATTGAAACCAAACGGAGTTTAAAAGTGTTTTATTAGTGAAGGAGGGAGAAAATGGGAGCTCCTATGTTTGCAAACCTGAGTTATGAGAGTGTTGTCCGCAAGTATGCCCAAACGGTTATGGGCGTATGCGTTATGCGTCTGCAAAATATGGCAGATGCAGAGGATTGCTTTCAGAACAGCTTTATAAAGCTCTACACAAAAGCTCCCGATTTTAAAGACGAAACTCACCTTAAGGCATGGCTTATCCGTGTGGCAATAAACGAATGCAATAATTACCTTCGGGATAACCGCAGATTTGTTTTAGTGGGAAATATAAGTAATGATACCATAACGAAATCAGAGGATGAATGGGATGTTTCCTGGGCACTTCAAAGACTATCCTCACCTTACAGAGAGGTTTTGTATCTTCATTACTGCGAGAGATATAAGGTTTCGGAAATTGCCGAAATACTCGGTAAGCCCTCAAATACCATTAAAACTTTATTAAAACGCGGACGGGAAAAGCTCAAAGCTATATACGGAGGTGATGCGGGAAATGAATAAAATCAATTTTAATAAACTTAAAAATATAAGTGTGCCTGATGAATGGATAGAGAATGCCCTTAAAGTACCCGAAAACATCGGACAAAAGAAAGGCCCTTTTTCTGCAGGATTTAAGCGGTTTGTTACTGTGATTGCGGCGGCTTTGCTGGTTTGCGTTATGAGTATTCCGCTGTATGTGTTTGAAGAAAACAAGGTTTCTTTTCCTAAGAAGCCCACGGAATATATCGGTGCATCGGATAATGGGGGGGTGCCCTCAAAAACTCCGACAGAGATTACAGTCGGATTAAATGGAACTTTTCCCGTGTCAAAAACAGAGATACCACACACAGAGTTTGAGTCTGTATCTTCCGCTGCCGAAACACAAGGAAATACAGAAGCTGTGACTGAAACAAAGCCGTCTGTAGCGATAACAAATCTCCATGAACCTACTTCTTTCGAACCAACAAAGCCTGAGCCCACCAATCCTTATCCCACAAACTCGGAACCCATTACCAATCCCTCAAAAACCGACCCTACAGAGCCAAGCACGGGGCACTATGTTTCTGTAGTTCCCTCCTGTGCAGGTTCTTATGACGCAAGTGAAACGGTGGGTACTGACAGTGCTGAAGAAATATACTGCTGTTTGTATGACAGCCTCGGTAATCTTGTGGGAGATACTAACCTTTATTCTTCTGAGCACATAGCAAATGCTACGTATATGCAAAACGGATATGTTTTTTTGTCTTATGAGCCAACAGAAAAAGGACTTAAGCTGAAGGTTGGCACATATAAATTCTATTTTTATCTCTCGGATTGGGAGGTAGTCTATGAAGGTGAGATTAAAGTTTACTGATAAAAACACAATAAAGGAGGATTTTTTATGAAAAATAAAAATTTAAAATCAATTTTGGCTTTTATACTTTCTGTTATTTTGGTTGTGCTTTCTATTTCCTCAACCTTTGCGGTGCTCTCTCCCAAAGAAGAAGAGAGCTATCACACAGAGGGTGGCTTGTTCTTAAATGTTAAGGCAGATGCTCCGCCATTGGAAGTTTTGTTTGAGGGCTTCGAAATTGAAAAAGCAGACCTTATAAAAACAATTGAATCAAGACCCGGATATTTAGAGCTTTGCTCGGAGCCTGATAGCAGCGGTGACGAAGAAAAGTTTGAAATAATCGGATATATTTATCATATCTGGCTTGTGGATGAAACGAAGGAAATGCTCGAAGAAGCAGTAGATAAGCTTCTTATGAATCCCTATGTAAACGGTGCAACTGTCAATAACTATAAAGAAAAACCGCAGGTACCTGTAACCACTCCCGATGAAGATAAAGCTCCCACAACTCCGACTGTTCCTGTTCCTCCTGTAGTTGATATACCCGATTACACTGAGCCCGCTTGGTACCCCGGCATAGTGATTGTAGCCTTAAAGCATAACTCCTCCTCGGTGAATGAGCTTCTTGAAGGCTTTGAGATTGAGGAGGTAAGCTTTCTTACAGACCTTGGTCACAGCGAACTTTTCCTTGTAAAACTTACAGAAAAAACCGAGAGTATTGTAGGCAAGGCTATAAAGAAACTCTCCACAAGCCCTTGTGTTGTAAGTGCATCTCCTGATTATATAGATGATTGGGGCAAATACGAAGGCGATGATATTTACTGGTGTGCCCAAAGAGGAGATGTTTTCAGCGACGGCAAGGTTGACATCAGGGACGCAACCACTATCCAGAAATGGCTTGTGGGTATATCGGGCATTATTATAACCGGTGATGACTGTGACAAATATATTATGGAAAGCTCCACAGTTGCTGACGTGGATTTTGACGGAATAATCACCATTAAAGATGCAACCGCCATTCAGAAAAGCATAGCAGGTATAATCTGACATAAAAACAGCACAGGTTTCTTTTGAAGCTTGTGCTGTTTTGCTTATTTATTCTGTTTTGAGTCCAGCTTTTCTTTAATTATCTCATAGGTTACACCGTATTTCAGGGCTATGTCCTTTGCATAGCTGATGCCCTGAGGCGGAGCAATAAATATTTTAAAGGAGCGGTTGCCGTTTTCGACTCCCGTTACCATACTCTCAATTTTACTGTCGCCCTCAGTTTTTTCGTTAACCTCGTCAAGATTTCGTGCCAAGTCGTGCATGTGGGTGTTGAACACAGAGCGTACTCCCAAGTAACGCATAGCTTTTATAACATCCTTCGCAATATACATACCCTCGGAAACGTTGGTGGTTGCAAAGCTTTCGTTTAAAAGAAGCAGACTGTACCTTGTGGCACTCTCAAAGATTTCAGAAAGACGTTTGCTTTCTTCTCCGAGTCTGCCCAAATCCACAGTGTCGTTTTCATCAGCAGGGAAATGGGTAAATATATTGTCACAGGGGCTGAAGGTCATAGAGGTTGCAGGCACGTAGATGCCCGATTGTGCCAAGAGAAAGGCAAGTCCCACCGCCTGTGTTATGGTGGTTTTACCGCCTCGGTTGGGTCCTGTAAGGATGTAAATTCTGCCGTTGTCGTCAAAGGCAAAATTATTTCGCACAATTTCACTGTTATCACCCTCTACAGCACGGATGGCAAGCTTCAAATTATATAAATCCTTGGCATCGCAAAAACGCTTTTCTTTATCGGTTGCCTGTGCCTTGCAAAGAGGCAAACCCTTTGCTTTTATCTTATCACAAAGCTCTGCAAAGCGAATGTAGAATACAATCTCGGGCATAAGGGCAATAAAGGCATAGCCGCTGACACCTACATATTTGTTGAGCATAGATTTAAGATTGTTGACTGTACGTTTGAGAATATCGGTAACAACCTTTTTTAGTGCATCGGACATAGGGTCTGCACCTGTAAGTCCCGAGTATTCAATCCGATTTACATCCCTCTGTGCACCTGTTACCACTTTGCCTAAAACGAGGTTTGAGGTTGAGGGATTGGCAGGATGAAAGGTTGTAAAGCCAGATACATCCACACCCTCGTGAAGCTCCTCTTGCTTTGAAGCAAGCTTAATAACCTTTTTGAGAAGTCCGCTGTCGGTAAAGTGTTTGTCGTTAATAGAAATTACTCCCACGGAATTAGGGCGAAGCATATCGTCAAGATTTACACCCAGAGTAATGCTTTTAACCTTGCGGATGTTTAAGAGGGTTTCTTCAATATCGCTTTTGAGTGTAGGAAAGTTGCTGTCGTTGTATATTTGTATTGTTCTGTCACGCAGAGTTTTAAGACCTTCGGACTCTATGCTGATACTTTCCAGGGTGTTTTTTATGTCTGTAATACAATCAACATAGCTGTCTATTTCACGCAGACGGTTTACAAGCTGCCAGAGCGAAGAAGCTTCGCTGTCCTTTTGGAATCTCTCGATTTCACGCAGGTCTTTAAGCTTTGTAAGGATAGCTGTCATACTCTCTCTGAGTTTTGGAAATTTCAAGAAATCCTCAAAAACGTTACAGCGGTAGTTTACTGCCTCTGTACTGTCAGGAATATTTACAAGAACATCGCGTATAATATTGCGTTCAAAAGGATCTGCGGTCAGAGCATTGCATATAAAATCTACAGACAGGTCATTCTGTGCTTCTGCGGTCAGGGTGTGATAGGCACAGGAAATATTGTTTGGATGTAAAAGGCTGAAATCTTCACGATTCATTTTGTATCACACTTTCTATAATAAAAATAGAATAATCATAGTTTAATAATAGCACAGAGGTTTTGTCGTTTCAACATAAAAAGTGCCTCTTGAAAAGTTTTTCGATTTGTGTATTATATTATTGAGGTGACATAAATGGAGAAAGATATTCTTACCCGTATAAACGAACTTGCAAAGAAAAAGAAAACAGTAGGTCTTACAGATGCAGAAGCCACAGAGCAGAAGGAACTTTATAAGATTTATCTTGGTGATATCCGTACTCAGTTTGCAAGTACTCTTGATAACGTAAGCGTTAAGGATAAAGACGGCAAGGTTGTACCCTTTAAAGAGGTTTACGCTAAAAAGAATAAATGATTTGGGTTTGAGCTGACGGATTAAGTCGGCTCTTTTTGCTTTCCAATAAGGGTTTGGAAATATTTATTGTGTTGTCAAAATTACCGTGATATAATCATAACAGAATATTTAGAGAGTGGGTGAGTCGGATGAAATACGAATCGGTTAAAGCTGCAGCAGAGCGGTTGGGAGTAACTGTTCGTGCTGTGCAGAAATGGGCAGCGGAAGGCAAAATCCACGGTGCACAGAAGGCAGGCAGAGATTGGCTTATTCCTGCAGATTGTCCCGACCCGAGAGGTAAAGGATTAAACAACTCGTCGGCACCCAAGCAGGAGGGCTTTGTGTTCAGACAAGCCTTGCCTCTTCTTAGCGGTAAGTTTTTGCCGGGAAAAAGTCTTGAATATATAAACTCTCTTGAGGATGAAGACGACCGCAATATTGCGCTCGGTGAATATTACTATTATACCGGAAATCCCGAAAAAGCGTCAGAAATTCTGGAGCCTTACCTTATAAGTGATGTTCCTGCATTAAAGTATTCAGCAGAGCTTTACTGTGTGTTTATAAATATTGCTTTGGGAAGAACTCATCTTGCAAAGTTTTCGTTGAGCAGACTTTACAAACAGCTTAAAGAAGGCTTTGATAATCCCAATCATCCAATAAAAGAGCACGCTATCGGTGTATTGACTGCTCATGCGCTGAATGCATTGCTACATATTGATATCCACGAGGCACCGCCTCTTGAAGAGTATATGAGGTATCTCGGCGGCGGAATGAAGTTATGGGGCTGCTATGTGTTGGCATACAGAGCTTATCAGGAGAAGAAATACGAGGTAGCCCTTGCGATTTCCAATATGGCATTGGCTTTAGTTCCCGAAGAGTTTCCCATTCCGGTTATCTATTGCCGACTTGTAGAGGTTATGGCTTTGCTGGGGCTTATGCGTGCAGGCGAGGCAAAAGAGCACTTTCTGAAGCTCTGGAATTATGTAGAGGCAGACGGCTTTTACGAGGTTGTCAGCGAGCATTATACAGAGCTTATGGGTATAGTTGATACTCTCTTTAAGAAGTCTGATGCAGAGAGTTACGCCAAAATTATGAAGGGCGTTAAAGTTTTCGGTATGAATTGGATAAAACTTCACAACGCCATTTCGCAACGAGAGGTTGCAGACAATCTTTCTTCAACAGAATTTACGGTAGCTATGCTCTACAACAGAGGTTGGTCGGCTCAGGAAATATCCTCTCACCTTGATATTTCAGAGAACACGGTAAGAAGCTACATTAAAACAATTTATATTAAGCTGGGTATAAATGATAAAAAATCCCTTGCCCAGTATATGCTTAAATAATACTGTAACTTGCGAGCTGTTCGTCAAACGAACAGCTCGTTCGCTTTTCACGAACGTAAAAATCCCCGTAAAATCTGGTTGTTTATGTAATAAGGGATAATGGGTTACCTAATTTTAAAGTTCAATTTTGCTCAATTGAATTTTAAAATAAAATTTATTCTGGTCTGCCGAATGCCTTTTTACAGAGGTATAATTGAACTGTAAAAGATAAAGAAAGGCGGTGCCTTATGGATAAAACAAAGTGGCGTGAATATACATTAGACGGTGACTCTATAAGAGTCAAGTCGGAATTTGATAAGGATTCGGGGATTTGGATAGAAGAGTATGTGGATTTTGAGACTTCTCCCAGATACACTCCCTCAGGACACCCATGGAAGAGCGTAACTCATATAGGCTGTGAATATGCAGATCCGGTTTATAAAGACTGCGGAACTTGTCCTTGGCTTGTGAAAGAACAGGCGGGAGATTTGATAGGAATTTGCAGTCACGAAAATTTGAGGCTTACTTAAAACGGTTAAAATAAATGATGAAAGGACGATATATATGAAAAATACAACCAGCAGTTTTTCAAAAATAATGGCATCTATACTTGCCGTGCTGATGTTATTTGCTTCTGTGCCCGTTATGGCGGTGCAGGGACTTCAGACCGAGGATAATACTCAGCAGGTAGAGTATGTAGGCGGATGGAACCCTGAAAGCTATCCTACAGACGGTACACTTTACAAGGATAGGGTAGCAGTCAGCAAGACCGTTGCACCTACTGAAAAAGAAAATTACTTTGATATTACCCTCAAGGTAGTTGCAAAACCCAGAGTTATCGACCAGTCGGTAGATGTAGTGCTTGTTATGGATAATTCCAATACCATGAATGCTACTCATCAGGGCTTGGGTGTGGGCAGTGCAGGATATAATGTTGCTAATGCTCGTCTTACCCACGCAAAGAATGCGGTAAAAACCTTCCTTGATATGTATGCTGTGGACGAGAACATCAGCGAAGACAGAGGTTTCGGCTTGGTTACCTTCAATTCCTATGCCAACACAGTCGTGCCCATTACAACTGTGAATACTCAGCAGAAGGCAACAGAGATAAAGAATGTTGTAAACGGAATTACTGCTCCTACAGGTAACAGAGAAAGATTTACAAATATTGAAGGTGGCTTGCAGCTTGCACACAATCTTTTGAAAAAATCTGATGCGGCATTTAAGTACATTATATTCATCACCGACGGATTCCCCACAACCTACATCGAGAGCGGCAGAAACAGCACAACACAGATTGTTGGCTATGATACATATATGAAAGGCTCTTACAATGCGTCAAAAGTAGGCACAGACGGCTACTTTGCAGACAGCATTACAAAGAAGCTTTGTTTATACGGTGTAAACTACTCGGACAAAGCTGCAGACAGAGCAGATGACGTAGCGGTTGCGGCTAAAAAAGCAGGTATCAATATTTTTTCCATCGGAATAGATGTAGGTGTGCAGAGTATTCCCGATTACCTGAATTCTGCAAGGAACACAGTCCACACCACTGTAGACCGTACTTCGAACAGTTTTGTTATCGGCTCTACAACAGAGAGCTACAAAGCCTGGCTTCGAGATGATATTGCAGGCGGACCTATGATAGAAAGAGCAGAGGGCACAGAGGAAATCCACAGATACGCTTCCGGCAACAGTGCCACCGAACTTAACTTAGCTTTTACAAATATTCTCAATGATATAGAGCTTATTCCTGCCGAGACAATGGAAGAGGCATACACAATTGACCCTATGAGCGAAAATGTGGAGTTTATGTATTTCTACAACCTTGAGGGCAACCCTGCTCATAAGGTTACTAATTCAAAGAACGGCAAAGATGTAGCTGTGTTCAGCGGTGATACTGAAACTATCAAATGGTGGCTCACCACCACACAGAATTGGTATATTGATGACATAGGAAACTATGTGCTTTCTCTTACATACAGAGTAAGACTTAAGAATGAGGCTGAGGGCTTTGAATTTAACAAAGCTCTCGAAACAAACGATAAAACCACATTCTATTTTAAAACCGTTGATTTCACCACAGGTGAAGCACTTTTTGGAGATAACAGTATAGATTACCTTATTCCTCAGGTTGAGGGCTATTTCAGTGACTTCTACTTTTTGAAGCAGGATTCGGTAACAGGGCATCCTCTTGAGGGAGCAGAGTTTACTCTTATGCACTACGGCGACAGCTGTAACGTGTGCGGAGGAGATGCTGTGATTTCCGATATGAAGGCAAAGAGTGATGCAAATGGTAAGGTTGCTTTTGAGAATATCCCATCCGGTCACGAATATGTGCTTATTGAAACGAAGGCACCCGAGGGTTATCAGAGGGGTGCCTACCACGCTGTAAACATTACTTACGGCAAGACCTATCTTGACGGAGTGCTTGTAACCGAAGAGGCTCCTGCTGTTATAAAGAATCAGACTCTCGAGCCTGTAGAGGTTGTATTTACTGCGCATAAAACCCTTGAGGGAAGAGAGCTTAAGGCAGGGGAATTCAACTTCATTCTGGATGGAGTGTTTGAACACGGAACCGTTTTCCACGAAAAAGCAACTAATAACGAAGAGGGCACCGTAGCCTTCCACGAAATCGTATTTGACGAGGTTGGAACATATACCTTCCATATCTACGAAGAAAAGGGAAAGGATACCGCCGTTGTCTATGACGAGAGAGTGTATGAAATAGAGGTTGTTGTAGCTTTGAGTGCTGACGGAAAACGTTACGAGGTAGAGACCTTTGTAGACGGAGTAAAAGCTGAGAATGTATATGCACCAAAGGCCGTGGAGTTTACAAACACCTTAAGGGCATCGGGTACAGCACAGCTTGAAGCTTTTAAGACAATGGATGGAGAGATACCCGAAGACGATGTTTATTACTTCAATCTCAAAGATAAAAACGAAGAAGTCCTCCAGACAAAAACTGCTGTCGGAGGTCAGGTAACTTTTGACGAAATAGAGTACACAAGCGAGGGCGTTTATACCTACACCATTACCGAACAGCATCCCGAAAGCGGAGTTATGACTGATGTGTTCTTTGACCACACGGTTTATACCGCAAAGGTTACTGTTACAGCACCAAAAGATGACGGAGCATTCGAAACTGAAGTTGCCTATTACAAAGGGGAAGAAAGAGTAGAGAAAGTTTTGTTTGAGAATAAAACAAGAACTCCCGCAACCCTTAAATTTAATGCGGTTAAGCTTCTTGACGGTTTATTCCCCACAGCACATCAGTTTAAATTTTTGCTGACAGATGCAGAAGGTAATGTGATTGCACAGGTTCCCAATGCAGAAAGCGGTATTATTGAATTTCCCGCTGTTACCTTTGACGAGGTTGGTTACTACACTTACATCGTAAAAGAGGTAAAGGGTGACGACGAGGGTATAATCTACGACAAAACCCTCTACGAAATTCATATTAACGTAGAAGCTCACCACAATATGCAGGGCTATTATCTCGATGTTGTAATTGAAAAGCCCGTGCTTGGAGCAAATGTTATGGTGGCAGAGTTTTATGGCGATCATCTGGATTTAACAGCCGCAGGAGTTTTAGTTTTCGAGAACAGCACCCGTGAAAAAGCACAGATTGAGCTTACAGCAGAGAAGCTGTTCGACGGAGTTACTCCTGATGAGGAAAGCGTATTCACCTTTGAACTCAGAGATGAACAGGGCGAAGTTCTGCAAACTGTTAATAATGCAGGTTCTGAAATTGTATTTGAAGCTCTGGAATTCACAAAGAGCGGTATTTATAAGTACACCATAACAGAAACAAAAGGCGAAGATGAGAATGTGGTTTATGATACCGCAGAGTATGCAGTGACAATAACTGTTACTGCAAGCGGTGACGAGGCATACGGTGCACAGGTTAGCATTGCAAAGGACGGCAAAGAGGTAGAGGAGATAATATTCTTTAATACCACTATCCCTGAGTCCAGTACACCTGAGCCCAGCACCCCTGAGCCCAGCACCCCTGAGCCCAGCACTCCTGAGCCCAGCACACCCGAACCCAGCACACCCGAACCCAGCACTCCCGAGCCTACAACTACAGACGGCTCCGATAATATCACCATACCCGTTGACCCCAATTTCACAGCTCCCGGAGTTGTTATTCCTGAGCCTACGGATGTAACGGGAGCAACCGGTACAAATGCACCAAACGAGACCCCCGATGCACCTAAAACAGGCGAAAAGAGAAACGGACTTGTTTATGCATTCATTACACTTGTGTGTATGGCGGGAACGGTAATTCTTGGAATCAGTAAAAAGAAAGAGTCCGAAGAATAATTGAAAATATAGTGGAATAAGAGCGAAGGCGGTGTCTGTTTATTTCAGATACCGCCTTTTAATCGGTACAATAAACGGATTTAGTAGTTTCCAACAACTAAAAGAGAGGTTTGTTATGCACTTTTATCCGACGCAAAACACCTTGTATAATATTTATATAAAAATAATAAATCCCTTGAATATTGTAGTTGAATGTGCTACAATTACTTTGGCATATTCTATGGCTAAAAATCAACGAAAGGAATTTTCAACATGAAGACGAAGAAAAACTTTGCCAGAAAAGCATTAAGCATCTTCCTTTGCTTATTGCTTACACTTTCTACTGTTCTTGTTGCAGGTATTGCTACTACCTCTGCAGGTGCGGAAGAAGGTATTTACCTCAGAGGTAATATGAACGGTTGGAACTGCTACGAACAGTACAAGTTCGTAGACGAGGGTAACGGCATATTCACTCTGGTTCTTGACATGACAGGCGGTAACTATGAGTTCAAGATTGCAACTCCCACCTGGAGTGTTTCCATCGGTAACGAAAAGAACGACGATGACAATGCTCATCTTGTTATTGAGGCAGACTCTATCATCAAATTTACTGCCAACACAAAGACAAGAGATTACACAGCAGAGTCTATGAACACCAAGTCTGACTTCACTCTGGGTGCTACAGCTCAGACTATCGAAGCAGAAAATTACACCTACGCACTTGGCGCAGTAAGCGTTTGGGAGGATTCCAATGCATCTGCAGGTAAGTACGTTGGTGCTTTCGACGAGGGCGACAGCCTTAACTATGGTGTGACTGTTTCCGGCGACAAGGCTCAGACATACAGATTTGAGATTTCCGTTGCTTCCGAAACAGATAACGGTGAGTTTGACTTCACAGCAGGCGAGGATGCTTTCCCCGTATCCTTCTCTTCCTCAGGTGCATGGCAGACCTACAAGACTGTTGTTGTTACAAAAACACTCAACCCCGGCTACAACAGAATCACAATCGATAACGTAGGCGGTACATACAATGTTGATAAGATTGTTGTAACTCCCGTTTCGGCTGCAGATGCAGTAGCTAAGGGTGAGACAACTCTTAATTTTGCAGGCTTTGACGCAGCATCTGATACAGCTCTCATCAAGGATGGCGTGTTTACAAACGCAGGCGTAGGCGAGTATGTATCCCTTATCGTTAAGCCCGAGCTTGACGGTGTTTATACAGTAACACTCGACTGTGAGAAGGTACTCCTCGTTGTTAATGGTATGAAATACGAGAGCGGTGACAGTGTTGTACTCGAGGGTGAGACTGAGCTTCTTGTTTTTGCAAACGAGGCAAATGCAACCGTGAGCAAGGTTGACTTCAAGTATGTCGAAAATGTTGAGCAGATGGGTTATCTCATTCGCGACGGAAAAACAACGGGCTACCGTTTTGCAAACACATTTGCAATTGACAAAATCGTTATCACAGCACCTGCTGTTGACGGCGAAGAGAATGATAGCAAGGTAATCCTTTCCAACGGTAAGGTTATTGATACTACCGATATGTACAAGGATGGCGCTGTTAATCTTGAGTTCGAAACAGCAGAGAACATTACATGGTTTGTATACGATGCAGCAAACGCTTCACAGGCTTATATCAATGTGTTCGGTACAAAGGATATGGCATCTGCTACCGATATTGCACTTGGCGGCTACACAAGCACAGTTTCCGGCTGGTGCAACACAGCAGAGTATCCCTACGAGACAACAGTCGTTTCCGAGGGTAAACTTGGTTTTGGTTTTGACAAAGAAGTAACTGTAGAGAAGATTGTTGTTATCGGCAAGGACAATACTATTCCTGCAAAGGCAACTCTTACAACTGCTGATAACAAGAAGGTAGAAATTACAGGTACAAAGGTAAATAACGACGTTGTGTTTGAGATTGAGGATACATATTCCTTCGGTTTCTATCTTGATTTTGGTAAGGAAGTAACTTATACAGCAATTCAGGTTTATGGTGATGACTCCTATAAAGGTGCATCCAAGAACGTAAGCTCTGTACAGGATTACACACTCTTTGCAAACGGTCTTACAGAGGATGACTCCCGTGTTGTTGCTAACACAGGCGACCATATCCTTACATCCGAGACAGGTTCTGACAGAGAGTGGAACTACAATCCCGAAATCGTAGGCGAGGCTCCTTACTTCCATGCTCCCAACACACCTCTTGCAGAGGCTGCATACAACCTCACAATGGAAGAGATATTCAAGAGCATTAACTACGACGAAACATTCGGCGACGTATTCTACACAGGTACAAACTGGCACAAGGTTTGGACTCGTGATACAGCTATTTCTATGCAGTACATCCTTTCCTGGATGTTCCCTGAGATTTCCACAAACTGTGCAAACGCTAAGGTAGTTGGCAAAGACGGCAACCTTACCTTCGAAGAAGATACAGGTACAGGCGGTTCTTACCCCGTATCCACAGACCGTATTATTATGATGCTTGCTGTTTGGGAGACATATCTTGCAGACGGCAACCTTGAAACTCTTGAGTACTTCTACGAAGTAGCATCCAATACAATAGAGCAGGACTACACAGTAGTTTACGATAAGGAAGCAGGCCTCTTCCGCGGTGAAACCTGCGGTCTTGACCACAGAGATAAGACCTATGGTGACTGGACAGGCGAAGACGATCAGAACGGTATCGTTAACATTGCAGAAAGCAAAGCAGCTTCTACAAACATTATTTATTGTCAGGCTATGAAGATTCTCGCTGAAGCAGCAGAGATTCTTGACAAAGAAGACGAAGCGGTAGCTTGGGCAGAGCTTGCAGCAGACCTTGAGGATGCAATTGCAAAGAGACTCTGGCACGACGAGCTCGGCACATACTCCTCTTGGGAGTATCCCGACTGGATGGGTTCCCCCCTTGCTTACAAGCAGGATGTACTTGCTAACGGCTACGCAGTATGGTACAACATCGGCGGTCAGGAAAAATCTGACTCCATTATGGAAAACCACACACTCGTAAACTTTGGTGCAAACACTGTATATCCCCAGAAGAATGCAGCTCGCTGGACAGATTACAAATACCATGATTCAGGTGTATGGCCCGGTTGGGAAGCACTCCTTATGATTGGTGCAGTTAATAACGCAAACGAAAACAACCTTCTTGCAGAAGAAATCTGGAACTCCTGTATCCGTGGTGCAGTAGCTTGTCTTACAAACTACGAGGTTATCGACTACGAAACAGGTGAAGGCTTACACTCCACACAGCAGCTCTGGTCTGTTGCAGCTACAATGGCAGGCTATTACAGAGTTCTCTTCGGTATGGAGTACACAACAGAGGGTATCACATTTGACCCCTATGTTCCCGAGTGGATGGATGGTCCCTTCTATGCAGGTAACTACAAGTACAGAGATGCAGTTCTCGACCTTGAGCTTATCGGCAGGGGCGACACAGTAGCTGAAATGTATGTAAACGGCGAGAAGGTAGCAAACGACTATGTTCTTCCCACAAACGCAAAGGGCGAGTATTCTATCAAGATCGTTCTTTCTGACAGTGGTGCAGAAGATATCATCAACCTCAAGGCAGAGAACACAGCAAAGGCTCCCAATGCTCCCAACAGAGTAACACTTTCCGGTGGAAAGCTTACCTGGAATGCAGTAAATAACTGCACATACAAGGTATGGACAGGTACAGAGTATGTTGATGTTGACACAACAAGCTACACAATCGACACAACTAAGTACGGTGTTTACTCAGTAGTAGCAGTTGACAAGACAACAGGTATCTGGTCTGAGCTCTCTGCTCCTAAGGAGTACAATCCCACAGGTACAAAGGTAACTGTTAACGCAAACAACTACTACGACAAGTCTCCCGCTGTTTCCGGTGCTGTTGATAACGAAAATACAAAGACAGTTTATTTTACAAATAACAAGGGTTGGAGTACTGTAAATATCTTCTTCTGGGGTGGTTCTACAGAAGCAGGCTGGCCCGGCGAGGCTATGAATTACGTTGGTAAGAATGAAGGCGGCGAGGATGTATACTGCTACTCCATTCCCAAGGATACTCCCAATATTATCTTCAACAACGGCTCCGAGCAGACTGTTGATATTACCACAGGTGTTGAGGATAACGCAGGCTTCTACCTTGATAAAAACAATGGTAAGTGGACTGTAGGCACATGGACTAACGAAACCTTCAAGCCTTCAGACGGTGCAGGCGCAGCAGGCGGATTTACAACTAAGGTTACAATTCCTTCCGACGGCGTATATCAGCTTTCTGTAATCCACTCCAATCAGGGAGATCCCACCGCAGGTATCACAGCAGCTATCCGCTCTGTATATATTGACGGCGAGGATGTTGGTTCTCTTGTATTCCCCGCAATGAGCTTTACAAAGCAGACAAGCTCACATCTGAGACTTGAGCTCACAAAGGGCGAGCACGAGATTACTATCAAGTATGATACAGACAACTGGTTTGACAGAAATATGTCTCAGGCACACGGCGGTAGAGACAACAATGTAACATACCACACAATTCAGTTTGCTCGTACAGGTGACATCGTTGAGAAGCCCATAGTGACTCTCGTTACCGGTGACGCAGACGGCGACAGCAAGGTAAACGTTAAGGATGCTACAGCTATCCAGAAGCACGTTGCAGGTCTTATCACTCTTACAGCTGACGGCGTTAAGGCTGCAGATGTAGATGCTAACACTCAGGTAAACGTTAAGGATGCTACAGCTATCCAGAAGCACATCGCAGGTATCGATACAGGCTTCGATATTGAAAAACCTTTCGAAAAATAAATCTTGGTTATGCTTTAATTAACCGATAAATCCACAAGGTCCCCGGGTAAAAACGGGGACCTTACTTTTTGCTGTTTTAAATAACCCTTTGAGTTTTTAATTATCTTGTGTTACAATGTTTTACATTTTCCTTGGAACTGTTGATTAGAAGAAAAGTTTGTGATATAATTAACAATCTAATATTATTTTAGTTTTTGAGGCTACGATTATGAGGAAATTTGACACAAAAGTGCAACATCTTAAATACAAGGTACTTCGTGAAGTTGCTCGGCATGCATGGAATGATACTCTGCTTGAGAATGTTCTTGATATTCCCAAGGAGATTGTTCCCGGTAAAACTCCCACAATGCGATGCTGTGTATATAAGGAAAGAGCAATTCTTTCCGAGCGAGTGCGTATTGCTATGGGTGGAAATAAGGATAATCCGAATGTCATAGAGGTTATTGACATTGCTTGCGACGAATGTCCTGCAGCAGGCTATGAGGTCACATCTTCCTGCAGAGGCTGTCTTGCACACAGGTGTGAGGATGTATGTAAATTCGGTGCAATTTCCTTCGACCATAACCATGTGGCGCATATTGATAAATCCAAGTGTGTCGAGTGTGGTGCCTGTGCAAAGGTTTGTCCTTATTCCGCTATTGTGAATCGTAAGCGTCCCTGTCAGATTGCATGCAAGGTTAAGGCGATTTCCATAACAAAAGATAATTCTGCTCAGATTGATGACAATAAATGCATTGGTTGCGGTGCTTGTGTTTATCAGTGCCCGTTTGGAGCAATTACAGATAAATCTTATATTCTTGACGCAATTGATTTGATTAAGAAGAGCGAGAATAATAAAAAATACAAGGTATATGCAATGGTTGCTCCTGCTATTTCCGGTCAGTTTAATTATGCAAAAGCAGGACAGGTTATCAAGGGTCTACGTGAGCTTGGCTTTTTCGAGGTATGGGAGGCAGCATTGGGTGCCGATATGGTAGCTCAGGCAGAAAGTGAAGAGCTTATGGAAAAAGGCTTCCTCACAAGCTCCTGTTGCCCGGCTTTTGTAGATTTTGTTAAGAAAAATTATCCTTCTATGGCAGATAATGTTTCTAACAATTTATCGCCAATGGCTACTCTTGCCAAATACATCAAAGGAAAAGATAGCTCAGCAAAAGTTGTGTTTATCGGTCCTTGCACAGCCAAGAAGGCAGAAGCACAGCAGGAAAAGGTAAAGCCTTACGTAGACTCGGTTGTAACCTTTGAGGAGCTGCAGGCTCTTTTTGACAGCCGTGATATAGATATTACAACTCTTGAGGAAGAGGAGCTGGACAGTGCGTCCTATTTTGGCAGGATTTTTGCCCGTTGCGGCGGACTTGCCGATGCTGTCAAAGAAGGTATTGCAGAAAGCAACAAGGATTTTGAGCTTAAAGCGGTTTCTTGTGACGGAATTGAGGCTTGTAAAGTAACTATGCTCAAAAAGAGCAAAAATCTTATAGATGTGAATTTTATTGAGGGTATGGCTTGCAGCGGCGGTTGTATCGGCGGTGCAGGATGCCTTACTCATGGTGAAATAAACAGAAAAAAGGTAGAAGAGCAAGCGAAGAAGTCCTCGGCTAAAACTATTGCAGAATCCTTGTCTTCTCTGGATTAAGGGGAATAGAATATGAGCAGATGTGTGATAATCGGCGGTGCTGATATATATAATTATGATAGGATGAAAAGCTATCTCACAAGTGAGGATTTTTATATCTTCTGCGACAGCGGGCTTAAGCATCTTTCTTCTTTGGGGGTTAAAGCTGACCTTATCGTCGGTGATTTTGATTCTCATCCTAAACCCGATACAGAAGGGGAAATGATTGTACTTCCCCGCGAAAAGGACGACACCGATACAATGTTTGCAGTAAAAGAGGGAATAAAGCGAGGCTTTGAGGAGTTTCTCCTTTTGGGTGTTGTGGGCGGCAGGCTTGACCATACCCTCGGCAATGTGTCAGCTCTTCTGTATCTTAATTCAAGAGGCAAAAAGGCTGCACTCGTAGACGATTATTCGGAAATTACTGTGGTTGCACAGGAAGAGGAGTTTGTGAAGGATAGCTTCCAATATTTTTCTCTTCTGAACATTTCGGGAGTAGCGAGGGGGATTATGGTGGAGAATGCCAAATATCCCTTGAAGGATGCGGAGATTACCTGCGAATATCCCTATGGAATAAGTAACGAAGCAGAAAGAGGAAAGCGGGCAAAGGTATTGGTGAAAGAAGGCAGACTTTTGCTTGTAAAGGTTTTTTAAATAAACACCCTGTATATCCTGAATATATTGAATTACAGATTAAGAGATGATATAATTTTTACAGTTTATTTATACAGTGACTTCTTGGGAGAAAAAAGAGTGAAAAAGATATTTTTTAAGGTTTTACCGCTTTTCCTTGTTGCAATAATACTTGCGGCTTTTCTGTCGGTTTCGGCAAATGAAGAAGATTTTGAAAATACACATACAAATACGGGAGATCAGCGAGTTGATATTGTCAGCATAGCAAAAACTCAGGTGGGCTATATGGAAGGGGACAATAATGACACCAAGTACGGCACTTGGTACGGGCTTCCCAATCAGCCTTGGTGTGCGATGTTTGTAAGCTGGTGTGCACGAGAGGCAGAGGTGCCTCTGGATATACTGCGTAATTGTGCCATTGCTGCACCTGACCCCGGATATTTTGATATTCCCTTTTACGATGGCGAGGTTTACACTCCGAAGCAGGGTGATTTGTTCTTCACAAAAACCTTCAGCCACGTTGGTCTGGTTGACTACGTAGATGGTGAATACTTCTATACTGTCGAAGGTAATACAAACGATTCGGGCAGCAGTATGGGTATAGGTGTTTTCACTCTCAGACGTACTCTCAAGGATTATTACTTTGGGGTTCCCGATTATAACTATATTTCAAAGAATCATACCTGCGAGAAGGATGTGTTTGTAGAGTACAAGGAGGAGCATCCTCACAATGCAGTTTACAGATGCTCAGTTTGTGCAAAGCTTATAGATGACCTGACGGATGCTGGTAAGGTTCAGGGCTGTGTTTCTTGCAGCATACCCGAAAAGCCTGTTCTTTCTTTTTACAACGATACCTTCCTCGGAGACTGGGCGGTAACCTTTGATTGGAAAGAATCTGATAATGCAACCTATTATGATTTTGTTTTGGAGGCTATGAGCCAAAACGGAGAGTGGCAGGAGTATGAATCTGCCTTGGGTGTTTTAGGCGGCTTTACCTGGCAGCTCCCCGAGGGCAGATACAGAGCACAGCTTACGGCGTTCAACGCAAGATACAAGGACGAAGAAAATCCCGACGGACTTTATGCACAGAGCGGATATAAGGAGTTCTCGATAGGTAAGGTGGCATATACAATAACATATAATTTGAATGACGGCAGTGAAAGCAAAAGCGTACAGACAAAGTATCAGGGTTTGCCGACTATGCTCAGCACCGAAGAGCCCTTGAGGGAAGGCTATGCTTTTATGGGCTGGTCAAGGGATGAGCTTGCGAAAAGGGCAGAGTATGTTTTAGGCGATCTTTTCTCTGAAGATGCATCTGTGGTGCTTTATGCGGTATGGCGTGACGAAAACTCCACCCTGCTTTTAGGTGATGCTAACGAGGATGAGGTGGTGAACATCAAGGATGTAACCGCAATTCAGAAGCACCTTGCAGGTATTTCCTTTTTAAGCAGTGAAGCAGAGAGCATTGCAGATACAGATATGAACGGTGCAGTAAACATCAAGGATGCAACCGCAATTCAGAAGCACCTTGCAGGAATTTCCACCGGACTTCCTATAGGCGAATTTATGTAAAAACAAATATGTATAGTAATAAATGCTTCCTTTTGGGTTTTGGGAGCATTTATTTTTTTGAAAAGAGTTCAAAAAGATAAAAAAACAAAGAAAAATGAACAAAAACAGTTGACAACGTTTATTTTGTGTTGTATTATAAGGTAAATTGAACGCGAATGTCCTGAAAACATCTTGAATAAATGGTGAGGTCGGGGCGTTTTTTGTTTTTAAAAATAGAATTTCTGAACAAATAACAAGGGTTGTGCAGAGCTTTTCAAATTTCAGGAGTTTAAGTTTATCTGATTTCTGATTAAGGCTTTGTATAACATCAAATCAGTGAGGTGTAAAAATGAAGAAAGGTCTCATAATTTTACTTGTGATTACCCTTGCTTTTGCCGTTGTTGCAGGATTAGGCTCAAAGGACACAATCGTAGTCTGTGCTTCCTCAGAGCAATTTCGAAACGATGCTTTGCAGGAACAACTGGCAGAAGAGTTCCCTCAGTACAATGTAGTAGTAAAGTATATGCCTACGGGTAACGCTGCTGCAAAGGTGCTGGCAGAGGGAGAAAAAACCGAGATTGATATTATTGTCGGTCTTGAGACAGGCTACCTTAATAAGCTTAAGGACAACCTTGCGGATGTATCTGCATACAGCCATCTGGATTATGTTGACGGTCTTGGACTTGAGGATAATGATAACCTCTGGGTTACTTGGGAAAAGCAGGCAGGTGCTATTATTGTAAATACCGAAATCCTTGAGAAATACGGTCTTGAAGCTCCTCAAACCTACGACGACCTTTTGAAGCCTGAGTACAAAGGCTTGGTAGCAATGCCCAACCCCAACTCCTCCGGTACAGGCTATTTCTTCTATAAGAACTGGGTCAATGTGTGGGGCGATGAGGGAGCACTTGAGTATGTTGATAAGCTTTATCCCAACGTTAAGCAGTTTACCTCCTCGGGTTCCGGTCCCATCAAGCTTTTGAAGCAGGGCGAAATTGCAGTTGGTCTTGCACTTACCTTCCAGGCTGTGCAGGAAAGCAACGACGGTCAGCCCTTCGAGATTATCTTCCCCCCCGAAGGTTCTCCTTACTCACTCACAGGCAGTACCATTGTTAAGGGTCACGACGATAAGAAGGGTGTTGGAGAGGTTTTTGAGTTTATTGCAAACGATTTTCTTGAATACGATAAAGAAAACTTCTCTCCCGAAATGATTTATGAGGGCCAGACCCATAAGATTGAAAATTATCCTGCAGATTATAAATACGCAGATATGACAGGCATTCAGGATGCCGCAGAGAAAGACAGGTTGAAGAAATTATGGAAATATTAAACACAAAATTATCAGTAAAAAATATCACCAAAACCTATGGCGACAAAACCGTTCTCAATAATGTAAGCTTTGACCTTATGGAGGGCGAGTTTCTCTCTATTCTTGGCCCTTCAGGTTGCGGTAAGACAACACTTCTGAGAATTCTTATCGGACTTGAAAATGCAGATTCAGGTGAGATTATTAAGGGCGGCAAGGATATTTCCGGCCTTGCTTCCTTTGACAGAGGTATGGGTATCGTTTTCCAGAACTATGCACTTTTCCCCAATATGACAGTTCTGCAGAATGTTCAGTATGCCCTTACACTTCGCAAAGATACAAAGAAGCAGGCTAAGGAGATTGCTCTTAAAACTTTAGAGCAGGTTGGTCTTATGGATCAGATTAACAAAAAGCCCCACCAGCTTTCAGGCGGTCAGCAGCAGAGAGTTGCAATTGCACGTACTCTGGCTATGAACCCGGATATTATTCTTCTTGACGAGCCTATCTCTGCTCTTGACGTTACAAACAGAGAAATTATGAAAGCCGAGCTCAAGTCCCTGCAGAAGAAGTTTAATGCTACAATGCTCTTTATCACTCACGATCAGGAAGAAGCTTTCTTCCTCAGTGACAGAATTATGGTTATGAGTGAGGGTAACATCGAACAGATGGCAACTCCCCTTGAGCTTTACAGTAATCCTGCAAACGACTATATTAAAGAGTTCGTTGTGGAACAGCTTGACAAAAAGTATCAGGATCTTTCCAGATACACAGGAAGAGGTACTTATGAAGATAAATAAGAACAAGAGCTATTTTGGCTTAAAGTATCTGCTTCTTGCTTATCTTTTAGTCAGCATAGTTCTGCCTGTCGCTTTTCTTTTTGCCCGAATTAACGGAGAAAACATAAACGATGTTTTCTCGTCGGCGCAGTTTTTACCCATGCTTAAAAACTCGGTAATAACAACCCTTATTGCCACAGCAATTTCCATTTCTCTTTCTTTTGCACTTGCGTGGCTTTTGAATCGTTCCAACATTAAATTCAAATCCTTGTTTGTTGTGCTTTTTACCCTGCCTATGCTTATCCCCAGTATTTCTCACGGTATGGGTCTTGTATTTCTCTTTGGTGACAACGGCATTGTAACAAACACATTCGGAATAAATATCGGTCTTTACGGATATACAGGAATTGTTATGGGTTCGGTGCTTTATTCTTTCCCTGTTTCCTTCCTTATGTTCAACGATTCCTTCCAGTACGAAGACTTTACTATCTATGAGGCGGCAAGTGTGCTTGGAATGTCTAAGTTCAGACAGTTCCTCTCTATCACACTTCCCTCTATGAGAAGAACAATCGTTTCTGCAATCCTTGCTGTATTCACAATGGTTTTCACCGACTACGGTGTATCTCTTATGACCGGCGGTACGGATGTTACCCTGCCTGTGTATATGTATAACGAGGTTATCGGCGGAATGAACTTTTCCGGCGGTGCGGTAATCGGCGTAGTGCTTCTGCTTCCCGCTATGGTTGCATTTATTATGGACCTTAAAAACAGCGGTATAAATGCTTCTGGCAGTACAGTTACAAAGAAGTTCCTTATTGAGAAGAACGTAAAGAGAGATGTAGCAGTTTACATAATCTTTGCAATTGTTCTCTTCCTTCTTTGCTTGCCTGTTTTTGCCTTTGCACTTCTGAGCTTTGTTAAGCAGTACCCCGTTGATATGTCTTTAAGTTTTGATACAGTTAAGAAGCTCTTTGCGTCGGGCTTAGGTCAGTACTTTATAAACTCCTTGGCAATTGCACTCTTAACATCCCTTGTTGGTACCTGCCTTTCTTATTTCTCTGCTTATATTACAGCAAGAAGCAAAAAGTCCCTGCCCAACGGTGTGCTTCACTTTATAAGTATGCTTTCCTTGGCAGTACCCGGCATTGTGCTTGGTCTTTCCTTTGTGCTTACCTTTAAGAGTATGCCTCTTTACGGTACAATATTTATTCTTGTTATTGTTAACATTGCTCATTTTTTCTCTTCTCCCTATCTGCTTGCATACAACTCCCTCTCAAAGTTTAATCCTAACTTAGAGGATGTAGCGGATACACTGGGTATAAGCAGAATGAAGCTTCTCTTCTCTGTTTATATTCCCGGCACAAGGGCAACAATTGTTGAGATGTACAGCTACTTCTTTGTAAACGCAATGATTACAATTTCTGCTGTATCCTTCCTTATCAATTTCCGTACAACACCTCTTTCGCTGCTTATCCCCGAGCTTGAGTCTCAGTCCTTTATCGAGGGTACTGCGCTGGTATCTTTGATGATACTTGTTATCAATATTCTCGAAAAGATAATTGCTTTCGCAGTAAAGAAGAAGGTTGCAAAAGAAGAAGCTCAGATTTTTGCGGCTCCTTTAGAGGTAGAAGAAAACTAAATATTTAAAATTTGTTTGTAAAATCTAACACCCGACGATAGTTTTTCGTCGGGTGTTTTTGTATATATAGCTTGTTTTTGGTAAAAACCTGATTTTTTTATTTTTATATGTTGATAATTACAACGCAAAGTGCTACTATATAGGTTGGCGAATTGATTGGAAGCAATCTATTGTTTTCTTCAATTTCTTTTTTTACCATAATATTTTTGATTTGCACCCTGTTTTGGGGCTAAATAATTATTGAGAATTTTATTTTGGATAATGAAAGAAGGATTTGTAATGAAAAAACATTTTACAAGGAGAATTCTCAGCCTGATGCTTGCGGTTATAGTGTGCATATCAGCACTGCCCATAGCGTCAACTTCTGCGGCAGATGTTTCGGTAGCAGATACCGCTGCACCCTCAGTTGAGATTGTCAGCTTTATGCGCGGTGCTCAGACTGACTTGCGCTCCAGCGAGCTTTTAGAAGCAAGAGTTACAGGCTACGAGGGCAATGTCCGTGAGCTTACTTACGAGTGGACAAACACACTGGGTACATATCTGTATGTTTATAATTCACACAATATGTACTACATCGACGGTACTGCAGGCGAGGTTGAAATTTACAACAGTAAGATTGATGCCAGCAATAATATGACAAATTCAGGCCGAGCTTATAAGGATAAATTTACCGGAGAGGGCTATTGCTGGGCTTCGGTTTACGGCTCCAATACCTCCGGCACAGGTACGACAATTCAGGATACCAGTGCATACAACGGCACTATCTCCGTAACTGTCCGCGATAAAGACGGAAATATCATCGGCTCAGATTCCCATACAGGTAAAGTTACTACCAGCGGATATTTATGGTGGCAGACTACCAATTACAGCGGTATCATTGACCACAAACTGCAGTCTGATATGGACGATGTTACCATCGGTCTCTTTGAGGGTGATAAGAGAAATGTAAAAGACCTTTTGGGTGAAAGTGCAATTCTTCATATCACTTGCGTTGAAAGTATAGTAAGTAGTGGTAAAATCATCAGCGGCGGCAGCTATATTTCTCTTGCAAAAGAGGGTAGCGATTACTACATTACAGGTATCAAAGCCGGTACAAGCACACAGGGCGATGCAAAGGTTGACCTGACAATCCAGAAGAATCAGTGTAAATTCCACGAGTACACAACCGCTTCTGCAACCACTACTGTATATGTTTTCAAAAAACCCCATACAGATACAACTGCATATACACTTACACTCACAGATAATCTTGACTCAAGATGCAGATATTTTATTGCAGGCGTTGAGGGTAAAAAACAGGCAGACGGAACAATCCTCTTTGAAGGACTCACTCCCAATACCGAATATATGGTAGAGGTAAGAGCAGAGTATAAGGACGAGAATAACAACACAAGATATACATACGCATACGTTTACGATACCACTCTGCCTATCTACACAGGTACAGTCGAGGTTTATTTAAACGGTACTTACGATTCCGAAACTCATACAGCAACAGGCGAGAAGGTGAATTTAGAGGACGTTACCGCTTACAACACCCTCTATGCTAAAGCCTTGGATGGTACAGAGTTTGTTGAGCTTAAAAGGTCCGAAACAGCAACAGGTACATACAGTTCTATTCTGGACGAAGGCTCCTATCATCTTTATTATGGTAAGGAAGAGAGCTCAAAAATTGATAACCAGCTCCTTACAATGCACCATGCAGACAGAACAAGATACCTTTTCTATAACTCTGTAGAGTATAAAAGCGATGGGGTATCCCTTGGTACAGACTACTTCCTCACAGGCTCAGAGGCTGCCACAAGAAAGGCTCTGACAAAGGAGGGCTTCGTGTTCACAGGCTGGAAGGACGAAGAGGGAAATGTTTATTCAGCAGAAGGTCTGCTGGCAGGAGAAATTTCTCAGCCTTATGTCCTTGAGGCACAGTGGGAAAAGGGTATAAATGTTTACCTTAACGTAACCTTAGAGCATTACGATAGTAAAAAATCAGGGCATTATACTGACGATGAAGACAGGCACGATGCTCTTATAGACCTGATGTACAGACCCAAGGACAATACTTCTGTAGACTTTGCTGACGTGTTCGACGTACCTACAATTATCAATTGGGACGGAGAATCCGAATTCAGTCACAAGAATTTTGAGGCATCCCGTGTTGTAGATGACAGCAATCATATTGACGAAACTCACTATACATCCGTAAAACCCCTGCTTGTAAATGTAGTAGGCGGAAATGACTATTCCGTTGAGGTTACAAAATCAGGTTATGAGATTTACAGCTTAACGTCAACCGAGGATGCAGAGGGTAATGTAACTCTGGATGTAAAGCTTCGTTATGACCCCAAAAATGCAGACCTTGTGTTTAAGATAGAGCTTGACGATGAAGCAAAAGAGCTTGTTAAGGAATATCCTCAGTATAAGCCCAAGGCTGTAGATATTAAGATCCTTTCTTATTATACAGACGATTATACAAACGCAGGTCACACACTTGAGGCAAATGATTGGTATCACATCACACAGCACCACGACACCTTCGTTACACTCTATCTTGACGAGAATGGCGAGGCTTACGGTACCTACCCTGTATGGATGAACAATGCTTCAAATACAGAAACCTATTATTACAGAATAAAGGTAGTTTCCTATGTTCTTGAGAACGGCGATATTGTTTATACACAGGACAGCACCGAGGAAGATCATAAAAATGTGGTTTACATTACACCTGCAGGCAGATTCAAGGCTACCATTGAGGTTGACGGCGGTATGAATCCCGATGCAGAGAACACAAACCTTGAGGGTGCATATTTCGATGCTGAGGGTGCTCAGCAGGGCAGCCTTACAGGTATTATCAGTATAAAGACCCATAAGGTTACCTTTGAGCCTGACGGCGGAATATTCTCCGATGGTACAACCGAGCCAAAGACAGAGGACAATCTTCTGAATGTTCCCGAGCTTTCAGAGTATACTCCTGCAAGAGATGGCGGTTATGTTTTTGTCGGCTGGTTTGAGGTTGATGAAAACGGCAACACGACCGATGTTGCCGCTACCTCGGAAAAAATTCTGAGAGACGACTTGACCCTGCGTGCAGTTTGGAGAGCTCCTCTTACAGTAGAGGGTAAGGTTTTTGTAGCAGGTCATTATCATTTGAACGGCGACCGCGATAATGTAAAAGAAATTCCCGACAGCGAGCGTACCCATGCAGTAACAGTATATCTCCAGAAGGTACTGCCCAACTCATACACCGAAACAATCAAAACACAGAAGATAGACGTAGTTTATGAGAACTTCGGCACAGAGGAAAATCCTGAGCTTATGGGTGTTGCAAACTATTCTTTCTCAGAGCTTCCCGACGATGGACACGAGTACAGAGTCCTTATTCAGAATCCCAACTACAGCACAAATTATCAGAATGAACCCAACAGTTTGGACGAAGAAAAGGTAACACTTTTCCCTGATGGTTACAATTCTTCTGACTTTATGGCGGTATTTGGTAGCACAGAGCCGCAGATTGCAGATGTAAACGCATTCATGGAGTTTGAGCCTCATAATTTCAATCTTCATTACAAGGTTATTGCTTCTGCAATAGGTGAGGGCTATCGTCCCGAGCTTGCAGATGTGTTGGTGCTTTGCTACACTGGTAATGGCGAGACAAATCCCCAGAACTGGACTGTTATTTCTCAGATGGTTGATGGCGAAGAGCACATAGGCCACGAAACTGTACTTTCAGATGAGGGTATTGGTAACAACAGCCACGCCGTATGGATTACAAAGCCCGATGGTCATGTGATTTATGACTATGCGGTACGTCTTGACAGCTATACACTTGATTCTGTTGAGAATGAGGTTAATGACTCTATTCCTTTCTTTATTTATTATAACGGCAGTGCCCGTTATGATGATAATGCAAGCCTTGAAGGCATTGATGACTTCAAGCAGACCCAGCTTCTGACTATTGAGCTTCAGCCCAAGAGATACACAATAAACTTTGACCAGAACTTTGTGGAAACAGAAGAGGACCACATTACAGGCTTTGAGAAATATACTGTTTCTGCAGGCAAGTATCTTACAGGTCATATCTGGAGTTATGAGACAGATTTAAGTGATGCAGTGCCTGTGCGTGAAGGATACAAATTCCTCGGCTGGTACGATGAAGACGGAAACAGAGTTACAAAGATTGATGCCGGTGTTGCACAGGATATGACCCTCACAGCCAGGTGGACAAAGCTCTTCACAGTTACCTTCCACGCAAATAATGACTGTATATCAGAAGATATTTTCCGCATTTACTGCGAAAAGGGCAACAATCCCGAGGGTGTGCTTACACTTGAGGATAACAATACAGTTGCTTCCTTTTATGATTTGCCCGAGTTCAGCTACGAAGACCATAATAATTACATCTTCAAGGGCTGGTATCTTGACGAGGATAACGACAATGACTCAAGACCCATATCCTGGAGCGATGTTTATACAGAAGATACCGATGTTTATGCTCACTGGATTTACACAGGCGAGGTTGCAAAGGATTCAAATGACACCAAGCAGACAGGCTCCGATACATATAAAGGCTATGACCTTGTAGGTGTACAGGTAAGAGATGTTAAGGCGGAATCTGCAGAGCATTACGGTACTGCAGGTACAGGTCTCAGATTTGTAGCTGTTCTTTCCGAGAATGTTTACAGCCAGATTAACGATATTACTGATGTAAACAAAAACGGTGCAGAGTACGGCTTTGTTGTTGCAAAGAAGACTACTGCTCAAAAATATGCTCAAAGTGAGAATTACACCCTTCAGTACAAGGGCACAAACGTAAACGGTGCAGATACAACATCCGATTATACCTATGTACAGAATATGAAGTGCTCAGGGGTTCCCGACCATAGAAATTACACCGATTACAGACTCTATACAGCGGTTATTACCTACGACAAGGTTTCGCAGGATGCCCTTGAGAGTGCTCACAATACAGAAATGAGTGCTCGTGCATATATCCGTTATGGTGACGCAAACGGTCTTTTCAGAACCTATTACAATAATTACGACGGCAATGTAAGAGATTACAACGCTTGCAGTGCATCTTTTGATTTTGCAAAGAGCCTTTTAGGATAGTAAGGTGCTATGATGAAAAAGAAGTTTATATTTGCAATAATCAGCACTTTTCTGGTTCTTTCCCTCTTTGCCTTCGGCTGCAGTAAAGACAGCGGTGCTTTGGATGAAACTTTAAGCACTGCTGCTTCGGAGGATGCTCTGAAAGTAACAGAGGATTCCCGTCAGGATAAAACAGAAGCTATCACACAGAATTTGACAACAAGCAGTGTGCAGGAAGCTTTTGTTTTGACTGAAAGCACAGACGGCGAAACTTTGCAGAGCGAAGCCTCAGAGGGCGAATCGGTAAAAGAGCCTTCCTCCAAGGCAGAGGATGATACTTATCCGGTGGAAGTGGAAATTGATTTTTCAGAGTTTGAATAAGGTGATTTTGTGAAAAAGATTTTACTTATTTTCTTTGCTCTTTTGGTTTTAGTGATGCTTTCGGTAGCGGTGTTCGCTGCAGACAGCACACAGTTTAAAACAGGCGACGCAGACTTGAATGGGAGTATTAATATAAAAGATGCAACTCTTATTCAGAAAAGTGTTGCAGGACTTGCTACTCTGGAAGAAGAGTCTGAAACGCTTGCAGATGCCGATGCAAACGGCACCGTAAACGTTAAAGACGCAACTCTTATCCAGAAATTTGTGGCAGGCATTGTAACAGAGTTTCCCTCAAAAGAGCAGAATACGGAGAATACTACAAAAAGTACTTCTGAGGCTTTGACAACTGTTGCAGAGCAGGTTGCTGTTACCACAACAGAAGCAACTTCTGAACCTGCATCAAAGACCGAAACTGAAGAGAAACCTACAATTCCCACTCAGACAACTACAGAATTTGTGCAGGAGCCTACATCCCCGACTCATACCACTGAAACTCCTACACAACCTTCTGCAACAAAGCCCTCTGTGGATTCAGACGGCTACTTTGACCAAATAATCAGACCCTAAAATAAGGAGAGATATATATGAAGAAAATTTATGTTCCTGCAGAAATCGAAATATTTATGTTCTGCGAAAAGCAAGTACTTGCTGCATCCGGTATAGATACCCCTGCAACAACCGCAGAACACGAAAATTCATATCTCGGTTTTGACGAATTTATATAATTAAATCAATTGAATCTGAATGCCCGACGGAGTTTTCTGTCGGGCGTTTTTAATGCAACTAAATTTAACATTTATGTTATTTTGAGGTGATTGTATTTGGCTTACTAAAAGAATATAATAGATGCAAGGAGTGAAAAAGTATGATTAGTATGAATATAAAATATCTGCGGACTAAATCTGGTATGACACAGGAAGCCTTTGCCGAAAAGCTGGATGTTACTCGACAAACCGTGGCAAAATGGGAGAGCGGGGAATCTTTGCCCGATATACGCAAGTGTGCAGATATGTCCGCTATCTTTGAGGTGTCTCTTGATGCTATGGTTACGATGCCTTTGGATGAGCAAATGGAAACAGAAGATTACAAAGACGGAAAGAATGTTTTTGGTATTGTAAAGGTTGGAGAGAGAGGACAGGTGGTTATCCCAAAAGTCGCTCGTCAGTTTTACGATATAAAGGCGGGAGATAAGCTTCTTGTTGTAGGTGACAAAAGAGGAATGGCGCTTGCAAAGATACGCAGTTTTTCCGACTTCTCTTTTGGAGGATAAAGAAAAAGATGATTGCAATAAAAACAAACAATCTTACAAAGAAATACAAGGATAAAACTGTAGTTTCGAAGCTTAATATGCAGATTGAGAGCGGAGAGTTTTATGCTCTCTTGGGTGTTAACGGTGCAGGCAAGTCAACTACTATCAAGATGCTTTCCTGCCTTATTTCTGCTACCTCGGGTGACGCAGAGGTGTACTCAAACAGCATTGTGAAGAATGCCGAGACGGTCAAAGAAACAATCAGCGTTTCGCCTCAGGAAACCTCTGTTGCTCCTAACCTCTCTGTCAGAGAAAATCTTGAGTTTATTGCGGGGGTTTATGGGTTTTCGAAAAACGAAGCAAAGGAAAAAGCACAAAAAATATTGGAAGATTTTGATATGACAGATGTGGCATCAAGTCGTGCAAAAACTCTCTCAGGAGGCTACAAGCGAAGACTGAGTATTGCTATGGCACTCATAAGTGAGCCGAAGGTTCTTTTCCTTGACGAGCCTACACTGGGGCTTGATGTGCTTGCCCGCAGAGAACTCTGGAAGCAGATAGAAAAGCTTAAGGGCAAAGTGACGGTTATCCTTACAACTCATTATCTGGAAGAAGCAGAGGCTCTCTGTGACAGAATCGGAATTATGGCAAAGGGTGTGCTCAAAGCACAGGGAAGTGCACAGGAGCTTATTGCATTGGCTCAAGCTGAAAGCTTTGAAGATGCCTTTGTAAGAATTGCATCGGATGAGGTGAAGATATGAGAAAAACATTAGTGTTTGCATCACGCAATACCAAAGAGATTCTCCGTGATGTGCTGACCCTTTTCTTCGGTGTGCTATTCCCTGTGGTTATACTTTTGCTTTTGAGTGCAATAAATGCAAGTATTCCAAAGGAAGCCGAAATGAATCTGTTTGACATAGAAAATCTTGTGCCCGGTATTGCAGTGTTCGGATTTAGCTTTATGTCACTTTTTTCTGCAACCTTGGTATCTAAAGACAGATGTACAAGCTTCATACTCAGGCTCTTTACATCACCGCTTAAATCCTCCCAGTATATTGTTGGATATACCTTGCCTTTGCTTCCTATGGCAATAGTGCAAAGTGTTTTATGCTATATTGTAGCACTTGTGCTGGGACTTGAATTTTCTGCAAATATCATCCTTGCAATTGTTGCAAATATTCCTGCTATGGTGCTTTTTATCGCACTGGGACTTCTTTGCGGTACATTGTTTAACGACAAGGCGGTTGGCGGGGTATGCGGAGCCTTGCTTACAAATCTGACTGCATGGCTTTCGGGCACTTGGTTTGATTTAAAGCTTGTTGGCGGAGCGTTTGAGAAAATCGCAAATCTTCTGCCCTTTACTCACGCAGTAAATGCAGGCAGGTACGCACTCTCGGGAGAATATTCCCTGATACTCCCCGAGCTTTTGTGGGTGAGTGCCTATGCAATTTGCATTTTGATAATTGCAGTTTTAGTATTCAGCATCAGAATGAAGCAAGACAAATAAACAACATATCATATAGTAAAACACAGGTTGATTTTAAAACAATCTGTGTTTTTTACTTACAAGCTGTATTTTTTAGTAATTAAAACTACATATAGTAAGAAAAAGTTATTTTTATTACGCAAAATTTGATTGGGTAATTTCAATAACATAATATTTGATATTTTGTTACAGTATACAAAATGAGCGAAAAGTACATAAAAAGCGGTACTTTGCGTTGCATAAGGTTTGGGGACGTAGTATACTTGTTGTGTATCGAGATTTTTGCAATTTTGCCATAATCTCAATTATTACATATTTTATATGTAAAGAGGAGGAATTGTTTTGAAAAAAGCAAAACGTTTCACAAAAAGAATCTTAGCATCAGTGCTTATGCTTCTTATCCTGATGTCAGTTTCTTTGACAGGATTAGCATCGGTTTCTGCAGCAGACTGTGATGTTGCACAGACAGGAACTGATGTTAGAACAATCTATTTTTCAGATAACGGATACTGGAGCAATCTGTTTGCAGTTTATGCTTGGACAGAGGGCAGTGATGCATCCGAGTGGAAGCAATTAGATAAGGTGGAGGGAGTTGACGGCCTTTACAGTGTTGAGCTGTCATCTTCTTACACAAAGGCAATATTCTGCAGCAGATATTATCCCGGCTTTACCATGGATGCAGTTGATGAGAAAATCGGTGATATTGTTCTCGAGGAAGGCTACAATTATCTTTCTCTTACAAGCGATACCACGGCAGTTTGGGGATATTACAATACAGCAGACCAGTCAGGTAATACCGCAGGTACACAGAAGGTTTATTTTACTCCCAACGAGGAGTGGACAGACATTCAGGGGAACCTTTACCACGATTTTGTAGTTCATGCATACAGCGATGCAGACACCGACGGTGTACTGGTAGAATGCTCATTGGTTGAGGGTGCTGTAGGTCAGTATCCCTCTGTTTGGGCTGCAGAGGTTCCTGCAAGCTATGATAATGTGGAGTTCTTAAGAGCTGAGAGCACTGTTGAGAATGGCTGGTATGTTTGGGAAAAGACTGACGATCAGACAATCCCTGCCGACAGCAATCGCTTCACACAGCTTGAGGATTCACAGACAGGTACATGGAGCTACTATACAGAGCCTGCAGTTGGCCCCGAAACTCCTGATGACCCCGGTACCGATACACCGGATAACCCCGTTGTTCCCGGTGAAGCTCAGACTCTGTATTTTACACCGGGTGCAGAGTGGCTCTTTTATGTTAAGGATAGCGAAGGCAGAATTTCCGTTGCTTCCAAGAGTGAGGGCGCAGAGTTTGTATGGCGTTTTGCTGAGGTAGTGTCTGAGGATGTTTACAGCGTAGATATTCCTGCAGAGGACACAACTGTTATCTTTGGTGTGTCCTTCGGTGCAACTCCCGATTTGGCTCTTGCGAAGACCGATAGTCAGACGATCCCTGCAAACAGCAATTATTTCACACAGGATAACGAAAATGCAAAGACAGGTACTTGGAGTACATACCAGAGCGGTGTGGCAGGAATATATTACAGTGTTGCTTTTGTTGATTGGGACGGTAGGCTCCTCAGTGCACAGGCTGTAATTAAAGGCGGCAGTGCAACTGCTCCCGAAGCACCCGAAAGAAAGAACGATTCCAGATACAGTTATACATTCAAGTGCTGGGATAAATCCTTTGAGAATGTAACTTCCGATATTATCGTAACGGCACAGTATGATAGCGTTGCACTTCCTCCTGCGGCTGTTTCTACAACAGGAAAGCTCAGAATTGAGCTTGCGGGCGGCTCAAGTTTTACAATCGCAGTAAACGGCGGTGCAGCTCGTCCTCAGGGTTCAACTTATGTAAATACAAAAATGCCCATCGGTGCAACCGTAACAGTAGTTGCAAACGCAACAAGCGGTATAGAGTTCATCGGCTGGATGGATGAGTATGGTGCAATTCTGTCACCCACAGATAGATACACCTTTGTGGCATCAGGCAATGATTACCTCAAGGCTTGCTATAAGACAGAGGTTGAGGGGGTTAACTCGGTTATCTTTAAAAATGCTAAGGCATCAGGCGGAAACGGTGCAATCCTCGATATGCGGTACTATGCTGCAGGTGATGAGATTACCTTTCCCTCTGCACCTTCTCAGGCAGGTTATACCTTCTCAGGCTGGAGTATGACAGCAGAGGATATTCAGCAGAAGCTCACAGCAGGTGAGGGCGTAACAGTTCTTGCTAACTGGGAAGTAGCAAAGGTTTACATCGACGTTACTGTTAACGGCGGCGAAATTTCAACAGCAGCCCAGCCAAACGGTCAGTACCTTGCATACAATGCACTTACAGTAGTAGCAGGTGAAGCTTCCGAAGGACAGAAGTTTGCATACTGGACAGATGCTGACGGCAGAATTATGAGCTATGATGCAGAGTACAAGTTCTATCCCTCAAAGGACACAGAACTCACAGCTGTTTATGTATCAAGCGGTGAAACAGTTGTTAAGAAACCTCTTGCATTCATTGCAGGTGATCCTTCCGATATGGACACAGAGGCAATTATGTACACAATGAGCTGGGATATTGATGAATCTATCGGTACAGTAACAGCGGCAGGTCTTATGTGGATAAACGAAGCAGATTACAATGAAGACACCTTCAAGCACGGCTCAGGAGACGGTAAGCTGTTTGACCGAACATTTGCGGCTCAGTTTATTAAGCAAAAGAATACATACTCCATTAACAAGACAGGCAGTCTTTATGGTAACACCTACGTTGCATGCCTCTTTGTGATTTATACAGATGCAGTAACAGGTGAGAGCGTAACAATCTACTCCGATCCCGCTGTTATCACAAAGCCTGCTCCCTAATTGAGCTGAATTTTAAATTAATATAGCGAAAACGCACAGGGTTTATGTCCTGTGCGTTTTTTTTGCAGATAAACGATATTGATTTTGTGCTTAATAAATAGTTACATATTCGTCGTTGCGACCCTCGTAGACCTTGCCCTGATTATCGTATTCACCCGTATAGATATAGGTTGTTTCAAAATCTCCCAGTAATTTAAGCAGTTCGTCACGGTTAATAGGAGAACAGGTGTTTGAGTCGGGTTTTACTATAAAATAGGCATCGTCAAAAAGTATATCGAAGCGATTTTTTGAAGGGGTTTCATAACTCCATTTATAGAACCAGGAAACCTGAATGATTCCCACGATGCCCTCTTCGGTTTTGGCATACCAAGGAAAGATTCCGTGGATGGTGTTTTCCATATTCTCAAAGCCTTCTATGTGGGGCGGAGTGATTTTGCCTGCTTCAAATTCTTCGCAGATTTTAGTGAATGCAGGACGAAGCATTGGCGGGAAGATAAGCTCTGTTTCGTCAAAGCTTGCGGTGGTGCGTTCTGCTTTATAGGGATATATAGTTATGGTTTCATTGGTTGGAATGCCGTCTATGAATCTTCGGAAGACTACCTTTTCCTCTTTGCGTGTATATGCAGTAGAATAGTATTCGAACTCGGGAACATACAATCCGTTTTCCGTGTTTTTCAAATATTCAAGTGCCAGTTGGGCTTTGTACGAAAAATCTGAGAAGGTCTGGACGAAAAAGTCATTTTGGAGATACCCTGACCAAGTATTGTTGCGAAAGCGTTGTTCTGTGACTTCAAGAGTGCCGATTTCCTTTATTATATGCTCTCGGTTTTCTTCATTGTGCCAACCGGAGCCGCCGCTGAAGCCTTCTGTTGATTCGTAGAGTCTGGGGTCAAAGTTTCCGTTTTCGTCAAAGGCGATCATATCACCGCCACCGGCATTACTCGTAAACGGAAGTCCGTAGCAACCCAATAAGACCATATCAAGCACAAGGGGACAGTCCTTTTTTATGTTGTACATAACAGAATAGTCGTAGCCATATTGAACTACATCGGAAATCACAAATCTGTCATATATAGAAAAGTCGGTAAAACACCCCTCGGGTATCAGAAAATAAAACTCTTTGGGTATGTCATTGCCATGCAAAACCTCCAAGGTTTCCATTTTAAGAATCATATACTGTGTATTTGAGCGGTCATAGAAAGTATAAACATCAGGTAATGTTTCTAAAAGTCTTACTGTTATAGCGGCAAAAGGATGGTATTCCTCAGCCAAAGCCGTATTACCGCCTGTCCCGTCACTCGAAAGTGCAGGACTGCCATAATTTATCGGTGACTGTGAAGAATTTTGAAGCACATCGAATGTTATGGAGTTGTCTGAATCAGGAGTAATAACCGGGTTGGGTATAGCAGGCGGTTCGGTTGGCTTTTTTACAATGCCGATTACTGCCGCTGAGATAAGCAGAAGACACAGACAGGCGGCAAGGAGTTTAATGGGGGTATGGCGATTTTTCTTTTTTGTTTTGAGTGTAGTGATATTTTCCGATTCTTCAATGAATTTTTCGTCAATATCATTTAAAAGCTCAAAAAGTCGTTCGTTTTTCATATTGTATATCCCTCCTCGGTTAAAAATTCTTTCAGTTTATTTCTTGTTCGGGAAAGGATTTTATGTACATTGTTTTCGCTTGTACTGTATTTCTGTGCAATTGTGCTTGCAGGCTCAACGTGAAAATATCGGTTAATGAAAATGCATCGGTCACGACTGCTCAAAGAACGTAAGAATCGGTTTATGTGCGCTATAAGCTCTGTTTCCTCCAAGGCGGTTTCAACCTGTTCTTTTGCAGGCAGAAAGTCTTTGATTTCTTCCAGAGCAAGAGAAACCTCACCGCCGCCTCGCTTTTGTCTTGCTTTGCTTTTGTAGCGGTCAAAGGCAAGATTTCTCACAATTTTTGCGAGGAACATACGCAGAGAGGAAGGTGCTTTCGGCGGAATGCTGTTCCAGGTTTTAAGGTAAGAATCGTTTACACATTCCTTTGAGGTTTCAAAATCGTGGAGAATATTGTCAGCAATAGAGAAACAGTACTTTCCGTATTTTTTGTCGGTTTCACGAATGGCATTTTCATCACGCAGATTATAAAGAAAAATTATCTCCTTGTCTTCCATTGTACATTCTCCTTTCCTTTTTCTCGGTGCCACCAATATATAAGACGATAAATATCTGTATTTCTGACATATTATAGCATAATTTTCTTTATAAATCTTTATATTGTTCGAAAACATAGAATGATGGTAAAGAGATATTACTTACAATAATAAAAATATGGCAGGCTGCTTCAAGCAATAAATCAGGCTACGCTAATAAATTTTTGAATATTTTGTGATGTTTTGATACTCATTATTGTTATATATTTGAAGAGACAATTACGAGGTTGCAAAAGTGAATTACATATTATAAAGGTAAGATGATTAAAACGCTCTGTCTCATAACAGAGAGACAGAGCCATTAAAAAGCTGTTTTGCATAATGTACATAATTGTTTGTAATTTCTGAAATTATGGTATAGTATGCTAAAATACATTAAGGGAGGAATTTTTGTGAAAAATTATATTAAAAAACCAAGAAAAATAGTCGGCGTTTTGCTGTTATTACTGCTTGTTGTTTCAAATTTGTCCGTGTCTGTTATGGCACAGGAGGGCGAGAAAGCAGAGAACTTAACCGTTACTATTGATACGGGTGTTTCTGTTACCCTCAAGGATAACGACAAGGACTCGTATTACGACATTGGTTCTGCCGATGAACTGTATGCTTTTGCATCTGCTGTAAATGGCGGAGAATTAACTATCAACGGAGAGCTTACAGAGAATATCGTTGTAAACGAAGGCATTATGACCCGAGATACAATAGATGCAAGAGTCTGGACTCCCATTGGTGCTGTTGGCTGTAAGGCTCTGGATTACACAGGCAACTTTGAGGGAAACGGCAAGACGGTGTCGGGTCTATATTACGATAATCTGTTTGTTGACTATGTAGGCTTGTTTGGATACTCCAAAGGTATAATTAACAACGTAGGTGTTATTAATTCCTATTTACACGGCTCACATTATGTGGGCGCTGTGGCAGGTAAAAACGAAAACAAGATTTATGGTTGCTACAGCGACAGCACAGTGCAGGGCGGACAGAATGTAGGCGGTGTTGCAGGTTTGTGTAAAGAGGCAGAAGAATGCTGCAATTACGGCACTGTTAAAGGTGACGATTTTGCTTTGAATCTAACAGAAGACGGCAACATTGATGACAGCAACCCTTATCCCGCCGGTGTAGGTGGTGTAGTCGGTAATTCCGATGAAATAGTATATTATTGCAAAAATTACGGAACGGTTAACGGTCGCTCAAGCAGTTCTTCTGTCGGAGGAATTGTTGGATATGCCGAACAGGTCGAGGACTGTGTAAATGAAGGAAATGTGTTCGGTGGCTCTATGTATACCGGAGGTATTGCCGGTCAATATTTGGATATATACAGATGTAGCAATTATGCAGATGTCAGCGGTGGTTATTGGACAGGCGGCATCGGCGGTTACGGTGTGTTTATGGGCTATGGCGGTAACTCGGGAAAAGTTGAAGGTCATAACTATGTAGGCGGCGCAGCAGGCGAATGCAAGGGAATTATTATGATAAGCAATTCGAATGATGTTGAAGGCTATGAGTACACAGGCGGTATTGCAGGTTATTGTTATTCACATGTGGATTTTGCTCTCAATTCAGGAAATGTTAAAGGTACGAACTACACAGGCGGTCTTTTAGGTTATAGTGGGAATGGTAACATTTATTTAAGTAACAACATAGGCAAATCAGTCAGCGGAGAAAACTATGTGGGCGGTATTGTCGGCTGTTATGAGACGGATTCTTCCTATCCTGCATTGTATACATCTTATAATCTTGCGGATGTAACAGGAGAGAATTATGTGGGCGGTCTTGCAGGCAGTGCTTATGGTGCTATAAAAAATGCTTACAATGCGGGGTCTGTAGTTGGCGAAAGCTATGTGGGCAGTGTTGCAGGTGAAATTGACTTGCAGAAACAGATTGAAGAGTATCCCGGAATTCTTACAGAAATAGATGTATATTATCTCAAAGCAAGTGCAAAGAACTCTGATGGTGAAGATATGGGCGGAGTAGGTGTTTATTACGAACACACCGCTGAAAATCAGGTTGCCGAGCTTGAGGAATTCTCTTATCTTACAGAAGTGACCGCAGAGGATTTTGCCTCGGGCAAGATTGCATATCTGCTCCAAAGCACACAGGAGTATGAAGTTTGGGGTCAGAATATTGATAACAACAGACCTTTAGCGAATTATCCCGAATTAAGTAGTGCAACGGTTTACGGTGTTGGTAACTGCGTGGGAGATGTTGTTGCTTACAGCAACACAGAAGGCAAGAACTTGGGTCATAACTTCAATGACTCAGGTGTATGTAAATATTGCTATACTCTCAAAGAGGGGGAGCTTGCAGGTGTTGTGGGTTACAACCTGAGCCTTGCAGATACACTGGAGGTTAACTATTATGTAGCCGTTGACGAGAGTGCATTCGAGGACGAGGAAGCCAAGGTTGTGTTTACTGTTGGCGAGGGCGACAAAGCCTACACAATAGAAAGACCCTTGAGTGAGGTAGCAACAGGCTTTGCTGCTCGCAGCCAAAGCGGACTTTATGCCTTTACCTGTGATGTTGCCGCAAAAGAGGTAACTGCCACAATTAAAGCAAAACTCATAGCAAACGGACAGGAAACAGAATTCCCTGAGTATTCGGTAATGAGCTATGCCGAGACAATTCTTGCTGACAGCGAAAATTACGCTGATGCAGCTGAGCTCGTAAAGGCTATGCTCAACTACTCTGCCAGTGCTCAGCTTTACTTTGATTACAATACAGAAAAGCTTGCAAACAGCACCGAGTATATGACCGACGAAGAAAGAGTAGTTAATAAGGATATTGACCTGAGTGAGTATGAATTCAAGCTCACAGGCGAGGCAGAGGGTGTAAGCTATTACGGCTCTGCGCTTGTGCTTGAGTCCGAAACAGCAATCAAGAATTACTTTGTATTGGATGAAACGGTTGATGTTGACACCTTGACTGTTACCATCGGCGGTGAAGAAGCAGAGCTTACAAAGAACGGAAACCTCTATGCAGTGAAAATCGAAGACATCTATGCTCACAGGCTTGGCACAATGTACGAGGTTAAGGTAGGCGATCTTACTCTTGAATATGGTGCAATGAGCTATGGCTATGCGGCTATGGGCAAGGGCAAAGAAGCTCTTAAAGATACAATCTGTGCACTTTATAACTACTATCTCACAGCTGTGGAGTACAGAAATAAATAAACTATAGTTATTCATAAATGAATCTCAATGAGCAAACCCCTCTGCTAAAAAAGCGGAGGGGTTGATTCTATATATTCAAATATTCAATTATACTTAAAGGTAAATGTTCATTTCTTTCATTTTGTTACGGATTGCTTTGTAGGCAGCTTCGGTATCTTCAATATGAAGAACAGTAAGCTCAAAGGGGCACATACCGTCACCTTTGCGATTTGTAATTGAGCCAACCTCTGTGTCATACTCAACAAGGATGCCGTGCTTATTCAGAAGATTCAAGGCGGGTGTGCTTATAACCTTTGCATATACGGCACAAACTTCCAGCATTACGTAAAGAAAAGCTGCACCCTTGCCTATAACCTTATCTGAAGCGGAAAAGGTTCTGAGGTCTTTGTTGGATTCCAGCCACGCTACAAGAGGTTTGACTCCTCTTTCAAAGGAGGTGTAAATAAGGTCATTTTTGCACAGTACACAGGTGTATCCGCCTGATAAAAGCAATTGCTTTGATTTTTCTAAATCCGACATTATTTAAGTCTCCCTGCAAAGTCGCTCATCATTTCGCTTATTTTGATGGTCTGAGGACATACGGCTTCGCAAGCTCTGCAGCCAATACAGGCAGAAGGTTTTTTGTTTTCGGGCAATGTGCCTATCACCATTGGTGCAAGGAAGTTTCCTTCGGAATAAACATAGTCATTATAAAGCTCAATGAAGTGTGGAATATCCAGCCCCAAAGGACAGTACGAGGTGCAATATCTGCAAGATGTGCAGGGCAGAGTGGTTTTTGCAGTCATAGCCTGAGCTACATCAAAAAGCTTGTTTATCTCTTCTTCGTTAAGGGGTTTATCCTCTTCGTAAATTGCAAGGTTTTCTTTTAACTGCTCCATATCAGACATCCCCGAAAGCGTTACTGTAACCTCGGGTATGGATTGCAGAAAGCGAAATGCCCATTCTACAGTCTTTGCATCAGGACGAAGCTCCTTGAGGGTTGCTTCGTATTCAGATTCAAGGGATACAAGCTTGCCGCCGCGTACAGGCTCCATAACCCAGATGGGAATGTTAAGCTCTCTGCACAGCTCCACCTTGGCTTTTGCATTTTGCATTTTCCAGTCAAGCCAATTAAGCTGTATCTGACAGAATTCCATATACTCGCCGTACTCATCAAGAAATCTCTTGGTAGTTTCGAGGGTGCCGTGTGTAGAAAAACCAATGTGTCGGATTCTGCCTTTCTTTTTTTGCTCCAGCAGATATTCGATAAGTCCATGACTTCGGTCAAGATAAATATCAATGTTCTGTTCGCAGACGTTGTGGAATAAATAAAAATCAAAATAGTCAACCTGACAGCGTCTGAGCTGTGTCTCAAAAATTTCTTCAATCTTTGACATATTCTCAAGGTCGTAGCCGGGGAATTTTGTAGCAAGATAGAAGCTTTGGCGAGGGTATCTTTTCAGAGCCTCACCCACGGCACTTTCGGAATTTCCGCCGTGATAACCCCAGGCAGTATCAAAGTAGTTGACACCTTTTTGGATAGCGTAGTCGAACATTTTGCAGACAGCTTCACTGTCAATTTTATCGTTGTCTTTGTCGAGCACCGGCAGACGCATTGTGCCCATTCCAAGAGCTGAAATCTTTAAATTTTCAAAATCCTTGTAAAGCATTTTTATCCTCCTTTGTTTATCCGCAACACTAATGTATCTCAATTATAGTTTATTATCAGATTGATTTCAACCAAAAAGTTTTGATGGTTTACAGCCATTGATGTATTGTCCAAAAAGTCAACCCCAAAATCGTTTATTATTCCATATTTACTTTTGCAAAATGATGAAGGATAATTACTTTAAGGAGTGATTTATATGATAAGAAAAACATCGTTTTTAGCATTGACTGTTGTTTTGATATTTGCATTTTTTACGGCTTGTAATACTGATAACGAAGCGGAGGATAAAACATTTCCTTCGGCACAAATAAGACTTATTGCAGAGAACTCTGATATGTGGGAAACGTTTATTGACTTTCCTGTTGAAAGTTTCAGGGTAGCCGTTACGGATTTGGATAACAACGGCAGACTTGAGGTGATTTGTGCTGCTACCATGGGCTCGGGAATTGTTACAACTTCTGCTTGGGCAGAAGTGTCTTCGGATTATGAGTCTCTTGTGAGTGTTCAGAATAATATGGATAAAAAGAGTGAGCCCGAGATAATAGTAAAAAGTGCAGATTGCTTTGTGAACGCAGATACAGACGAGCGGGTTTATTCTTTTGTTGATACTGCTCGTGCATCAGGGGATTACACTGCCTACACAAAAGGATTGCTTACTCTTAAAGATAACACCGTAAGCTTTAAGCCTCTTGGTACTTGTATCTCTGTAGCCGAAAATCCCGAGGATATAACAAACCGTACATTTACCTTCACCGATGCTGAGGGCAACAGCCTTACCCAAGAAGAGTTTAATTCTTACATAGACACTTGTCTTGAAGGCTGCGAAAAACTTACAGCTACATTTAAGTGGCAGGAATACAGCAAAAACAGCACTCTGAAGCAAGACGAAATTGTTAATCTCCTTAACGAGTCTTATGAGGGCTTCTCTGTAAAATAAAGAACAACACAGGGTATCGGGAAACGATGCCCTGTGTTTTCTTATAATACAATATTCAAATTGAGTGGGATAACCAAAAGGTAGCATAGGCTATATAGCTATGCTGCCTTTTACATTCATAGTGATACAAAAAAGATACAACATCTGTTATAATAAAAACAGAGGTGAATGGTGTGAATAGAATTTTAGTTGTTGATGATGAGCAATCGATTGCTGATATGGTTAAACTGTGTTTGAGCAAAAACGGATATAGTTGCGAAGCGGTGAATGATGGAATGACAGCAACCGAGAAAATCGAAAATAACAGATATGATTTGATATTGCTTGATATTATGCTCCCCGATATTGACGGATATGATTTGATTGAATATATAAAACAGTTTGATATACCCGTTATTTTTGTTACTGCCAAAACTTCTGTGCCTGACAGAGTGAAAGGGTTAAAGCTCGGTGCAGAGGATTATATTTCAAAACCTTTTGATTTGGAAGAGCTGTTAGCACGAATAACTACTGTACTCAGGAGATTTCATAAATCTGAAAACATAGTTGAAGTAGGTAAAATCAAAATTGATACACTTGAGAGAACAGTTTTGTTAAATGGTAATCCTGTGAATTTGCCTGCCAAGGAGTATGATTTGCTGTTGTTTTTAATAAGAAACAATAACATTGCCCTATACCGAGAAACGATTTTTGAGCAGGTGTGGCAGGAACCTTATTATGGAAACACCCGTACAATAGACCTTCATATTCAAAGACTCAAGAAAAAGCTCAATTTAGCTGAAGCTATCGAAACAATATATAAGGTCGGATATAAATTCAGAGCGGAGAAATTAAAATGAAATTATCATTCAAGTTCTTTTGCATAGCATATATTGTCGTGCTTTTGTCAACAGGATTAGGTGGGGCATATATAATCAAAAATATAAATGATACACTCTGGAATACACAGGTTGAACGAGTAAATGCTGCAGTAAATTATGCGGCAGATAGTTTTATGGCATTTGCCGATGTGTCGTATAATGAAATATCAGGTTCTCAAAAAAACGATGCCATACGACAAATCAAAAATACAATGGACAGCTCTGTGAGTGATATAGAGATATATACATCGGGTAAAGTGAATTCCCAATATACCGAAATGGAAGACAACGAATGCACCGCAACATTTGTAAAAGAAGAAAACCGACTCATGATGGAATCGGTATGTAAATTGAATATAGGCTCTACTGATTATTATCTTTTTGTCTATTCCGATTTTACGGACATTCAGAATCAGAGGGATGTTTTTTGGAACAGATATGGTTTTGTTGTTATTTGTGTATCGGTAGTAAGCGGACTGCTTTTGTTTGCTTTGGCGAGAAAGATAACCAAACCTCTCAATAAGCTGACAAAAGTGGCAGATGAAATTGCACTTGGTAATTATGGGAAAAGAGTAGAGGTTAAAAGTTCCGATTATGAAATATCTGCTTTATCGGAAAGCGTCAATTCTATGTCATCAGCCATAGAGCAAAAAATCAAAGAAATTCAAGATGAATTAGAAAAGCGTAATATATTTGTTGCGGATTTTACCCATGAAATGAAAACTCCTATGACAGCTATCATTGGATATGCTCAAATGCTGCAATCCTATGACCTTGATGATACAGAAAAAGATGAGGCAGCAAAAGCAATATGGGATGAAGCGAAAAGACTTGAAAAGTTGTCTTTACAGTTACTCGAACTCTATGTATATCAAAATGAAAATGTTGAAATGGAAAGTCTTGACCTCTTTGAAGTTGGAAAACAATTAAATACCACTCTCAAATATCTTTCCGAAAAATATGAGATTAACTATACTATTGATTTTGAGAAGGTAATTGTATCCGCCAATAGTGTGTTGCTTTTATCGTTACTTTACAATTTAGCTGATAATGCTTTAAAAGCCTCTAATCCGCAAACAAGTATAAAAATTTACAGCAAAACAACTCCTATTGCTGTACAAATATATGTAGAAGATAAAGGCAGAGGTGTTGCCAAAGAAAACATCAGACTCTTAACAGAACCATTTTATAGAGAGGATAAATCCCGTTCAAGAAAACTGGGCGGAGCAGGTCTTGGACTTTCTTTGTGTAAAGAAATAGCGAGGATTCACGGTACAGAACTTGATTTTGAAAGTGAAAAAGATAAAGGCACTACTGTCTCTTTTTCGCTCTACAAAGGTGGTGCTGAATAATGAAAATATTGAAGATAATATTTATCTTTCTTCTGTTGGTAGTTCTTACTTGCTCAGTTGTGTTTGTACCACAATTTATCAGCGGACAAAAAGAAGAGAACATATTGAATGAGGTTATTTATCTTAATTATTCCGCAGGTAACAGACCAAAACTCACAAGCAAACAGGTAGCTCGCCTTTACCATAATCGTGAAGTGGGTGTTATTTACAATTCGATAAATACCTATAGTGATTACAGCGATGCTTCTAAGGATTTGGTTATAGAGTTAATAGAGCAGCTATTTGAAGAAGACGATAAAGTATGCAGCTATATTAAACAACGACTTGCTGATGGTACCTTTAGCTTTACTCGTAGCAGTACACTTATTAAGATAGATAATCAACCTACTGCACTTAATTTTGTTCGCTGTTATGTTGATGATTTCGAAATCTTCTATGAGGAGAAGACAAAAACGATATTAAGAGCAACCTTTGATTTTTCTGATAAAAACTTTACTGATGATAAAGATTACAATTCCTTTATCGAAAATATAGAATATATGATAAGCAAATATTATGAAAAAACTTTGTGGCTTATGAAAGATGAATATTATTTTTTTGTTGACTTTCCTAAGATAGTTGAATCAGAACAAGACTATTATTTTGCTAATTTGTTTATCGGTTGCGGAATATTGCAGTACGATGATATTAAAGCAGAGGTAATGTATAGTTATTGAATATACAAATCAGATACACTTTGATGTAAGTTATGATACAAACTTCCCGTATAATCGAGTGACTATACGGGAGGTTTTTTTATGAGAGGAAACAACAGTTTTTCCCAAATAAAGGAGTTTGAACTTTATTGTTCTGGATACGGAACATTTACTCAATCTGCTTTATGGGCAAAAGTGAAAAATAATTGGCAAGCAGAATATATCACAGCTAAAGATGAAAATGGGAAAATATGCGGTTCTATGTTGGTGCTGATAAAGCGATTACCCCTTGGCAAAGTGTTTATGTATGCCCCTCGTGGACCTGTTTGTGATATGAGTGATAGGGCAGTGCTAGACGATTTGATAGGTCAAGCAATTTCTCTCACAAAAAAGCACAAAGCATTTATGTTAAGAATTGATCCGATGATATTGGAAACCGATGAGGAGGCAATAGATAATCTAAAAAAATTAGGGTTTGTCCATCATTCCAAACGGATAGGATATGAAAATATACAGTGTCGAGAAAATTATGTACTTGATGTAGATGGAAAATGTGAGGAAGAAGTATTTGATTCGTTCAAATCTAAGTGGCGATATAATATCAGACTTGCATCAAAAAGAGGTGTAAAGTGCAATTTTTATGGCAAGGAGAAACTCAATGATTTTATGTTTCTTATGCAACAAACTGCAGAGCACGATAATTTTCAATATCGGGAGCGTGCTTATTTTGAAAGAATACTGCGTGAGTTTGGCAATGAGGCAAGACTATGTATGTGCTATCTTGGAGAAGAGCCCCTATCGGGAGCCTTATGTATTGAATATGCCGGTGTTATGAGTTATGTGTACGGGTGTTCATCTTCAAAGCACAGGAATTGTATGCCTAATTATCTTATGCAATGGACTATGATTCGCCGTGCAATTTTAAATAATTGTCACACCTATGATTTTTGCGGAGTGCCGTATTGGAATATCGAAGACCATCCAAATTATGGGGTGTATCGTTTCAAGCAAGGTTTTAATGGTTATGTTGTCACTTATGCAGGAGAATTTGATTATCAATGTCAACCTTTAGCATGTCGGTTGTTTGATATGCTGAGACTTAAGTCAAATAGGTTTTGTAATTTTTTTAAAAAGGTTACTAAATGAATAAGATATACAATTCAGATACAGATTGATACTGTTTATGATACAAGCCTCCTTTATGATAGGTAAACATAAAGGAGGCTCTTTCTATGAAAAAAGGTATTATATTTATAATTGGTATTATAATAGTCGCAACATTGATGATTTCACTTGTATATGTGATTACAGGTGTTAAAGAAGGTACCCACGGAATAATTATGGACGCAAACAAAGCAAACGCAACTTCAGATAAATTTATTGATGTGCCTGTAATTTGTCAATACCCCGAATTGCCCACAGGATGTGAGTCAGTTGCCGCAACGATGGTGTTGCAGTATTATAATGAGAACATTACGGCACAAAACTTTGCAAGTGAGTGGCTTGAGTGTAGTGATGATTTTTATTCGTTAAATGGAAGAGAATATGGTCCCGATCCAAACAAGGCTTTTGCAGGAAATCCTTTTACAAAAAATTCATACGGCTGTTTTGCTACACCAATCGTTAATGCAATAAATCGCAATAGTACAAACTGTACCGCCCAAAAACTCACTGGCAAGTCTTTAGAGGAGCTTTGTGTGGAATATATAGACAGAGATGCACCTGTGTTGATTTGGGCAACTATGAGTATGAAAGAATCCTACGAAGGTAATTCGTGGTATTTAGAGGATGGCAGTTTATTTACGTGGATAGCAGGGGAACATTGCTTGGTGCTTGTGGGATATAGTGATGACTACTATTTTTTGAATGATCCTATGTCGGGGAGTACTGTAGCTTATCGAAAAAATATTGTTGAAAAACGCTTTGCGGAACTTGGCAACCAAGCGGTATATATATCCGATTCAAGCGTGACGATTCAAGAATAAACGGCATAACAGGTAACTTAGAATTCTGAACAAAGAAAAGCACAGGGTTGCTTCGGTAACCCTTATGGTTGTTGTCACAAAGTGATTGACAAAACACTGATGTTGCGGTACACTTTAAGCATAAAAGTTTGTTTCATAAAATATAAGGCAAACGAGAAAGGAGAATTTCAGTATGATTTATAGCGAGGTAATTAACCGTTAACTGAATATTGGCACGCAAATTAAATTTTGGGACTATGATAGTCCCTTTATTTGTTGTGCCGTTTTAAGGAACCTTTCGTGAATTCTATGACTGATGTTATAGCACACTCAAAAGGGGTGTGTATTTTTTATACCTTTTTCAGCCGCAGAAATCCTTTAAGGGTTACTTTCTGCGGTATTTTTGCGTCCATTTTCAGTTAGCACAATATATTTATATTCAAAAAATAACTGGTTTTGGAGGAATAATAGTTGAATATAAAAGATTTTGGTTTTTATTACGATTTAGCATGTGATAACACCAGCGGTACACCTGCAAGGGTAACCGCAGTTCACAAAGGCAGATTTGGTATTGTATCTGATTTCGGCGAAGGCTATGCAAGCCTTAAGTCAAAGGAATATTACTACGAGGGAGAGGTTTTCCCAACGGTAGGTGACTTTGTGCTTATAGACTATGTAGAAAACGGTGATAGCCGAATCATTAAAACCATTAAACGCAAAACCTACTTTTCTCGCCGTGACCCTGACAAAGGTAGAGGAGAGCAGGTTATCGCCGCAAACTTTGATTATGTTTTTATTATGCAGTCGCTGAATAATGACTTTAATCCAAAGCGGATTGAGCGTTATCTTACTGCTGCTCGTCAATCGGGAGCAGAGCCTGTAATTATACTTACAAAAGCTGACTTAACGGATGATTACTTGCCTTATATTTTAGAAATCAGCCGAGTAGCCGAGGATGTAGAAACTCACATCGTAAGTGCAAAAACAGGTTTTGGCTTAGATAAACTTTCAAAATTTATGCAAAAGGGTAACACCCTTGTTTTCTTAGGTTCATCGGGCGTTGGTAAGTCAAGTTTAGTGAATACTCTTGCAGGCGGAGAGATTATGGATGTAAACGGTATCCGTGAAGATGACTCAAAGGGCAGACACACCACCACTCACAGAGAGCTTATTATGCTCAAAAATGGCGTGATGATAATTGACACTCCTGGTATGCGTGAGCTTGGTATGTGGGATGTAACTGAAGGTTTATCCGAAGCCTTCGAAGATGTTGAAAAATTTATCGGTAAGTGCAGATTCCGTGACTGCAAGCACGAAAACGAGCCGGGCTGTGCGGTGCGTAAAGCTATTGAAAACGGTGAGCTTGACCTCGTTCGCTTTGAAAGCTACAAGAAGCTTAAGTCTGAGGCGAAATACAGAAAGGGTTGTACAGATTACCGCAAACAAAAACAACAGTGGGAGAAAGCCCTCAGAATCAGCGATAAGAAAAAGGAAAGATTCTAAAATGAACAGAACAATTAAATCAATGGAAGATAAATATTTAATATCTTCTTTAGATATGATAAGAAGAACCTTTACAAACAGTGAGAGTGATGAAGACGCACAGATTGTTGTGAATTTGGTTCAGGAAATCAGGTCAATGGAATATTATTTGCCCGAGCTTGAGCTTATTATGGTGGATGAAAACGACGAGGTGATAGGCTATTCAATGTTTTCAAGGTTCCACCTTGGTGGTAAGTTTAAGGACGAACTTCTTATCCTTACTCCTGTGGCAGTAAAGACAGAATTACAGCGTCAGCATATTTCAAAAGAGCTTATCGAGGCAGGCTTTGAAAAAGCAAAGCAAATGGGCTTTAAGGTCGTGCTTGTAGAGGGTAACCCTCAGAATTACCGTAGCCGAGGCTTTGTAACATCCGCAGATTTCGGCATAGTTGCAGGCGAAAGTGTAGGCCTGCCTGCACCTGAGTGCCTTATGGTAAAAGAGTTTGAGGAAAATGCTCTTGATAATATCAGCGGTGTCTTAGAGTACACCGAATACAAAAGTCTTAAATAAGAAAGGAAAATTAAAATGAGTGAATTTAGATTTATAACATTAAGAGAAAAACCTGAAATAATAAACGAAGCCGCTTTGTGGTTCAACAGCAAATGGGGTGTGCCGAAGGAAGCCTACCTTGAGTGTATGGAAAGCTACCTCAGCGGTGAAACTGAGCTGGGCTGGTATCTTTGCTTAGACGATGATAAAATCGTTGGCGGAATGGGTGTGATTGAAAATGACTTCCACGATCGCAAAGAACTTTCGCCCAATGTCTGTGCTGTTTATACAGAGGAAAGCCACCGTAAAATGGGAATTGCAGGTGTGCTTCTTAATATGGTAGTAGACGACCTTAAATCCAAGGGGATTTCTCCCCTGTATCTCGTTACCGACCACACAGGCTTTTACGAGCGATACGGCTGGGAATTTTACTGTATGGCTCAGGGGGATGGTGAACCCGATATGACACGCCTTTACATCCACAGGTAGAACACAAAGGTTTGCATTCTCTCAGACGCATCTTTGCAACCAACCTTGTGAATGGTGTCAAACAACCTGACGGTGGGGTAAAATGCCTCACACCAAGACAAGCAGGTGACCTTCTCGGACACAGTACATCACAGATAACGGAAATGTATTACGTCAAAAGAGATAACTCAAGGCTTGTGGGTATAGCGGATAACTTTGAACTGTAAAATTACATTATTCAATAGCCTCAGCAGATTTTGTCAACTGCTGAGGATTTTGTTATCTTTTTATGGTTTATCAAGGTAGAATTACCTTAAAAATATTGACACATAATTTAAGAACATATAAAATGATAAGAGTATAATGGGTAATCTTGGTGCGTGGCAGATCTCTTTGTTTTTGAAAGTCAAAATGTCGCCGTAAGGTGTTGCTCATGTTCTGAATTCCCAAGGGCTTTTAATAAGCGTTTACCCCCTTTATCTTTCTGCCCTTGTTTACATATAGAGTTTATTATAAAAAAGGAGGATTTTAGGTGAAAACAAATTCAAAAATGAAAAGGAGAATATTAAGCTTACTGCTTGCACTTTTAATGGTGCTTTATTTGACTCTTGTGTCAGCTTTTTCTGCATTTGCTGAGGAGGGTCCTGTTCTGAACGCAGATGGTTATTATGAGATTAGAACTTATGATGACTTGTGTTGGTACAGAGATGCAGTTAACAATGGCAATTCAGATATTAACGGTATTTTGATAAACGATATTGTTGTGAACAATGATGTGCTTGATGCTAACGGAAATCTTAATAGCGGGAATTTTGAGGAATGGAAAGGCATTGGGGATATTTGGAACGGTGCTTTTTCCGGTATCTTTGACGGAAATGGAAAAACTGTAAGCGGAATTTATCTTGATTTTTCTCAAGGTGGTTTTTTTAGAAGAAACAATGGTGTTATCAAGAATCTTAATATTGCTGATTCGTATTTTGGAGGTGGTGCAAGCATCTGTGGTTTTATTAACTCCGGAAGTATTATTAATTGTTCCAGCTCTGCTACTATCGACAAAGCAGTCAATACATCCGGCGGTATTGTTGCAAACAATAGCGGAGTCGTTGAGACTTGCACTTTTACAGGAAAGATATTTACAGTATCCTGGGATGCGTGGTATGTTGGCGGTATTTGCGGAATGAACCAATCTGTAATCCGAAATTGCTATAGTAGTGCGGATATTAATGGAGTTAGTTATATTGGCGGAATAAGCGGAACAAATAGTGGTACTGTAGAAAATTGTTGCAGTACGGGTAAAATCACTATTCCAAGCACTAATTTTGGTAGAAAGAGCTATGGCATAGCAGAAGGTACTGTTGTAAACAGTTATTACATCAATTCTTCCATGAATTCAGGCGGTGATGCTATTGCTGTGTCACAGGCTCAGTTTGAGTCCGGCGAGATTGCTTACTGCTTGCAGGGTGAACAGACTGACGAAATTTGGGGTCAGAAAATCGGCACAGATACTGCTCCCGTACTCGGCGGTGAGAAGGTTTACTTATCTGATGGCAATTACTATAATAAATCCAACAAGCTTGCAGGTTATTCCATCAGCCTTGGCGACAAGATTGCTGTAAACTACTATATGAGCCTTACAGAGAAGACCATAAATGATGCAAATGCAAAGATGGTATTCACAGTTCCCGATACAGGTTCTGATTACGAACTTGTAATTCCTGTCAAGGATGCAGTAAAGGATAAAATTGCAGATACCTATATGTTTACCTGCGAGGTTGCATCCAAGGAAATGACTTCCGCAATTTCCGCAAAGCTTGTTACAAGCGAAGGTGAGCTTGTGCTTGATGATTATACTGTTCAGGATTATGCAGAGGTTATCCTTTCAGATACAGTGAAGTACGCAAAAGAGCAGGAACTTGTTAAGAAAATGCTTAACTACGGTACAGAGGCTCAGATTTACTTTAATTACAATACTGATAATCTTGCAAACGATACAGAGCTTATGACCGAAGAAGAAAAGACAGTAGAGCTTTACGGCTTTGCAGGTGCACCCTTTACACTTGAGGGTGAGGAGTCAGGCGTTACATACTACGGTACAGCACTTTCTCTTGAAACAGAGCTTGCTTTCAAGCACTATTTCATTATCGACGAAAGCGTTGATGTCCAGAGCCTTGAAATCACCTGTGACTACCCTGCAACTCTCAAGAAGAACGGAAGCTTCTACGAGCTTATAATTAGCGATATTCCTGCTCATAAGATGGGCGAGAGCAGCTTAAAAGTAGCCTTCGGCGGCATTACACTGGATTACACAATCTACAGCTACGGTGCCCTTGCTCAGAATGCAGGCAAAGAGGCACTCTGGACTGTAGTGAGTGCTTTAGCACATTTCGCTGGTGAGGCAACTATGTATGCGTATAAATAAGGAGACTGAAAAATGCAAAAGAAAGAATATACAGGCGTTGAAATAGAAATCAATATGTTTGTTTCGAAAGATGTAATCGTTGCAAGTGGTGTAAACCCAACAGAAAAGCCGGAGTTTGACGGAACTCAAGACTCTGATGATCTCCCAATTCTGTAAAATAGATTTGAGAGAAACTTAAATACCTGAATCAAAGCTCCCGACAGACATTTATGTGTCTGTCAGGAGCTTTTGCATAATATAATTATAGAGAGTTAATTTTTAGTTCCCCTGCTAAACTCCTGCTGCGAAAGTATATACAAGCCTTACTTGTGCTTATGTTTAAATATATAGGCATATTAAAAGATAAAACACAATTGAAACAATGAAAGCCGTTTTAACGAGAGTTAAAGCGGCTTTTGATATAAAAGAAACAGGACACCACGGAATGTGATGTCCTGTATTTTGGCAAAGGTGTATGGTTTTGATACAAAATGTAAACGCCGATTTTTTGTTTGCATTTTTATTGTTGTTTTGTTATTCATCTCGCCATAACTGTGCTTGTTTCAGTATGGTATCTATTAGTTCTTGTTTGCCGGCTGTATAACTTTGTCTATCACCGGCAAACTTTAAAGCGAGCTCTTTCTTTACTAACTCATACACTTTTGCTTGTGCTGGAAAAGCGTTCAAATAGTCTCGAAAGTTAATATAGTTGTGCCATGCGGTACTGTTCCAGATGACAATATGAATATGATGAGTTATTATGTCACATTTATCGTCACCTATCACAAATAACAATTGCCCAGGCACATCCTCATTTCGAAACATAATACCGTTTTGTTCTAATAAATCTATGTATGGGTTAATGCTTTCTAAATTGTCAACACCTACTGCAATATCAATAATAGGCTTTGAATAAATACCATGAATAGCGGTACTGCCGATGTGTTGAATATCGATAGCTACACTGCCTAACAGAGCTTTCAATTTTAGAATGGTATCTTTAGCGGTTTTACTCCATTGTTTTTGATGAGGCAACAACTTAACTGTGTCTCGTTTCAATCCAAGCATTATGTCTAACATAAGCACCTCGTAATTGACATGGCACTTTAACTGTAGTAATAATCGTCTAAGTGCATTCGTATGAAATTTTCATATTGCCAATCGGGACCTGCGAATAATAAATCTAATAGCAATTCCTGCGCTTCACTTTTCTTGAGTTTACGTACATAGGTGACAAGGTCTTTTTCTGTTTGAATCTGCCTCTGTTCTTCTTCCTCCTCGTAAGCTCTTGCTTCGTTTATGAGTCGTTCTGCTTCATCGGGAAAGATAGTAAAATATAAAGCGGTTTTGTGCTTGCAAATTCTTCGGGTTCCTTCAGCATGAGGGCATGTACAGGAGGATCTTTTAGGATGAGCTACATCAAGAGTAACATCATATATTTCATTTGAACTGCCTGATACGACACCTTTAAATAAAGTTTCGCTGATTTTTTCGAAAGAAATAACTTTCTTTTCTTCAAAGTAATCGTATCCTCTCCATACGGAGTTTCCGCTTGCGACTTCAAGAATGCCCATAATTATTCCTCGTTGCTTTTCAGCTTTTTAACTGCTTTATCAAAATCGCTTTCAAGCTGACGCATTTCTTTATCACGATAAACTTTGAATTCTCTCTCGGCTTTTTCTATGGCAGCTTTATGAGAAATACTGCCCTTGCCTGTGAGTAATTCTCTGTGATTACTGCTGAGTTGATGGTCAAGCTCGTCAATCCAATTCTGCATAGTCATAGGATTTTCTTCGATAGCTTGTAATTCGGCATAATCAAGAAACTGCGATACAAGCAGATTGAGAATCTGAAGTTCTTTTTCTTTAAGGTAGTTTTTAGCAACTCGTACATCTTCTTTGGTAACATAATCACCCTTGAAATTTGTCATACCAACATAAGGCTTTTCGCTATCGGCACGTTCGAAGATTATTTCTGCGGCGGTGTGCTTGTGAGCGGCATAGTGCATTTTGTTCTGCACGGTTGCAAAGAATTCTTTTGTAAGCGGAGATTTAGGATCGTAGTCAATAGCGGTTGCATAAATATCAGTTACCTGTTGGTAGAGATTCCTTTCGCTTGAACGAATGTCACGAACACGCTGTAAGAGTTCACGGAAATATCTTCCGCCACCATTCTTAAGACGTTCGTCGTCCATGGCAAAGCCTTTGCGGATGTATTCGTTAAGACGTTTGGTTGCCCATTGCCTGAATTGAGTGCCTCGCAGAGATTTAACTCGGTATCCTACGGAGATAATTACGTCAAGGTTGTAAAAATTTGTAGGCTTGGTGGAAAAATCGGAAATTCCGATTTTTCTCACAGACTCAGATTCTGCCAATTCACCCTCAGCAAAAATGTTTAATATATGCTCGTTGATTGTTGAGCGGGATTTTCCGAATAATTCGACCATATTATCGATAGTAAGCCATACGGTATCTTGGTCAAATAACACATCTATGGTAATTTTTTCGTCTTCGGTTTTAAAAATAATCATCTGATTTTTATCAATCATATAAACACCTCTAAATATCTTAAAATTATTATAACATAGCAAAAGACTATTTGTCCACAAAAGTAAAGAAACTGAAATCCAAAGGATAGGATAAAGTGGCACGAGATATAATTTTTGCGTTTGCGGAGTTTGTGATGAAGAGGAAACCCCGTGCCACGATTAAGGGTGGTTTAAGGGTGGGTTTATGATTGAAACCGATGTTTACGTTTTCAGTTGTCAATGTGCATCAGGCAGAGGGTAAAATCCATAAACTCTGCCTTAAGTGTGGGTATGTTACCTTAGAATGACCATTAAGTCAAGCAGTGCTATCTATTAACATTGCAACCATAGTCACTTGCATTGTTGCATTCTTAATTTGCAAGCAAAAGGGGAGTCACCAAGTGGTAAAGGGCTTAGCCACCCGGTGGTAAGGAAATATATAAAGCAAGAATTAATAAATATGTTAAAAGCCTCGGATG